>CAZBER010000039.1:35736-38408 GCA_964490985.1 uncultured Desulfovibrionaceae bacterium | reverse complement strand
TCGTTTTTGAAGCCTTCGGCGACCAAAGGGCTTTGCCCTTTGGAAACCCGTAATGAGTTGAGGGTGTTATGCGGCAACGCTCCTGGCTGTTTCACGTGTTTTGATTTTTGCAAGAGCCTCGTATCCCTTGAAAAAGGCCTTGCCTGACCATGCGGCCCCGGCTTTCCGGGGCTTTTTTCTTTCCTGCTCGCCGTTCTCGTAGCTTGACATGATATTAAAAAATAGTACCATTAAGTATGGGCACCAGACATGACAAAACCCTTGAAGCCATTTTCGCCAATCCGGTTCGGGCCGGCATCCCCTGGCGGGACATCGTGGCTCTGTTTAAAGCGCGCGGGGCGCTTGTGCGGCAAGGGTGAAGGCTCTCGCATCCGGGTGACGCTCAACGGCGTCCGAGCGACCTTTCATGAGCCCCATCCGGAGAAGACAACGGACAAGGGAGCGGTCCGGTCTGTGCGGCAATTTCTGGAAAGCGCGGGAGTAAGGCCATGAACGCTTTGACATACAAGGGATATGTGGGGATTTTCGACTACACGCCCGGGGATGAAGCCTTTCACGGCCATGTCATCGGCATGCGCGACATGATCCACTTCACCGGCACATCCATTGACGAACTGAAGAAGAGCCTGGCCCAGGGCGTGGAGGATTATCTGGTCATGTGCGCCGAAGAGGGTGTTTCACCGGAAAAGCCCTATTCCGGCAAGATCGGGCTTCGCCTGGGCGCGGATCTGCACCGCCTGGCGGCGACAGTGGCCAAGGCCCAGGGAAAGAGCCTCAACACCTGGATCGTGGAAGCCATTGAGCGCGAAGCCAAAGGGAGCCTCGCGGCCGACTAACCAGCCTCTTCTTTCGCCCGAAGAGAGACGGACTCGTGGGGCCGCAATTGCCTCGGCGTCAAGGCGGCTTTGCGCCTTGACGCCAGCCCATTTCCGGTTCCACATCCCAACTCCACCCTCCCGTCCGGCCAAGCCGGTCGGGGGTCCGGGGGGAATGATTCCCCCCGGCGGGCCCAGGGCAGAGCCCTGGCCGGGTCCGGGGCGGAGCCCCGGCGGGGTTCGGGGCAGCGCCCCGATTTTCTTTCCCTTTCCTACTCGTGCAACAGCTTGAGCATGGCGGCCGCGTCCACGACGGGCGGCTGGCAGGAGCCGGCCCGGCAGACATGGGCTGCGGCCCGGCCGTTCACGGGCAGTTGGAAGCGGGTAAACGGGGCCAGACGGGTGATTTCCGGCTCCTCGTCGTCGGGCCGCAGCAGGACGGCCACTTCGGGCAGGTAGCGCTGGTTTATGGCTTCCACCAGGGCGTGGGTGTCCGGGGCGTCGGGGTCGCCGGCCACGGTCACCTCGGCATTGGGCATCAGGATCTGGGACAGGCCGCACAGCAAAAACGAAAAGCCCGAGGGGCGCGCGGCGACCTGGGAGGATACGTTCATGGCCAGGGCGGTGGCGTCGGCCTGGAATTCCTTGCGCCCGGTCAGGCGAAAGAGCGTGGTCAGGAGATAAAAGGCCACGCTGTTGCCGGACGGGACGGCTGCGTCGAAAAAGAGCTTCTGGCGCAAGAGCAGGGTTTCGGCGTCATCGGCGGTGAGATGAAAACCGCCGTCCGCTGCCGCGAAATGCCGGCGCAACGCCTCGGCCAGCTCCACGGCGGCGCGCAGGTATTTGGGTTCGAACACGGTCTGGTACAGTTCGGTGAGGCCCCAGGCCAGGAAGGCGTAATCGTCGAGCATGCCGGGCACGGCCGTCTGGCCGTCGCGCAGGCGGTGCAGGAGGCGTCCGTCTTCCTGGCGCAGCGCGCTCAGGATAAAGTCCGCTGCCCGCCGGGCCCGGCCGGCCAGGTCCTCGTCGCCGTAAGCCCGGGCCGCCTTGGCCAGGGCGGCGATCATGAGCCCGTTCCAGTCGGTCAGGATCTTGTCGTCGCGAAGCGGCCGGACGCGCTTTTCCCGGGCCGCCAGCAGGACCTGGCGGCAGCGGGCCAGGCGTGTTTCCAGTTCGGCCGGGTCCATGTTCTGTTTGACGGCCACCACGTCCAGGGGACCGGTCAGAAAGGGGATATTAGCCCCGGTGGCCACGCCCGTGGCCTCGTCATGGAAATTGCCCTCCTCGCGCAAACCATACACGGATAAAGCGAGTTCCGCGTCCTCGGCCGAGAGCACGGAGCGGACCTCGGCAGTGGTCCAGACGTAGAATTTGCCTTCCACGCCTTCGCTGTCGGCGTCCTCGGCGCTGTAAAAAGCGCCTTCCGGGCTGGTCAGGTCGCGGCGCACGTACTCGAAGATGTCCAGGGCCGTCTGGCGGAAGGCCTCCCGGCCCGAGGCCAGGTAGCCTTCGGTATAGGCCATGGCCAGCATGGCCTGATCGTAGAGCATCTTTTCGAAATGCGGCAGGAACCAATGGTCGTCGGTGGCGTAGCGATGAAAGCCCAGGCCCACCTGGTCGAAAATGCCGCCGGCGCGCATGGCGATAAGCGTCGCCTCCACCATGTCCAGATACTGGGTGTTCTTGGTGCGGCGGTATTCCCGCAGCAAAAAGAGCAGGTTGTGGGGCGAGGGAAACTTGGGCGCGCCGCCGAAGCCGCCGTGCACGGCATCGAAAGCGGCGGTCAGCTCAGCCGCGGCTGCCTCCAGCACGGCCGGACCGAGTTTTTCCGAAGCCTCGGGCCGGGCCGCGGCTTCC
>CAZBER010000039.1:33727-35726 GCA_964490985.1 uncultured Desulfovibrionaceae bacterium | reverse complement strand
TGATGGCGTCCACGATCTGCCGGGCGTTGCCCAGGACCCCATCCCGATTGTCTATCCAGGCCACATGGATGCGATGCAGCAGGTCCTTGAACCCGGTGCGGCCGAATCCCGATTCCTTGGGAAAATAGGTGCCCGCGAAAAAGGGCTGGCCGTCCGGAGTCAGGATCACGTTCAGGGGCCAGCCGCCCCGGCCGGTCATGGCCTGGCAAAAGGACATGTACAGGGTGTCGAGGTCCGGGCGTTCCTCCCGGTCCACCTTGACGGCCACCACCGTAGCCCGCATGAGCGCGGCCACGTCCTCGTCCTCGAAGGATTCCCGCTCCATGACGTGGCACCAGTGGCAGGTGGAATAGCCGATGGACAGAAAGATGGGCTTGTCTTCGGCCTTGGCCAGGGCAAAGGCTTCCTCCCCCCAGGGATGCCAGTCCACGGGGTTGTAGGCGTGTTGCAGGAGATAGGGGCTTTTTTCGTGGATCAAGCGATTGGGTTTGCGTTCCATGGCGGCCTCCCGGAGCCTTAAGTACCAAGGCGGACGGGATTTGCAACCCCTTGACGGCCAAATGGGCCGATCCGCTTGACCAGCCTGCCGCGGAGATGCCAAAATTTCCCTTTCCTTCTGAAACAGTATCGCAATTTCACTGCCACACCATCCGGGACAAGGAGCCGCAACGTGGTCAAGACCGTGGGCCAGGCCTTTACAGCCAATTTTCTGGGCAACGCGCCGGCCTGGTACAAGGCGGCCATTGTGGCCTTTTTGATCGCAAACCCCATGCTGCTCTACCTGGCCGGGCCGTATGCGGCCGGCTGGGCGCTTATAGCGGAATTCATCTTCACCCTGGCCTTGGCGCTCAAATGCTATCCCCTGACCGCCGGCGGTCTGCTGGCCCTGCAAGCCGTTGTCCTGGGCATGACCTCGCCCGAGGCGGTTTACGACGAGGTGGCCCACAACCTGCCGGTGCTGTTGCTGCTCATCTTCATGGTGGCGGGCATCCATTTCCTGAAGGACATGCTGCGGGTGACGTTCACGCGCATCCTGGCCAGCGTGCGCTCCAAGATCGGGCTGTCCCTGCTCTTTCTGCTTCTGGGCGCGGTCTTGTCGGCCTTTCTGGACGCCCTGACCGTGACGGCGGTGATGATCGCCGTGGCCTACGGATTTTACGACCTCTACCACCGGTACGCCTCGGGCGAGAAAATCGGCCAACGCCACGACAACAGTCTGGACGAGGGCATTGCCGAAACCCTGCGCGAGGATTTGCAGCAGTTCCGCGGATTTTTGCGCAACCTCATGATGCACGGAGCCGTGGGCACGGCCCTGGGCGGGGTGACGACCCTGGTAGGCGAGCCCCAGAACCTGCTCATCGGCCACGAACTGGGCTGGGATTTCAACACCTTTTTCCTCAAGGTGGCTCCGGTATCCCTGCCTGTTTTCGCAGTCGGCGTCCTGACCTGCCTGGCGGTGGAGCGGTGGCGGCTTTTCGGGTACGGCACGGCCCTGCCCCAGTCGGTGCGCGATATCCTGGTCGAGCAGGTGCGGGCGGACGCGGGACTGCGCACGGCCAAGGACAAGGCCGCCCTGGCGGTCATGGCCGCGGCCGCCGTGCTCCTGGTGGCTTCCCTGGCCCTGCACCTGGCCGAGGTGGGGCTGATCGGCCTTATGCTCATCATCCTCACGGCCAGCTTCACGGGCGTGGTGGAGGAAACCCGCCTTGCCCGCGCCTTTGAGGAGGCCATGCCCTTTACCGCCCTGCTCACGGTCTTTTTCGCCGTGGTGGCGGTCATCCACGACCAGCAGCTCTTTTCTCCGATCATACAGGCGGTGCTGTCGTTTTCCGGCCAGGCCCAACTGGCGGCCTTCTACGTGGCCAACGGGCTCTTATCCATGGTCAGCGACAACGTGTTCGTGGCCACGGTCTACATCACCGAGACCCAAAAGGCCCTGGCCGCCGGCGCCAGCGCCACAGTCACCAGCAGCTTCCGGCCCTCCGAGGAGGGGACCTTC
>CAZBER010000039.1:0-33717 GCA_964490985.1 uncultured Desulfovibrionaceae bacterium | reverse complement strand
TGGCCGCCGGCGCCATCACTCCGGCCCAGTTCGAGCTTCTGGCCGTGGCCATCAACACCGGCACCAACATCCCGAGCGTGGCCACGCCCAATGGCCAGGCCGCATTCCTGTTCCTGCTGACCTCGGGCCTGGCTCCGCTCATCCGGCTGTCCTACGGCCGCATGGTCCTTTTGGCCCTGCCGTATACCGTGACCATGAGCCTGTCCGGGCTGGCCGCGGTCTGGCTGTGGCTTTAGGGATGATAAAAAGCAGACCGACGAGCATATTCCGGTTTCATTACGAAACGTTCAAAGTGCATTCCCTCTTGAAGCCGTGGCGGTTGCGGGGTAAGCATCTCGAAATTGTGAAATCGGGAGCAAGCGATCCATGGCGGGCAAGACAGTACTTCTGGTCGACGACGAGGCAGGGCTCACGGCCGTATTGGCCAAACGCCTTGCATCCCGCGGGCTTGTCGTGAAAACGGCGGCCTCGGGCGAAGAGGGGTTGACCCTTTTGCGCCAGGACCCGGACATCGGCCTGGCCGTGCTCGACATCAACATGCCGGGCCTGGACGGCCTGGAAACCTTGCGGGCCCTCAAAGCGGTCCGGCCCGACGTGGAAGCCATCATCCTCACGGGCTATCCTTCGGTGGAAGGGGCCTTGGAGGGCCTGCGCCTGGGCGCCTATGAATTTTTGTCCAAGCCGTGCGACATGGAGGCCCTGTATGCCCGGGTGATGGAAGCCCTGTCGCGCGCGGCGGTCTGAAGTTTTGCCTCGGCTCCGTTTCGGTTGATTCGACTTTCTGCAACGGGAGAAACCATGCCTGGAAAAACCGTGCTGCTCATCGACGACGAAGCGAACCTGCGCTGGGCCCTGTCGCAATGGCTGGCCACGCGCGGCCTGTCGGTCCAGACCGCGGCCTCGGGCGAGGAAGCCCTGGATATCTTACGCCACGACCCGGATGTGGCCGTGGCGGTCCTGGACGTCAACATGCCGGGCTTAAGCGGCATGGAGACGCTTCGGGCCATCAAGGCGACCCGGCCGGAAGTGGAGACGATCATCGTCACCGGCTATGCCACGGCCCAGTGCGCCCTGGAAAGCATGCGCCTGGGCGCCATGGAATACCTGGCCAAACCCTGCGACATCCATGTCCTGCTCGAGGCCGTGCAGCAGGCCCTTGCACGCGCGTCCCATGCGGACTGGACCCCGGGCCAGACCACCGGCAACGGCATGGACATGGGGGCCAGGGGATGAAGCATCTGCAACTTATCCTGGACAATATCATCGCCCGCACCAACATCAACCTGCGGCGCAGCGGCACGGACGTGGGGCCGTATGTCCTCGGCGCCGTGCCCATGGAAAACTACGCCCAGTTCTACGCCTTCTACGGCATCACCACCGAACATCCCCTGTTTTTCAATTTCAAATGCTCCTCCCTGGCCGGTTCCTATTTCTTCGGCAAATGCGATATCGAGCATTCCGTCCTGTACAAATGCGATGTCCGGGGCGATGAGCTCAAATCCGTAACCAGCGACTTTTGCGTGGACGGGGTGAGCCTTCGCCTGCACAATGACGAAGTCATCAAAATCATCGACAGCTTCCTGCACAAGGCGCTGATCCACAGCTTCAGCCATGATCCGGAATTCCCCGAGGAATTCGTCATCAAAAACACCGTGGCCCTGTCCTACGCCAACATTCATGGCGCGCCGGTCATGGGCTCCTTTCTCGGTCCCTTTTCCACCATCGACCTGTGCACCGTGCAAAACAGCTGCATCGGCTCCTATGCCTATGTCCAGGTCTGCGACCTGCAACCGCGCGTGGTGGAGCCCGGGCACATCTGGATCCGCAACAAGTCCGGAGACGAATTCAGCTACCATTACGACCCCACGGTGCTGGAAAAATACGTCTCCATCGTCCCGGGCCAGCGGGCCAAGGGCATTTTCATGGACTTCGTGGAGAGCCGCAAACGCGACTTCGAGCGGGTCTTCGGGTTCCTGTACGCCTCCCGGCCGGAAACCTACGCCCCGGGCTCGTTCGTCTCGCGCTATGCCGTGGTCAAGGGCGAGACCAGCATCGGCGAAAACGTGCTGGTGGCCCAGCGCGCCTATCTGCAAAACGCCCGCCTGGGCAAGGGCGCCAATGCCCAGGAAAACAGCTATGTGGTGGATTCGGTGCTGGAGGGCTACGACGTCACGGCCCATGGCGCCAAAATCATCGGCAGCCGGCTCGGCACCAACGTGTTCGTGGGCTTCAACTCGTTTCTGCGCGGCAGCGCCGCCGCGCCCCTGACCGTGGGCCAAGGATCGGTGGTCCTGCCCCACACCATCATCGATCTGGTCGAGCCCGTAACCGTGCCGGCCGGACACGTGGTCTGGGGCTTTGTCCAACGCCAGGCCGACCTGGCCACCCAGTCCGTATCCATCGAGGACTTCGCCAAGGTGGAGGGCGAGGTAACCATCGGGGCCATGACCTTCACGGGCCAGGGCGGCCGGTTCATCCGGGCCTTCCAGAATCGCATCCACCATATCCTGGAGGCCAACGGGGCCTACTACGACGGCAGCGCTAACCACGGACATGCCCAGAAGACCAAAAACATCACCTACAACTTGATCCAGCCCTATGTGGAAGGTGGATTCAAGGGCGTGTATCCCAACATGCGCATCTATCCGCTGTGCTGCGACGACGACATGACCATGTAACCGTTCTTTTTTCCGGGCAGCGCCGCCCCGGCCGGAGAACGCTTCGGCCGGGGCTTTTTTATGGCTGCCACGCCGTTATTGCCAGTGCGGCCGGTTTGGGGCATAGGCTGGAGGCTGGACTCGAAAAATTTTGTCAACGTAAAAATTCCAGAGAGGACGCCATGCCCCAAAAAAAAGCCCTCATCATTTCCGGCGACAATGTCGAGGATACCGAGCTGCTCTACCCGTTCTACCGCCTCCAGGAGGCCGGATTCGAGGTGGATGTGGCCGCGCCCAAGGCCGGGACCATAACCGGCAAGCACGGCTATACGATCACGGCCAATCTGGCCGTGGACCAGGTCGAATCGGCCGGCTCGCGCGGCTACGGCCTGTTGGTGCTGCCCGGCGGCAAGGCTCCGGCCGAGCTGCGCAAAATTCCCAAGGTCATCGACATCGTCAATGACTTCGCTTCTTCCGGCATTCCCATTGCCGCCATCTGCCATGGTCCGCAAATCCTGGTCACGGCCCGGCTGTTGCGCGGACGCAAGGCCACCTGCTACAAGACCGTGGCCGATGAACTCAAGGAAGCCGGCGCGGTTTATGAGGATTCCGAGGTGGTGGTGGACGGCGACCTGATCACCTCGCGCCAGCCCTCGGACCTGCCGGCGTTTATGCGCGAAGTGTTGAAAAAGGTTGGGTAAGAAACGCTTCGGGCGGCCAGGAGGGGCGCGGCCCCTCCCGGACCACCCGAGCCAAGGGTAAGGCGTTGCCGGAAGGACCTGCCTTCCTTGGTTGCGTCACTCCGGCGAAAGCCAGGGCCAATTTTTTAGCCGCCGATCATCCTGATACTGTGTCAGGAAAATGCGCCTTCCGGCGTTATGCGATGTTTTATGCCTGAAAACGTCTTTTTGCGGCGCGCCTCCGGCTACGACGATCCGGCCCTGGCCGCCGTGGTGGCCGAACTCCTGGACGCCACGGGTCTTGACGCGGGCCGGGGAACCCGGGTCCTGGTCAAGCCGAACCTGGTGGCCCCGCGAAACGCCGGCCTGTCCTGCACTGCGCCGGTGGTGGTGCGGGCCGTATGCCGCCATCTGCTGGATGCGGGCGCGTCGGTCACTGTGGCCGATTCTCCGGCCTTTGGCACGGGCCGCATCATGGCCCGGCTGACCGGCCTGACCGAAGCCCTGCGCGATCTGCCCGTGCGCATTGCCAGCCTGGATTCTCCGCAACCGGTGCGGCTTTCCTTTGGCGGCTGCGTGGGCATATCCAAACTGGCCCTTACCGCCGAGCGCATCGTCAATGTGCCGCGGCTGAAATGCCACGACCAGATGGGCATGACCCTGGCCGTCAAGAATTTTTTCGGCTGCGTGTGCGGCTTTCGCAAGTCCCTGGCCCACCAGCGCCTGGGCCAGGCGGGCAACCGGTTTGCCCGCATGATCCTCGAAGTCTGCGCCGCCCTGCCCCCATCCGTGACCCTGCTCGACGGCGTGGTGGCCATGCACAAGGCCGGGCCTGTGGGCGGCGCTCCCTTTTCCCTGGGCCTTTTGGCTGCCGCGGCCAACCCCGTGGCCCTGGATACGGCCCTCTACGCCCTCCTGGGTCTGCCCGAAGCCCTGATTCCGCTGTGGCGCGAGGCCCGGGCCATGCGCCTCCCGGGCGCGGACGCCTCGGAACTGGCCTACCCCCTGGAGTCCCCGGACGCCTTTGACGTGACCGGGTTCGAGACGCCAAAAAACCTGGCTCCCCTGGCCTTCCACCCCAAGCGGTTCGTCACCGGCCGCATCCGAAGCCTCATGACCCGGTTGCGCTGATTCCCTTATGGGTTTCCAAAGGGCAAAGCCCTTTGGTCGCCGAAGGCCTCAAAAACAGCTCTTTTTGCAAGAACCTCGTCAGTGTTGACACGCGGGCAAAGCGCGCTACCTTCCGGACATGCAAAGCCGTATGCGACGCCGCCACGTGGTGGCCGGCCAGGTCCAGGGCGTGGGCTTTCGTCCTTTTGTCTACCGTCTGGCCCTGGAGCTGGGACTGTCCGGATTCGTGCGCAACACTCCGGAAGGCGTGCGCATCGAGGTGGAAGGCGACCCGGGCGCCGTGGCCGACTTCGGCCGCCGCCTGCCGGCCGAAATTCCGCCCCTGGCCCGCATTCTCGCCCATACGGATACAGCCGTCCCGGCCCAGGGAGAGGACGCCTTTCGCATTCAGGCCAGCGCCGCCGGGGCTGGCCACGAGGTGCTCATCAGCCCGGATGTGGCCACCTGTCCGGACTGCCTGGCGGACATGGCCGATCCCCGAAACCGCCGCTACCGTTACCCCTTCACCAACTGCACCAATTGCGGCCCGCGCTATACCATTACCCGCTCCATTCCCTATGACCGGGAAACCACCTCCATGGCCTGTTTCCCCATGTGCCCGGATTGCGCCGCCGAATACGCCGATCCCATTGACCGCCGCTTCCATGCCCAGCCCAATGCCTGCCCGGTGTGCGGCCCCAAGGTCTGGCTGACGGATGGCCAGGGAACGCGGCTGGCCGAGGGCCAGGCAGCCCTGGAGGCCTTGGCCCTGGCCCTGGCCCGGGGCGAGATCGCGGCCATCAAGGGTTTGGGCGGTTTTCACCTGGCCTGCGACGCCACCAACCAACAGGCCGTGGCCGCATTGCGCCGCCGCAAACACCGCCCTTCCAAGCCCCTGGCCGTCATGGTGGCGGACATAGAAACAGCCGCCCGCCTGGGACGCGTCACTTCTGGCGCGGCAGCCCTGCTGGCCGGGGCCACGCGCCCCATTACCCTCCTGCCCGGCCTGCCCGGGTCGCCCCTGGCCCCGAATATCGGCCCGGATACCAATGAAATCGGGGTCATGCTGCCGTATACGCCCCTGCACCACGTGCTTTTCGAGGCCCTTGGCGCGGTTCTGGGGCCGCATCGCCCGGCTGCCCTGGTCATGACCTCGGGCAATGCCGGCGGCGAGCCCATCAGTCTCGGCAATCGGGAAGCCCTGGCCCGGCTGGCGGACATCGCGGACTGCTTTTTGCTTCATGACCGCGACATCCTGATCCGTACCGACGATTCCGTGGTGCGTCCCCTGGAGCCGGACGGCCCGGACCGGGACGCGTCCGCGCCGACCATGTTCCTGCGCCGGGCCCGGGGCTATGTGCCCTCGCCCCTGGCCCTGGCCGCAGCCGGGCCGTCGGTGCTGGGCCTGGGGCCGCTTTTAAAGGCCACGGTCTGCGTCACCAAGGGCGGCCAGGCCTTTTTGAGCCAGCACATCGGCGATCTGGAAAACCTGGAGACCTACGGGTTTTATCAGGAAACCCTGGAGCATCTGCTGGGTATCCTGCGCGCCGCGCCCGTGGCCTGCGTGGCCGACCTGCACCCCGACTACCTGAGCACGCGCTTTGCCCTGGAGCAGGACCGCTGGCCGGTTCTTCGCCTACAGCACCACGTGGCCCACATCCATGCCGTGCTGGCCGAACACGGCCAGGCCGAACCGGCGCTGGGCCTGGCCCTGGACGGCACGGGCCTGGGTGAGGACGGAACCATCTGGGGCGGCGAGGGCCTTGTGGTCGATCCCCGAGGGGCGACCCATGCCCGCCTGGCCCACTTGGCCCCGATGCGCCTGCCCGGCGGCGAAGCGGCCGTGCGGGAGCCCTGGCGCATGGCCCAGGCGTGCTATTTTGCCTTGGGACAAACAGCGCCTTCGGGCCGGCCCTGGCCCTGGCTTGCACAACGCAGCCAGGCTTCGGGCCTTATCGGCCGCATGCTGGAAAAAGGCCTCAACTGCCCGGTGACCACGAGTTGCGGCCGCCTTTTCGACGCTGTCTCGGCCATGCTGGGCCTGTGCCAGGCCATTGACTACGAGGGACAGGCCGCCATTCTCCTGGAAAACGCCCAGGACCTGGCCGAGACCACAGCCTATGACTGTCCTGTGGATGCTTCCCGGGACCTGGTTGTCCTCGACACTCTGGCCCTTTTCGCCCAGGCCGCCGCGGACTGGGAACGCGGCATTGCCGCGGGGCGCGTGGCCCGACGCTTCCATCTGGGGCTTGTTTCCGGGTTGACGCATTTGGCCCGGGAAATGGCGGCCCGAACCGGCCTGTCCCAGGTGGCCTTAAGCGGCGGAGTCATGCAAAACCGCACCCTGGCTACCCTTTTGCCCTCTGCCCTGCGCCAGGCGGGTCTGACCCCCCTTTGCCATCGCGCCGTTCCGGCCAACGATGCCTGCATCAGCCTGGGCCAGGCCGCCTACGGCGCTTGGGCAACGGTTCGCTGATTGTCCTTTGGCAAGGTTCCCCTTGCGCCCAGGGCTTTCCCTATTTATTTGGTAGGTAATATTTGACAGCCCTTGTAGTGTCGCGTAGTCATCATCGGCACACGGAAGTTCCTCTTTTCGTGCAGCGTATTTGACATCTGACAACTGAAGCCGATCCCTGGGCAACGCACCGTTGCTTCGCGATTCCGCTCTCTTTCGTCAGCCATTGGAAGATGTTTGACGCCGGTTGCAGGCCACCCTTGTTGCCGGACGGCTACCGTTGCGGCGCGTGTCCTGGACGCGTCCGGAAATCAGGTTCGGGCAATCTTCTTATCGAAAAGCCGATTCTCGTGACAGCCGTTTTCGCGCCTTGGAGCAATGTGCCGGTTCGGCCAGGTCTGTTGGTCTGCTTGAAGAATGCCGGCCCTGTTTTCTTTCAGTTCTTCTGAAATTTTGTTCCAAGCAGGCAAATGATTGCAGAACCTGCCGATAAAAAAGACATGAAGCGTCTTCCGGCCTGCCCGATATTGGCTCCCGCCTTTGGCAAAAAGTTGGATGTCATTTTTATTCTGTTAAATAAGAGCATGTTATGAGCAGCGTATGGTCGATTACCATTTCGCTCTTGACTTATACCCCAACCTTTTATAGCTGATATAATGCAAACAAAAATTTTTCCCATGCGGTCTGTAACCATACGCGAAGTGCATAACGATCAACGCACGGCACCGGAGGCGCTATGAACGAAATAAATTCCATGGAATCAACAAACCGTTTTGACGAGGCTTTCGAACGGATCAAGAAAGCCACGGGCATGCGGACCCAAGTGGAAATCGCCAAGCTTTTGGATATCCGCCAATCCAGTATTTCCGACGCCAAGCGGCGGCAATCCATTCCGGACAGTTGGTTGATCAAGCTCTACCAGATCTACAATCTCAACCCGAGCTGGCTGCTTCACGGCGAGTTGCCGCAATTTCTGGGCGAGCAGCGCGGCGGGGCTCTGGAAGTGCGCGAAGCCGGCGAAAACTATGGCCGCAAACCCAAGTACTATCCCATGCCTGTCTGTTCCATGGCCCTGCCCGAGGGAGGGGCGGGACCCTGGCGCGAAGTGACCATTCAAACCCTGACCGTACCCGAGCAGTTTTACCACCCGGCCCTGCTGGTGGTCCGTATGGAGGAAAGCGACATGGCGCCGCTTATCCATCGCGGGGCGTACGTCGGCATTGACAAGGACCGCCGCACCATCCGCTCCGGATCGGTCTATGCCTTGGATATGCCTGTGGAAGGATTGGTCATCAAACGGGTTTTGCATGATACGGAAAACGCTCGACTGATCCTGCGTTCGGAGAACCAGACATTTACCGATCAAATACTGCCGGCTGACAGTGCAACGGATCGCATTGTCGGTCGTGTAGTTTGGGTTTTCCAGGAAATTTGATTCATGATGCGCAAAAGCGTGTTGTCGAGTCCTTTCCCGGTTCGGCAACACGCTTTTTAAAGCAAACTGTTACGGATCCATTTCCTGTCAGCAACTGAAGCGCCATTCAGTTGATATCCATATATTTTCCTGCACGTTGACACATCAAAAGCGTTGCGTTTGTTCACAAAAAAACATATGTGCTTTTTGTGAACAAGGCGAGCGTTCGGCTTTTCCTTTTCCCGTCATCATATCCGGCAGCGCGCCAGCGGCAGAGTTTGCTTTTCCATTGTTTCCCTGCTGCTGTTGTTACCGATATTCCGTACTGCATTGACGAATCCCCGAAAAAGGAGTACATATATTAAATATATCAATTGATTAACCAATCAAAATAAAAAAATCTATTTATTGCGCACAACGTGCATGTCGCCATTGCAGGAGGCTGCGTGAAGCCTGATACATTTGAAGATGCCTATGACCGGATCCGAACCGCTACCCATACCCGGACGCAAACCGAGGTAGCCAATCTTCTGGGCATCAAGCAATCCAGCATATCTGATGCAAAAAAGAAAAATACCATTCCAGACGGCTGGCTGATCACCTTGTATCGTTCCCAGGGACTGGAACCGGACTGGATCCTCTACGGCCAAGAACCCGTATCCCGATGGGGCAACAACGCTGCCGCAAGCGTACGGGAGACCAGCGGCGCCTATGCCACCCCGGCCCGGGCCACGGTCTACGCCATGACCCGCACCGACCCGGAGACCGGCGCCTGGGTCAAGGAAGGCCTGGAAAGCATCCCCCTGCCCGAAAGCCTGGCCAGGCCGGCCCTGCTCGTGGCCAAAATGGACAACACCAGCATGGAGCCGGTCATTCGCCGCAACGCCTACGTGGGCATCGATTGCGACGAAACCCACGTGCGCAGCGGCGAAATCTATGCCCTGGATATTGCCGGCGAAGGCCTGGTCATCAAGCGCGTGATCCGGGACCTGGAAAACAAGCGGCTGGTCATTATTTCCGACAATCCAGCCTACCAGGAACAGCATTTCTCCCTGACCAATTCCGGCATCGCCACTATCGGCAAAGCCGTCTGGGTCATCCAGGAAATCTGACCGCTCGTTGGGTTCGAATATCTCAAGAGACGGTCGATCTATCCAAACTGATACGTAAATATATATTTACAAAGTTATAAGCACTGGCTACTGTCCCGTAAATGGAGTTTCCATGGGACATGACGCCGTATATTCCATACTCTCCCGTCTCCGCCAGGCGATTGCGACCAAGGATGCCGTTCAGGCAGTCCGGAGCGTGGAACTGCTGCCACCACTTTTCCAGACCCCAAACCAGGATGCCGCCCTGCGGGCCTGGGTGGCGCGCCAGTGCCGCGAATACGGCTTGAACGCCGATTGGGTCCTGACCGGACACGGCAAGCCGCCGGTGGCGGCTCGACCCGTTGCCGCAACGCCGCTGGTCCCGGTCTTTGCCATGGCCAGCGTGCATCCGCAAAGCCGACGGTGGCGATTGGTGGAAACGGAACGCATCAGCCTGCCGCCGGCACTCCTGTCCCCATCCCGCCTGGTGATCCGCATGAACAGCCGGGTCCTGGAGCCCCGCATCCGCCAGCAGGCCTACCTGGTCGTGGACACGACCCAAACCCGGGTCCCGTGCCAGGCCGATGGGCCACCGGTGCCCAACGCTTCCCTTCATCCGATCTTTGCCGTGGACATCCTGGATGAGGGACTTGTCGTCAGGATGGCCCGAAGCAATCGGGAATCGGGCACATTGGAGCTTTTCGGCCTGCACCCGGAATATCCTCCCCTGACCGTTCCCGGCGACGAACCGACAAGCCGGGTGGTGGGCCGGGTGGTCTGGGTGATCCAGACCTTGTAAAGCCCAAACCCGGGCCTAGGCTTCCCGGTCATAGCGCCGGTGCCGGGGGTCGTAGCAATACCGGCAGCCCGGCGGCAAAACGACCCGGACAAGGGCCAATCCGGTCAAAAATCCGCCGGCATGGGCCCAAAAGGCCACGCCGCTGGCCTGCCCCTGGGTGACGGAGCCGAAGACGCCGGAAAGAAACTGCACCGCAAACCAGATGCCCAAAAAGGTAATGGCCGGCAGTTCGATGATCCAGGGAAAGATGAAGATCGGGATCAGGGTGACCACCTTGGCCCGGGGAAAGAGCCGGAAATAGGCCCCCATGATGCCGGCAATGGCCCCGGACGCCCCAATGACCGGCATGGTGGAGCGCCAGTTGAAAAGAATGTGCACGCCCACGGCAGCCAGGCCGCACAGCAGATAAAACACGATAAAGCGCCCATGGCCCAGGGCTTCCTCCACATTGTCGGCAAAAATCCACAGCACCCACATGTTAAGCAGGATATGCAGCCATCCTGCGTGCAAAAACATGTAGGTGACCAGGGATTCGTAGCCATCCTCGGGATACCCGGCCACGGCCGCCCAGGAGGGATTGGTGAAGCGGGCCGGCACCACGCCGTAGATGTGCAGGAATTGGTTGAGCGCCCGTTCGGGCATGAGCAGCTCGTAGACAAACATCGCGGCGCACACGACCGCCAGGGTCCACACCACCAGCGGCCGTTCCGAACGGGGGACATTGTCGCGAAGGGGGATCATGGCACGTCCTTGCCTTGGCTTTCCGGGCAGGCTCTGGACGGCCCGGCGTATCCCCGGGCTGCCAGTTCCCGGTACCGGGCCAAGGCCTCCTGGCGCCGCTCCCGGGCCAGGGCGTCCAGAATGCGTTTTCCCGCAACAGCCAGGCCGCGCACATCGCCGGCGTTTTCAGCCACGTAGCGGCACCGGGCCAGCTTTTTCGCCTCAGGCCACTGCCAGGCGTCCATGCGGTCCATGAGTTCCTCGGGCCAGCCCCGGCCCTGGACCAGCCGCTCCCGCCGGGCTCCAGACGGGCAGCGCACCCCGATAACCATATCCACCACGTCCCCTTCGGACCAGCCTGCCTCCAGCAGCAGGGGCACCTCGGCAAAGGCCGCCCGGGCTGCGGCATGGGCGGCGAAAAAGGCTTCCAGCCGATTTTTGACCAGGGGATGCACCAGATCCATGACCTCACGTCGCGATCGCTCGCTGTCGAGCATCTCCCGCAAAAGCCAGGCCTTGTCCACGGAGCCGTCGGCGGCTAGGACCGTCTGGCCAAAACGACGGGACAAAACATGGGCACCGTCGCCGCCCGGGCCATAGAGTTCGGCCACGGCCGCGTCCGCGGAAAAGACCGGATGCCCGGCCGCGGCAAAGACCGCCAAGAGCGTGGACTTGCCGCAGCCCGGCGCGCCAACCAGCCCCACCCGCTGGGTCCGGCGGCCCAGAAGCAACAGCAGCCGCCAGAAATCCCGGGGCGGCGGGCGGCAAAAATCCAGCTTGCGGCCAAGGATCGGGTGGCGAAAGGAAAGCTTCCAGGAATGGAGCATCTGCCGGCCGGCCAGCCGGGCCAGGGGACCGCCGCGCCGCTTCCAGTCGGCGTGCTGGCGGGGGCCGTAGACCGCGTCACCTACAATGGGGTGGCCAATGGCGGCCAGGTGCACCCGGATTTGATGGGTGCGGCCGGTGGCAATGGCCACCTCCAGCAAGCTGGCCAAGCCGTTCGGCGCGGTCCAGGCCAGGCGGTAGCGGCTTTTGGCCTCGCGGCCACCCTTTTTGACCACTGCCATTTTGGTGCGGTTGTCCGGATCGCGGCCCAGGGGCAAGTCGATACAGTCCTCGTCGGCCTGGGGCCGGCCATGGACCAGGGCCAGATAGGTCTTGGACACGCGCCTGGCGGCGAAATCCGCAGACAAGGCCAGGCGCACGGGTTCGGACAGGGCTACCAGGAGCAGGCCGCTGGTGTCCTTGTCCAGGCGGTGCACAATGCCGGGCCGCAAGCCCGGCATCGCCCGAAGCTCCGGAAAATGATGCACCAGCCGGTTGACCAGGGTGCCCTCGGCCAGGCCCGGGGCCGGGTGCACGGTGAGCCCGGCCGGCTTGTCCAGCACGAGCAGGCTCTCGTCCCGGAAAAGTACGCCCAACTCCCCGGCCTCGGCCGTGGCCGCACTGGGGAGCCTTTGCAGTGCAAGCGACAGGCGCTCGCCCCGGCGCAGCCGGTATCCGGGCTTGCGGCAGGGTTGGCCGTCCACCAAAGCCTGGCCGGCCTCGATGGCCGCCTGGATGCGCGCCCGGGACACGTCCTGCGCCCCCAGCCGGGAAGACCAGAACACGTCCAGCCGCATCCCGGGCTCCCCTTCCCTGGCCTCGAAAACCGCCTGGTGGGTGTCTTCGCTGGCTGCTTTTTCCATATCGCCTCGCCGCAACCCCTATTCCATCAATCAAATACCGGGCCGGGTCAAGGGATGTCGCAAGCGCGGGTTTGTCTCCAAGGCCGTCTTCGCCTACCATAAAGCTGCCGCGCCGGCACTCACCAGCCACAAGGAGCCGCCCATGCAGGTCGTCACCTTTGACAAAGGAACCGTGTGCCTCAAAAACAAGGCCTTGCCCCTGCCCGAGCCGGGCGAGGCCCTGATCAAGGTGCACATGGCCGGCATCTGCAACACCGATCTGGAACTCTTAAAGGGTTACATGAACTTTTCCGGCATCGCGGGCCACGAATTCGTGGGCCGGGTGGTGGAGGCCCCGGATGCGCCCCAGCTTTTGGGCAAGCGCGTCACGGCCGACATCAATATCGGCTGCGGCCAATGCCCGACCTGCCGCAAATACGATGCCCGCCACTGCCCCCATCGCACCACCCTGGGCATTGCCGGCAAGGACGGCGCGTTTGCCGAATTCCTGACCATGCCTGTGGCCAACCTGCACGAAGTGCCGGAAGGCGTCTCGGATGTGGAGGCCGTGTTCGTGGAACCCCTGGCCGCCGCCCTGGAGCCCGGGCAGCAGGTGCATCTGACGGCCGATACGTCCGTACTCGTGCTGGGGGACGGCAAACTCGGCATCCTGTGCGCCTGCGGCCTCAAATACCTGGTTCCGGGCCTGGTCCTGGCCGGCAAGCATGCGGACAAGCTGTCCATTGCCGCGGTCCAGGGCGTTTCGACCCGGCACGGGGCCGACGGGGCCGCCTTGGCCCATGCGCTGCTGGAGGAATTCGGGCGCTTCGATGTGGTAGTGGAGGCCACGGGCCGGCCCGAGGGTCTGGGACACGCCCTGGAACTGGTCCGGCCCGAAGGCACGGTGATCCTCAAGACCACCACCTTCGCGCCCACCACGCTCAATATGGCCAAGGCCGTGGTGGATGAAATCATACTGGTCGGATCGCGCTGCGGCAACTTCGAGCTGGCCACGGCCCATCTGCGCGACCGGCTGGTGGATGTCATGCCCCTGGTCGAGGCCACCTACTCCGTTGACGAAGCCGTGGAAGCCCTGGCCGCCGCTTCCCGGCCAGGCGCGCTCAAGGTACTGTTGGAGTTTCCCAAGCCGTAAGCCCTTCCATGGCCCGGGCGGCCAGGACCACCCCGCGCACCACATTGCCCGAGCGGGTGCGCACCCGGGGCGTGTCCAGAAATTCCACGGCAAATCCGGCTGCGGCCAAAAGCCCGGTCAGTTCCTCCACGGTGAAGTGGTGGGCCGGATAGAGCACGCGCCCGTTCTCCCGGACCACGAAGCTGCCGGGCTCCCCGGTCTCGGCCAGCCCGGCCTCGTAGCGCGCCCGGTAGAGCGGCACATCCCAGTTCTGAAGAAAATCGGCCACCGCCAGGACCCGCCCCACCACCCGCCGGGCCTCCCGCAACACGGCCAGGCGCGCGGCAGCAGGCACCAGGGTGGTGAGCACGGCGTGGAGGATGCCGACGTCAAAGGCATTGTCAACAACCGGCAAGGCGGTCAAGTTTGCCTGGATTACCGAAAATCCGACCTGCTTGGCCCGAGCCAGGCTCGGCCCGTTGATGTCCACGCCCACATGCCGGCTGCCCAGGCCCAAGGCGGCCAGCTCGCCCAGGATGCGGCCCTGGCCGCAGCCCAGGTCCACAATGCGGTCTTTTGGGCGCAAAAAGGCCCGCACCCGGGAATCCAGGGACAAAGTCGAAGGAACCTGGCCGGTTTCGCTCCAGTACATGGCCCAAACGGAAACGGCCGCCGCGAATGCCGCGACGGCCGTGTCTGATCAGAGATAAAGAATCGGCTATTTTACCTCGCCGGCTTCGAAACCGACTTTCTCAATGGCTTGCTTGATGGTTTCGGCGTCAACGTCGCCTGCAAAGGTGGCCTGCCCCTTCTCCAGGCTGACCGAAACATCGGACACACCCGGGATGGCGGAAAGGGCCTTGGTCACGGACGCGACGCAATTGGCGCAGTGCATGCCTTTGACTTCCACGGTTCGCATGGCGACCTCCTGGGACTGCTTGGCGATCCAAGCCATGGCTTCACCGAAATCCAGGGTCCCGGTGTAGATGGCCCGGCCGCTGATGACTCCCTCCAGACCCTGGCGGGAGAAGGGGAAAAGCATCTTGACGTCGTCGAGGGTGGCCACGCCGCCGGCCGCGATGACCGGCAGGCTGGTCAGCTCCAAAAGCCGGGCCAGGGCCTGGCGGTTCACGCCCGTCTGCATGCCGTCCCGGCTGATGTCCGTATAGACCACAAAGGCCGCGCCCTGTTCGGTGAGCCGGGGCAGCACGTCCTCCACGGTCAGGCCTGCGTCTTCCACCCAGCCCTTGACCTTGAGCTGTCCGTCCACGGCGTCCAGAGACACGCCCACCTGGCCGGGAAAGGCCCGGCAGATGGCGGCAAAGGCCTCGGGGTCGGACAGGGCCAGGGTGCCGATGATAAGCCGGCGCACCCCGGCCTTGAGATAAGCGGCAGCGGTCTGGGCGTCGCGGATGCCGCCGCCGAGCTGCACCGGGATGGAAAGCCCGGAGCAGATGCGGGCGATCAGGTCGAAGTTGCGGGGCTTGCCGCTAAACGCGCCGTCCAGATCCACGAGATGGAGCCACTGCGCGCCCAGATCGGCCCAATGCCGGGCCATGGCCTCGGGATCGGGCGAAAAGACCGTCACCGCGTCGGCCAGGCCCTGGCGCAGGCGCACGCACTGGCCGTCCTTGATGTCAACCGCGGGAAACAGGATCACAAGCCAAGCTCCCGCACACCCTGGTTGAGAGCTTCCTGGGCCATTTCCATGGCCGTCACCCAGCGGCCCTGGCGGGACACGAACTTGCGGGCGTCGAGCAGGTTGTCGGACAGGGTCTTTTGCGTTTCTTCGTAGTGAAAATGCTTGATCACGCCGCCGGTGTGCACGTCCACGAGATACAGGCTCAGGTTCACGCTAGCCGGGGTGGTGGCCCCCATCTCCGAGCCCACCCGCTCCTGCCAGCCCAGGACCATGGGCACCACGATGTAGTCGGCGCCGGCGCAGGCGCCCACGTTTTGCCAGTACTTGATGGTGGCCAGCCGGCCCGATTCGTCGCCGCGCGAGGCGCTGTGGGTGCAGGCGGCGACCATCTTAAACGGAAGGATCGTCTGCTTGGCTCCGACCAGGGCCTGCTCAAGCCCGGCATCCAGGCGCGCCGGCACGACCTCGGGCACCGGGCGGGCGCCTGTGGGCAGATAGCCCGACAGGAGATCGTAATCCGTGCCCGGATTGGTGAATGGGGCCACGGCAAAGGACTTGCCCAGGAAGGCCACGGCCGAGGTGGCGGCATCCGTGGCCACCGGAGCCTGGGCCGAAGCCACGGGAGCGGTCCGTCTGGCGCAGCCCGCAAGCAGGGAAAATCCCGCCAACACCGCGATGACAAGATACATCAACGATCTGCTTCGCATCAGTCCAGGCTCCCTTTGGTGCTTGGCACCCTGGCGCCTTCGGCGGCCGTGGCCCGGCGCAGGGCCAATCCCAACGCCTTGAAGGCCGCCTCCACCAGGTGATGGCCGTTTTGGCCGTATTCGTAATGGATATGCAGGTTCATGCGAGCGGATACAGCCAGGGACTTGAAAAATTCCCGCCACAAATCCTTTTCTTCGCCGGCAATGACCGGCGGCAGAACCTCCTCACGGTACACCAGGTAGGGGCGGCCCGACAGGTCCACCACCACCTCGCACAAAGCCTCGTCCATGGGCACCTTGGCCTGGCCCACCCGGGCAATGCCCACGCGGTCGCCCAAGGCCTGACGCAGGGCCTCGCCCAGGCAAATGGCCGCGTCTTCCAGGGAATGGTGGGCATCCACCTCCAAGTCGCCCCGACAGGTCAGCTTGAGGTCGAAACCGGCCCAAAAGGCCAAAAGCGTGAGCATGTGGTCGGCAAACCCAAAGCCCGTGTCCACCACAGCCGCGCCCGAGCCGTCGAGTTCGATCTCCACGGCCACCCGGGTTTCCCGGGTTTCCCGGGAATAGGCTCCAAACCGTTCGCCCCGTTCGTCCATGACCCGTCCCCGGCCGCCCTAGGCGGTGGGGGCCTCCTTGGACGGCGCGGCGGCCTCGGCCTTTGGGGCTTCCGCTTTCGGGGCTTCGGCTTTGGCTGTTTCGGTCTTGGGGGCCTCGGCCTTGTCCGCGTCCGGATACAGCTCTTTTTTCGCCTCTTCCTGGCGCTTTTCCCGGTCGGCCCGTTCGACTTCAGCCTCCAGGGTGGATTTGACGTCATTGCTCATGCGCCGAAACTCGGCCATGCCCTTGCCCAGGGTGCGCATGATATCCGGCAGCTTGGAGGGGCCGATGACAATCAGGGCCACCACCAGGATGATCAGAAGCTCAGTGGAACCGATACCAAACATAATGACTCGTTTTATCCGGACTGCGGCGGCCAAACGTTGGGCCGACGGCGGTTATTCCCATTCGATGGTGCTCGGCGGCTTGGAGGAAATGTCGAACACCACGCGATTGACGCCCTTGACTTCGTTGATGATGCGGTTGGACATGGCAGCCAAAAGTTCCGAGGGCAGCCGCGACCAGTCCGCCGTCATGGCGTCCAGGCTGTCCACCACCCGGATGGCGGCCACGTTTTCATAGGTGCGGCCGTCGCCCATGACGCCCACGGTCTTAAGCGGCAGCAGCACGGCAAACCCCTGCCAGACCTTGCGGTACCAGCCCGAAGCCAGAAGCTCGGCCTGCACGATCTTATCCGTTCGGCGCAAAATCTCAAGCCGTTCCTCGGTAACTTCGCCAATGATCCGAATGGCCAGGCCCGGGCCGGGGAAGGGATGGCGCCAGATGATGAAATCGGGAAGCCCGAGCTCCACGGCCACCTTGCGCACCTCGTCCTTGAAAAGCTCGCGCAGGGGCTCGATGAGCTTGAGCTTCATGACATCCGGCAGCCCGCCCACGTTGTGGTGGCTCTTGATGACGGCCGAGGGGCCCCGAAACGAACAGGACTCGATGACATCGGGGTACAGGGTGCCCTGGGCCAAAAATTCCACGTCCTTAAGCTTCCCCGCCTCTTCCTCGAACACCTCGATGAAGGTGTTGCCGATGATCTTGCGCTTCTGCTCCGGGTCGGTGACCCCGGCCAGGCGGTCGAGAAAGAGCTTGGACGCCTGCACGTAATGCAGGTTCAGGTCGAAATGCTCGCGCAAATACGCGGCCACTTCCTCGCCCTCGCTCAGGCGCAACAGGCCATTGTCCACAAAGATGCAGTGGAGCTTTTTGCCGATGGCCTTGTGCAGCATGACCGCCACCACCGTGGAGTCCACGCCGCCGGACAGGGCGCACACCACCTGCTTGTCGCCGACCTTTTCCCGCAACGCGGCCAGTTCGGACTGCACGAATCCGGCCATGGTCCAGCCCGGGGCCAGGCCGGCCACGGCAAACAGGAAATTGTGCAAAATACGCTCGCCATCGTCGGTGTGGGCCACCTCGGGATGAAACTGCAAGGCGTAGATGCGCCGGGACACGTCGGCCAGGGCCGCGATGTCCACGTTCTTGGTGCGCGCGGCCACCACGAATCCGTCCGGGGGCGCAACCACCTTGTCGCCGTGGGACATCCACACGGTATGGCCGGCTTTTTCCGACAGGCCGGCGAAAAGCGGCACATCGGCCAGGATGGACAACTCGGCCCGGCCGTATTCCCGGTCCGTGGCCGCGGCCACAGCTCCGCCCGGCTGGGTGTGGGCCAGAAGCTGCATGCCGTAGCAGATGCAAAGCGTGGGCAGGCCAAAGTCAAAGATGGCCGGGTCAAAGGGCGGGGCATCGGCGTCGGTGACGCTGGCCGGGCCGCCCGAGAGAATGAGCGCCTTGGGCGCCAGGGCTTTTACGTCCGCGGCGGAAACGGTGCACGGGTGGATTTCCGAATACACGCCGGCCTCGCGCACGCGACGGGCAATGAGCTGGGTGTACTGGGAACCGAAATCCAGAATAACGACCTTGTCGGGATGGAGCATCAGTAGGTCTCCACGCGGTAGTTGGGGGCTTCCTTGGTGATGATGACGTCGTGGACATGGCTTTCGCGCAGGCCGGCCGGAGAGATGCGCACGAATTGGGTCTTTTCCTGCAGATCGGCGATGGTCTGGCAGCCGCAATAGCCCATGCCCGAGCGCAGTCCGCCCACGAGCTGGTAGATGCTCTCCGTGACAGGCCCCTTGAACGGCACCCGGCCGACAATGCCTTCGGGCACGAGCTTTTTGGACTGCTCCTGGAAATACCGGTCCGAGCTGCCCTCGCGCATGGCGTCGATGGAGCCCATGCCCCGATAGATCTTGTAGGTGCGGCCCTGGTAGAGCACGGTTTCGCCCGGGCTTTCCTCGGTGCCGGCGAAAAGCCCGCCCATCATGACCGTGTCGCCGCCAGCGGCAATGGCCTTGACGATGTCGCCCGAGAACTTGATGCCGCCGTCGGCCACCAATCGCTTGCCCGCCTCGCGGCAGGCCCGGGACGCCTCCATGATGGCCGTGATCTGGGGCACGCCCACGCCCGCCACCACCCGGGTGGTGCAGATGGAGCCCGGGCCGATGCCGACCTTGACCGCGTCGGCCCCGGCCCCGATCAGGGCCTTGGCGCCCTCGTAGGTGCCGACATTGCCGGCAATGAGCTGGCAGGAAGGATGGTCGCCCTTGATGGCCCGCACGGCTTCCAGGATGTTTCTGGAATGGCCGTGGGCCGAATCCAGGACCAGAAAATCCACGCCAGTCTCCAACAAGGCGCTGGCGCGTTCGTCGCGGTCGCCGCCCACGCCAATGGCCGCGCCCACCCGCAGCCGGCCCAGGTCGTCCTTGCAGGAGTTGGGGTACTTGCGGATCTTCTCGATGTCCTTGATGGTGATGAGCCCGCGCAGCGTGTTGTTTTCGTCCACCACCAGCAGCTTTTCAATGCGGTTTTGGTGCAGGTGCTGCTTGGCTTCCTCCAGGGTCGTGCCCACGGGCACGGTGACCAGATGGTCCTTGGTCATGACGTCGCGGACCTTGGTCACGGAATCCTTGACAAACCGCACGTCGCGGTTGGTGACAATGCCCACCAGGCGGTCGTTTTCCACCACCGGCAGGCCGGAGATGCTGTATTCGCCCATGACCACCAGGGCCTGCTCCACGGTCATGTCCGGGGGCACAGTGATGGGCGAGATGATCATGCCGGACTCGGACTTCTTGACCTTTTCCACTTCGAGCCGTTGCCGGGCAATGCTCATGTTTTTGTGCACGACCCCTACCCCGCCGCTGCGGGCCAGGGAAATGGCCATGCGGGACTCGGTGACCGTGTCCATGGCCGCGCTGACCAGGGGGATGTTGAGCTTGATCTCCGGGGTCAGCCACGAGGAGACGTCGGCCGCATCGGGCAGCACGTCGGAATAGCTGGGCAAAAGCAAGACGTCGTCAAACGTGAGCCCAAAATTGATGACTTTTTCCATGATGCGATTCTCCGGGTTGCCAGAAAGGCATGGTCTGGCTTTTCCAAGAACAAATAACGCTTCTTGGGGAAAGAATAAATATTACCCAAATGGAAAACGGCAACGCTCCACTGTTTTTCCGGAATACGGCCCGGGTCAATCCAGACCGAGATAGGCCGACCGGACCTTGGGGTCGTCGAGCAGGTCCCGGGCCGAGCCTTCCAGGGTGACCCGGCCGGTTTCCAGGACATAGCCGCGATGGGCGATCTGCAGGGCCATCTGGGCATTTTGTTCGACCAGCATGACGGTGGTGCCGTCCGCGTTAATCTGCTTAATGATTTCAAAAATATTTTCAACTACCAAGGGGGCCAGGCCCAGGGACGGCTCGTCCAGGAGCAGCAGCTTGGGCCGGGCCATGAGCGCCCGGCCAATGGCCAGCATCTGCTGTTCGCCGCCGGACAGGGTGCCGCCCATCTGGGTCCGGCGTTCCCGAAGGACCGGAAACAGGGTGTAGGCCCGCTCCTCGTCCTCGCGGATGCCAGGCTTGTCCCGGCGCAGGTAGGCTCCCATGAGCAGGTTTTCCCGCACGGACAGGCGCGGAAAGATCATGCGGCCCTCGGGCACCTGGGTGATGCCGAGCGACACGATGCGCTCGGTGGAATACCGGGTGACCTCCTCGCCCAAAAAGGCCACCGCGCCTTTTTTGGGCGGCACCACGCCGGAGACGCTCATGAGCGTGGTGGTCTTGCCCGCGCCGTTGGCGCCGATAAGCGTGACGATCTCCCCCTGCTCGATGCGCAGGGAAACGCCCTTGAGGGCCTGGATGTTGCCGTAATAGGTATGGATGTCCGCGATCTCAAGCATGTGCCGCGCCCTTGCCGAGATAGGCCTCGATGACGTCCGGATTGGACTTGATTTCCTGGGGAGGGCCGTCCGCAATCTTGACGCCGTGGTCCAGGACCACCAGCCGGCGGCAGATGCGCATGACCAGCTTCATGTCGTGCTCAATCAGGACCACGGTGACGCCACGGGCCAGGATGGCGTGGATGAGGTCGATCAAGGATTCGGTTTCCTTGGGGTTCATGCCCGCGGCCGGCTCGTCCAGCAGCAGCAACCTGGGGTCCGTGGCCAGGGCCCGGGCGATCTCCAACCGGCGCTGGTCGCCGTAGGACAGGCTCGAAGCCGGCTGCAGGGCCGCCATCCCCAAGCCCACGAAATCCAGGCAGGCCATGGCGTCGTCGATGATGCGGCGTTCCTCGGCCCGCTGGGACCGGGTGCGCAGCACCGCGCCGAAGAAATTGGCCTTGGTGCGGCAATGCCGGCCGATGCGCACGTTGTCCAGCACGGTCAGGCTGGAAAACAGCCGGATGTTCTGGAAGGTCCGGGCCACGCCCAGTTCGGTCATGCGTTCGGGCTTGTTGCCGGCCACGTCTCGATCATTGCCATCCCCGGCAAAAAGAATCCGGCCTTCGCTGGGCTTGTAGATGCCGGCGATGCAGTTGAACATGGTGGTCTTGCCCGCGCCGTTGGGGCCGATCAGGCCAACGATGGTCCCCCGCTCCACGCTAAAAGACACGTCGCTTAAGGCCATGAGCCCGCCGAAGCGTTTGCTGACCCCGTCTACGGTAAGTATCGCATCCATATCAGGCCGTCCGTCGCGCATCCAGACGGGCGCGCAGTTCCTTGATGGGTCCGCTTTTCATGGTCGATTCGGCCACCTGGGTGAAGATGCCGCCCGGACGATAGCGCATGATCAGCACCATGATGAGGCCGTACGCCAAAAACCGGGTTTCGGCCGGAAGCCCGAGCTTGGGCAGGATCACCCGCAGGACCTCGCCCAGGGCGATCAGGATGCCGGCGCCAATGAGCGCGCCGTTGATGTTGCCAAGCCCGCCCAGGACCACCATGCACAACACCAGGAAGGATTCCCAAAACTTGAACATGTCCGGGGAGATAAAAAGCGTCCACCGGGCCAGGAAGGCTCCGGCCAGGGCGCCGATGCCCGTGGACACGGCAAAGGCGATGACCTTGTAGAGAAACAGGTTCACGCCCGAGGAAGCAGCGGCCAGGGGGTCCTCGCGGATGGCCAGCCAGGCCCGGCCCAGGCGTGAATCCTCCACCCGGCGCATCACGACGTAGACCAAAAGGACCATGACCATGCCCAGATAATAGTACGGTATCTCGCCCCGGAAGGGAAAACGCCAGCGCTCCTGGACGCCGAGCAGCGCAGCCAGCCAGGTGAAGTCGAACGACACGGGCGCAATGCCGGGCAGGCCCAGAGGACCGCGCGTGAGCCAGATTTCATTGGTCAAAAAGAGCACCACCAGCTCGGAAAAGCCGAAGGTGACAATGGCGAAGTAGTCGCCGACCAGGCGCAAGGTGGGGGAGCCCAGCAGCACGCCGACAATGGCCCCGTTGATCACGGCCAGGGGCACGATGAGCCAGAAGGACAGGTTGTAGTTGATGGTCAAAAGCCCGGCGGTGTAGGCCCCGATGCCGTAGAAGGCCACGTAGCCGAGGTCGAGCAGACCGCAGAACCCGGGCAGGATGTTGAGGCCCATGGCCAAAACCATATAGACCATGATCAGGACCACGACGTGCAGCACATACACATCGCGAAACGGCATCAGGGGATAGGCCAGGGCCGCCGCCAGAAGGACGTATTTGAAAATGCTCAAAAAGCCGCGCATGCTCATTCCGGTCGGTTCGAGGCGGCCGGGCAGGCCCGGCCGGCCGGGTTACGCCTTTTCCACCACTGCCCGGCCCAGGATGCCCGAGGGCCGGAAGATGATGACCAGGATCATGACGCCGTAGGCCACGCCGTCGCGATACGGCGAAGAAATGTAGCCCGCGCCGAGGGTTTCGGCGATGCCAAGGACCACGCCGCCGACCATGGCCCCGGGCACGGAGCCGATGCCGCCGAGCACGGCCGCGGCAAAGGCCTTGACCCCGGCCAGGTAGCCCATGGTCGGGTACATGGTGTTGTAGTACATGGACACCATGATGCCGGCCACCGCGCCCATGGCCGAGCCCAGGGCAAAGGTGAAGGAAATGACCCGGTTGACGCTGATGCCCATGAGCGCCGCCGCGGTCTGGTTCTGGGCCAGGGCCCGCATGGCCGTGCCCACCCGGGTCTTGGTGATGATCAGGTTGAGCCCGACCATGAGCACAAGGGCCACGACATAGATGGCCACCTGCATCCAGGAAATGGTCACGTCGGCGAAGGTGAGGGCCGGATCACTGAAAAAGGCCGGCAAGGCCTGGCGCGGAAAGGGCAAGGGCCGGCTGCCCCAGATGATCATGGCCAGGTTTTGCAGGAAAATGGACATGCCGATGGCGGTAATGAGCGCCGCCAGCCTAGGCGCCTCCCGCAGGGGGCGGTAGGCGATGATGTCCAGGAGCACGCCGATGACGGCGCTGGCGATCATGGCCAGCAAGGCGGCCACAGGCAGGGGCAGGCCCAGGGAAATAAACGACAGGGTCAGGAAGGCCCCGAGCATGTAGATTTCGCCATGGGCGAAATTGATAAGCTCGATGACGCCGTAGACCATGGTGTAGCCCACGGCGATGAGCGCATAGATCAGGCCCAGGGTGAACCCGTTGACGAGCTGCTGTTCGAACAACGTCCGCTCCGAAACGGTTTGAGGCGCGTTTTTCCGGCCCATGAAGCGCGAACAGGCTGGATGATGTCCAGCCTGTTCGCGTTTCGTACTGCTTGCGGTTCCCGCCTTAGTTCATCTGTTTGGGGGCCGGGACGAACTTGCCGTCCTTGACCATCTTCACGAAGGCGGGCTTGAGGCAGTCGCCATTGGCGTCGAAATAATTGACGCCCGTGACGCCCTTGTATCCCTTTTCCGGGGAATCGATGCCGGCCAGGTAGTCGCGGATCTTGGCGCGGTCCGGGCCGACCTTGGCAATGGCCGCGACGAGCATCCCGGCGGCGTCGTACGCGTTGGCGCTCATCCAGTCAACCTCGCGGTTGTACTTGGCCTTGAAGGCCTCGATGAACTTCTTGGCGTCCGGTCCGGCGGTCTCGGCCAAAAACGGCGCAGTCAGATAGGTGTCGTTGGCCGCGGCTCCGCCGAGTTTCATATAGTCGGCGTTGTCAAAGCCATCGGCGCCGAACTTGGGCACGGAAAGCCCGATTTTTTTGGCCTGGTCGGCGATGAGCGCGCCTTCGGGGTAGTAGCCGGCGATAAAAATGGCCTGGGGTGCGGCGGCCTTGAGCTTGGTCAGCTGCGGGGTGTAGTCCTGGTCGCCCTTCTTATAGGCTTCCTCGCCCACCACCGTCAGGCCGAGCTTCTTGCCTTCCTTGGCAAAGGCATCCTTGAGGCCGATGCCGTAGTCGTTGTTTTCATAGAAGACAGCGACCTTTTTGAGGCCCAGCACCTTGTCCACGTAGTCGGCCAGAAACTTGCCCTGGAAATCGTCGCGATAGACGTTGCGGAAGGACCAGACCTTGCCCTGGTCGTCCTTGTTCTTGTCGCTGATGGTGATGCTGGTGGCCGTGGGCGAGATGGCGGGAACGCCCTCGCGCACGTAGGTGGGCAGGGCGGCCAGGTGGGCCGAGGAGCACAGGTGGCCGACAATGCCCACGATGTCGGGATCATTGGCAATGGAGGTGGAAACCGTGGCGGCCTCGCGGGGCTCGCACTGCTCGTCCAGGTAGACGGCCTCGATCTTCTTGCCGCCCACGCCGCCAGCGGCATTGATTTCTTCCAGCTTCATGACCACGCCGGCCTTGACGTTCTCGCCGAAACCGGCGGCGCTGCCCGTATAGGGCGAGGGCACGGCAATCTTGATGACCCCCTCGGCCCCGGCCGGTCCGGCCGCCATGCCCAGGGCCAGCCCCAGAGCCGCCACGATCAGGCTTACCCGCGTCAATCCTTTGCCCCTCATCGACTCCTCCTTCCGGTTATGGTTGCCGTCCCATGGACCTCGCTCCCCGCGGCAGCCAAGGCCGCAGCCCGGCCGAACCCGGCCAGCCAATCGATTGCCTTGGCAGTGTTTCCATTCACCAAAACGTCAAAAAAGGCAACGCAGCATTACGGCGACGGCTTGCCTTCCAGCTCCTTGACCACCGCCTCCCGGGTCTTGGGATCGGTCCGAGGGTTGGCCATCACGGCCTTGAACGCTTCGGCCGCCTTTTCCGGCTGGTTCAGGGCATACTTGTAGAGCAGGCCGAGGTTGAACCGGGCCTGGTAATTGTTCGGGTCGCGGGCCAGCATGCCTTCGAAGGCGGCCTTGGCCCCATCCAGGTCCTTGAGATTGTAGAGGGTCACGCCCAGGGCATTCTGGACTTCCGGATCATCGGGCCGGCTCTTGGCCAGCTTGTCCAAAAAGACCTTGGCCCGCTCATACGCCCCCATGGACATGAAGCGCTCGGCCATGGCCAGTTGCAGGGCCGGATCATCCGGGTTTTGCTGGAGCTTTTGCATGAGCTCCATGATTTCCTTCATGGGGCCGCTCATGGCCTGCCCGCCCATGCCGCCTTGACGCTCCTGGCGCACTTCCAGGGAAGGACGCTCCAGGCGGTAAACAAAGGAGGCCACGAACATGACCACCAGGGCAAAGGCCACAAAGCCAAGGACCATGCGGCCGGCCTGATTGGGGCCGGGCGCGGTTTCAATCGTCGCCACCAAGGGCCTCCAGGCGGTTTATGCGCCGCTCCAGGCGCTTTTGCGCCCCGGCCAAAAAGGCCACATAGGCGCCGATGCCGAGCCACACGGCCACATTGGCCGCATACAGGTAGAGTTCCTTTCCCATGCTCCTCCTCTACTCCCTGGACGCGCCCTGGCGCACCAGGGCCGTCACGGCCGCGCGGGCCGAAAGCTGCCTGGTCCGGGCCAGAAGCAGGGCCAGCCACAAAAGGCCCATGGCCACGAGATTGGCCACGGCCGCCACCCACATCTCCGGCTCCATGCCCCCGCCCTTCTGACCAATAACCGCCGGATGGATACTGCGCCAATAGCGGGCCGAAATAAACACCAAGGGCACGTCCAGAAAGGCCACCACGCCCAGGACGGCCAAAACCGATCCCTTGCGCTCCCCGCCGATGTCCGAGGCGCGAAGGAGCAGATAGGCGGCATAGACGAACCACATGACCAGGGTGGTGGTCAGCCTGGGGTCCCAGGTCCACCAGACGTTCCAGATGGGCCGGGCCCAGAAGCTGCCCGTGACCAGGGCCAGGCCGGAAAAAAGCACGCCCAGCTCGGCGGCGGCCCCGGCCAGGCGGTCGTAGCTCTCCCGGCGCTTGGCCAAAAAGAGGATGGAGGCCACGAAAACCACGAAAAAACTGACGAACGACCACCAGGCCATGGGCAGGTGGATGTAGAAAATCTTCTGGACCACGCCCATGGTCTCTTCCACAGGGGCATAGAACCAGATGGCGTACTGAGCCAAAAACGAGACGGCCACGGCGGCCAGGGCGCAGATACGGATCATGGGGCCATTATTCCTCGCCGGTATACAGGAACGGAAAAAGAACCAGGGCGGCGGCGGTAAAAACCGCGTCAAAAGCCCCCATGGTCCCGGCCCAGGCGGCGACCGCCTCCAGGCCTTGCCCGGAAATCACGGTTTCCAGCAACCGGATGCCGGCCAGAAGCACAGGCACCAGGAGCGGAAAAAGCACCACCGTCAAAAGCGACTCCCGGGAGGACCGGCCCACGGACAAGGCGCCCAGGAGCGAGCCCAGGGCGCAGATGCCCCAGTCCGCAGCCATGATGACGGCCAAGGCCAAAACCGGCGATCCCTGGGGGCGCTGGCCCAGGAAGGCCACGGCTGCGGGGGCGAATACCATCTGGCAGCAAAAAAGCAACACCCAGCCGGCCACGGCCTTGCCGAGCCACACCGCCTGGGCCGGGGACGGGGACAGGAGCAGGCCCAGGCGCGCGCCCTCGGCCTCCTCCAGCCCGTAGAGGAAATTGAAGATGAGCACCTGGCCAAAGGCCGTGGCCAGCCAGAAGACGGCCGCGGCAGCCAGGGGCGGCACCATTTCCCCAGGCTCCCGGGAAAGGCTCATGATGAAAATGAGGAGCAACCCCAGCAGCACGGTCTGGACCAGGCCCTGAGCCCCGGCCAGGGCCAGGCGCAGGTCCTTGCGGGCCACGGCCAGGGCCGCGCCTAGCACGCCGCCTCCAGGGCCAGGTCGCCGGCATCGAAGTCCCGCACCGGCCCATCATAGGCGACCCGGGATTTGTCGAGGTAAAGCACCCGGTCGCACAGGGGCAGGTCAGCCGCAACCGAATGGCTGACCCAGACCACGGCCGCGCCGGCGTCAGCGGCGACCCGGATCTCCCGGCGCAGCATGCCGGCCGAGGCCGGGTCCAGCCCGGAAGCGGGCTCATCGAGCAACAGCAGGCGCGGCGCGGTCAGAAACACCCGGGCCAGGCTCAAGCGCTGGGACATGCCCCGGGAAAACACCCCGGCCTCCTCGTCGGCAAACCGGGAAAGCCCCACCCGCTCCAAGGCGGCCTCCACAGCCGCGGCATTGCGGGGCAGGCCGTGCATGGCCTGCCAGAAGGCCAGGTTGGCCCGGGCCGAAAGCTTGGGATACAGCAACGTCTTGTGGCCGATGTAGCCGATTGCACCGGGATCAAGGTCACAGCGCAACTCGCCCTGGCTTGGCGGCAAAAGCCCGGCCACAATGCGCAGAAGCGTGGACTTGCCCGCGCCGTTTCGGCCCACCAGCAACAGGACCCGGCCCGGCTCCACGTCCAGGTCGATATTTTTGAGTACCGGCCGTTCGCCGAAAAAGCGGCTGACCCGGCGCAGACGCACCACGGCCTGGGCCATGTCCCCTACTCCGCCCCCGGCCGGGGCCGGCGCAAGCTCAAAAAGGCGGCCAGGCACATGACCGTGCCGCCGATCCAGACCCAGTTGACCAGGGGATTGACGCTGACCTTGATGCTGGCGGCCTTTTTGTCGGTAAAACTCAAAAGCGTGGCATAGAGCTCATCGCCCAGGGACGGGAGGGTGGAAACCTCGGCAAAGGGCTGCTCAAAGCCCTTGTAGACGCGGCGCTCGGGGGCGAGCCGGCCCACGGGCTTGCCGTCTCGGGTCACATCGATAATCGCCCGGGCAATGGACATGGCCGGGGTATCCTCCCGCTCCAGGTCGGCATAGGTCAGGGTGAACGAGCCGACCTGCATGGTCCGGCCCGGAGTCAGCACGGCCTCCTGGTTGATCTGGTAGGGGCCGGAAACAGCCACGCCCAGGGTCAAAAGGGCCAGGCCCAGGTGGACGAGATAGGCCCCCAGCGCACCCTTGCGGCTTCGGGCGTGGGCCTGGCGCGCCAGCACGAAAAACACCGTGGCCATGGCGGCAATGGCGGCCGCGCCGGCAAAAAGGGGCACCGGCAGCCTGACGCCCAGAACATACAGGATGATCCCGCCGCCGACAAAGGCCCCGCCGGTCACGGCCAGCCCGGCCCGTTCCCGCACGCCGCCGGTAAAGGACAGGTTCGGACAGACAGCCACCAGGGCGGTGACCAGGGCAAACAGGGGCAGGCACACGCGATTATAAAAGCCGGCGTCCAGGCCCACGGGATTTTGGCTCCACAGCCGACTGACCACAGGCCACATGGTGCCCAGGAGCACCACGCCGGACAGGGCCAGCATGAGCCAGGCCAGGACTACAAGCAGCCCGGGAACGCTGGCCAGCCCGGCCAGGGGACGGGAGCGGCCGGCAAAAAACGGCGCGCCGGCCACCAGCACGGCGGTCAGGATCACCAGGGAAAACAGCATGAACAGCAACAGCGGCTCGCCCACGCCCCCTTCGCCAAAGGCGTGCAGGGACTCCACCACGCCGCTTCGCACCAGATACGTGCCCAGGATGCAGGTGACAAAGGTAATAACGGCCAGGGCCACGTTGGTCTTGGCCAGGGCCTTGGTGCGCCGCTCCACCACGGCGGTGTGCAAAAAGGCCGTGGCCACGAGCCAGGGAATCAGCGAAGCGTTTTCCACCGGGTCCCAGGCCCAGTAGCCACCCCAGCCCAGTTCCATGTACGACCACCAGCCGCCGAGCACGATGCCGGCGGTCAGAAACACCCAGGAGACAATGGCGGTGTTGCGCGCGGCGGCCACAAACGAGCGCGCCTCGCCCACGAGCCAGACGGCCAGGGCCAGGCAGGCCGGCACGGCAAAGCCGGCATAGCCCAGAAAGAGCAAGGGCGGATGAAAGATCATGCCCGGGTTTCGCAGCAGAGGATTCAGGCCCCGGCCCTCGGCAGGCGGCGGCACGGCCTTGAGAAAGGGGTTGCTCGGCCCGGTCAAAAGCAGCAGGAAAAAGGCCTCAGTGGCCAGAAAAAACATCCAGTAGGCGTGCTTGGTGGCCTGACCCAGGTTCCGGTAGGACGGCGAGGCGGCAAAGGCCAGGCCGAAGACGGCCACCACCAGGAGCCAAAACAGGAGCGAGCCGGCCTGGCCGGCCCAAAAGGCCGTTATGGCGTAGAAAAGCGGCAGCAAGGTGTCCGTGTATTCGGCCACATAGACAAAGGAGAAGTCGCGCCGCCACAAGGCCACGGTCAAAATGGCCGAGGCCGCGAACACGGCCGCGGCGATCAGAAAGTGCCCCCGCTCCACCAGGGCCAGCCGGCCGAAGTCCCGCCGCCACAGCCCCCAAAGAGCCGCCCCGGCTCCGAAAAGGCACACGAGCAGGGCCAAAAGCAAGGCGAAATAAGCCGTTGCGTGCATGCATACTCCTTATACGTCGGCCGAAAAAACGAGCCAGCCCGGCCAGGCGGCCGGGCCGGCAGCGCCCGTCCCGAAACGAGCAGAAAACTCTAGCCGCGATTTTCTTTCTGGTATTTGGAGGGGCACTTGGTCATGAGCGTGTTGGCGGCAAACGCGCCCGAGGCGGGATTGACGCCTCCCTCCACAATGACCTCCACGCCCGGCTTGAACGTGTCGGGCACGGCTCCCCGGTAGTTGACCCGAATGGTCTTGGCGGCGTTGTCCTTGTCCACCAGGGTAAAGGTCACGCCCATGGCGTCATCGGGACGCGCCAGATCCTGTTCGGCCACGGTGCCGAACAGCCTGGCCTTGGACAGGGCCTGGGGCTGCATGGCCAAGGCTTCGGAGACATTGAGAAAGTAGGTGGTATTTTCCCCCAGCCCCGAATAGAGCAGGTAGCCGAGGCCTCCCAGAAAAAGGGCCAGGGCCAGGATGTAAACAGACGTGTTCTTCTTTTTCGCCATACCAAAATCCAAGCGGTTGCAGCATTAGGGGGCGGAGACATCCTCCCGGCCCTGCATCTGGCGCAAGAGTTCCTCGCGCCGCGCCCGGGCGAGTTCCCGCATATCAGCCACCTGATCGGTTTCGTCAACGATTTCCTTGCCCAGGATTTCCTCCAGCACGTCCTCCAGGGTGACCACGCCGGAAACTCCACCGTATTCGTCCAAAACGACAAAAAGATGCATACGCGATTCCAGGAATTTTACCAGCACCCGGTCCAGGGTCATGGTGTCCAGGACAAAGCGCACCGGCTTCATGAGGTCGCCCAGGCGCACGTCGTCCTGGTCGTTGGCCAGGGCCTCCAGGACCTCGCGGCGATAGACGATGCCCACCACGTTTTCCGGGTCATCGTCGTCGAAAACCGGAATGCGGCTGTGGGGCCACACGCCGCGCAACCTCTTGGCCTGGGCCACGGTCATCTGGGCCGGCAGGGAAAAGACCACGGTGCGGGGGGTCATGATGTCGCTGGCGGTTTTCTGGTCCAGGGACAGGATGTTTTTGATGGACAGCTCTTCCAGGGGCTTGATGATGCCCTCCCGCCGGGTCAGGCTGACCACGGCCCGCAGGTCTTCTTCCGAGGAGAGCGGGACCTTGCGCTTTCTGGCCACCAGCCTGGCCAAAAGCCCGCCGCCCCAGATGACGGGCAGCAGGGCCAGGATCATGTACTTCATGGGCGCGGCGATCAGCGCCGCAACCGGCCGATTGTAGGCCACGCCCACGGTCTTGGGCAAAATCTCCCCAAAGGCGAGGATGACCACGGTAAAGGCGGCCGTGAAAAGCCACAGGTCCTCGCCGCCGAACACGGACACGGCCGCCGCGCCGGCCACCGCCGCCCCGGCCGTGTTGGCGATGGTGTTGAGGGTCAGGATGGCGGTGATGGGTTTTTCCACATTGCCGCGCAGGGCAAACAGCAGCTCGCCCGAAGGCCGGCCTTCCTTGCGCAGCCGCTCGATCCAGCTCCAGGGCACGGAGTACAGGGCCGCCTCGCTCATGGAGCAAAAGGCGGAGATCAAAACAGCCAGGGTCACGGAAAGGACAAGGGTCAGCATGGCCTCTCCGGCCCCTGGCCAAGGGGCGTCATGGACGGAGGTTGGGCGGGGTCAGGGCCGTCTTGCGTTTCGGACGAAACAGATGGGTCGTATTCCATTGCAGGGGAAAGGCTCCTCGCGGCCTGGCCGCGACAGGGTATGCGTTGCATTGTATTTACGGATTTTTCGCCGCTTGTAAAGGAGCGGCAGACACGTGGCACGCCTGGCCCCCTGTCGGACGCCTCGGATCACTGCTTGGCCGCCGCGGCGTCGGTCCGCGGCTTGAAGCGCCCGTTTAAGGGCGGCACGATGTAGCGTTCGGTGAACTCGTCGATGACGATATCGGGCTTCATGCGTTCGATCAGGGCCGCATCGAAGAAGCGGAATTCGGTTTCCGTCTGAGGCTTGAGCCAGACATAGAGCGCCTTGTTGAAGGACTCGGCCACAAACGGCAAAAGCTCCCACCAAAACGAATCGTGAAAGACCACGGCATTGGGCAGGCTGGGATTTCCGGTCAGGGAATACTGGGGCGTTTCGAAATAATGGGGGTCCATGGAGCCGTCGTAGGAGGCTCCCCGGGCCTTGTACCAGTCCTTGTTCACGTACAGGAGGCGGTCTTCCTTGAGATGGTCGGCCAGGCCCATCATGAAGGACAGGTCTCCGGGCAGGCCGCTGTAGTATTCTTCGGTGAACTGTTGGCGGACAAGGGGAACAATGGCCGGGAAATCGCGCGCCAGCGGCTTTATGATGTCCTGGTAGGCGGCAAAGGCCCCGTTGGCGTTCCAGTGGCTGTCGGTGACGTAGAATACTTGCCGCGTTTTTTTGGCTTCCAGGAGGGCAGGGGTCACGTCCACGATTTCGACTTGGCTGTGGGTCCGGGCGTAACGCACGAACTGCTGGAAATGGGCCTGGGCCGCCTGGGGGCGCAGGGCGTCGGGAAGCTTGTCGGGATAGACGGTGTTTTTATTGGGGGCCAGGATGACCAGATAGCGGATGCCGCGCTTGGCCAGCCACTGCCGGCGCCGTTCCAGTTCTCCGACCACAGCGGCCGTGGCCTCCTCGGGCAGGCCCTGGGGGGAACGAAAATCTTCAATGATGTTGCGGCCGCCATCCTGGGCCAAGAACAGCCAATTGTCCTTCCCGACCAGAACCTGGGACGAGGGGGCGGTTGAGGCCAGGACAAAGGTGTCCATGAGGCTGTTCCAGGTAATCAGCAGGTTGCGCAGCCCGAAATGCCGCTCCAGATAGCCCCGGCGCATGACCGTGAACCATTTGCTCCAGGAAGCCGGGTCAACGGTCAGGCGCGGCAGATCGCCTACGTCGGACTCGGCCACCACGGCCTTGGGGGCAAAGACAAGGAACGTGTTCGCGGTCGGCAGGACCAGAAACGACACGAAAAGAAACGCGGACAGGAAGGCGGCGACCCGGCGGATAAACGTCGATTGGCTTTGCAAGGGAGAGTTCCGGGGATCACGCCCGAGAGGGCCGAAGCCATCCGGCTTCGAGCGCGTCCGTATTGGTTTTGAGTTCATGCAGCACGGCCTCGGGCACAAGATAGTCGATCCGCTTTCCGAGTCGCCAGCGCTCTCGTATATCCGAAGCGCTGATGTCAAGCCTGGTCACGGGCACGAAGTCAATCCGCCGGCCTTGGGGCAGACTCCACACCATGGGATCGGCAGTGGGCGCGGCCTCCATGGCCTGGGCATGCGTAGCGAGGTAGCTGGTGAAGGCCTCCAGGCCCAGGCCCTCCCGGGCGTGCACGGCCAGGCTGGCCAGGCGGCCCAGGCCGTGGCCGTCCTTCCAGAAACCGAGGTTGAGCAGATCGCCCATGCCCATGATAAACGTCAAGGCGTCGCCGGGGCGGATGCGGCCAAGCTCGGCCAGGGTGTCGCAGGTATAGGACGGACCGGGCCGGTCGGCTTCCATGGGATTGACCGTCAGTCCGGGCACCCCGGCCACAGCCCGCTGGCACAGGGCCAGGCGCAGGGCAAAAGGGAGCATGGGCTCCCCGGCCTTGTGCGGCGGACGGGCCGCGGGCACGAACTCCACCAGGTCAAGCCTCAGGAATTCGGACACCTCGATGGCGGCGCGCAAGTGGCCCACGTGGACCGGATTGAAGGTCCCGCCGAAAACGCCGATCTTTTTTCCGGCCATGGAACGGTAACGTCAGCCCCGCACCTGGCCTTTGCCCAGGACCACGAATTTGGCGCTGGTCAGTTCCCGCAGCCCCATGGGGCCGTAGGAATGGAGCTTGGAGGTGGAAATGCCGATTTCGGCCCCAAGCCCGAGCTCGCCGCCGTCGTTGAAGCGCGTGGAACAGTTGATCCCCACCATGGAGGCGTCGGCCCGACGCAGGAAATCCATGGCCCGGTCATGGTTTTCGGTCAGGATGACCTCGGTG
>CAZBER010000038.1:0-39048 GCA_964490985.1 uncultured Desulfovibrionaceae bacterium | reverse complement strand
GCCGGAGGCGTTCCCCGCCTTCCCTGCTCCCGTACCCCCGCCCTTGTCCTTAACCTCGCCCTGGTACAGCTCCAGCAGGCCGGGCGGCGGGTCGATGACCACGAAGCCGGCGTCCAGGTCGATTTCGGGCACCAGTTCGTCGGCGACCGGGAACAGGATTTCGCGGCCCTGGCTGTCGCGGATGATCCACAGTTCGGCGCCGCCCGCGTCCTGGATGTCCTCGATCACGCCGAGGTCCGGGTCGGTGGCGGCGGACGAAGCCAGGCGCACGCGCAGTCCCGGCAGTTCGTGGAGAAAGACGTCGTCGGGGTCGGGCGGGGGCAGATCTTCGAGGCGGACCCAGACGGCCAGTCCCCGCAGGGTCTCGGCGGCGTTGCGGTCCGGGACGCCCTCCAGGGTGGCCAGGATGCGGCCCTTGTGTTCCCGGGCGGCGAGTACGGCATAGTCGCGGCCCCGGCCGGGGTCGGCCGGCGGCGCGAGCCGCAGCCGCGCCCCCCGAGCGAACAAGGAAGGGGAGTCCGCATGGCTGTCGATGCAAAGCTCCCCTCGGATGCCGTGGGGGCGCACCACATCCCCCACGATGACGTATTTGGAAGCGGCCATGTGGTGATCTCGGGTTACAGCGCGGGCCGTTCGCGCCGGTCCGCTATTCGAGGATTTCCAGCACCGAACGTTTGCGGGCCTTGGTCGAGGCCGCGCCGAGGATGGTGCGCATGGCCCGGGCGGTGCGGCCCTGTTTGCCGATGACCTTGCCCAGGTCCTCCTTGGCCACCTTGAGTTCGATGACCGAGGTCTGCTCGCCCTCCACTTCCGACACCTGCACCTGATCCGGATGATCCACCAGCGATTTCGCAACATACTCGATCAAGTCCTTCAACATATGCACCTCCCAGTATCCGTAGTAAGAGCAAGCGAAGGACTTCCGCCTCCGTCTCCGTTACCGCCCCGGGCCATACCCAGGGACGAACGCGGCGGCATCGCGGCTTCCGGCCAGGACCCTCCTCGTGAAACGACTTTTTTTCCCGCGCCGGATCGGCCTAGACGCCCGCCTTCTGCAGCAGGGCGCGCACCGTATCCGAGGGCTTGGCACCGCGCTCAAGCCAGGTCCGCACTTTTTCACTATCCACTTTTATTTCCGCCGGGTCAACCATGGGATTGTAATAACCCAGGTACTCGAGGGCCCGGCCGTCGCGACGGGTCGCGGAATCCACGGCTATAATGCGGTAAAACGGGCGTTTTTTGCTGCCCATGCGGGTCAGACGCAATTTCATGGCCATACTGTGTTCCCCCTGTTTGGTGGACGATGTGTTGTGGAAGGCGCGCCGGCCGGCTCGGGTTCGTCCGCATGGGGGATCCGCCGGTCGGGCTAGCGTTTTTTCCGTTTTTTCCGTTTTTCCTTTTTCTTCTTGGCCGACGCCTTGGTGGTCCGGGAACCGCCTTCGGCGCCCAGGCCGGGCATCCCCCCCATGCCGGGGGGCATGCCGCCCATCCCGCCCAGGCCACCCATACCCGGGGGCATGCCGGGCATGCCGCCCATGCCGGGCGGCATTTTGGGCATCTTGGGCATGGACGGCATGCCCTTGCCGCCCATCATGCGCTGCATCATCTTTTGCATCTGGGTGAAATTCTTGAGAAGCTGGCTCACTTCCAGCACGGTGACGCCCGCGCCCTTGGCAATGCGTTCCCGGCGGCTGGTATTGATGATCTTGGGGGTGGCCCGCTCCTTTTTGGTCATGGAGTTGATGATGGCCTCCACCCGGGCCATCTCCTTCTCGGGCATCTGGACTTCGCCGAGCTGCTTTCTGACCTGGGACATGCCCGGGATGAGCTTGAGCAGGCCTTCCAGGGAGCCGAGCTTTTTGACCCGCCGCATCTGGGTGCGGAAATCTTCCAGGGTGAATTCGGCCTTGCGGAGCTTGCGCTCCATGGCCGCCGCCTCTTCGGCGTCGATGTCGGTCTGGGCCTTTTCAATCAGCGTCAGGATGTCGCCCATGCCCAGGATCCGCGAGGCGGCCCGGTCCGGGTGGAACATCTCCAGGTCCGAGACCTTTTCGCCCGTGCCCACGAGCTTGATGGCCTTGCCCGTGACCCGGCGTACGGACAGGGCCGCGCCGCCCCGGGCGTCGCCGTCCATCTTGGTCAGCACGATGCCCGTGACGTCCAGGCGGTCGTTGAAGGCCGCGGCCACGGTCACGGCGTCCTGGCCGGTCATGGCGTCGGCCACGAACAGGATTTCGCCGGGCTCGGTCTTGGCCTTGATGGCCACCAGCTCGTCCATGAGGGTTTCGTCGATGTGCAGCCGGCCGGCGGTGTCCAAAAGGACCACGTCATGGCCGGTGCGCTGGGCCTCGGCCACGGCCGCAGCGCAGATGTCCACGGGATTCTGGTCCGGGGTGGACGGATAGGCCTGGATGTCGAGCTGGGAGGCCAGCTTGTGGAGCTGGTCAATGGCCGCCGGGCGGTAGACGTCGGCCGGGACCAGGTAGGGCTTGCGCTTGAATTCGCGGCGCAATTTGAGCGCCAGCTTGGCGCAGGTGGTGGTTTTGCCCGAGCCTTGCAGGCCCACGACCATGATGACGGCGGGCTTGCCCTTGAGATCAAGCTCCTGGGCTTGGCCGCCCAGCAACTCGATGAGCTCCTCGTGGACGACCTTGACCACCTGCTGACCCGGGGTCAGGCTTTTGAGCACGTCCTGGCCCATGGCCCGCTCGCGGACGCGTTCGACAAACTCCTTGACGACCTTGAAGTTGACGTCGGCCTCGAGCAGGGCCAGGCGCACTTCACGCAGCGCGGCCTGGATATTTTCCTCGGTCAGGCGGGCATGGCCCCTGATCTTGCGGAAGACGTCGTCGAGTCGATCGGTTAAGCTGTCGAACATGGTCCTGGCGTACCTCGGTAAAAGGCAAAGTTTGACTTCATAGCCGGCGCGGGTCCAGGCGTCAAGAAGGAGCCCCGGGGTCAGGCCATAAAAAAGCCCCGTTGGAGCGGGGCATGAAGGCTGACAGTGATAACCACTCTGGTTCCGGTTGCTTAAGCATTTTCGCTTAATTCAGCGATCCCTTCTTTGAGCGCGGCCTTAATGAGCTTTTTCACCTCATTTTCCTGGAGAGGCTTGCCCTTTTTGTAAACACAAATCGGGACGCATTCCCCATCATCGGTAACCAGAAAAACGAACCGCAACCCCTTGGGTGGACGCAACCCGTATTCAACGAGAGCTATCCGCTTTTTACGGATATGATTTTCTCCAAAGCCAGGGTATGCGTCTCCATCCACCTTATTGGTGTCGTTGAGGGCTTTCTCGACACTTCCCCTGCTTCGTTCATATTTTGACAGCGCCTTCTCAAGCGTTCTGTCAAATGCTTTAGTGCGTTTGACGAGGGGCATTGACGATGCTGGCAAGATTCGCAGCCAGGGAATGAAACTCAGGGTCGCCGGAAACAGCCAAGTCTTCCACCATGTCATCCCAATCAACGGCCAGATCGTCAATTATCCTATTACAAATAGAAAACAATGGCCTATTTGTAATTGTCTGTTGCAAGACTAAAATAGATTGTCTGACATTTTTTGCATCTTCCAGGATTGCTTCAAAGCAGGAGTAGCGCATTTCGTATTCGGCTTGGCAGGTAGAAAGCTTTGCCCGCAATTCGCGAAGTGCTGCGTCACTGGCTGTCTTGATTTTGGCAATGATCCATAGAAGACGGAGCACATCCTTGCTTAACAACAACTTATGCCAAGGGGCGACGCACGCCTCCTGGATACGGTTGAGCATTTCCAAGAATGCGCTTTCATTCGTCATCTCGTCAAATGCCGAGGTAGCCATGATAGACTCCTTTGGCCGGGCGCAGCGGTGTGTTCCCTCAGGCCCCGCTTGCGATAGAGCGGTAGCCAGGCCAAGCCCTCTTAGCATGCAAAAAGGATTGTCCGTCAATACCAAGAGGGCCTTGTCGAAAAAATCAACACGATGGCGAATCACCCTCACATTGTTGTCAGCATCTCGGGATTTTTTGACAAAAACAACCCCAGCCGCGCCAGCCTTCCCCTTCTCCATAAAAAAGCCCCGCTCTCGCGAGAGAGCGGGGCTTTGGCGTCGTAGCGAGCCGGCGTCCGAAGACTACCAGCTGTTGCGGCGCGGCTGGCGATCGCCGCCAAAGGACGGACGGCGCTGGCGCTCCTGCGCCTCGTTGATGCGCAGGTCACGGCCACCGAAAGCCTTCCCGTTGAGGGCTTCCATGGCCGCGTCAGCCCCTTCCTCGTTCATTTCCACGAAGCCGAAACCGCGCAGGCGACCGGTCTCGCGGTCCACGATCAGGTTGACGGACTGCACGTCGCCATAGGCGGCGAACAGGTCGCGGATTTCATCTTCATTGGTGGAAAACGGAAGGTTGCCGACATAAAGTTTCTTGGACATCTGCAAAGCTCCAGACTGGGTTTGGGCTATCTCTTGTCAATCGTCGGGAGCTAAGCGGGCGCCAAGATCCAGGGACGGGGAGAAAGATTTAGCCGATGAATTGAATGGAACAGAATTAAAGCCACGCCCTAACCTTGTCAAGGGTAATCTTTCGGCCCAAGGCATTCTCCAGCCGTTGGTCGCGCCCGGCCCCGCCTACCCCTGCCTGGCCGCGGCAAACCCGGCTTCGGACCGGACAATGACCGCCTCGTCCACGCAAAAGGCCAGCCGGAAATAGCCGGGCAGGCCGAATCCCCGGCCCGGCACGGCCAGGATGCGCTCCTGGGCCAGGCGCTCCACAAAAGTCACCTCGTCGGGGTCCGGGGACTTGGGAAAGAAGTAAAACGCTCCGCGCGGCATGAAAAATTCATAGCCGGCCCGGGAAAGCACCCCGGCCATGGCCGCGCGCCGCCGCTCGTACACCGAGCGGTCCACGGCATGGCCCAGGCAGCCCAGAAGCAGGGCCTGGCCCACGGCCGGCGCGTTGACAAAGCCCAGGATGCGGTTGGCGAACACCATGCCGGCCACAAGCTCGTCGCGGCCGGGCATGTCCGGCGAGACCGCCACATAGCCGATGCGCTCGCCCGGCAGGGACAGGCTCTTGGAAAACGACCCGATCACCAGGCTGTACGGATACAGCGGCAGCACCGACGGCACGACCGCGCCGTCATAGGCCAGAAAGCGGTAGGGCTCGTCGGCGAGCAGATAGATGGGGCGCTCCCGGCCAAAGCTTACCCGCGACAGCATGGCCGCCAGTTCCCGCAGCGTCTCCTGGCCATAGACCTGGCCGGTGGGATTGTTGGGCGAATTGATCAGCACCACCCGGGTGCGCTCGGTTATGACCGCCTCGATGGCCGCCACGTCCAGGTCGAAAGTGCCGGGCCGGGTGGGCACGGGCCGCAGCCCGGCGCCGTAATTGCCGGCGTAAAAGCCGTATTCCACGAAATAGGGAATGGGGCACACCACCTCGTCCCCGGGCGTAAGCACGGCCCGGAAAAAGGTGTTGATGCCGCCGGCCGCGCCGCAGGTCAGGATCACGTCGGACGGGGCCAGGGGCGCGCCCTGCTCGGCCGCCAGATGGGCGGCCAGGGCCTTGCGCACCTGGGGATAGCCGGGGTTGGGCATGTAGCCGAAGGCAAAGGGCCTGTCCGCGCGCTTGGCCAGGTCGGCCAGGGTCTGGCCCACCACGGACGGCGGCGGCAGGTCCGGATTGCCCAGGGAGAAGTCGCAGACCGCGTCCTCGCCGTAGCGTTTCTTGAGTTCCAGGCCCTGCTCGAAAATCTTTCGAATCCACGCCCCGCCCGACAAAAACCGCTCCATTTCCTCGGTGACCAGCTTCACGACATGCTCCCTTTGAAAACCGTGTCCGCCACGTTTCGCATCAAACCCGAACTGTTGCAATATGGTAACGAGTTTGAAAGGGGTGCGGACAGCGCGGCCGGGCCATTGGAAAACGGCCCTGCTTTTGCAAAGGGGGTTCCCTCCCCGGCTTCTTTGGCTTATCTTCTCTGTTCGCGGCGTTCCGGCCGACACTTCTGCAAAAGAGAATCCCTATGACCGAGGCGAAAAAGCCTGAAATTTTAGCCCCTGCGGGCGATCCGCATTCGTTCATGGCGGCCGTGGCCGTCGGCGCCGACGCCGTGTACGCCGGCCTCAAACACTTTTCCGCGCGCATGCTGGCCCGCAACTTCTCCATCTCCGAGCTGGCCGCCCTGGCCGAAGTGGCCCGGGGCAAGGGCGTTCGCACCTATGTGGCCGTCAATACCATGCTCAAGCCCGACGAGGCGGACAAGGCCGGCCGGCTGATCATGCGCCTGGCCGACGACGTGGGACCCGAGGCGCTCATCGTCCAGGACCTGGGCGTGGCCGCCGTGGCCCGCCAGGCCGGCTACAAGGGGGAACTGCACCTTTCCACCCTGGCCAACGTGAGCCATCCCCTGGGCCTTGGCGCGCTGCCGCGCCTGGGCCTGTCCCGGGTGGTGCTGCCGCGGGAACTGTCCATCGACGAGATGCGCGAGATGGCCGAGGCCGCCCCGCAGGGCCTGTCCCTGGAGGCGTTTGTCCATGGCGCACTGTGCTACAACGTGTCCGGCCGCTGCTACTGGAGCAGTTTCCTGGGCGGCAAATCCGGGCTTCGGGGCCGCTGCGTCCAGCCCTGCCGCCGGGTCTACGAGCACCGGGGCCAGAAGGGCCGGTTTTTCTCCTGCATGGACCTGAGCCTCGACGTCTTGACCAAGGCCCTGCTCACCATCCCGGAAATCGCGGCCTGGAAGATCGAGGGCCGCAAGAAGGGGCCGCATTACGTCTACCATACCGTGGCCGCCTACAAACTCTTGCGCGACGCCCCGGACGACGCCTCGGCCAAGAAGATGGCCCAAGGCTATCTGGAACAGGCCCTGGGCCGGCCCGGCACCAATTACAATTTCCTGCCCCAGCGCCCCAAAACTCCGGTGGACACCAAGGAGCGCACAGGCTCGGGCCTGCCTGCGGGCAAGCTTACCCGGGGCATCAAAAGCGGCCAGTGGAACCTGTCGGCCCGGGTGGCCCTCATGCCCGGCGACCTGCTGCGGGTGGGCTACGAGGACGAGGCCTCCCACCGCATCGTCAAGGTCAGCCGCACCGTGCCCAAGGGCGGCCGCCTGACCCTGACCTTTGACGCCGAATCCCGGCCCGAATCCGGGGCGCCGGTCTTTCTGATCGACCGCCGCGAGCCGGGCCTGCTGGAAAAGCTGCGGCCCATCGAAGAGGCCGTGGCCCGGGTGCCCGAGCGCCAGGCCAAGGCCGTGGAATTTTCGGCCAGGCTGCCCAAGCCCCGAAAGCCAAGCCGCCAGGAGCCGACCTATGTCGAGGTGTGGCGGCATCCGGACATGCGCAAGGAAAAGGGCGCGTTCGGCGTATGGGTGTCCACCAAGCGGGCCCACAACCTGCCCCTGGGCCGGGCCGGCACGGCCTGGTGGTGGCTGCCGCCGGTCATCTGGCCGGACGAGGAAAGCGAATTCGTGAGCCTCATTGCGGCCATCGTCTCCCGGGGCGGCAAGAAGTTCGTGCTCGGCGCGCCCTGGCAGGCCCAGGTGTTTCCCAAGGAGGCCAAGGGCCTGGAATTGTGGGCCGGGCCGTTTTGCAACATCGCCAATCCCCTGGCCCTGGCCGAGCTGGCCACCCTCGGCTTTGCCGGGGCCATCATCTCGCCTGAGCTCTCCGGCGAAGACCTGCTCGCCCTGCCCGGGCTCTCGCCCCTGCCCCTGGGCCTGGTCTACCAGGGGGCCTGGCCCCTGGGCCTGTCCCGGGCGCTCTCGGGCGAGGTCAAGACCTGTCAGCCTCTGGTCAGTCCCAAGGAAGAGAGCCTGTGGGCGGTCAAGTACGACCGCACCTACTGGGTCTATCCCAACTGGGAGCTGGACCTGTACAAGCACAAGGACAAGCTGGCCAAGGCCGGGTATACGCTGTTCGTCAACCTGCGCGAGCCCTTGCCCAAGGACGTGCCCAGACGCGAACGCACCAGCCATTTCAACTGGGAAGTGGGGCTGCTCTGATGGCCCGGCCGGCCAAGCTCTACATCGCCATGGTGGGCATGCCGGCCATGGGCAAGTCCACCATTGCCGCCAAGATCAAGGAGAACCTGGAAAAAGACGACATCCGGGTGGGCATTTTCAACAACGGCGACGTGCGCCGCCGCATGCTCCCGCCCCAGGATACGTCCCACCACAGCTTCTATGATCCGGGCAACAGCGAGGCGGTCGCGCTGCGCGAGCGCATCGCGGCCGTGAGCATTGCCGAGGCCAAGGCCTATCTCTCGGCCGAGGGCCAGATCGCCATTCTCGACGCCACCAACGTCTCCCGCAAGCGGCGGGAGACGTTGCGGCAAAGCCTGTCCAACCACCCGATCCTTTTTATCGAGTGCATCAACGACGACCCCGAAATCATGGAGCTGTCCGTGGCCCGCAAGGCCCGGCTGGCGGAATTCTCCCACCTCCCGCCCGAGGAGGCGCGCCAGAGCTTTGTCACGCGCATGGGCTACTACCGCCACATCTACGAGCCGCCCGACGAAGCCCGGGAGCTGGTGCGCCTGGACACCCTCAACAACCGCATCCTGGCCGAGCGCATTTCCGCCGGCGTGCCCTACTACGGCCGCATCCGCGACCTGCTCGTGTCGGATTGGATCAAAAACCTGTTTCTGGTGCGCCACGGCGAGAGCGCCTACAACGTGGAGGACCGCATCGGCGGCGATTCGGGCCTGACCGAAAAGGGCCGCCGCCAGGCCTGGGCCCTGGCCCGCCATTTTATCGGCACGCCCCTGCCCTATGTGTTCACCAGCGCCAAGCAGCGCACCCTGGAGATGGCCGAGCCGCTCCTGGAGACGCGCCGCGGCCTGACCACGCACCATGCCTTCAAGGAATTCGACGAGATCGACGTGGGGGAATGCGACGGCTTAAGCTACGCGGCCATGGAACAGACCCGGCCCGAACTGTTCGCCGCCCGGGCGCGCAACAAATACAACTTCGTCTATCCCGGCGGCGAGGGCTACGCCACCATGGCCGGCCGGGTCTACCGGGGCGTGAAGAAGGCTCTCTATCTAAGCGGCAATTCGGAATACATCATGATCATCGGCCACCAGGCCGTCAACCGCATGATATTGTCCGACTTCCTGTTCCGCCGGGCCGAAGACGTACCCTATATCTTCATCCCCCAGGACAAGTACTTTCACATCGTGTCCACGCAGACGAAAAAACTTTTTGAGTTGCGGAAGTTTTGAGCGCCGGCCGGCGTTATTGCATTTCCGCGATAACCCGCTTGGCCACGGCCGCCTGGGCCGCCTGCCGCTCCTGGCCTTCCCGGGCAACAGGCGCACGGCCGCAAAGCACGCCGCGCCAGGCCCGCAAGGTTGCGGCCTTGGCGTCCTCGGGCTTTTCCGCCGTCTTGTGCTTTTCCTCTTTCATCTCTTGATCAATCGCCCGTCAAAGGGAAACGGCTGGAGTTTTCCGACCGTGATTTGCGGAAAATCCGGATGCGCCGGATTGATGCAAAAATTGGACTCTTGGGGAATGACGGCGCTTGGCACTTCGAGAACGGCTGCGCGCAACGATGCGATCCAGGCATCGCCCAGGGCGGCCAGCGCCGGGTGTTCGAAGCGCCGCCAATCCGGCGGCAGGCTTTCCACTGGCACGCGTTCAACAAGCGAAAGGTCAAAGTCCAGATGCAGACAACTGTAATCGGCGACCAGAAGACCGTAATCGTCCAGCCCGACCAGCATTTCCAAGGCAGCCAAGGACAGGGACGAGGCGGCATAGACCACGGCCCGGCCCGGACTGTTCCAGCGCCCGCCGTAAAGCCGCGCCCCTTCGCCTGTCATGGCCCCGGCGGCATGGCTGGCCTTGACAATGCGCCAGGCACGCATGTCAGCTAAAAACGCCGTGTTCCAGTCGGCCGATCAACCGCAATACATGCGCCGCGCCCGGTTCGGTTTCCAAAAATTCCAGGGGCGAACGGCCGTCGCAAGCGGCATTGGGGTGCTTGAGCCAACGGATGGCCCGGTCTTTCCGGCCGAAAAGCTCTGCCGCGCGTTGGGCCACGCGCATAAGCCGCAGCACGCGTTCCCCCTCCTCCGGAGGAAAACTGCCGGCTTTCTTGCGGCGGCCGATGGTGCTGGGAGAAATCCGCACCAGTCCGGCCAAGTCCTTTTCATTGATGTCCATTGCCTGGGATAAGGCCTCGAAACAGGCCACCGGCAGGCCCTTGCCCAAAAGCGCCACTGTGGCCAACACGTCGTTGGCTGGGGGAATGTCAAAAAGCTCGGTTCCTGCAACCGTGCATGCGCTTTCCACGGCCGGTCTCCTCCTCATTTGAATTTCAAATAAGCGTCAATTGGCGACAGGTCAAGAGCGCTTTCCGTTGTCCGGCATCTGCCCGGCCTTGTTCAGGCGGGACAAGCGGCATGTCCAGTTCTCGACCATGTTATGTTGGCATGTCCAATATTTGGACATAAGGCTGCCGTCCCCCAAACCGACAACAGCCCGCCATCCCTCGCCTTTGCCGCCCAACCGCTCCCGCAGCCGCTATGGTCCGGTTATTGCTTCATTTTCCTGTGAACGGACCCCAGACCATCAGGACTTGCGCAGCTTCTTAATCCGGACGGGACAACTTGATGCGCCGTCTCTCGCGGCACGCCCTTTGGGCGCCTTAACCCACCACCCTCTTGGAGGTTGGACATGTCGCACTGGGAAAAGAAAATCGACGTCAACAAGGTTTTCGTGCTGCAGCCGACCCGGCCCATAACCTATTTCGGCGTGGGCGCCATCGGCAAGATCGACGGCATCCTGGCGGACATGGCCGCCAAGGGCGCAAAAAAGATCCTCGTGGTCACCGACGCCATTGCCTACAAGGCCAGCGGGGCCTGGAAAACCGTCGAACCGGCCTTAAACGCGCATGTCACCTGGAAGCACTACGACAAGGTGCGCCCCAACCCCACCTACGCCAACTGCGAGGAGGCCGCGGCCCTGGGGCTGGACTTCGGAGCCGACGCCATCCTGGCCATCGGCGGCGGCAGTTCCATGGACACGGCCAAGACCGCGGCCGTGCTCATGAAGCACCCGGGCAAGAAGTCCGTCGATTTCTATGAAAAGGGCGCGCCCATCACCGGCGCCACGCCGCTTATCCTCATCAACACCTCCCACGGCACGGGCTCGGAATGCGACGCCTTTGCCGTGGCCCAGTCCGACGGCGAGGACAAGCCGGCCATCAATTCACCCCACATCTACGCCACCTACACCATCGAGGACCCGGCCCTGACGGCCACCATGCCGACCAAACAGACCATCTCCACCTCCATTGACGCCGTCAACCACGCCCTGGAGGCCGCCACCGCCATCACCACCTCGCCCTATTCCATCGGCCTGGCCCGCGACGCCATCCGCCTGGTGGCCACCTACCTGCCCACGGCCATTGTCGAGCCGGGCAACCTGACGGCCCGCTACTGGCTCATGTACGCCTCGGCCATTGCCGGCATCAGCTTCGACCTGGGACTGCTCCACATCACCCACGCCATGGAGCACGCCATGAGCACGCTCAACGCCGGCGTCACCCACGGCGACGGCCTGGGCATCCTCATGCCGGCCATGGTCCAGGAGATCTACCCGGCCGTGCCCGAAGTGGTGGCCGAGGTGTTCGAGCCCATCATTCCGGGGCTCAAGGGCCTGCCCAGCGAAACCGATTTCGTGGTGCAGAAACTGCGGGCCTGGTGCCACAGCGTGGGCCAGCCCACCAGCATGGCCGGCTACTACACCGAGGCCGACATCCCGGCCCTGGTCAAAACAGCCATGGCCTCCTCCCTGTCCAAGATGCTCTTCCCCCTGGCCCCGGTCAAAGTGGACGCGCCTTTGGTGGAACGCATCTTCCGCAACTCGCTTTAGCAGCGCACCGGGGCGGACACCCGTCCGCCCCGGCGACCCGGCCCCGGCGCACCGGTTCCTGGCGGACCGGACAGGAGAAGTGCGCGCCGCGCCCGGGCCGGCGAGATGCGGTTGACGGCCATTGCCTGAAACACGTTTCCCAAGGAGGAGGGTCATGCATCGCCTTCTGCTGCGCGCCACGCTCGCCGCCTTCCTGCTCCTGCCGGGACCCGCCCTGGCCAACAGCCCTCGGGACTACCTGCCCCTTGATCCCGGCTCCTGGTTCGTGGCCTTCTACTACGACCATTATTTCGGCAACGACTTTTACAACAAAGCCAAAAAGGTCAACGGCAACACCAACTATTACGCCAACGTCGGCATCTTCCGGGCCGTCTACTACACGTCGCTCGGCCCCTTCACCATCGACCCCCAGGTCATCTTCCCCTTCGGCCAGGCCAACCTGATCGGCCACGATTCCTCGGGCATCGGCGACGTGACGTTTGCCGCCACCATCTGGTTCGTCAACAACAAGGAACACAAGTTCATCCTCGCCTATACGCCGTTTCTGACCGCCCCCACCGGCCGCTACGACCGCGAAAGCCCGGTCAACTTCGGAGCCAACCGCTGGGCCACCAAGCACGAAATCTGCCTGGCCAAGGGCCTGGGCGACGCCGCCTGGCTCGAAGTCGCGGTCAACGCGCAATTTTACTTCGACAACGACAACGTGCTCGACGCCGACAGGCACCGGGTCACGTCCAGCAAGGAGCCCACCATCGGCGCGGAAACCCATCTCAGCTACAACTTCACCAAGGACTTCTTCGGCTCCTTGGACTACTTCTACCTCTTTGGCGGCGAAACCCGGCTCAACGGCAGGTGTCAGAAAGACTGGACCGATACCCACACCCTGGGCCTGACCTTCGCCTACATGCTGACCCCCACCACCCAGCTCATGATCAACGGCAAGACCGACGCCGGCGTGTACAACGGCATCATGACCAGTTCCTTCGGGGTGCGCCTGGGATTTATCTTTTAAACGGCGTGTTTCGGGAGAAAATACCGGCGGGATGCGGCGGCGCGGCAAGCGCCGCCGCATCGTTTTTTCGAAGCAGGCTCAGGCGTCACTGGACAGGCGCTTTTCCCGTTCCGCGGTCAGGCAGAAGATGCCCTGGCCCTTGCGGGCCGGCACGAAGCAGGCGTTGTCGCTCACGCAGGCCGAGGGCGTCCGGTCGCCGGACTGCCAGCGTTTGACCAGGCCGGGCTCGCGAATCAGCGGCCGCGACAGGGCCACCATGTCGACCGCGCCCGTGTCCACCAGGGCCTCGGCCGTGTCGATGCTGCGGATGCCGCCGACCAGGATGACCGGCATGGTCAGCCGCTCCCGAAACAGCCGGGACGCCTCCCGGTAGTAGGCCTCGCCTTCGGGGATGGGAAACTTTCCGGGCCGCACCGGCGTCCTGGCCCCGGACTCGAAGGTGCCCCCGGAAATCTCGATGGCGTCCAGGCCGGCGGCCTCCAGCCACTGGGCCACCTGCACGCTTTCGTCCAGGGTCATACCGTTTTCGATGAAATCCTCGCTATTTATCTTGCACAGCACCGGATAGTCCCGACCCACCCGGCCCCGGATGGACGCCAACACTTCCAGCAGCAGCCTGGCCCGGTTCTCCAGGGACCCGCCGTACGCGCCGCTGCGCCGATTGGTGCGGGGCGAGAGGAATTGGCTTAAGCCATAGCCGTGGGCGGCATGAATCTGCACGCCGTCCGCCCCGGCCTCTCGGCAAAGCGCCGCGGCCGTGCCAAAGGCCGCCTCCAGCCGGGCCATGTCCTCGGCCGTCATTTCCCGGCACGGCGCCGCCTTGGGGTCGTCGTCGCTCGGAAGTGTTGAGGGACCCACGGCCGGCTCTCCGGACAGCTCGGGATTGGCCCGGCAGCCGGCATGGGCCAGTTGCACCACAAAGCGGCCGCCATACTCGTGCACGGCCCGGGCCAGCCGGGCCATGCCCGGCCCCATGGCCGGCTGGTGGACGCCAAGCTGCCAGGCGCCGGCCTGGCCCCGTTTTTCCACATAGGCATGGCTGGAAATGACCAGCCCCACGCCGCCGTCGGCCAGGGCGGCCATGGCCGCCACCAGCCGGTCCGTGACCGACCCGTCCTCCTCGGCCATGCCTTCCCAGGTGGCCGAACGCGCGAAACGGTTCCTGACGGTCATGCCATTGATGGTGATGGGATCGAACACTCCCATGGCATCCTCCTGGCGGAGATTTCCGCCGGCACGGACAGGCTCGTGCGGCGTCCGCAAAATCTGTTTAGGCGAATTTTGCGGATAATAATACAGGAACCGTTATTTTCATGAAAAAGAGAGGTCCGCTTGTCAGGAACGCACGGCTAGGCCGGCTCGAAGCGATCCAGAAACCGCTCCAGATCGTTGGGCTCGCCTTCCTGGTAGTCCTCGGGATACAGCAGCGCGCTCATGAAAAAAATGCTTTCCAGGGACAGGGCCACGCCGGCCCGATGGGCGAAATTTTCCAGGCCCTTGGCAAAGGCGGCCGCATCAGGCGTCCCGGACTCGGCCAGAAGCGGCCCCGCCTCTTCGGGCAAGGCCTCCAGGACCAGGCATTTTTCCGTCATGCCCAGACGATGGGCCTCCACGTCGCCGGATTCGTGCAGGGCCCGCAGGGCCTCGGCCTCCAATTCACGGATGCGCTGCGCCGCCTGTGCCACCAATTCCAACGCCGCCCGTGGCGCCTTGCGTTTTTCCATTGTACCTCCCGTGTTGCGCCAATCCCGGACCGCACCCGGCCCGGCTCGCTCCCTCTACCAGATGCCTGGCCGGAAGGCCAAGCCGGGCTGCCTGGTCCGAGGTGGAAAACCTTGACGGAGCATGGTCACAACAGTTAGGTATTTTATGAAAAATCAGAGATGGTTATGACTGCGGAACCACTGTCGGAAACCGACCTGCCTCCCCTGCCCCCGCCCCGGGAGGCTGCCCCGGTCCCGGGCGATATGCGCCGGGGACTGCTGTCCCGCCTGTGTTTCGACCAGGGCGATTACATCCTGTTGCGCATTGTCAAGGACGTGCTGGAACGCCGGCCGTCCACCAGCCTGCGCCGGTTGCTGGCCCCCTACCTCCATCCCCACGGCATCAAGGAAATGGCCGCCCAGCGGGGACATCGCCTGGCCTATGCCACGGTCCACCTGCTGGGGTCCCTGGAAGCCGGCCTGGCCGGCGACCGGCTGACGGCCCTGCGATCCCTGCGCGACGAAGCCATGGCCGCGGCCGAATCCGGCCTGGAAAAAAACACGGCCCGGGTGCTGCTGCAGATCATGAAGGAACTGGTGCGCTCCCGGGACAATCCCCGCCGCCTGCTGGAGCTGGCCCATGATTTCCGCTCGGCCGTGCCGGGCAAACCGCGCGTGGTGCGCCGGCTGCTGGACGAGTTCCACCTGCTGGAGATGCCCGAAGCCTGGAACCAGAGGGCCTTTGACGACCATGTCCACGACGCCAACACCAAAGGCCGCAAATCCCCCACCCACCTCATCATGGACGCCTGGATCAAGGGCATCCGCAACCTCACCGTCATCCACTACCACTTCGTGCGCCAGGAAGTGGCCTCGGAACTGTTGGAGGCAGCGGCCATCATGGACATGGCCGTGGACATCGGCATCGAATGCCTGGCCCGTCACGACGGACAACTGATCAAGCTGGTGTGGACCCCGCGCAGCCTGGACCAGGCCAGTGAGTTTGCACAATTTTTGGCCCGGCCCGAAGTCAAGGAATTCATGCGCCAGGGGTTTGACCTGTCCCTGCGCCAGCAGCGCTTTGTCCTGGCCCTGCTGGCCGCCTTCAACAAACGCCACCGGCCGGCCATAAACGACCGCTACGGCCTGGACCTGCCGCCCCTGGATGCCGACGCATTCCTGGCCTTTGTGGGTTCGGGCCAGGCGTCCCCCCTGCATCTGGCCCGGTTCATCCACGAGTATCTGAAACCCCTTCTGGACCGCCGGGCCCGGGAGGAGGAGGAAGCCGGGACGGGAAACGGCAAGGCCTGCTGTTTTCTGGACGAGCGCGACGCCTTGGACACCGAGGCCCTGCTCGATACCTGGCTTTCCCCCGAAGCCAACCCCGACATCCCGGAGCCGTACGACCTCCTGCCGGGCGAGGAACCGCCCGAACGCCTGACCCTTTCCCCCCGGGCCCTGGCCGAACGCCTTCAGGCCCTGCATTTCAAGAACCGGCTGACGCTTCTGGCCGCCGAGATGCCCATCGAGGACGTGCTGCTCGTTTTGGCCCAGTGCCGGGGAGCCATCACCCACCTGGAAATCTTCAATCTGCGGGCCTTTGAGGAGGATGGCCGCGACAGCGCGGAATTGCTGGAACTGCTGGCCGTGCTCAATGCCGGCAATGTGGTGGCCCTCAAGCGCCTCATCCGCCGGGTGGCCGACCGCCTGGAGGCGCAGGGCGGCCAGGCGGACAAGGTGGCCCAGGTGCGGCTCTTGCAAAACGACATTGCCGCCCTGTCCGGGGCCTACCGCAAAAAGTCGCTCACCGCGCGCATCGGCACGGATTCCACCGGCCAGTCCACCCGCCTGCACGGCATGGGCCTGGTGGTGCGCGATACCCTGCCGCCCCGGGCCCGGGCCCACCTGGCCAAGCAGCGCACCACCCAGCGCCGCGCCCTGCCTGTGGGCGTGGAGGTCACGCCCCGGGTCAACACCCTGCCCGATGAATTCTCCTCGGCCCTGACGGCCTGGTTTTTCCGAATCCTGCGCGCCATTCCGGGATTTCGCCTGGCCGGCTACGACGCGGTTCTGGAATGGATTTGCCGGCGCTACTACAAGGCCACCCCGAAAACCGCCAACATCCATACCCTGGGCGGCATCCAGCCCAAGGCCAGCGCCCGATTCCTGACCGAGGCCAAGGCCGCGCGGCAGCCCTTGCGCCTGTCCTGGCGCTACGTAAACGGCGCGGTCAAAAACGCCCTGAAAATCCTGGCCGGCTTTTCCGTGGCCGCGGTCTCGTTTGCCGCGGTCAATTCCTGGTGGGTGCTGGCCTGGCTGGGACCGTTCATCTGGTTCGGCATCACCGGGTTTCGCAACGTCATCCAGTCGGTCCTGGGCCGGGGGGGACTGCGGCGCAGCCCGCTTTTATCCTGGAAAAACCTCGTGGACCTGAGCCAGGTGTCCGACTCGCTCCTGTTTACCGGGTTGTCGGTGCCGCTTCTGGACATCCTGATCAAGACCGTCATCCTGGACCAGGGGTTCGGCATCACCACCACCACCGATCCCCTGGCCCTGTTTACGGTCATGGCCCTGGCCAACGGCGTCTATGTCACCTCCCACAACCTGTTTCGGGGGCTGCCCCGGTCCGCGGCCGTGGGCAACCTCTTTCGGGCGGTGTTTTCCACCCCCCTGGCCTTGGGGCTCAACGAAGCCATTGCCTGGATGCTGGCCCAGAAGGGCGTGGCCGCTCCCGAGGCCGCCTTGCAGCCCTTTGCGGCCATCATTTCCAAGTTCTCCTCGGACTGCGTGGCCGCCGGCATCGAAGGCCTGGCCGACCGGGCCCGGTACATGCACATGCGGCTGCGGGATTTGAAGGCCAAGTTCAAGCAGCTCTACGACACCTACGCCCTGCTGGAGACGGTCTTTCCCCAGCAGGATGTGGCCAAGCTGCTGGAAAGCCCCAAGGCCTTCATCTCGGCGCTCAGTTCCGAAAAACGCGACCTGGAAAAGGTCGTTATCGTCAATGCCTTGGATTTTCTCTATTTCTGGATGTATCAGCCCCGGGCGCGCACGGTTTTGGAGCGGGCCATCCGAGCCATGTCCATGGAGGAACGGCGGATGTTTCTGCTCTCCCAGTACGTGCTGCTGCGGGAAAAAGAGATCAGCCGGCTTTTCATCGACGGCCTGCTGGGAAAAAACTTCGCCCCTGGGCTGTCGTTTTACTTGACCCATGCCCGCCGCTACCTGGACGACATCCAGGAACTGGCCCATCGGTATCCGCCGGCCCAGGCCGCCCAGTCCCTGGAGCTGGACAACACCCTGCCGGCCGGCGGCCATGCCATGGCCGGGCCGTGAGCCGGTGTGGCCATGAGGCGTCGTTTGGGATGCCTTCGGCGACCAAAGGGCGTGGCCCTTTGGAAACCCGAAAGGATGTTGCGGTCTTCCGGGCAGCGCGATTGCCGCCCACGTCGGGCTTGACCGCCGCAACGGCCGGCGCTCCATTCCGCCGCCGGTTGCCCGGCAGTGGTCCGGCGGCGGGAATGGCGCGCCGGGGACGCGACGCGTCCCCAAAGCTTGCCCGAAAATTTAGGCCGAAGCGGTTTCCACGCCCGAAAGGGCCTGGGACAGGATGTCGTCCATCTGCTCGAAGGGCGAGGCGCCCTGGGCTTGCCCGTATTTCATGGCCGCCGCGCCTTCGGCGTTCTGGGGCGGCGTGCCGCCCTGGGGTTTTTCCGGCGGAGTCAGCGACGACATGTCCCCGGACTTTGCCGCGTCGGCAAACTTGCCGGCCATGTCGCTGAAAAACTTGGCCTGGTTGGAGTCCGTGGCATTGCCGGCCGCCTCGGTGAGCTTGTCCGAAATGGTCTGGGCCACTTCCTTGAATTTTTCCGGGTCCGAGCTTTGCAGATCGCGCAGCTTGCCCATGAGCTCCGCGCCCTTGGAAAATTGCGCCTTGTCCCCGCCCTGGGTGAACGACGTGGCCGCGGTGGCGTCGTTCCCGTCGGTGCTCCCGGTGGCGCTGGTTCCGGTCAAAATCCCGGTCTGATCCGTGCTGTAATTCAGGCTGATAATGTCCATGAGGCCTCCTTGGTTGGGGTGCAACACGCTTTGCTCACGCCTTATCGGACAGGAATGTCTGGAGTTTATGGTGAAAAAAAATAATATTTCGATGTAACCAAAGCCTATTTTTTACGTCTTCACTTTTTTATCGTTCCGAAAACCAGAAAACATCCGTCGCAGCATCGAAACAAAATCAGAGCATCCGAGTTGCAATGGCTATTTTCTTCCCGGAAAAATGTTCCTGCATGCGCACTAAAATGCAATATTCATGCATTTCCTGCCTCGCCAAAATGAACTTTGCCGATTTGCAATACTCGGTCAGCACAGGAATACGGGAAAAGGATGCGCCGCGCGGCCGGGCGGCCGCAAACCAACCGGCATGGGGAGAAGGCCGAGGGAACCCGGCACCCTGGTCGGAAGAGCATGGCCCAGGCCAGGAACGCCGGCTCGCCTGATCTGAAAGAAAAAAGAAAAGCCGGAACCATGGCCTGTCTGACCATGGTTCCGGCCCATTGTCGCCTGAGGCAAACGGCTCGGCCGCCAGGGGGCGCGCCCGTCCGCCGCCGCGGCGCACGTCTCCGGAAGGCGGTCGGCTGTCCCTGAAAAACCGTCCTTGTCAGGGACGCCGGCTAATAGGTCCGGCCGTCGGACCCGAACATCTTGCCGTCAATGGCCGAAAACTCGATGTAAATCCGCTTGGGCGGCACGCCCAGGTCCTTGGCCAGGAAATCGCATATCTGGCGGGAAAGCTCGGGGCACTGGGCCGCGGTCAGGCCGATGCTTTTGAGCTCCACATAGGCCGCAGGGCCGTCGTCGCCGCCAAAGGCCAGGGCCGCGCCCGTGGTCGCGCCGGCCAGCATGGCGGATTCGGGCTTGCCCAGAAATCCGGCCACGGCCGCGCTGGCCCGGGCCGTCAGGCAGCGGGTCTCCTCGTCGTCCCGGGCCACATTGGTGCGAATCAGCAGGACGGGCATGGCAACCTCCTTAGAACATCTGCTTGAGCAGGTCCTCGCCCTTGCCCAGCGGGGCATTGGGATCGGTGAAAAAGGCCTTTTCCTGCTCCTCGTCCATGATGGCGTAGGAGCCGCGCTCCGTGCCTTCCTTGAAGGCCATGGGCACGCCGTCCACATTGGCCATGACAATGCCCGGCGGCCGGGAGAAATCCTCCACCGGGTAGTCGTTTTCCACGGCCTTGCGGTAGGACAGCCAGATGGGCATGGCGGCCTTGGCCCCGGTTTCGCCTTTGCCCATGGGCTTGGGCTGGTCGAAACCGATGTAGCAGCCGGTGAGCAGGTAGGGCGAAAAGCCCATGAACCAGGCGTCCTGGAAATCGTTGGTGGTGCCGGTCTTGGCGGCCAGGGGCCGGCCCAGGACCTTGATCGCCACGGCCGTGCCGGCCCGCACCACTTCCTTGAGCATGCAGTCCATGATGTAGGCCGTCTGGGGCGAAAGGACCTGCTTGACCTCGGGCTTGTTGACGTACAGGTCCTCGCCCCAGGGGCTTTTCACGTCCAGGATGAAACGCGGGGTGATGGTGGAGCCGTCCCGGGCAAAGGCGGAATAGGCGTGGACCATGTCCAGGAGGTTGACGGCCACGGCCCCCAGGCTCACGGGCAGATAGGGCACGAATTCGCCCCGCAGCCCCAGTTCCTGGGCCCGCTCCACGATCTTTTTCATGCCCACCTGCTGGGCCACCCGCACGGTAACCAGGTTTTTCGACTTGGACAGGGCGGAGCGCAGGGTCATGGGGCCGCTGTAGTCGCCTTCGTAGTTGCCCGGGGACCAGACCTGGCCGCTCCAGGGGTCGCGGTAGGAAAACGGGGCGTCCTGGACCACCGTGGCCGGGGTCATGCCGTTATCCATGGCCACGGAATAGACAATGGGCTTGAACGACGACCCGGGCTGGCGAAAGGACTGGGTGGCCCGGTTGAACTGGCTTTTCTCGAAGGAGAACCCGCCCACGCAGGCCAGCACCTCGCCGTTACGGGGGTCCATGGACACAATGGCCCCCTCGATGCGCGGTTCGAGCTGCATGGCCAGCTTCCACACGGGCTTGCCGGGCTTGGCCGGGGCGGCCGGTTCCGCGGCCTTGGCCTTGCGGCCCTTGGTACCCGGTTTTTCCGGTCCGGAGGCGTCCGGCGCGGCCTTGTCCGGAGCGGGCTTGTCCGGGGTCCCCTTGGCGTCGAGGCCGGCCAGAACCGAGGCCCAGACCAGGTCCCCGGGCTCCACCTTGCCCTTGGCCCAGCTCATTTCCTCGGCCGGGATAAGCCCTTGCTTGTCGCCAAAGCGCACCACCGCGCCCTGGCCCGTGACCTCCACGACCAGGGCCTTGAGCCACCGGCCCGGGGTGAGCAGGGATTCGGGCACGTTGCTGTGGGCGAAAAAATCCTCGTACTTGTCCGGCTCGATCCGCTCCAGGGCCGGCTTGTAGCCCCGGCGCTTTTCCGAGGCCACCAGGCCCTCGCGCAGGCCCCGCTCGGCCGCTTCCTGGTGCTTGAGGTCCACGGCCGTGTGCACGTGCAGGCCGCCGTTGTAGACCTGGTCCTCGCCGAACCGGTCGATGAGCTCCCGGCGCACCTCTTCCAGGTAAAACGGAGCCACTTCCCAGGAAGGGTCGGGCATGCTCTTAAAGACCAGGGGTTCGCTTACGGCCGCGTCGTGCTGCTCCTGGGTGATCCAGCCCTGGACCAGCATGCGGCCGAGCACGTATTTCTGGCGGTTTTTGGCGGCCTCGAAATCGCGAAACGGGCTGTAGCGGGTGGGGGCCTGGGGCAGGCCGGCCAGCAAGGCCGCCTGGGCAATGGTCAGGTCGCCCACGTGGACGCCGAAATAGGTGCGGGCCGCCGCCTCCACGCCGTAGGCCCGGGAGCCCAGATAGATCTGGTTGAGGTAGATGGTCAGGATTTCGTCTTTGGTCAGGTACTTTTCCAGGCGATAGGCCAGGATGGCTTCCTTGATCTTGCGCTTGTAGCTTTTTTCCGAGGACAGAAGCAGGCGCTTGATGATCTGCTGGGTGATGGTGGAGCCGCCCTGCTTGATGCCGCCGCGCTGGAGGTTTTTGATCATGGCCCGGATAATGGCCCCGATGTCCACGCCCTCGTGCTGGTAGAAGGTGGAGTCCTCGGCGGCCAGAAAGGCCCTGGGCAGAAATTCCGGCATTTCCGACAGGGTCACCAGGAAGCGCTTTTCGGAAAAGAGGTAGCCCAGCACCTGGTTGTCCCGGGTGTAGATGGTGGTGACCAGGGGCGGACGGTAGTCCGTGATCTTGCGGAAGCTCGGCAGATCGCTGGAGGCCCAGTAGTACAGGCCGATCACGCCGGCCACGCCCGTGACCGCGCCGACGAAAAGCAGGATGACCAGGAGGATGACGAACTTTTTCACGTACCGAATCTCGCTAGGGAGGGAGTGACGAAGGGCATGCCTTCCTTGGGGGGAAGCCCCCAGGCCAGGCGCAGCCTGCCATGCAGGTCGCGCGCGTCGGCCTCGGTGCCGTCCAGAAGCGCCAGCATGGCGGCGACGTCCCGGCCCTCGCGGTGGGCCAGGCAACCGGCGGCGGCAAAGGCCGTCACGCGGCCGCCCACCACCCAAAATGGGAAGAGGCGGCAATAATACGGCCGCACCTGCCTTGGCAAGAGGCATCCGTGGGCGCGCAAAAACACGCACCGGCCCCGGGCGTCGCACGACAGGCGCAGATGCCGGCCCGCAGCCGGGAAAATGGCGTCCACCACCCGGCGCTCCCGGGGAAACAGGCGATGCAGGTTGGCGCGAAAGGCCCCGGAATTGGGCTCCTGGGTAAAGGCTCCCCGATCAAGGCCCAGGTGTTCCACGATGCGGTGCTTTTCCGTGTCCGAGACGGGGAAGCACAGTTCTTCTTCTCCCGGAGTCAGGCAGCAGCAGGTGGAGCCCTGCCCGGCGCAGCGGCGGCACACGTCCGTTCCACTCGGCCGGGCGTCCTGGCCCGGCCGGTTCATGACATTCAAGACGACCTCCCGGTCCGCCGGCTCGCAGGCGCCGCGCGCCCCGCTCCACCAGCATCCCAGGCCATCATAATACCGGCATCCGTGACCGTAAAGGGCCGGTCCCGGTCTAGAGGGAGAGCTTTTCCCGGCCAAGCTCGGTCACGGCCAGCCGGCCGTCGACTTCCTCGAGCAGGTCCTGGTGGACGAGATCCCGCACCAGGGGAGGGATCTGGGAAAAATGCCGCACGATGGCCCGGGCGATGTCTTCCACGGTGGCCGGAGGATCGCAGGCCTTGAGCACGTCCTTGGCCGTCTGGGTCAGGGTGCCGTCGGGCTTGATGGCAGCCAGGCTTTCGTCCGTGTCAAATCCATCGCGTATCATGGCAACTCCTTTTGGCAATAATACCAGTCCGGGCAGGCCGGGCCGGCGTCTCGGGCCCGCTCGGCGGCCATGGCCTGGGTGCGGGGCGGCGGGGCCAGGGCCGGATCGCCGGGCTGCCACCCGGCCGGGGTGGCCACGCCGTGGGCGTCGGTGGCCTGCAGGGCTTTCACCAGCCGCAGCAGTTCCGCCATGTCGCGGCCCGTGGTCATGGGATAGGCCAGGGAGGCCCGCACCACCTGGCGGTCGTCGATGACAAAAACCGTGCGCACGGGTTCGTTGGGCGACTGCGCGGGCATGACCATGCCGTAGCGCCGGGCGATTTCCCCGGTCGTATCCGCGGCCAGGGGAAAACCGACGGTCACGCCGAACTTCTCCTCAATGGAACGCACCCAGGCGATATGGGAGAAGATGGAATCCACGGACAGCCCGAGAATCTCGCAATGGATCCGGCGCAATTGTTCCTGGATTTCGGCCAGGGCAAGGAGTTCCGAGGTGCACACGGCAGTGAAGTCAGCCGGATGGGAAAAAAACAGCAGCCAGCTTCCCCGGTAGTCTTCCAGGCGCAGGATGCCGTGGGTGGTCTCGGCCTCGAAATCCGGGGCCGCCTCGCCGATGCGGGGAGGGCACGAGAGGGCGACGGCGTCGGTCATGGGGACTCCTTGGCGGCCGGGACGCGGCTCGGCCGGCTCTGGCCCCTGTTATCCCCGCAACGCGCAACGGCGTCAAGCCGTCCGGGCCGTCAGCGCAAGCAGGTCTCGCCGCCGGAGAGGCGGTGCAAAAGCGCGGCCTCGATCTCGGCCGCCTGCTCCGGGTCCTCCACGCGCCGGCCGTCGGCCCCGCGCACGTAAAACACGTCGCGCACCCGGCCGCCCGGGGTCATGACCTTGGCCAGGTGCGTCTCCAGGCGCAACTCGTGCAGGGTGCGGCTGATATCATATAAAAGCCCCACCCGGTCATCGCAGGCTATGTCGATGACGGTAAAGAGGTCCGAGGCCCGGTTGTCCACGGCCACCACAGGCGGCGACTTGGGGCCGGCAGAGGCCGCGCCGGCCAGAAACGAGCCCCGCTTCTGGGACAGGCGGTAGGCCAGAAAGAGCTTGCCCGACAGGGCGTAGCGGATGGCCCGGCTGACCCGGGCAAAGACCTCGTCGCTATAGAGCACGTCGGGCGGATTGCCGGTGCGAAGGGCCAGGATGGTCACGCCGTCGTCCCACACGAACACGTCGGCCTCGAGGATGGACAGGTCGTGCAGGGCCAGGACCCCCGTGACCGTGGGGAAAAGCGCCGGCACGTGGCGGGCCGCCACGGTGACGGCAAAGCCGACGCCGCCCGGCATGGGGCTGTACTCCAGGGCCGCCACGCCCTGGCCGCCCTTGCCGCCGGGGCGCATGCGCCTGTCCTCGGCCTCGGCCGCGTCCAGTTCGGACAAGAGCCGCAAATGGGACAGGATGATTTCCGGGGACGCGGCCACCAGGTAGCGCGGCGGCATGGCGTCCAGGACCCGCTCCAGGGCCTCGGGGTCGTGGCGTCCCCGGGCCAGCTCCCGCACCTTGTCCCGGGTCTCGAGCATGACGCGGGCGTCGTGGGCGTCAAAGAGCCGGCCGTGGGAGATGGCCTGGCGCACCTTGTCGCACAGCTCGAAAACCAGGCTCTCCTTCCAGCCCGTCCAGGCCTGGGGGCCGGTGGCCAGGCCGTCGCAGCGGGCCATGAGCGCAAGCATGTCGAGCATTTCCACCGTGGCCACCCGGCCGGCCACCCGGGCCACCACGTCCCGGTCGGACAGGTCCCGGCCCGTGGCCGTGTCGGGCAAAAGCAGGTGCTCGCGCACCAGGGCGGCCACCACGCGCCGGGCCTCGGGCGGAGCCGAAAGCCGCGTCAGCAGGGCCTCGGCCAGCTCGCCCCCCTTTTCGGCGTGCCCGCCGCCCAGGCCCTTGCCCACGTCATGGAGCAGCATGCCCCAAAAGGCCAGTTCCGGCCGGGGCAAGGCGGCCATGATGGCCGGATAGCGGCCCTGGCCCGAGGCGCGGATTTCGGCCAGAAGCCGCACGGCCTCCAGGCTGTGCCGGCCCACGGGGTGCACGTGGTAGACGTCAAAGGCGACAATGTCCTCGACCCGGGCGAATTCGGGCAAAACGGCCCGCAAAAGGCCTGTGGCCATGACCGCGTCCATGGCCGCGCCCGTGGCGTCGGCCATCATGATCGCGCCCAGGGAATCGAAAATGGCCCGGCCGGTCAGGGGCGACACCCCGGCCAGCTCGCCCAGCCGCCCGGCCATGGCCCGCACCCGGCGATTCGTCTCATGGGACAGGGGCGCGCCCAGGGCCGCGCTTTGGGCCAAAAGCGACCAGACCCGCTCCATGGCCGCGGCGTCCGAAAGGTCCGGGGAAAAGCGCAGGCCTTCGGGGGCCAGTTCCACGCCATCGGCCAGGGGCCTGGCCGGCGCGGACAGGTCCAGGGCTCCGGCGGCCCCGGCCAGAAGCGGCCACACCGACAGGCGCAGGGCCTTGATGTCGGCCATGCGGCGCAAAAGCCGCGACAAGAACCGCTCCACGCCCTTGCTGCCCCCGTCCGGACCGAATTGAAGGGCCTCGGCCAGGCGCTCCTGGAACTCGAAATAGAGCTTGTCGTTTTTGCGGCCGCACAGACGATGCAGATGGCAGCGGGCCAGAAGGACGAACTCGGCGTCGTCGCTTAAGGCCGCCAAATCCGGCTCCAGCGAGGCAGCGGCCAGGGGCTTGCCTTGGGTCAGGCGCAGCATCCAGCGCACCTGGTGCCAGTCGCGCAGGCCGCCCTGGCCGTTTTTGAGGTTGGGTTCGAGCATGCCGCCGGCATCGCCGTGGGCGGCCCGCCGGGCCTCGCCCTCGGCGGCCAGCCAGTCGGCGAAAAAGGCGGCGCGGGGGATGAAGACCTCGGCCTCCAGGCGGGCGGCCAGTTCCCTGGCCACGGTCTCGTCCCCGGCCAGGAAACGCAGATCCAGAAGCGAGGCCAGGACCTGGGGGTCGGCTGCGGCCAGGGAGAGGCAGTCGGCTGTGGTGCGCACGCCGTGGCCGAGGTCCAGACCGAGGTCCCAGAGGGGAAAAAACAGGAACCGGGCCAGGTCGGGCGCGTCTTTGAGAGCTTGGGTCGCCTGGGCCGCTTGCGGGGCGGTGTCGCCCAAAACGACCAGGACGTCGATGTCCGAGGCCGGGCACAGCTCCCGGCGGCCGTACCCGCCCACGGCCACCAGGGCAAACGGGGTCCCGATGTCGCAGGCGGCGCATTCGGCCAGCCGATCCCGGAAATAGCGGTCATAGGCGTCGGACAGGGCCTGCACATAGGCCACGCCGACCCGGCCATCGGCCAGGGCCGCGTCCAAAAGCGCCTTGCCTTCCACCAAAACAGCCGCGCTCTGCGGCCTTTCGGCCTTGTCGTTCACGAAAGACTCCCGAAATACGGAACAAAGAACCGGGAAGGGCCATCCTCTCGGACGCCCTTCCCGGAGTGTTTCACAGTGCCGCCGCAGCGGCCTCGTGCCGTTCGGCCCTTTCGGACCAAACCGGCTATACGGCCGCGTTGCCCGTTTCGCCGGTGCGGATGCGGATGACCTCATCCACGGTGGTGACAAAAATCTTGCCGTCGCCGACTTCGCCGGTGCGGGCCGCCTCCTGGATGGCCTTGATGACCTCGCCGGCCACGGACTCCTCCACCACCAGCTCCATCTTGACCTTGGGCAGGAAGTCCACCTGGTATTCCGCGCCCCGGTAGACCTCGGTGTGGCCGCGCTGGCGGCCGAATCCCTTGACCTCGGACACGGTCATGCCCTTGATGCCGATGCTGGTGAGCTTTTCCTTGATTTCGTCGAGCTTGTAGGGTCGGGTGATGACTTCGATCTTTTTCATGTCGTGTTCCCCCCTCATCCTTAGAGCTGATAGCCGACTTCGCTGTGCTGGCTGACGTCGAGCCCCTTGGTCTCGTCCTCCGGGCTTACCCGAATACCGACCATCAAGTCCACGACTTTAAAGAGGATCAGGGACATGACAAAGCAGAACGCCCAGGTGGCCACCACAGACACGAACTGAATCCACAGCTGCCCGGGATTGCCGTAAAAAAGCCCGTCCGCGCCCAGCTCGTTGACGGCCTTGGTGGCGAAAAGGCCCGTGGCCAGCGCGCCAAAGGTGCCGCCCAGGCCATGGATGCCGACCACGTCCAGGGAGTCGTCGTACTTGAAGACGCCCTTCAAAAGCACGCCGCCGTAGCACAGGGCGCCGGCAACCAGGCCCATGAGGATGGCCGGCATGGGCTCCACGAAGCCGGCGGCCGGGGTGATGGCCACCAGTCCGGCCACCGCGCCCGAGGCCATGCCCAGGGTGGTGGGCTTGCCGCGATGGAGCCACTCCACCACGATCCAGCCCACGGCCGCGGCAGCGGCGGCCAGGTGGGTGGTGACAAAGGCCGAGGCGGCCAGGCCGTTGGCGGCCAGGGCGCTGCCGGCATTGAAGCCGAACCAGCCGAACCACAACAGGCCGGCGCCCAGGATGGTCAGGGGCAGGTTATGCGGAATGAAGGCCTGCTTGCCATACCCCTGGCGGCGGCCCAGGTACAGGGCGGCGGCCAGGGCCGAGGCGCCGGAGCTCATGTGCACCACCGCGCCGCCGGCAAAGTCCAGGGCGCCCATTTTGCCCAGCCAGCCGCCGCCCCAGACCCAGTGGGCCATGGGACAGTAGACTAAAATAAGCCACAGGCAGGTAAAAAGCACGAAGCCCGAAAACTTGATGCGTTCGGCAAAGGCGCCGGTGATCAGCGCCGGGGTGATGACCGCGAACATGCACTGGAAGATCATGAAGGCCAGGTGCGGAATGTTGTCCACGCCTTCCTTGGCGGCCGCGCCCACGCCCTTGAGGAAGATGAAGTCCAGGTTGCCGATGATCCCGCCGATGTCGCCGCCAAAAGCCAGGCTGTAGCCGAGCAGGGCCCACAGGATGGAGACCGTGCCGATCAGGATGTTGGAGTGCATGAGCGTGCCCAGGATGTTCTTGCCCCGGACCATGCCGCCGTAAAACAGACCCAGGCCCGGGGTCATGAGCATGACCAGGGCCGCCGAAATGAGCACGAATGCGGTATCAGCCGCGTTCATGGTGTCCCCCTCCGTGACGTTTTTGTACAATAAGCCTCAGCCATCGCCGCGTCTCCATCCGTCGCCGAAACCTGCCGCCTGATCTGTATCCGCACAGACGGACACTTTTCCCACAACGGCGCGACGGATTCATATTTAGAGTTGTTTTGACAATTTTGCAACATAAAAATCATCGACCCGCGGCGCGAAGCCGCCCGGGCTTCCCGGCGCTGGCAAGACGCCCGGAAAAGAGGTAGCAAGGCATAAGGAACCGTAAGCCCTGGAGCCCGACATGACCCCTCTCCCCGCTCCCACTGCCAAGCCCGCCAAGATCCTGGTCATCGAAGACGATATGGACGTCCGGCGCGCCATCGCCCTGTGGCTGGCCAGGGCCGGCTACGAAGCCCTGGAGGCGGCCGACGGCCGGGAAGGCCTGGCCAGCATCCGCGCCAACCGCCCCGAAGCCGTGCTCCTGGATCTGCGCCTGCCCGGACTCGACGGATTCGGCGTGCTGGAGGCCCTGGACCGGGAAGGCCGCGAGGTGCCGCCCGTGATCATCATTTCCGGCCAGGACGAAATCGACGGCGTCATCAAGGCCTTTCGCATGGGCGCGGCCGACTACCTGCAAAAGCCCATCATCAACCTGGACCTGCTGTCCCACGCCATCGAGGCGGTGCTGGACCGCGCCCGCCTGTCCCGGGCCGTCGCCCGGGCCGAATCCCGGTATTTCACCCTGGTCCAGAACCTGCCGCTCCTGGTCTTTGTCTTGCGCCCGGACCAGCGCCTGGAATTCATCAACAAATTTTGCCGAACCATGCTCGGGTTCGCCCGGCACGAGGCCCTGCAGGCCCCGGGCTGGTTTTTGTCCCGGGTCCACCCGGCCGACCGGGAGCGCGTCGCAGCCTGCCTGCAGGAAACCTTTGTCCCGGGCCAGCGCCCCCGCACCGAGGAATGCCGGCTCCTGCACAAAAACGGCTCCACGGTCCACGCCATTTTGAAGTCCATGCCCTCGGCCACCAAACCCCGCCAGGGCGAAGCGGCCCTGGTGGAAGGCATTGTGCTCGACATCACCGACCGGGTGGAACTGGAGCGTTTCGTGGTCCAGGAGGAAAAGCTCAAGACCCTGGGCGCCATTTCGGCCGAAGTGGCCCACGAGATCCGAAACCCGCTTTTTTCCATTGCCGGGTTCGCCCATCGCCTCCAGGCCCGCCTGCCCGACAACCACGAGGCCGAAATCATCCTGTCCGAGGCCCGTCGCCTGGAGGAAATCCTGGACCGCATCAGCAACTACCTGCACCCCGTGGACCTGCGGCCACGGCTTTGCTCCTTAAACGCCATCGTCACCACGGCCCTGGATTTTCTGGTCCCGGAATTTTCGGCCCGCCGGCTTCGGGCCGAGACCCGGTTCGCGGCCACCCTGCCGGACCTCCAGCTCGACCCGGACCTGCTCTCCCAGGTGGTGGTGAGCCTGGTGCGCTTTGCCGTCAAACGCCTGCCCGAGGGCGCGGTGGTGCGCATCGGCACGTCGCGCAACAACCGCTTTGCCCATCTGGACGTGGGCTATGCCCTGCAAGCGGCCATCCGGGACCCGGAGATGCTCTTTTTCCCGTTCGAGGAAGGGGAAGAGAAAATGGGCCTGCCCCTGGCCTACCGCATCGTCAAGAACATGGGCGGCTCCTTGACGTTCGAACAAAAGGACGGCGAAGGATTTTTCACCGTGCTCCTGCCCCTGGGCGCGCCCTATGACGCGCCTCCCCCCGAAGCGGACGAGGCTGCCGCGGAACTGAAGGTTCCCCAAGCCTCCGGAAAGGACGCGTAAGCGTGGAAAGCTGGTTGCAGCGGCTGGCGGCCTTGCCCCTGCCCCCAAACATGGTGGTGGTGGACGGCGGGGCCAACAAAGGCAATGTCGCGGCCCGGCTCCTGGCCGCCTTTCCCGGCTCGCGCCTCCTGGCCTTCGAGCCCCAGCCGCGCCTGGTGCGCAAGCTGCTCCGGCGGTTTCAGGATGATCCCCGGGTGACGGTCCATGCCCTGGCCCTGGGCGAGAAGCCGCAAACGCTGCCCCTGTCGGTCATGACCCGGCCCACCCTGTCGTCGCTGCTGCCCCCTACGGGCATCCGGGACAAGTACGCCGGACAGCGCCTGGATGTGGAAGCCACGCTTTGCGTGCCTGTGGCCCGCCTGGATGCGGTGGTTTCCCGGGCGGACGTGATCAAGCTCGATTTGCAGGGCTATGAGTTGCCGGCCCTGCGCGGCGCATCCGGGGTCTTGACAAAAGTGTCGGCCGTGGTGGCCGAAGCGGCGCTCTCCCCGCTCTATGCCGGACAGGCCCTTTTGCCGGAAATGGAATCCTATCTGGAAGGGTTCGGCCTGGCCCTGGACGGGCTCTACGACCTGTATCGCGATGGGGCAGGCCGCATCGTGTCGGGTGATGCTTTGTTTGTGAGGGGGGACGCCTCCGGCGGCCAGGAGGGGCGCGGCCCCTCCTGGACCACCCGACCCCGGGAACGGGAGTAGCGCTGTCAGCCTGCCAATTCTTCCAGCAGGCGGGCCGTGTTTGCGGCTCCGTTCAGGTTGACGGCCGCCTGGGGCGGCGGCGGAGCGGCCAGGGCCTCGGCCATGCGCTGGGCCAGTCGGGCCGGGTCCAGGTCGGCTGCGTCGAGCACGCCCAAAAGCCCCATTTCGGCCAGGCGGTTCGCCCGCAGGCGCTGTTCCCGGTTCTGGTCGAAAGGCGCAACCAAAGCCCGCGCGCCAACAGCCAGCACAGCCATGACCGTATTGTAACCAGCCAGGCTCACGGACAGATCGGCTGCCCCGAGCACGTCGGAAAACCCGTCCGTGAACCGGGCCACCCGGGCGTCGGCCAGCTCCCCGGCCGCCCGCTCCAGGGCGGCAAAGGCCGCATCCGGGACGTAGGGGCCGGAAAAGACCCGCACCGCCGCCCGCGTGAGCCTCGGTCGCTCCCGGCAGGCGGTCAGGGCGGCCAGAAGCACGTCCGCGCCCACCTTGCCCCCGCCGGCGCTCAAAACCACCAGTTCCCGGCCCTCGGCCAGGCCAAGGGCCCGGCGCACCGCCTGCCTGGGCCGGAGCGCCCGGGGCGCGGCCGCCACATAGCCGGTGTAGTGTACGGGCACGGGAATGTCGGCCACCCGGGAAAAGGTGGCGGACAAGGGGAAAAGCGCCGGGTCGGCATGGACCAGGACAGCGTCGAAAAACCGGCCCAGCCGGTCGATGACCCGGGCCTCGTAGCCGGCCTGGTCGCTTTTTTCCACCAGGATGTCCCGGCTGCCCGAGACCACGCGGCAGGGGCCGAACCGGCCGGCGCGGATGGCTTCGAGCACGGGCACAAGCTCGAACTCGAAGGCCTTGCGGCCGAAAGGATAGAGCTCCACGAAAAAAACGTCCGGCCGGGTTCCCTCGAAAAACGCCCACAGCGCTTCCCGCCGGGCCGCCTTGACGGCTTCCAGGCCCTGGCCCGACAGGGTCAGGCCGCGAAAGCCCTCGTCCATGGCCAGCTCCGGCAGGCGGATGACGCCAACGCCCACGGGCATGGCCCCGGGCGCGTCCGGACCGCCCAGGATCAGATGGCGCTGGTGGTGATTTAAGGCCTTGACGATTTCCAGGGTGCGAAACAGGTGCCCCATGCCGAGCACGTGCTGGCAGTAGACCGCGATGTTCACGGGGCCTGGGGGTCGAGGTCCAGTTCCCCGATGGAAAGCACGCCGTCCTGGCACACGACGCATTGCAGCCGGGCCGGGTCAAAGGCCCGGGGCTCGCCGGGCAGGTAGGCCCGGCCCAGGAGATGGTAGAGCACGGCCTTGATCACGCCGATGTGGGTCACCACCAGGACGTTTCGGCCAGGGATGGTCCGGCCGGCGTCCATGAGGGCATGCCCGGCCCGGTGGCGCACGTCCAGCCGGCTTTCGCCTCCGGGCGGCCGAAACTCCCAGCCCGCCGCCTCGGCGGCGGCCAGGTCGGCCTGGGGAATGTCCCGCCAGTACCGGCCGGTCCATTCGCCGAAATGCTGTTCGCGAAGCCGCCGGTCCAGGGTGACCGGCAGGCGCAGGCGCAGGTTGAGGATGCCGGCCGTGGCCTTGGCCCGGCCCAGATCGCTGGCCAGGATGCGGGCCAGGCCAAGGCCGGCCAGGCGGGGAGCCAGGAGCTCGGCCTCGCCCACGCCTTGGGGAGCCAGGGCGCAATCCCACTGGCCCTGGATGCGTTTCTCCAGGTTCCAGAGAGTGGCGGCGTGGCGCACGAGGTAAAAAACGGTTCGCGGCATGCGTCCCTGTACCGTAAAACCGTCCGGAACGCATCCGTCCCGGCTACCCTTCCAACCGGCCCAGAAACGCGCCCATGTGCCGCAACACCGACTGGCAAGCCTGGGCCAGGGCCGGCCAAAGGGCCTGGACCTGGGCGGCATCCCCTTCGGCGGCGGCCTTTTCGACCTCGGCGGCCAGGGAGCGCATGGCCGCGGCCCCGAACATGGCCGCATTGCCCTTGAGCGTATGGGCCACCCGCTCGCATACGGACAAGTCGTTGTGGCCCAGGGCCGCTTCCAGGGCCTGGAGCTGCTCCGGGACCGAGGACAGGAACTCCCGGCCCACCCGGGCCAAAAGCCCGGCCTTGTGGCGGTATTGGGCAAACAGGGAGGCCGTGTCCAGGACTGCCTCGGCCCGGGGAGCCCTGGCCGGCTGTGCTCCCAGAACCGGGGGCCGGCCGTGCTTGGCCAGGGCCCGCCCCACGGCCCTGAAAAATTCGTCCACGGCAATGGGCTTGATGATGTAGTCATCCAGGCCGGCGGCCAGGAAACGCTCCCGTTCCTGGTCCATGGCATAGGCCGAAAGCCCGACCACAGGCAGCCCCGGGTCGATGTCCCGGTGTCCGGCCCGGATGGCCCGGGTGGCGGTCAGGCCGTCCATGACCGGCATCTGGATGTCCATGAGCACCACATCCACGCTCTGCTCGGCCAGAAAATCCAGGGCTTCCCGGCCATTGCCGGCCATAGCCACCTCGTGGCCCTGGCTTTGGAGCAGATCCGAGGCAAAGACGCGGTTGACCTGGTTGTCCTCGACCAGAAGGATGCGCAGCCGCGGCAGGTTGCCGTCCCGCGGCTCCCCGATCTGGCCACAATCGACCGGGGCCAAGGCCGGGGCCTCCTCAAAGGAGCAGGTCAGCCAAAAAACACTCCCCGCCCCCAGCCGGCTTTTCATGGACACGCACCCGCCCATGAGCTCGGCCAGCCGGCGGCAGATGGCCAGGCCCAGGCCCGTGCCGGCCTGGTGCTTGGTCAGGCCGCCGTTTACCTGGGTGAAGCTGTCGAAGATGGCGGCCTGCTGCGTCTCGGGAATGCCCACGCCCGTATCGGCCACGGCGAAGCGCAGCACGACCCGGTCGGGACCGCCCTGGTCCGAAGTTTCCCGCCCTTCCAGGGAGACCGTCACGACCACCGAACCCTTTTCGGTGTATTTGACGGCATTGTTGATCAGGTTGCGCAAAATCTGGCGCAGGCGCAGCCCGTCGCCCCGCACGGCCCGGGGCAGGCCCGGGCCGCGGCACAGAATCAGGCGCAGCCCCTTGTTGCGGGCCAGAAGCTCCTGTTCCCTGACCACGGCCTCCAGGCAGCGGACAAGGTCAAAGGACTCGGACTTGAGCTCCAGACGCCCGGCCTCGATCTTGGAGTAGTCCAGGATGTCGTTGATGATGGAAAGGAGCGCTTCGGCCGATTCCTCCACCACGGCCAGGCGCTCGCGCTGCCTGGGCTCCAGGGAATCGCGCAGCATGAGCTGGACATAGCCCAGCACGGCATTGAGCGGCGTGCGAATCTCGTGGCTCATGTTGGCCAAAAATTCGCCCTTGGCCTGGCTGCCGGCCTCGGCCCGCTCCAGGGCCGCGGCCAGTTCGGCCTCGAGCTTCTTGCTGGCCGTGACATCGCGCACGATCTCGGCCACGCCGGTCACTGCGCCGTTTTCGTCAAAAAGCGGATAACAGAAAAGCTCCACCCAGCCGGCGGTCCCGCTGGCATCGACCCTGGGAACCACGCTGATGGCCAGCTTGCGGGTGGTCATGGCCCGCAGGGCCGGGCAATGCCCACACGGCAAAGCGAGGCCGTGGAAGGCCTCATGGCAGGCGCGGCCTTCGAGCTTGCCGCCTTGATCGCACATGGCGTCCATGGCCCGGTTCACCTTGATCACGGTCAAATCCGGGGACAGGACGCAGATGCCGTCCTGGATGGCGTTGAGCACGGTTTCCAGGAATCGGCTGGTGCGGCGCAACTGTTCCTCGGCCCGCTGCCGCTCGGCCGCCGCGCTGACCAGCCGCCGGTTGATCTCGCCCAGTTCGGCCAGGCCCTGCTCCACCTGTTCTTCCAGATCGTCGCGAACCTTGAGGACCGCGGCCTCGGCCTGCTTGCGGTCGGTGATGTCGAACACAATGCCGATCAGCCCGGCCGCGTTGCCGCAGCCGTCGCGGTGAACGGCCTTGCGGAAAACCATGTCGCGCAGGCCGCCCCCGGCCGTGCGCAGGCTGGCCTCGTAGACCTGCCGCCCGCCCCGGGCCATGAGTTCGCTGTCCATGGCCACGTACACATCGGCCAAATCCGGCGGATGGATTTCGTGGACCGTGCGGCCGAGCAGCCGATCGCGGGGCAGCCCGAGCAGGGACTCGAAGGCCTTGTTGCAGCCCTGGTACCGGCCCGCGGCGTCCTTGAAAAATACCGGAGCAGGCATGGCCTCGAGCAGGGTCTGGGCAAAGTTGCCCTGGATCATGAGGCGGGCCTCGGCCCGTTTGCGGCCGGTGATGTCCCGCCCCACGGCCTGGTATTCCAGAAGCGTTCCCGAAGCGTCGAAAACGGCCCGACAGGTCCAGCGCTGCCAGCGCATCCTGCCGTCGGGGCGCACGACCCGGTGCTCGAAGCCGGTGGTCGGCCGGTCAGGGCGCAAGGCGGCCAGACGACGGGCTCTTTGTTCCCTGTCCTCTTCCGGGATGTCCGGCTGGAACCTCCCGGCCACGCACTCTTCGGGCGTTTTGCCCCAGTAACGGGCAAAGGCGGCATTGACCCGGATCAGGCGGCCCTGGGGATCGGCCCGGTAAACCAGTTCGGTTTGACGTCCGACAAGGCCGCCCAGGTCGCTTTCGGGTTGCGCTGCGATCTGCGGCGGCATGCCTACGGGAAAATCAGCGCAGGTCCCTTCCAGGTAGACGGGAAAACCCAGGGCGTCCCGGGCGGCCCGCACAACGCAGTAGACCCGGCTGGATGTCCCGTCGTGACGTACGGAGCACGTTTCAAAGGCCACGGGCTCCGATCCGGACAGGGCCTGGATCAGGAGTTCCCGACGCTCGGGGTCGTCCAGGCGCAGGGGATGGGCGCCCTGCCGGGCCTGGCGCATGAATTCGGCGGTATCGCCATAGCCGAGCAGCCTGGCCAGGGTCTTGTTGGCGGTCAGGGGCTGGCCGTCCAGGTCGAGACGGAAAAGCCCCTGGGGCGCGTGGTCGTAGAGTTCGCGCAACTGGGCCGCCTGCTCCCGCAGGCGCTGGTTCTCGGCCTCGCGCAGGATTTCGCTCAGCGTCCGGGCCATGTCGGTCCAGGTCAGCAGGCCGCACAGAAAGCCGGCCGCGTCGGTCACGGTCAGCCGGCCCGCCCCGGCCCCATCCATGCCGGCCAGAGCCTCGGCCAGAGGAAGCTGCGGCGAAATGGCCGCCACCGGAGCGCGCATGACCTCGGCGACGCACAGGCCTTTGGGCTCCCGCCCCTCGGCCAGCAGGAGCATGGCGTCCCGGGAGGTGAACATGCCCCGTGGCCGGTCATCCTCCACCACCGCCACGCCGCCTACGGCCGCACGGCTCATGCGGCCAAGCACCAGAGGCAAGGGGTCGTCCGGCAGGGCAGTGACCACGGCCCTGGTCATGGCCTGGGCCACGGTGCGGCTGGCCAGATCGTCCAAGCCGCGACAGGCGCGGGCCATGTGGCAGGGAGCCACAAGCCCCTTGGCCCGGCCCTGGGCGTCCACCACGGCCAGCCGGCGCGCCGGCGCGGCCAGAAGATGGCGCAAGGCCTCGGCCAAAGGCGCGGTGTCCTGGGAGACGGCCACCGGATTCATGACGTCCTGGACGGCCAGGTGCGGGGTCTGCCGGCCATGGGCGGCCAGGACCCGGGCCAGTCCGCGGGTGGTGACCACGCCCAGGGGCCGGCCATGGTCAAGAACCAAGGCCTCGCCGGCCTCGGCATCGAGCAGCGTGCGGGCCGCCTGGGCCGCCGTGCTCCACAGGCCCAAGGTCAGGGCCGGACCGAAAGGCAACAGGTCACGGACAGGCGTTTCCCAAAGACTGACCATGGCAGGCTCCAAACCGGTCCGGCACGCCTCGACGCCCGCAACCCGAAACCGGCCCGCGTCATAACGGTCAAACGATAATATTTAAAACTATTTATTTATATTAGCACAAAAAAGTGCGGTTAGGCCAGGGCCTTTTTCTCCCTTTCCCGGGCCAGCCCGACCAGGGCCCGAGCCACCGGCCCGTAATTGCGCAGCCTGTCATGGCGCTCCCGCACATAGGCCTCGGCCGCCTCGCCCATGGCCCGGCGCCGGGCCTTGTCCTCCAGCAGATCGGCCAGGGCCTGGCGAAAGGCCGCGTCGTCAAAGGGCCGGGTCAAAATCCCGGTCCGGCCGGCGGCCACCACCTCGGGCACGCCGCCGTCGGCAAAGGCCACCACCGGCAGGCCGGCGGCCTGGGCTTCGAGATAGACCATGCCCAGGGACTCCCGGATGCCCGGAAAAGCGAACACATCGCCCGCGCCGTACACGGCCCCCAACTCCTCCCGGGGAACGCGGCCGAGAAACCGGTGCCGGCCGGGTAGCTCCTGTTCGGCCAAGGCGGCCAGCCGCTGCCGGGTCTCGCCGTCCCCGGCCACGATCAGGAAAAACCGGACCCCGGCCCGGGCCAGCTCGCCCAGGCGTTCAAACAGGTAGACCAAGCCGCGCGTCTTGACGTCGTCGCGAAACATGGCCGCCGTGACCACCACCGGGCAGTCCGCCACGCCCCAGGCCTGGCGCAACGCCCGCCGGGACGCGCCATCAAACGCAAACGGCGCGGCGTCGATGCCCGGAACGACATACACAAGCCGCTCCCCGGGCAAAAGCCGGACCAGGTTTTCCATGTCCAGGCGGCGGTTGGAAAAAACCAGGCGCGCCGCCTCCAGGGAACGGCGGTTGCACTCGTAGCCGAGCCGGGTTTTCAGCGACCGCCGGGGCCTGGTGGAATACACGCCCTGAAAGATCACATAGGGAATACCCAACTCCCGGGCCACGTACGGGCCGATGACGTCCGGGGACTTGTAATAGGCATGGTAGGTGAGCCAGACCCGGACCCTGGCCCGGCTGGCCTCTTCCAAAGCCCGGCGGCGCTCGCCCAGGGCGGCCAGCCACAGGCGCGGCCGGGCCGAAAACCAGCGCGACCGGAACCGGCTGGCCACGGTCAGGGACAGGCCGTGGGCGGTCAGGGCCGCTGCCAGCTCCCGGCCGATGGTGCGGTCCCCGGACGGGTCCGGATGGTCCAGGGGCTTAAACGGCGCGTAAAAGGCGACGTTCATGGCCGCCCGGCCAGCCCGGCAGCAGTGAATATTCCGGGCGGACTGCCGGCGTGGCGGGCAAAGATGGCCGCCAGATGGCGAATGTTGGCCGCATTGTCGAAATCCCGGGCCACGGCCTGGCGCGCGGCCGCAATCAAACGGGGGCGCAACGCCCCATCCGTCAAAAGCCGCAACAGGTTATCGGCCAGGCCGGCCGGATCGTCCGGCGCGCAGGTCAGGGCCGTCTCTTCATGCCGGGCCAGCTCGGGCAGGGCCGAAACCCGGGTGGCGGCCACAGGCACGCCCATGGCCATGGCCTCGACCAGGACATTGGGCACCCCGTCCCGGTCGCCATTGGCCAGGACACGGCAGCCCAGGGCAAAGACATGGGCCTGGCGGTACAGCGACAGCACTTTTTCATGGGGCAAAGCGCCGTGAAAGCATACCCGTTCGGCAATGCCCAACTCCCGGGCCATGGTCGCCAAAGCCTCCCGGTCCTCGCCCTCGCCCACCAGATCGAAGGTGAAATCCACCCCACGCCGGGCCAGCTCGGCCAGGGCGGCCAGCACCGTGTCCAGGCCCTTTTTGGCCGTGAGCCTGGCCACGGTCAGGATGCGGTACGGCGGCGCCGGATCGGGCCGGTCTCCGCCCGGGTCGAACAGGCCCAGGTCAATGCCGTGGTACACGGCGAAAATGGGCGTGCCGTTGCGGGCCAGCCGCGACAGGTATTCCCGGTTGCAGCCCGTGCAGGTGACCACAAAGGCGGCCCGGTCGATCTTCTCGGCCAGCCGTTGCGGGTCCTGGGTCCACACGTCCTTGGCATGGCCGGTAAAACTCACGGGCAGCCCGGCGATCAGGCCCGCATACTGGGCCACGGACGTGGGCGAATGGGCGAAATGGGCATGCAGATGGGCCTTCTCCCCGGGCCGCAAGGCCCGGCGGACCAGGAATCCGGCCTGGAGCAGATGCTTGATGGTGGCCGACCGCCTGGTCCGCCCCAAATGCCTGGCCGCCAGCCAGGCCGCCCTGGCGTACCCCCTGGGCGCGCGCATCGCCGCATGCAAATTTTCATACAGCAGCTCGAACAAGCGCGGCAGGATGCGCTCGGGCAAATACACCACCTCGGCCCGTATCCGTGACACCGAAGCATGGGCAAACCCCTCCCGAGGCTGACGCATGGACACGATGCGCACCCGAAAGCCCATGGCCTCCAACAGCAATATCTCATTGGATATGAACGTCTCGGAAATGCGGGGATAGCCCTTCAGCACCATCACCAGCACCGGCTTCGCCTCCGCGCCATTGTCCGTCATCGTCATGATAAGATGCCTCCGGCGGCCGGGAGGGGGTCACCCCCTCCCGACCCCCCCCTAATCGGGAGAATCCAGAAGCGAGTCACGCCCTTCCGCCAGCCCCAGCCCGTTTTTCTTGTGTGCCCGAAGGGCTG
>CAZBER010000037.1:31677-39794 GCA_964490985.1 uncultured Desulfovibrionaceae bacterium | reverse complement strand
CCGTCTCGTGAACCACCCGGCCCGCCCAACCGATCCCCAATGATCTCCTACGAGGATCCGCAAGACCCGGCCGGCCCTTACCGGCCATTTTCCGTTGAGCCCCACACCCTTGTCCTTGGCCGCCATTCCGGATAGGTTGCCGGCCGGTTCCCCTAAAAGCCGGAATATTCCCGAAAAAGGACGCGAGTTTCGCAACGCAGCCCATGGAGATCGTTGTCAGCATCTCCGACATGAAGGTCACGAATCGCAGAAGCGACGTGCTGGTCACCCATGCCCTGGGTTCCTGCCTGGGGCTGGCCGCCTTTGATCCGGAGGCCGGGGTGGCGGGGCTGATTCATTGCCTGTTGCCCGTGGCCCGGGAAAACCACAAGGGCCCGATCAAAAACCCCCTGATGTATGTCAACCTGGGGGTGCCCCACATGATGCGGGCCATGTTCAATCGCGGGGCAACGCGGGAAAACCTGGTGCTCAAGGCCGCGGGCTGCGGCCGCATGATGCATATTTCCAATCAGTTCGACACCGGGGCGAACAACTTCGCCGCCCTGACCAAACTGCTGCAGGTCAATGAAATGCACTTGGCGGCCGAGGACGTGGGAGGCACCATTCCCCGCACCATGCGCCTTTTCGCGGACACCGGAAGGGTGTTGATCACATCTTGCGGGAGGTCTTGGGAGTTATGAGCCGACGCGAGGAGATCATCCGGAAGGCCATGGCCATCCCCCAGATGCCCATGCCCGTGCAAAAGGTCCTGGCTTATCTGGGCAACCCCCAGGCGGACCTGCGGCAGTTGGCCAAGATCATCGAGTACGACCCCGGGCTTACGGTCAATGTCCTGCGCGTGGCCAATTCCTCCTATTTCGGCGGCGGCGGCAAGGTGACCACGGTCAAGGACGCGCTTATGCGCCTGGGCCTGCACCGCATCTATCAGCTGGTCATCGCCTCGGGCGTGGCTCCGTTTACCCGCTTCGAAATCAAGGGCTATGGTCTGCGGCCCGGAGAGCTCCTCGAACACTCCGTGGCCGTGGCCACGGCCTCGGAAACCACTGCCGGGCTTTTGGTCAACATCGGCAAGACCGTCATGGGCTCCTTCCTGGAGGTAGACGCCGGTCCCATCCTGGAGCTGGCCCACGCGCGCCACATTCCCTTCGAGCAGGCCGAGGAGGCGGTGCTCGGCATCAACCACGCCGAACTCGGCGCCCTGCTCCTGGAGCGCTGGTCCATCCCCCGCCCCCTGATCAATGTGGTGCGCTACCGCCTGCGCCCCGACGACTGTCCTGATCCCGACCTGGCCCTGGACCTGGTGCACGTGGGCGACGTCATCGCCAAGATGACCGGCATCGGCATGGGCATTGACGGCATGCAGTATGCCCCGTCCGAAGCCGTGTTCACCCGCCTGGACGTGACCCCCCAACAGATGGAAAACGTCATGGCCGCCATTTTGGAACAGATCGCCGAGGTCCGCGACATCCTCATGGAAAACACCTTATAGGCTGCGTTATGTCTTCCGTATCCCGCGCTTTGCGCACCAGAGACCTGGGCTACAGCCAACGGGTTTGCGTGGCCAAGGCCGGCAAGCTCATGATGGAAACCGGGCAGCTTGTCCCCCGGGCCCGAGTGGGCCTGGCCGTGTCCGGCGGCGTGGACAGCCTGGTCATGCTGGCCACCCTGGCCATCCGCCGCCGCATCGTGCCCTTTCCGGTGGAGCTCATGCTTTTGCACTTAAATCCCGGCTTTGATCCGGAAAACCACCGCCCCCTGGCCGGCCTGTGCCAGGACCTCGGCCTTCCCGCCCATATCGAGGTCACGGATTTCGGCCCCCGGGCCTTTTCCGAGGAGAACCGCAAGAAATCGCCCTGCTTTTATTGCGCCTGGCTGCGCCGCAAGCGCCTGTTCGACTTGTGCGCCGCCTACAACCTCACCCACCTGGCCTTTGGCCATAATGCCGACGATCTGGCGGCCACGTTTTTCCTGAATCTGTTCCAGAACGGCCGGGTGGACGGGCTGTCGTGCCGGGAATCCTTTTTCGACGGCCGGCTCACGGTCATTCGCCCGCTGCTGCTGGTGGACAAAAAGACCATCATCCGGGCGGCCAAGGCCTGGGAGCTGCCGGTCTTTTCCAACCCCTGCCCCATGGCCGGAAAATCCATGCGCCACGAGGCCGAAACCTGGATCGCGGACATCTGCGCCGGCGGAAAGAAGCGCTGCGTCAACCTGCAGCACGCCCTGGGCCGCTGGCAGTTGGAGCGGGACGCCCTCCCCGACTAGCCGGTTTCCCCCTGTCGCCGAGGATCAAGCGGATGTTCAAGAACTACCAGGTCGTCATCTTCAAGGACCACCACGGGGCCTACCGCAAGCTGCGCTTCCGGGGCTGGCTGCTGGCGGCCCTGGTCCTGGCCCTGGCCGGCGTGGTGGCCGGCGACTGCTATCTCATAACATATTATTACAATTATAAACGCATGGAGCGGGAGCTGGCCGAGGCGGAAAAGCTGGCCCAGGACCAGAACACCCAGCTTTTGAGCCTTTCGGACAAGGTCAAGGGGCTGGAGATCGACCTCACCCGCATCCGGGGCTTTGACGCCAAGCTGCGCCAGATGGTCAACCTCGACCAGGAGCCCCGGGAGGTGGCCCCGGCCGGGATCGACGACAAGGACTTCAACAAGAAATACCTGCCCCTGTACCGCCAGGAAATGGTCACCCGAAAGCTCCACCAGTTCCTGGACACCCTGCGCGGCCAGGCCGACCTGGAGGGCCTGCGGCAGCAGGAACTCCTGCGCCTGCTGGGGAGCGGCGGGACGCGCCTGGGCTCCATCCCCACCACCTGGCCGGTGCAGGGCTGGATATCCTCGCCGTTCGGGGAGCGGACCTCACCCTTTACCGGCAAGAAGGAATTCCACAAGGGCCTGGACATTGCCGCCGCCCTGGGGGCCGCGGTGGTGGCCCCGGCCGGCGGCACGGTGACCTTTGCCGGCGAAACCGAGGACGGCGTCGGCGTGACCATCGACCACCAGGGAGGCCTGACCACCACCTACGGCCACCTCAGGGACGCCGTCGTGGCCAAGGGCCAGACCGTGGCCCGGGGCCGGGACATCGGCCATGTGGGCGATGCGGGCCAGTCCACGGGCCCGCACCTGCATTACGAGGTGCGCCTGGACGGCGTGCCGGTCAATCCCCTGCGCTACATCCTGGATTGATTGCCTCGATAACAGAAGCTTCCTTTGAAATAATGCCTGAATAAGCGTCTTCCCGAGTCTCCCGGGCGGGGTGGTCCAGGAGGGGCCCCGCCCCTCCTGGCCGCCGGAGGCGTCCCTCCCTCCCCCTTCACGCACCCGTTGGCCCGGGTCTTGCTTTGAGGGCAGCCATGGATTTGTTTCATTTCAATCCGGCCTTGATGTTCAGTTTTCTGCTGACCCTCATGCGCATCAGCCTGGTGGTCTTTTTGCTGCCGTTTTTCGGGGCCAACACCCTGCCCAACCTGGTCAAGGCGGCCCTGTGCCTGATGCTGACCCTGGCCGTGTGGCCCAAGCTTTCCTTTGCCGGGGCCATCCTGCCGGCCAATCCCTGGTCCCTGTCCCTGATGCTTTTCGGCGAGGTCATCATGGGGCTTTTGCTCGACATCCTGGTCCAGTTCCTGTTTGCGGCGGTCCAGTGCGCCGGGGCCATCATGGGCTTTACCATGGGGTTTTCCCTCATGAACCTCATCGATCCCCTGACCGGCGCTTCGGAATCCGGCATCGCCCACCTGCTCAACCAGATCACCATCATGCTCTTTTTGAGCCTAAACGGTCACTTGATGCTGCTTGGCGGCCTGGCCCAGAGCTTTGAGCTGGTGCCGCCGGGCGGGCTGCTCATCAACCCGGTCCTGGGCGAACATCTCATTGTCTTTTCCGGGCAACTTTTTGTCATGGCCCTGAAAATCGCCGCCCCCATCATGGCCTCGCTGTTTCTGGTGGACCTGGCCCTGGCCCTGGTGGCCCGGGCCGCGCCCCAGATGAACGTGCTGTTCGTGGGCTTTCCCCTCAAGATCGGCGTGGGCTTCTTGTTCATGACCCTGGTGCTCACGGCCCTGATCCGCTACGTGGGCCAGTACATCGACGAGCTTGGCCCCATGTTCCATCTGGTGCTCAAGGCCTCGGGATAGCTGGCCCGGGAGTTGCTATCGACGTAGGGCAGCGTCGGAAAACCAACCCCGGAACGGTCCATGGCCCGCGATCCGAGCAAGACAGAAAAAGCCACCCCCAAACGGCGCACCAAGGCCCGCGAAAAAGGCTCGGCCCCCCGAAGCCAGGAGCTTCCCAAGCTCACCGTGCTCGTGGCCGGACTTTTCACGATGCGGCTTTGCATCGGCAATCTCGATGAACAGCTCCGGGGCGTCTTCACCATGTTCCTCGGTCACGGCCTGTCCTGGGAAGCCACTCCCGGCGGCGTCAATGCGCTGTTGTGGCTGCTCTCCCAGAAACTGGCCATCATGCTCCTGCCGCTTTTGCTGGTCATGGCCCTGGTGGCCGGCATCACACAGCGCCTGCAAGTGGGCAAGCTCTGGTCGCCCAAGGTGTTTGAACTCGATTTCAGCAGACTGTTCAATCCCATGGGGGCCATACAAAAGCTTCTGATCAATCCGAAAGTCCTTCTGAACCTCGGCAAGCAGATCGCCATGGCCGCCGCCATAGCCTTTGCCCCGTACATCATCCTCAAGAACCGGTTCAACGACTTCCTGCCCCTTTTTTACCAGAGCACCGAAGCCCTGGCCGCCTTCATCCTGGGCAACGCCTTCACCATGATCCTGTATACCATTACCCCCATGATCGCCATCGCCGTTCTGGATGTCTGGTATACCCGCTGGGATTACGAAGAAAACCTCAAGATGACCAAGGATGAAGTCAAGGACGAACAAAAGCAGAACCTCGGCGACCCCCAGGTCAAGCAGCAGCAGCGCAGGAAGATGATGGAAGTCATGCAGCGGCGCATGCTGCAGGACGTTCCCAAGGCCCATGTGGTCATCACCAACCCCACCCACATTGCCTGCGCCCTGCGCTACAATCCCCGGGAGGCGCCGGCCCCGCTGCTTCTGGCCAAGGGCGTTGACCACATAGCGGAAAAGATCAAGGAAATCGCGCGCGAACACCGCGTTCCCATCCGCGAGAACAAGCCTCTGGCACAGGCCTTGTATAAGAACGTGGAAATCGGCCAGGCCATTCCCGAGGACCTCTACCAGGCCGTGGCCTCGATATTGGCCCAGCTCGACAAGTTCAAGCGCACCGGGCGGCCCGGCTAACCCGGCCGGAACTTCAGGAAGGATGTCAAAATCATGGCGAAGACAGCGGCGGCGCCGGTTCAGTTCAACTACGAGCGGTTCACCCGCCAGGGCGATCTCATGCTGGCCGCGGGCGTGGTGGTCATCCTGTTCGTCATGCTGGTGCCCATCCCTCCGGCGTTTATCGACCTCATGCTCACCTTCTCCATCTCCATCAGCCTGGTGGTCCTGGTGACCAGCATGTTCATGAGCTCGCCCCTGGAGTTCTCCATCTACCCGTCACTGCTGCTGGTCACCACCATGTTGCGCCTGTCCATGAACGTGGCCTCCACCCGCCTCATCCTCCTGCACGGCGACGAGGGTACGGCCGCGGCCGGCCACGTCATCCAGGCCTTCGGCCAGTTCGTGGTGGGCGGCAACTACGTGGTCGGCTGCGTCATCTTCCTGATCCTTTTCGCCATCAACAAGAAGGTCATCGTGGCCGGCACCACCCGCATCGCCGAGGTGGCCGCCCGCTTCACCCTGGACGCCATGCCCGGCAAGCAGATGGCCATCGAGGCCGACCTCAACGCCGGGCTTATCAACGAACAGCAGGCCACGACCCGCCGCGAGTCCATCCGCAAGGAGGCCGACTTCTACGGCGCCATGGACGGCGCGGGCAAGTTCGTGTCCGGAGACGTTACCGCCACCATCATCATCACGGCCATCAACATCGCCGGCGGCTTTCTCATCGGCGTGCTCCAGAAGGGCATGAACTGGAAGGACGCCGCCCAGACCTACACCCTGCTGACCATCGGCGACGGCCTGGTGTCGATTATCCCCTCCATCATCATTTCCACCTCGGCCGGCCTCATCGTGTCCCGGGCCGCGGCCGAAGCCAAGATGGGCGAGGAATTCCTGGCCCAGTTGACCTTCCATCCCCGGGCCCTGCGCCTGGTCTCCGGCATCCTGCTGCTGTTCGCCCTGGTGCCGGGCCTGCCGACCCTGCCGTTTCTGGCCCTGTCGGCCCTGCTTTTCGGCGTGGCCCGCCTGGCGGCCAAGCAGCAGGAGGTTTTGCAGACCGAGGCCAGCGAAAAAGACAAGAAGCCGGCTCCGGAGCTGGAAACGCCCGAGGAAGTGCAGACGCTTCTGCCCCTGGACGCCCTGGAGCTGGAAGTGGGCTACGGGCTCATTCCCCTGGTCGACGAAGAGCAAAACGGCAACCTGCTGGCCCGCATCCGCTCCATCCGCCGCCAGTTCGCCCTGGACATGGGCGTAGTCATCCCCTCGCTGCACCTGCGCGACAACCTGCAACTGCGGCCCGGCCAGTACGTGGTGCTGATCAAGGGCAACGAGGTGGCCTCGGCCGAAATCCTCATCGACCATTACCTGGCCATGGACCCGGGCGACGCCAAGCACCGCATCCAGGGCGTGGAAACCCGGGAGCCGGCCTTCAACCTGCCGGCCCTGTGGGTGCCCGAAATCCAGAAGGAAGAGGCCATGCTGGCCGGGTACACGGTGGTGGATCCCTCCACGGTCATCGCCACCCACTTGACCGAGGTGTTCAAGCGCCATTTGCACGAGTTCCTCGGCCGCCAGGAGGTCCAGACCTTGCTCGACAACCTGGCCAAGCGCGCGCCCAAGGCCGTGGAAGACCTGGTGCCCGGGGCCATGACCCTGGGCGGGGTGCAGAAGGTGCTGCAAAACCTGGTCAAGGAAGGCGTGTCCATCCGCGATCTCCTGACCGTGGTCGAGACCATGGCCGACTACGGGGCCTCGGTCAAAGACCCGGACCAACTCACGGAATACGTGCGCTCGCGCATGGGCCGCACCATTGTCAAACCCTACCTGACCGCGGACGGCACCCTGCCCATCCTCAACCTGGCCCCCAAGGTCGAAGGCGCCATCCAGGAAAGCGTGCGCCAGACCGATCACGGCGCCTATCTGGCCATGGAGCCGGGCCTGGCCCAGCGCATCATCCAGGCCATCCAGCGCGCCCTGGACAAGGCCCTTTTGACCGAAGGCCAGCCCGTACTGCTGACTTCGCCCCTGATCCGGCCCCACCTGGCCCAGTTGCTGGCCCGGTTCATCCCCAACCTGCCGGTCATCTCCCAGGCCGAGATCCCGGCTGAGATCAAATTACAATCCCTTGCCAACATAGGACTTTCCAATGCGGGTTAAGACCTTTCGCGGCGAGAGCATGCGGGCCGTCCTGGCCCAGGTGCGCCAGGAACTCGGCCCCGAGGCCGTGATCCTGGGTAACCAGACCGTGCGCGAGGACGGCCGCAGCCTGTGCGAGGTCATGGCCGCCCTGGAGCAGCCGGACCGCCCGCCCCTGGCTGCGCCCACCGGCCAGCCTGTGGCCCGGGAGGGTAAAAACGGCGGCAGCCGGCCAACCGACAGGGGCGGCAACGGCTGCAATGGCGGCAATGGCGGGAGCCAAACCCTGCCGGCCTGGCCCTGGAATACCTGGAACGCGAGGGCGTGGACGAATCGGCCGTGCTGGCCCTGTATCGCTCCATTGTGGAGCGCGGCGAGGAAACCGTCATGCCGGCCCTGTCCCGGCTTCTTCGCGTCAAACCCCTGACGCCGCAGGACTGGCCCGGCCTGGCCCACATGTTCGTGGGGCCAAGCGGGGTGGGCAAGACGACCATCCTGCTGCGCCTGGCCCTGGCTGCCCGCCGCCAGTCGCCGGGGGCGCGGGTGGTGGTGGTCAACGCCGACGGCGGCCGGGGCAAGGGACGGCTGGTGCTGCGCCACTATGCCGAGCTGTCCGGCCTGACCTATGTCGAACCCGACGGCCCCGAGGACTGGGGTCGGCTGCTTTCGGACGCGGCGGCGGGCGATGTCGTGCTCATGGACACGCCGAACCTGCGCGCCGAAGGGG
>CAZBER010000037.1:17091-31667 GCA_964490985.1 uncultured Desulfovibrionaceae bacterium | reverse complement strand
GAGGACATCCAACAGAGTGGCATCTATGACTACGCGCTGGCGCTCAAGGGCCAGTTCGCGTTCGAGCCGATCGGCGGCGAAGGCGATGAACGTCTCGCAGGGGCGCTCGGCGTAGTACGCCTCGCTGCGCGCCGAAGGGGCCATGGATGCCTGGTGCCGGGACATGGGGCTTTCCGGCCGGCAGAACCTCGCCGCCCATCTGGTCCTGTCTCCCCTTTTCTCCCCGGCCCAGATGCTGCACTACCTGCGCATCCACCGCTGCGGGCATCTTTCCAGCTGCATCTGGACGAAGCTCGACGAAGCCTGTAATTACGGAAGCCTTGTCAATATGGCGCACGCCTCGGCCCTGCCCGTGTCCGCCCTGGCCTTTGGCCCGGAGTTGACCCAGGCCATGGCCCCGGCCACGGGCAAGGCTGTTTGGAAACTGCTCTTCAAACACCAATTGCCCGGCGATTACCCGGAAGCCGCCGACGCCGGCGCCTAAGGACGACGCATGCCCACCCGCATATCCGACCACGCGCGACACTCCCGCCCCGGCGCCGATTTGCCCCTGGTGCTTTCCGTCACCTCGGGCAAGGGCGGGGTCGGCAAGACCAACCTGTCGGTCAACCTGGCCTATTGCCTGTCCAGGATGGGGCGCAAGGTGGTGCTGCTCGACGCCGACCTGGGCCTGGCCAATGTGGACATCCTGCTCGGCCTGACCCCCAAGATGAACCTGTTCCACCTGTTCCACGAAGGGGTTGGCCTGCCCCAGGTCCTCATGGAAACCCCCTTTGGCTTTGCCATCCTGCCGGCCTCCTCGGGCGTCAGCGACATGCTGGCCCTGTCCACGGGCCAAAAGCTCGATCTGCTGGAGGCCATGGATTACCTGGAAGGCAAGATCAACTACTTGATAGTGGACACCGGCGCGGGAATTAATGATAATGTCATTTATTTCAACCTTGCGGCCCGGGAACGCCTGCTGGTGCTGACCACCGAGCCCACGTCGCTGACCGACGCCTACGCCCTGATCAAGGTCATGCACCTCAACCACGACGTGCATCGGTTTCGGGTGGTGGTGAACATGGCCGGAAACGCCAAGGCGGCCAAAGCGGTTTTTGAAAAGCTCGCCACAGCCTGCGACCGTTTTCTTTCGGGCATTTCCCTGGATTTCGTAGGCTTTGTTCCGGCCGATCCGGCCGTGCGCAACGCGGTGATCCGGCAAAAGCCCTTCTGCCACCTGTCGCCCGAGGCGCCGGCCAGCAAAAAGCTTTTGGAAATGGCCCAAACGATCGACTCCTGGGAAGTGGACGCCAAGCTCGATGGAAACATCAAATTCTTCTGGAAAAAGCTCCTCTTCCAGGAACAGCCCCTGGCTTAGGCTCGAATCCGGGGCCACCCCATGGAAGGATTTCGACGCGCGCGATCGGCAGGAGATCGTGCGCCATTACGCGCCCAAAATCAAAATCGTGGCCAGCCGGCTGCGGGCCAAGCTGCCCCAGAGCGTGGAGCTGGGGGAGCTGATCAGCGCCGGAGCCATGGGCCTGGTCGAGGCCCTGGGACGGTTTCGGCCGGAACTGGGCATCAAGTTCGAAACCTATGCCGAGTCCCGCATCAAGGGGGCCATGCTCGACGATTTGCGGCGCATGGACTGGTTTTCCCGGGGCCAGCGCCATCGGGTGCGCACCCTGGAAGAGGCCATGCGGCGCCTGGAACACGAAACCGGCAAGACGCCCACCCCCAAACAGCTGGCCGAGGCCACGGGCCTGACCGAGCGCGAGGTCTGCCAGGGCCTGGAGGCCTTGCAGAACCAGTTGTGTTTGAGCCTGGACGCCATTACGGAAAACATATCTTCCTACCAGAAAAACCAACTGGAAAACGAGCCCTACAAGTCCACCGAATTCAAGGAGCTCGTGGACAAGCTGGCCTCCCTTATTGACGATTTGACTCCCAGGGAAAAGTTGGTATTGTCGCTCTATTACGGTGAGGAACTGAACATGCGGGAAACCTCCGAGGTCATGGGCATTACCGAAGGCCGGGTTTCCCAGTTGCATTCCCAGGCCCTGGCTCGGTTGCGGCAGAAATTCAAGGCGCAATACGATATCGAGCAGGGCTGATACAACGCGCGAGCGAATGCTGCACCGGACTGCGTTGCTGGCAAGAAAACGGATGCGCCAAACGCTTCAGGAAAAGAGATACCGCAAGAAGACGACCACGGGCGTCGATCATCAAGAGGAGAAGAATCATGGCCGCAAACAAGGAAATGCGCATCCTGGTCGTCGACGACTTTTCCACCATGCGCCGCATCATCAAAAACATCCTGCGGCAATTGGGTTTTAACAATATCATCGAGGCCGACGACGGCAGCAGCGCCTGGGAAACCCTGAACAAGGACAAGATCGATTTCATCATCTCGGACTGGAATATGCCCAAGATGCCGGGCATCGAACTGTTGCGCAAGGTGCGCTCCAGCGAGGAATTCGCCAATACGCCCTTTCTTATGGTCACGGCCGAGGCGCAGCAGGAAAACATCATCGAAGCTGTCCAGGCCAAGGTATCCAACTACATTGTCAAGCCGTTCACGGCTGAAACCCTGGGCCAAAAAATCGACAAGATTTTCGACAAATAATCCGTTTTCCGTTTTGCCGCACGGCAAAACGGAAAACAGGCGGCTTGGCGCGGCGTCTGGAGAAAGCGCGCCGCGCCGGCCCAAACGCCGCGACACGGTCGCTTTTGACCAAGTCCTGCCGGCCGTCGCTCCTGGCGACGCCATGATTCGGGCGCACCCCGCCCGACGAGGCCCTCATGGTCCCGGATGACGATCTCACCTCCCAGGTCAAGGCCAAACTCGACGACAGCGAACTTTCCGACGACCTGCCCAAGGCGTTGCAAAAGGTCGACCTGGACCTGGATGACGCGCCGTTTCTGGAAGATGAAAAAGAGGAGGTGGTCGAGTCCGCTCCGGTCCCCACTGCCACGGTGGACGTGGAGGCTGAGCCGGCCAAGCCGTCCCGAAAAAAGCTGTTCGTCATCCTGGGCCTGGTTCTGATTATGGCCGTTGGCGCGGCCGCCTTTTTCCTGCTTCGCAAGCCTGCCGCCCCGCCGCCCCCGCCCGTGGCCGAGGAAGCCCCGCAACCGCCGCCGGCGCCCGTACCCGAGGCCCCTCCGCCCGAGCCGCCCAAGCCCGAGCGGGAAATCGTCATGAACATGGACCCGTTTCTCATCGAGCTGCAAAATTCCAAGGGCCGCACCCGCTTCCTCACCATCCGGTTTACGGCCGTGACCCTGGAGCCGGCCGTGGAACTGGAGTTCAAGCGCAACACCATCGTCGTGCGCGACGCGGTGTATTATTATCTCAAAAACAAGAACCTGGAGTTTCTGACCGACAAGAACAATGCCGATGCCCTGAAAAAAGACGTGCTGTCGGTCATCAACCAGTTCATCGGGGCCCAGCCGCTGGATAACCTGCTTATCGAGGAATACCTGGTGAAGTAGATGTCCATCGACCTGACCACGGTTTTTCAGGCCATGCCTTATGCCCAGAACGTGGCCCATGCCGAGTTGGTGCATCCGGAAATCCATCTGGCCGTGTCCCAGGTGCTGGCCCAACAGGCCCTGGCGGAACAAAACAAGCAGACGCCGCGCATCGAAAAGCAGGACGCCATGGGAACCGTGCAGGACAAGGGCCAGCGCCAGGCCCCGGGCCAGCGCCGCCCCTTGCCCCGCCGGCATCCTCCCGCCGAATCCGAAGAGACCCAGTCCGCCAACCCTACCCCTTTTGCCGGCCACATCCTGGACATGAAGGTCTAGGTTGCAAGCGGTTGTCAGGACCGATGTTCCGGCCTAGACTGGCCGCAGCCAACCGCGATCCTTCGGACAGAGGCTCATGAACGGCTATTCCACGCTGATTGTTTTCCTGACCGTGTGCGAGCTGGTGCTGCTCCTGCTCGTGGTGCTCTTTTTCTCCAGGCTGCGCCGTTCCGAGGACCTGCTGGCCAAACTCCAGAAGAATCAGGATTCGCTGCTCAAAAAGCTCGACTTCAACGCCAAGCTCGAACAGGAGCTGGTGGGAAGCTTCGAGCGCCGCCAGGTCGAACTGGCCGAGCTGGACCAGAAGCTCGAGCAGCGCCGGGCCGAACTGGAAAAGCTCGTCAAGAAAGCCAAGGAATACGCCCGGTCTCCGGATTTCCTGCGCCACATCGTTGTCAACGGCGCCCGCCGGGGCCAGTCGCCCCAGGCCCTGGCCAAGGCCACGGACCTGTCCGTAGAGGAAGTCGAGCTGATTCTGGCCCAGAACCGAAGTTAGGTCGCCTTGGCCTGGGTGCGTTTCGGCCGAACGGAGCTTGCGCCCCGCTGCCTTTCCGCCCATCCCCTACCGGATGACCTGGCCGGCGGCTTCCTGGCCCGCTGCCTGGCCAGCCAGGCCCGGCCCTTTACTGGCCTGCGGCTTCGGGTATAAAGGCGGGGACCGGCTTCCCGCCAAACGACCCCCACCTGGAGCGACAGCGCATGGCGTACAAGGACTTGCAGGAATTCTTGCGGCTTTTGGAGAAAAAGGGCGAACTCAAGCGCGTAAAGACGCCCCTGTCCCCGTATCTGGAAATCGCCGAGGTCACGGACCGGGTGTCCAAGGCCGTGGGGCCGGCCCTTTTTTTCGAAAACCCCAAGGACTCCCGCTTTCCCGTGGTCACCAACGCCTTTGGCTCCTTTCCGCGCATGCACCTGGCCCTTAACTGCGACAATCTGGACGCCATGGCCGGCCGCATCGACGAATTCCTGGAAATGGAAAAGCCCGAGGGACTCATCCAGAAACTCAAGCTCCTGCCCAAGCTGGCCCGCATGGCCGGCATTTTTCCCAAGGAAGTGTCCCACGGCCCGTGCCAGGACGTGGTCCTGACCGGCGAGGACGTGGACCTGTCCATCCTGCCGGTCCTGACCACCTGGCCCGGCGATGCCGGCCCGTTCATCACCCTGCCCGTGGTGGTGACCAAGGACCCGGTGACAGGCAAGCGCAACGTGGGCATGTACCGCATGCAGGTATTCGACAAAAACACCACCGGCATGCACTGGCACCGCCACAAGGGCGGGGCCTACCACTACCATCTGGCCGAAAAGCGCGGCGAACGCCTGCCCGTGGCCGTGGCCATCGGCCCGGACCCGGTAGTCACCTACGCGGCCACGGCCCCCCTGCCCGACGACATCGACGAATTCCTGTTTGCCGGCTTCTTGCGCCAGGCTCCGGTGGAGCTCGTTCCCTGCAAGACCGTGGACCTGGCCGTGCCGGCCACCAGCCAGTTCGTGCTGGAAGGGTATGTGGAGCCGGGCGAGCGCCGCCGCGAAGGTCCCTTTGGCGACCATACGGGCTATTATTCCCTGGCCGACGACTATCCGGTCTTCCACGTCACGGCGCTGACTCACCGCAAGGACGCCGTGTATCCGGCCACCCTGGTCGGGCCGCCGCCCATGGAGGACTGCTACATGGGCAAGGCCACGGAGCGCCTGTTTTTGCCGCTGATTAAAAAGCAGCTGCCCGAAATCGTGGACATGAGCCTGCCCCTCGAAGGCGTGTTCCACAACTTCTGCTTTGTCTCCATCGACAAGCGCTACCCCGGCCAGACCCGCAAGATCATGTACGCCATCTGGGGCCTGGGCCAGATGATGTTCACCAAATGCATCGTGGTGGTGGATGCCGGGGTCAATGTCCAAAACACGGCCGAAGTGCTGTGGAGAGTCGGCAACAACGTGGACCCCAGGCGCGATGTCGTCATTGTGGACGGCCCCCTGGACGCCCTGGACCACGCCTCGCCCACGCCTTTTTACGGCGGCAAGATGGGCATTGACGCCACCAAGAAAGGCCCCGAGGACGGGCACTTCCGGGAATGGCCGGATTCGCTGGTCATGGATGCGGCCACCAAGGCCCGCATCGACGGGCTGTGGAGCCAACTGGGGCTGTCCTGATGCCGGAAAACGCTGCCAACACACGCTGCCCGTGGAGCGGAAACGATCCGCTCTACGTGCGTTACCACGACGAGGAATGGGGCGTCCCCCTGCACGACGACCGGGCCCTGTTCGAACTCCTGGTCCTGGAAGGAGCCCAGGCCGGCCTGTCCTGGCTGACCATCCTCAAGCGCCGGGACGGCTACCGGGAAGCGTTCGAGGGCTTCGACCCCAAGCGTGTGGCTGCCTACGACGCGGCCAGGCAGGCCCTGTTGCTCCAGGACAGCCGCATCATCCGCAACAAGGCCAAGATCGTCGCTGCCGTGGCCAATGCCAAGGCCTTTTTGAAGGTGCAGGAAGCTTTCGGCTCGTTCGACAGCTATCTCTGGCGCTTCGTGGACGGCGCGCCCGTGATCGGGACCTGGGAGGACATGTCCCGGATTCCGGCCGAGACCGAGCTTTCCCGCACGGTCAGCCGCGACCTCAAGGCCCGGGGGTTCGCCTTTGTCGGGCCCACCATCTGCTATGCCTTTCTCCAGTCGGCCGGCCTGGTCAACGACCATCTGACCTCTTGCTTCCGCTACCGGGAGCTGGTCGGGGAGCGCTGATGCAAAACGGACCGCCGTCCCGGCCGCCCATTTACACCATTGGGTACTGGGGCCACGAGCGGGCCACGTTTTTCAGCCTGCTCACCCGCCACGGGGTCAACCTCTTGATCGACGTGCGCAGCTATCCCCTCTCGCGCTACATGCCCTATTTTTCCCGGGACGCCCTGGAAGCCTGCCTACGCTCCTGGGGCGTGGCCTACTGCTATCTCGGCCGGGACCTGGGCGGCCGCCGCCTGGCCACCGGCATCGAGGACGCCGTGTCCTTTGCCCGGGGCGTGGAGCGGGTCATGGAAGCCTGGCGGCGGGCCTACCGGATAACCATCATGTGCACCGAGGAAGACCCCCGCCACTGCAACCGGGCCGGCCGCGTGGCTCCGGCCCTGATCGCCCTGGGCGCCCAGGTGGTGCACATCCGCGGCGACGGCCGGCTCGAGCCCCACACCCCGGCTTGGACCGACGTCGGCCTGTTCTGCCCGTTTGGCGAGGAACCGCGATGAAGCCCACCCGTATTGTCCTGGCCGTCACCGGAGCCAGCGGCATGCCCTATGCCGTGACCCTGGCCCGGTTCCTGGCCGCCACGCCCGGCATCGAGACCCATCTTATCTTGTCCGAGGCGGCCAAGAAGGTGCTGGAGCTGGAATCCGAGGTCACGGCCGCCGAGCTGTCCGGTCTGGCCCACCGGACCTACAGCCAGTCCGAGCTGGACGCCGGGCCGGCCAGCGGGTCCTGGCGGCATGGCGGCATGGTGGTGTGCCCCTGCTCCATGGCCTCCCTGGCCGCCATCGCCCATGGCCTGGGCTCCAACCTCATCCACCGGGCCGCGGACGTGACCCTCAAGGAAGGCCGCCGGCTGGTGCTGGTCCCCCGGGAAACGCCGCTCCATGAAATCCATCTGCGCAACATGCTGGCGGCCCGCCAGGCCGGGGCCGTGATTTTGCCCCCCAACCCGGGATTTTACCACAAACCCCAAACCATCGACGACCTGCTGCGGTTCGTGGCCGGCCGGGTGCTGGATGCCCTGGGCATCGAACACCGCCTGGTCCAGGGCTGGAAGGAAGCGGAGGACGCATGAGTCAGGAATGCCGCGATTGGGTGACGGTTTCGAGCTTTTTCCCGCCGCCCGTGGAAGAGCCGGCCTTTGAGGAAATTCTGGCCGCCGAAGTGGCGCGCTGGCGCGAGACGGCCCAGGACGCCGGCCTGGACCCCGACAGCCACATCCAGGTGGCGCGGGGGCAAAACGAGGTGGAAATCCAGGTCAGCTCCGCGCTTAACGCCTATTTCAGCCCCTGCCAGACCCTGTGGCGGGCCGAGTAGTTGGACCCACCCCGCCCGCTCCCCTCTCCCACCACAGCGCCGATGATCCGAAGCGTCAAGGCCCGGACTTGGCTCGAAACAAGGCGATCTCCGATCTAGGCTACCTGTCCGCTGGTCAAGAAGCGGTCCAACTGACGGGCAAAGGTATGGCGGTCGCGCGGGGAAAGGGGCGGCGGTCCACCCGTATTCTGGCCCGAATCGCGCAGTTCGGCCAGAAGATTGCGTATGGCCAGGCGTCCTTGGATGTTGTCCGCGGTATAGGCCTCGCCCCGTGGGCTTAGGCCCTGGCCGCCCTTTTCGATGATCCGCGCGGCCAGCAGAATGTCGGCGGTCACCACCAGGTCGCCCGGCCCCACCAGTTCGACGATGGCGTCGTCCACCACGTCGAAGCCCTGGGCGACCCGAATCAGCTTGATGGATTCCGACAGGGGAAGCTGCAGGTTCTTGTTGGCCACCAGGATCACTTCCAGGCTCAGACGCTGCCCGGCCCGCAGCAGGATGTCCTTGATGGCCGTGGGCAAGGCGTCGGCATCCACAAGAATGCGCATGGCAACCCTTCCCGGCCTCAGACGGCCTGGCCGCGAATCTCCCGGACCCGTCCGACCACCCCACTTTCCAGGCGGACCTTGATGCCGCGCGAATGGTACGGGGCCTTGGTCAGGATGTCCTTGACAATGCCTTCGGTCAGCCTGCCCGTGCGCTGGTCTTCCTTGCGCACAACGGCCACGGCCAGGCCTGGCCGGATGTCCTTGCGATCCGTCCCGCTGGGCATTTTCCCCTCCTTCAGGCCGGAACGAAGCGCAGGAATTTGCGCGGCTTTTCGTAGCCGTCCACCACGTCGGACAGATATTCCATGCGCCAGCGCGGGGCCAGGGTGTCGCGCACGAAATCGAGCAGCAAGAAATCGCCGCCGTCGATGTATTGGGCCGGATAGAGTTCCCGCAGCCGGTCCGGCGTGGTCCCGAGCTCCTTGCGAATCCAGTAGATCTTCTGGACCGAGACGATCAGCTCGCGGTCGGACAGTTGTTCCAGAAAGGCCAGGGCCCTGGCCACCCGGTTTTGGGCCACAAAGGATTTGCCGATAAATTCCACCAGCATGGCGATGTCGAAGCGCCGGGAGAGCAAAAGGTTGGCCGGGTCGTCGATGTCGTGGCGCTCAAAGGAAACGCCGTCGATCTTAAAGTGCTGCTTGAGGTATTCGCAGCCCTTGAGCACGAGTCCCTCCCGGTCCACGCCGACCACGCTCTGGGCGCCAAGGCGCCGGGCCTGGAAGGTGAAAAAGCCGAAATTGCAGCCCAGGTCCACCACGGAGCGGCCAGCGAAATCAATGCGCGAAAAGTCGCTCAAAATATCCGCGTTGATTGCTTCCTTGCCCGGGACAAGCACGGAAAAATCCGCGTCATAGACCGTACGGTAGCGGTGTTCCGGGGCAATGGCGGCGGCCAGGGCCAGAAATTCCTCAAGCGGCGACATGGGGGCTCCAAAAGGACAGGGTGGGGTATGGTGCCCAAAATGGGCAAGGAAATCAATGAGCCAGGCTGGAGAGGGCAGCGGCCACAATAGCAGCCCGTTTGGGGCCAAGTCCGGCCTTGGCGTGCAACTCTTCGGCTGTGGCCGCTTTCATGGCCGCAACCGAGCCAAAGGCCTCCCACAGAAGCCGGGCCGTCTTGGGGCCGATGCCGGGCAATTCCAGCACCTCGCTTTGCAGGCCCACTTTGGTCCTGGCCCGGCGCTGGCGGCCCACGGAAAAATCATGGACCGTATCGCGCACCCGTTGCAGGAAGAGCAACTCCGGGGAACCGGGCTTGAGATTGAGCGGGTTTTTGCGGCCCGGCACGAATACCCGCTCCTCCATGTCGGTCCGGGTATGCCCGGCCTTGGCAATGGCGGCCAGACTGAAGGTCCCGGCCACGCCGGCCTCGGCCAGGGCCCGGGACACGGCTTCGAGCTGGCCCTTACCGCCGTCGATGAGGAGCAGATCCGGCCAGGGAGGCCCGGACGCCGCCCGCCGAGTGGCAAAGGCGGCCAGGGCCAGATAGTCGTCGGACGTGCCTTCCAGGTCCGGAAAGCCATAGGCCCGGTAATCGCTTTTCTTGGGCTCCCCGTCCTCGAAAACCACCAGGCCCGCCCGCACGGTCCGGCCGCCCAGGTGGGATATGTCCACGGCCTCGATGCGGCGCAGATTCGGGATGCCGAGCTTTCGGCCCAAGGAGGCCAACACGTCGCGCTCGGCCGCCTTGGTCGCTTCCTCGGCCGCCCGGGCGGCATTGACCGCGGCCAGGTCCAAAAGCTTGCGCTCCTCCCGGCCCCGGGGCGGCCCCAGGCGCACGGCCGCGCCCCGGCGCTCGGACAGGATTTCCGCCAAGGCCTGGCCGTCGCCCTCCTCGTCCAAAGCTAGGGTCTCGGGCACCACCAGGCGCGGCGGGATGAAGCTTTCGGGCCGATAGAACTGGGCCAGGGCGCTGCCTGCCGCCCACAAAGCCTCGGACGCCTCCAGGTCCTGGAAAAAAAAGCTCTTGCGGTCAAGAAGCCGCCCCTGGCGGACAAAAAGCAGGCAAAAGCCCACGCCCTGGGGCGTCACGGCCAGATTGGCCACATCCATGTCCACCAGCCGGGTCAAGACCGTGGCCTGGCCCTCCACGGTCTTTTGCATGGCCCGCAGCAGGTCGCGCAGGCTGGCCGCCCGCTCGAAAGCCAGGGCCTCGGCCGCCTCTTCCATCTCTTTTTGCACGACCCGCAGCACCTCGGCCGAACGGCCGGTCAAAAAGGCTTCCACTCGCCGCACCAGCTCCAGGTACTGGCCCTGGTCCACGGCCTTGACGCAGGGAGCCCAGCACTGGCCGATGAAATGGTACAGGCACGGCCGCACCCGGTTGGCCAGGACCCGGTCGCCGCATTTACGCAGGGGAAAGATGCGGTTCAATTCCTTCCAGGTGGCCCGGGCGGCCGCGGCGGACGTGAACGGGCCGAAATAGGTGGCCCCGTCGCGCTCCACCCGCCGGGTAAAGGCCAGTCGCGGATAGGGCGAACGCTTGTCGAGCTTGAAGAGAATATAGTTCTTGTCGTCTTTGAGCACCACGTTGTATCGGGGGCGGTGCTTTTTGATCAGGCTCGATTCCAGGAGCAGAGCCTCTTTTTCCGAGGCTGTGAGCAGCACTTCCACGGCCTCGATCCGGGCCACCAGGGCCAGGGTCTTGGCCGTGTGCGTCGTGTCGCTGCGAAAATAGGAAGCAAGCCGGGCCCGCAGGTTTTTGGCCTTGCCCACGTAGAGGATTTTTCCTCGGCCGGCTTTCATGAGGTAAACGCCTGGAGCTGTAGGGAAATTTTTCGGTTCAAAAGCGAACATAATTCTTGAGGATAACGCGGCCGCATCAGGGATTCAAGGTCCCGGGCCGTTTGCTGGTGCTGTCTGGCTAACCCTCCCTTGCCCTTGGAGAAAGACGCGTGTACTAGCCAACAGATATGCGCGTGAAACGGCCCAGACGGGTTTCGGTCATTGGAGCGGGCTCGTGCGACGCGGCCACGGCTGCAACGGCCCGCGTCCTGGGGCGGCTTTTGGCTGCGTGCGGGTTTGAAATCGTGTGCGGCGGGCTTTCCGGCGTCATGGCCGCTGCCTGCCAGGGGGCCAGGGAAGCCGGCGGCCGGACCATCGGCATCCTGCCCGGCGACGACCCGGATGCGGCCAATGCCTTTGTGGACGTGCCCATTGTCACGGGCATGGGTATCGCCCGCAATGTTTTGGTGGTACAAAACGGGGCCGTGGTTGTGGCCGTCTCGGGCGGGCCCGGGACGCTGTCCGAAATCGGCCTAGCTCTCAAGCTCGGCCGGCCGGTGGTGGCCCTGGGACGCTATGCAACCCTCGAAGGCGTGATTCCTGCCGCCAGCCCGGAGGAGGCCGCCGCCCTGGCCGACCGGCTGGCCAGGCCTTCCGGAAGCAATGGAGTCTGATGTCGATGGAAATGGATTTGTTGTGGGCGCCCTGGCGCATGGAGTATGTGCTTGGCCCCAAGCCCGATGCCTGCGTGTTTTGCCTGCCCGAAAGCCGGGATGAGGACCGGGAGCGGCTGGTGCTGGCCCGTGGCCTGCACTCGTTTGTCATCATGAACAAGTTCCCCTACAACTCGGGCCACCTGATGGTCACGCCCGTGCGCCACGCCGGTTGCCTGACCGAGCTTTCGGATGCCGAAAACCTGGAACTGACCAGGGGGCTTGCCTACTGCACCCGGGTGCTCAGGGAGGCCATGCGCCCCCAGGGCATCAACATCGGGCTCAACATCGGCGAGGCGGCCGGGGCCGGCATTGCCGCCCACTTGCATTATCAGATGGTGCCGCGCTGGAACGGCGATTCCTCGTTCATGGCTGTTTTTAGCGAAACACGGGTCATTCCGCAGCTTTTGCTTTCCACGTATGACCGGCTCGAACCCTTTTTCAGGGATTACCGTGCAACCGTAACGTCGTGACAAGGAGGCCTTCATGCGCATTGTCAAGGTGCTTTTGCTGCTTGTGTTCTTCTTTTTCTGCATGCTGTTCTTCGTGCAGAACACCGCCATTCTGGACACCCCGCTGGTGCTCAAGCTGGATATCTTCGGATTTCATGCCGAAACCACGGGCGTTCCCTTTTACGTGACGTTACTGTTGGCCTTTGTCCTGGGCGGGCTGTTCAGCACCTTGTACTTCATGACTGAAAAGGTTCGGCTGAGCGTGGCAGTGCGCAGCCTTCAGAGCAAGGTCAATGCCATGGAAAAGCAGCTTGCGGCCAAAAACGCCGTGTCGTCGACCCCGATCGTCACGTCTCCGGCGTCCACGACCCTGGTCACGCCGAGCGGCGCGCCGATCGAAAAAAAGGCTGAATCCTAGCCGCAGGACGTTTTTCCGTGGTGGGGGAAATCAAGATGACCCCCATGCTGGAACAGTATCTGCGCGTCAAGGGAGAATACCCTGACGCGCTGCTGTTTTATCGCATGGGTGACTTTTACGAGATGTTCTTTGAGGACGCGGTCGTCGCGGCCCGGGAACTGCAAATCGCCCTGACCTCGCGCAACCCCGACGCCGAGGCCCCGATCCCCATGTGCGGCGTGCCCCACCACGCCGCCGAGAGCTATCTGGCCCAGCTCCTGGACAAGGGGTTCAAGGTCGCGGTGTGCGACCAGATCGAGGACCCCAAGCAGGCCAAGGGGCTGGTCAAGCGCGCCGTCACCCGGGTGCTCACCCCGGGCACGGCCGTGGAGGACGTCAACCTTCGGGCCAAGGAACACAACTTCCTGGCCGCGCTTTTTTGCGATCCCGAGGAACGCGCCGGCGGCCTGGCCTGGATCGACTTTTCCACGGGCGAGTGGTCCGGGCTTTTCTCCCGGGACCCGGCCCGGCTGTGGCAGTGGGCGGCCAAGCTCGCTCCCCGCGAACTGCTCCTTCCCGACGGCCTGGAACCGCCCAAGGAGTTTGCCGCCGACAGCGTGCAGATCAGCCGCTTTCCCGTCCGGCCCCACTTCGATTTCGCCGGCGGCCGGGACAAGGTGCTCAAGGCCCAGGCCGTGGCCGACCTGGACGCCCTGGACGTGGGGGACAAGCCCCAGCTGGTGCGGGCCATGGGGGCGCTTCTCACCTATCTGGCGGCCACCCAGAAGCATGACGTCGGCCACCTCTCGCCCTTTCGCCCGGTCAACCTCGGCCGGCACATGCTCCTGGACGAGGTCACGGAACGCAACCTGGAAATCTTTCGCCGCCTGGACGGCCGCAAGGGCCAGGGCACCCTGTGGCATGTCCTGGACCGGACCATGACCCCCATGGGCGGCCGGCTGCTGGAATCCCTGCTGCGCCAGCCCTGGCTGGACGCGGCCCCCATCCTGGAGACCCAGGAGGCCGTGACCCGCTTCGTGGACGACGCTGCCCAGCGCGTTGCCCTGCGTCAGGCCCTGGACGGGGTCTATGACCTGGAACGCCTGGCCACCCGCATCTTTCTCAACCGGGCCGCGCCCAAGGATTTCACGGCCCTGCGCCAGTCCCTGGCCCATTTACCGGTCCTGCGGGAGCTGCTGGCGGCCGGCTCCGACCAGCCCCAGGCCCTGGCCGGCTTGCTCTCCGGCTGGGACGACCTGGAGGACGTGCGCGAGCTCCTGGACCGGGCCATTGTCGACAACCCGCCGGTCCAGGTCACCGAGGGCGGACTGTTCAAGCCCGGCTACCACCCGGACCTGGACGAGCTCATGGAGCTGTCCGAACACGGCGAGGCCAAGCTGCGGGAGATGCTGCGCCAGGAGCAGGAAGCCTCCGGCCTGCCCAAGCTCAAGCTCGGCTTCAACCGGGTCTTTGGCTATTATTTCGAGCTGTCCAAGGCGGCCGGCTATGCGCCCGAGCATTTCATCCGCCGCCAGACCCTGGCCAATTGCGAGCGCTACGTCACCCCGGGCCTCAAAGCCCTGGAAGACAAGCTCCTGGCCGCCGGCGAGAAGCGCAAGACCCTGGAGTACAACCTCTTTCGCGAACTGCGCGAGCGCGTGGCCGCGGCCCGGGATCGGGTCATGGACGTGGCCGCCCGGGTGGCCCGGCTGGATGTGTGGCAGGGACTGGCCGAGGCCGCGGTGCAGGCCGACTGGACCCGGCCGGAAATCCACCCGGGCCAGGAGATCGTCATCCGGGCCGGCCGCCATCCCGTGGTGGAGGCCGCCTGCGGCCCGGGCAACTACATTCCCAACGACGTGACCCTGGACGAAGATCGCAAGGTGCTCCTCATCACCGGCC
>CAZBER010000037.1:0-17081 GCA_964490985.1 uncultured Desulfovibrionaceae bacterium | reverse complement strand
GCCGAGGGATTCGTGCCCAACGACACCCTGCTCGACCTGCAGGAGAACCGCTTTCTCGTCATCACCGGCCCCAACATGGCCGGCAAATCCACGGTCCTGCGCCAGACCGCGCTCATTGCCGTGCTGGCCCAGATCGGCTCCTTCGTGCCGGCCGCCAAGGCCCGCATCGGCCTGGTGGACCGGGTGTTTTGCCGGGTGGGGGCTTCGGACAACCTGGCCCAGGGCCAGTCCACCTTTATGGTGGAGATGATGGAAACGGCCCGCATCCTGCGCCAGGCAAGCCGACGTTGTCTGGTCATCCTGGACGAGATCGGCCGGGGCACGGCCACTTTTGACGGCCTGGCCCTGGCCTGGGCCGTGGTCGAGGACTTGGCCGGCCGGGAAGGCGGCCATGGCGTGCGTACGCTTTTCGCCACCCACTACCACGAGCTGACCGGCCTGGAAGGCCGGTTGCCCGGGGTGCGCAACTACAACATCGCGGTCAAGGAATGGAAGGGCGACATCATTTTCCTGCGCCGGCTCCTGCCCGGCCCGGCCGACCGCAGCTACGGCGTGGAAGTGGCCCGGCTGGCCGGGGTGCCCCGAAACGTGGTCAAGCGGGCCCGGGAAATCCTGGCCGCGCTGGAGCGCACCCGCGATCCCGGCCAGGAGGGCCGCCTCAGCCGGGAACTGGGCCAGCCGGCCCTGCCCGGGCTCATCCGGCCCGAGAGCCGGCCCGGGACCCAGCCCGAGCCCGGCCCGGACGCCGCGACGCCCGCTGTGGGGAGCCATCCCCTGCTTGACGAGCTGGCGCGCCTCGAACTAGACCGGCTTACCCCCCTCGAAGCCCTGACCCTGCTTTGCGACTGGAAAAAACGCTTTGGCGGCACTCCCTGACCGGATGCTTTAAGGAGACTGTGTCATGCATCATTTCGAGTACCGGGGCGGCGAACTGTTCGCCGAAGACGTGTCCGTGGCCGCCCTGGCCGCAGCCTACGGCACCCCGCTTTACGTCTACAGCGCAGCCACCCTGCGCCGCCATTTCGAGGCCTTTGATTCGGCTTTCGCCGATCTTCCCCACCTGACCTGCTTTTCCGTGAAGGCCAATTCCAATCTGGCGGTTTTGAAAACCCTGTCCGACAGGGGCGCGGGCGTGGACATCGTCTCCGGCGGCGAACTCTACCGGGCCCTGGCCGCGGGCGTGGACCCGGCCAAGATCGTCTATTCCGGCGTGGGCAAGCGGGCCGCTGAAATCGAACAGGCGCTTGACGCCGACATCCTCATGTTCAACGTGGAGTCCATGGGCGAGCTCGAGCGCATCAGCGCCATTGCCTCGCGCCGGGGCAAGACCGCGCGCGTGAGCCTGCGCATCAACCCGGATGTGGACCCCAAGACCCATCCCTATATTTCCACGGGCCTCAAAAAGAACAAGTTCGGCCTGGACATGGAACAGTCCCTGGCCGCCTATGCCAAGGCCATGGAGCTGCCCGGGGTGACGCCTGTGGGCATCGACTGCCACATCGGCTCCCAGCTCACCAGCATTGACCCGTTTCTGGAGGCCCTGGACAAGATCCTGGCCTTCCGGGAGAAGCTGATCGCCCAGGGCATCGAGGTCTCCTACCTGGACCTCGGCGGCGGGCTCGGCATTCAGTACAACGAGGAAGACCCGCCCCATCCCATGGAGTTCGGCCAGGCCTTGAGCGCGGCCCTGAGGGGCCTTCCCCTGACCCTTATCCTCGAACCCGGCCGGGTCATCGTGGGCAATGCCGGCATCCTGGTCACCGAGGTGGTGTACACCAAAAAGACGCCGAGCAAGGATTTCGTCATTGTGGACGCGGCCATGAACGACCTCATCCGCCCTTCCCTCTACGACTCCTTTCACGCCATCCGCGAGGTCCGGCAGTCCGGCCGCGACAACGTCAATGTGGATGTGGTCGGCCCCATCTGCGAATCCGGCGACTTTCTGGCCCGCAACCGCGACCTGCCGGCCGTGGTTCCCGGGGAGCTTTTGGCCGTGTTCTCGGCCGGAGCCTACGGCTTTACCATGTCCTCCAACTACAATTCCCGTCCCCGGGCGGCTGAAATCCTGGTGGACGGGGACAAGGCCATCCTCGCCCGGCGGCGCGAGACCTACGAAGACCTGATTGCCCTGGAACGCGAAGCGGTCTTGACCCGATAACGGAATACCACTACTTTGAGCGTTAAGGGATCGGTCCTCGCTTACAGGGCCGATCCCCTTCGAAAATCCGTAGTACGCCCGCGCCGGAACCGTAGCAGCCGGAGGTTGGACCGTGGACGCCGCCTTGCCCCTGCTCTTGACCCTGCAGATTGTCTTTTGCGGCGACAGCATCACCAAGGGATGGGAAACCTGCAATCTTCTGGAGCAGCCGCAGAAGGTCTATGTCAACGGGGTGGTGTCCTGCACCAGCGCGGACATCTTGAAACGCATCGAGCCCATTGCCGCCAGAAAGCCGCACAAGCTCTTCCTCATGATCGGCATCAACGAGATCAAGGCCCAAAACCGCATCATTGACAACTACGACAGGATCATAAAGAAAATTCAGGAAATTTCGCCCTACACCCTCATCTACGTGCAAAGCATCCTGCCCACCCGCACCCAGGCCATCGACAACGCCGACATCGTGGCCACCAACGAACGCCTCAAGGCCCTGTGCGACCGGCAAAACCATTTCGTCCATTACCTGGACCTTTACAGCGCCTTTCTGGCCGCAGACGGCAAGCTGGGCCCCAATTTCACCGAGGACGGCATCCACCTCACCAAAAACGCCTATTCGCTCTGGAAAAAGCTCATTCTGGGCCAGTTATAGGCCCAAGGGAAACGCCCATGCCGTCTTCCAACGCCCCTTATGCCATTGCCGGCAAGGAACCGATCCTGGCCACGCCCGAGGCCAAGGTTACGCTCATGACCCTGGACCCGGGCCAGGCCATCCCCTCCCATCGGCACACGGCCGTGATTGACACCACCTTTTGCCTGTCCGGCCTGGCCGAGGTGACGCTTTTTGATCCTGACCAGCGCCTGCGCCTGACGCCCGGAGACCGGGCCACGGTGCCCCCGGGCCGGGTTCATATCGTACGCAATATCGGCACCGTGCCCTGCCGGCTGCTCCTGGTCCAGGGACCGGGCGCCTACGATTTCATCGCCGTTTAAGCTGGCTTGACCGGGCCGGTCCGGGCCTTATCCTCCTGAAGCAGGGGGATTTCTCATGTCCGATATCCGTCGCCGCCTCATGGACCTGGCCGCCGCCCGGCCCGACCTGACGGTCCGGGAACTGCCCGGACTGTCCGAACCCGGCCTTTTCGTGGGCAAGGACGGGGCGTTTTTCATCTTCGTGGACCGAAACCTTCGCGACTACAAAAAAACCGCTGTCCTGGCCCATGAATTGGGGCATTACGTCCGCCGCGCCCGGGATTTCAAGGACGGCGACCATCTGGACGGCCGGTTGCGCTCCTCCCGGGCCGAGTTCCAGGCCGACCGCTGCTCCAGGCGGCTGCTCATGTTCGTACGCCAGGGCCTGGTGTCGTGTCCTCGAAAAAGGCACGCAGCACGAGCCGTTGCCTCGCCACGGGATTGAATTCGTTTTTTCCCGCGGACGTCATGACAAAAGGGCTTTTTTGGAATAGGGCTGGATAAACGTACGATCGCCGTCCAATTCACCGCCAAAGGAGTGAGCCATGGGAGAAAAAAACGAGCTGTTCCACTGTGGGGGCAAGATGCTGACCTATGACGCCGCCATTGTCCTGGAAGACATCGTGGCCGGTCTGCGCCAGGGCAAGCTGGCGGGAAACGGCAAGGACGGGCCGGTGTGCATCGACCTGCCCGCGTTGACCAAGATGGAAGTCGATTTCAGGGAAAAGGCCAAATCCGACAAGACCAAGCGCAAGCTGCTCATCGAGCTTTCCTGGAAGGAAGGGGACAAGATCGGCCTGGAAGATTGAATGCAGGCTGCGCCCCGAAAACCGCCCCGATCGATCGGGGCGGTTTTTTCATTTTCGGCTGCGCAGTTGTTTTGGCCTTATGTGACGTTTGTTGTAATAGCCTGAATCCATTATGGGTTTCCAAAGGGCAGAGCCCTTTGGTCGTCGAAGGCTTCAAACACGACTCTTTTTGCAAAAGCCTCTCATGTTTTTCAAGGACGCCGCACTAGCCGCGCGGGCACAGGATGTGGGGCGCCACCTCCCGCACCGAGGCCGTGCCGGTCATGAGCATGGCCGCGGCCAGCTCGGCCTGAAGCTTTCGCAGCAAAAAAGCCACGCCCGCGGCCGCGCCGCCAAAGGCGCCCACGGCCAAGGGCCGCCCCACCAGCACCGCGTCGGCCCCCAGGGCCAGATATTTGAGCACATCGGCCCCGCTGCGCACCCCGCCGTCGGCCAAAATCACGCCCCGACCGGCAACCGACCGAGCAATGGCCGGCAGGACCTCGGCCGCGCCCGGCGTGTGGTCCAGCACCCGGCCGCCGTGATTGGACACCACAATGGCCGCGGCCCCGGCGTCAAAGGCCAGCTTGGCCTCGTCCGGCGTCATGATGCCCTTGACGATAAACGGCAGGCGCGTTGCGCCGATGATCTCCCGCAGCTCCTCGGGCGTTTTCGGGGACACGGGCTGGCCCTTGAGCGCCATGGTCACCAGGCCGGCCCCGTCCACGTCCATGCCCACGGCCACGGCGCCCACGGCCTCGGCCTGGGCCAGCCGCTCCCGGACCGCCTCCTGGCTGCGGGGCTTGATAAAGGGAATGCCCCGGCCGCCCGTCTCCCCGATGGCGGCCAGGCCGCTGTCATACATGGCCGGATCGGCTCCGTCGCCGGACATGCCGCAGGAGCCGGCCTCGGCCGCGCCCTCCATGATCATGCGGATAAAGGCCGCTTCCGAGAGCTTGCCGCCCATGTTGTAGACCACGCCGGTCATGGGCGCGGCCAGGATGGGCATGGACAGGGCCTGGCCGAAGAGTTCGATGCTGGTGTCGACCGCCCTGACCGCATGCAGGGTGCGCATGTTGAGCCGGTAGGCCCGCAGGGCTTCCAGATTGGCCATAAACGCCAGGCCCGTCCCGCTGCCGCCCATGCCCGGCACCTCGCCGGCGCAAGCCCGGCCGTCGCAGACCGAACAGACCCGGCAGTATCCCTTGAGTTCTTCCCTGGCCTTCTTGCGAAGCGTGATTGCGTCCATGCCTTCCTCCGGTAAAGCGGGTTCGAGGATCGGGCCGCCGTGCGGTCGGTCCGGAGCATGCTGTCCTACGCCTGGACCCCGGACCGGGCAAGCCCGGTGGCCGATCGGCCGCAACCGGGCCGGGGTCTTGACTTCCCCGCCGGGCGTGGCAAAATGTAGTATCAAACTCAGGATCGTTGGCCGTCTGCGCCACGTCCTTTTGCGCGCGGCTTGGGCAACGATTTTTCCTGTTTGCCTGAAACAGGTCCCTGTTTTTGAAAAGCGCGATTGCACCATGATCAAACGGCTTGCCGCCTGGCTGTTGCTGCTGGCGTTCCTGACCCCCTGCCCGGCCTGGGCGGACAAGATCAGAAGGAACGTCCTCTATTTCAATTCCTACCAGAACGGCTACCAGTGGTCCGACGAAATCCTTCAGGGCCTCCGCTCGGCTTTTGCCACGTCCGATTTCAACGTGGATCTGCAAATCGAGTACATGGACTCGAAAAAGTACACTGATCCCAATCTGCGGTCCATGCTCCACGATTTCTACCGGCATAAATACCGCAATGCCCGTTTCGACGTCATCTTGGCCTCAGACAACTTTGCTTTCGATTTCCTGCGCGAATACCAGCAGGAACTTTTTCCCGACACGCCTGTGGTCTTTTGCGGGGTCAACAACTTTCACCCCCAATGGCTCGCCGGCCACCCCAATTTCACCGGCGTCCTGGAAAACCCGGACATCCGCGCCACCCTGGAGCTGGCCCTTCGTTTCCACCCGGGCCGCCACCGGCTCATCATCTTTGGCGACACGTCGCTGACCGGCATGGCCATCAGCAACCAGATCCGGGCCGTGGAACCGGACTTTGCCGGCCGCCTGACCTTTGCATACGAAGACAACCTGGCCCTTTCGGAAATCCTGGACCGGGTGCGCGGCCTGTCCGACGACGCCATGATCTTTCTCATTCCCTTTTACAAGGACACCCAAAAGGACGTGTATTCCGTCAACGAGGTCCTGGCCGCGGTGCGGAAAAATTCCGACGTTCCCATTTACAGCGCCTGGCGGTTCATGCTCGGCCACGGCATTGTCGGCGGCAAGCTCCACAGCGGCGAGGAAGAGGGCCGGCTGGCGGCTGATATGGCCGACAAGCTGCTCCACGGCGTCCCGGTGTCGAGCCTGCCCATCGTCACCCGCACCGACGACGCCTTTGTTTTCGATTACCGGGAAATGCTGCGCCTGGGCATCACCACCGACAAGCTGCCCTCGGACTTTACCCTCATAAACGAGCCCTACCCCTTTTATCACATCAATATCGCCGTCTTCTGGACCATTATCATAAGCCTTCTCATCCTCTGCTACGTCATGATCCTGCTGGCCACCAACATTGTGCGGCGTCGTTCGGTGGAGGAAAAGATCAAGGATCAGCTCTCCTTTCTGGAGACCCTGGTCAATACCATTCCCATTCCCATTTATTTCAAGGACGGCGCCGGCAACTACCAGGGCTGCAATCCGGCCTTTCGGGAATGGTGCGGCGTCGAGGCTTCGGGCACCGGCATCCAGGGCTGCGGCAACGTGGCCGGCTCGCCGGTGTCCCGGTTCCTGGACGCCGGAGATGCGGTGCTGCTGCGGGAACCGGGCGTGCGCGTGGACGAGGCCGAAATCGCGGCCGCCGACGGCTTGCCCCATTCGGTCATCCTGCACCGGGCCGTGTACGAAAGCGCCAAGGGCGAAATCGCCGGGCTGGTGGGCGTTTTTTACGATATCTCGGAGCTCAAGGGTGCGGCCGAAAAGCTGCGACTGGCCGAAGAGAAGTACCGCGGCATCTTCGAAAATTCGGCCCTGGGCATCTTTCGCATGACCCCGGACGGCCGGGCCGTGGACGTCAACCCGGCGCTTCTGGACATGCTCGGCGTGGCCAGCCTCGACGAGTTGGCCACGCGGCGGGGCGATCTGTTGGACGTGCTTTTTTCCGGCCGCGAACGCTTTCAGGCCCTGCTGGATTCGGCCGTGGACGAGCAGGCCACGGTCAAGTTCGAAAGCCGCTTCGTACGGACCGACGCCCGCCTGGTCACGGCCAACAGCAACATCCGCCTGGTGTCCGACCGGGACGGCTATCTGGCCTATGTCGAGGGCGTGGTCGAAGACGTGACCAAGCGCCATGAAGCCGAGAGGGCCTTGCGCGAATCCCAGGAAATGCTGCGCCTGGTGCTCGACAACATCCCCCAGCTCGTTTCCTGGAAAGACAAGGCCCTGCGCTACATCGGGGCCAACCGGGCCTTTCTGGCCTTTTTCGGCTTTGCCGACATTGCCGAGCTCATCGGGCAGGACGACTTCGCCTTGCCGCTGCGCCAGGAGGACGTGGACGCCGTGCGGGCCACGGATATCGACGTCATGCGCACCAACCGGACCGTGGCCGGCGAGCTGGCCGCGCGAAACGTCCGGGGCGCGGACGTGCTGCTGGAAATCAAGAAGGTGCCTTTGCATGACGAGCGGGGGGCGGTGGTGGGCGTGCTCTCCACGGCCGAGGACGTGACCCAGAAGGTGAGCCTGGAACGCCAGCTCCTGCAATCCCAGAAGATGGAGGCCATCGGCACCCTGGCCGGCGGCATTGCCCACGATTTCAACAACATCCTCACCTCCATCATCAATTCCGCCGAGCTGGCCCTCCTGGACCTGCCGCCCGGCGAGGCCATGGAGGACGACATCAAGCGCGTGCTGCGGGCCGGCGAGCGCGGCAGCCGTCTGGTCAAGCAGATATTGTCCTTTGCCCGCCCGTCCCAGGCCGGTTTCCAGACCATAAACGTGGTGGACGTCATTGCCGAGGCCGTAGGCCTGATCAAGGCATCGCTGCCCCGCAACATCAAGATTGTGGTGGATGTGCCAAGCGTCCCGGTGACCTGCCACGCCGACCCGACCCAGCTCCACCAGATCCTCATGAACCTGTGCACCAACGCCTTCCAGGCCATGCGGGAAACCGGCGGCACCCTGACCCTGTCCCTGGTCGAGGAGGACCTGGACGAAGCCATGGCCGGCCAGATGGGCACGCGCACCGGCCGTTATGCCCGGCTTTCCGTGGCCGATACCGGTCCCGGCATTGTCCCGGACATCATGGACAAGATCTTCGACCCCTTTTTCAGCACCAAGCGCAAGGGCGAGGGCACGGGCCTGGGCCTGGCCGTGGTGCGGGGCATCGTCAAGAGCCACCGGGGCGGCATCCGGGTCACCAGTCAGCCTGGCGCAAGCACCAGCTTCGACATCTTTCTGCCGCTTCCGGCCGAGGCCAGGGCTTTGGGCCAGGCGGCTCAGGCCCAGCCCAACCGGGGCCGCGACCGAATCCTTTTTGTCGAGGACGACGAGGACCAGCTGCTCACCATCCCCCGCGTCCTGGCCCAGCTCGGCCACGAGGTGGCCGCCCATGGCGCGGCCCGCTCGGCCCTGGCCCACTTGGCCGCGGACCCGGCCGCCTTTGACGTGCTGATCACCGACTTTGACATGCCCGAGATGGACGGCCTGGAACTGGCCCGCCAGGCCGCGGCCATTGCCCCGGACCTGCCCGTGATCCTGGTGTCCGGCCGCCTGGGCGACATCGAGGACCGGAAACTGGCCGGCAACATCAAAAAAACCGTGCTCAAGCCCTACAACCAGGCGATCATCTCTGTGGCCATCCGCGAGGTGCTCGACGCCAAGCTCCAGACCAAAGCCGCATGAAATCCGTTTGCATCATCGACGACGACCCCGAAGTCCGCGACACCATCTTGAGCCTCACCCGCAAGATGCGGCTTTCCGGCGAAGCCGCCGGTTCCCTGACCGAAGGGATGGAGTTGCTGGCCCGCGAAAGCTTTGACGTGCTCTTTCTCGACGTGCGCCTGCCCGACGGCAACGGCCTGGCCGCCCTGTCCGGCATCAAAAGCCTGCCCGACGCCCCGGAAGTCATCATCCTCACCGGCATGGGCGACCCGGACGGGGCCGAGCTGGCCATCCAGGAAGGCGTGTGGGACTACCTGGTCAAGCCCTCGCCCCTCAAGCAGACCATGCTCACCCTCAAGCGGGCTCTTCAGTACCGCGAGGAAAAGCGGTGCGAGCGGACGCCGGTGTCCCTGTCCCTGGACGGGTGCGTGGCCGCAAGCCCGCGCATGAAGCCGTGCCTGGACCAGGTGGCCCATGCCGCCGCCTCCAACGCCGCTGTGCTCATCACCGGCGAGACCGGCACGGGTAAGGAGCTTTTTGCCCGCCTCATCCATGCCAACAGCCCCCGGGCCAAGGGGGCCTTTGTGGCCGTGGACTGCGCCGCGCTCACCGAATCCCTGGTGGAAAGCACGCTTTTTGGCCACAAAAAGGGCGCGTTCACCGGGGCCGACGCCGACCGGGTGGGCCTGGTGCAACTGGCCGACGGCGGCACGCTTTTTCTCGACGAAGTGGGCGAGATGCCCCTTTCCCTGCAAAAGACCTTTTTGCGCGTGCTCCACGAAAAACGCTTCCGTCCGGTGGGCGGGGTCAACGAAATCAAAAGCGACTTCCGCCTCATCGCCGCCACCAACCGCGATCTGGAAGCCATGATCGAACGCGGGGAGTTTCGCCGGGACCTCTATTTCCGCCTCAAGGCCATTGCCCTGGCCCTGCCTCCCCTGCGCGCCCGGTCCGAGGACATAAAGCCCCTGACCCTGGCCTATGTGGACGCTCTGTGCGGCGGATACCGTCTGCCGCAAAAAGGCTTTGACGCCGAATTCCTGGCCACCCTTGAGGCCTACGACTGGCCGGGCAATGTGCGCGAGCTGCAAAACGTGCTGGAGCGGGCCGTTCTGACTTCGGGACGGGAAAAAACCCTTTACAGCATGCACCTGCCCCAGGACCTGCGCATCAAGGTCGCCAAATCCCTTCTGGAAAAGGCCGGGCAGGGCTCCGAACGCCGCGACTTGGGCAATGGCGGCCGGGAGGACAAGCCGGCCGAAGCCGAATGTGCCTTGCCGCCCCTGGGCCGGCAAAGCCTCAAGGAATTCAAGGAAACCATGGAACGGCGCTACCTGGAAAAGCTTTTGCGCGAGCATGGCCGGGACGTGACGGCCATGATCGAGATTTCCGGACTTTCCCGCTCCCATTTTTACGCCCTGCTCAAAAAAAACAACTTGGCCATCCCGGTCTGATCCCTTGACATTCTCCATCCGGTCTGGAATTTCGGACAAGTGGAACTTGTCTGAAAATTAAGACCGTCCGTTTTTTCTCGAAGTTCTTTCCAGTCCATTCATTTCGGGGTATTATCATGCGTGGCGGCATCCGAAAAATCGGATGGAAATTCACTTTCCTGGTCCGCAGCGTATCGCTGGATCTTCATCTTATCGTATTTTATTAACTTTTTACCGCTGGCACGAGGTTTGCCTTTAAGGAAGGGTCAATAAAGCCCTCCCTCGTTCCGTCGAACGACAACTTGTAAGGAGACGTAACATGGCCAAGAAGATGAAAAGCATGGACGGCAATACCGCCACCACGCATATCGCCTACGCGCTCAGCGATACGGCGGCCATTTATCCCATCACCCCTTCGTCCACCATGGGCGAGATCGCGGACGAATGGGCGGCCAAAGGCCTGAAAAACATCTTCGGCCAGACCGTAACCATTCGCGAAATGCAGTCCGAGGCCGGCGCGGCCGGCGCGGTCCACGGTTCCCTGGCGGCCGGGGCGCTCACCACCACGTTCACCGCCTCCCAGGGCCTTTTGCTCATGATCCCCAACATGTTCAAGATTGCCGGCGAGCTTCTTCCCGGCGTCTTCCACGTGTCGGCCCGGGCCATCGCCACCCACGCCCTGTCCATTTTCGGCGACCACTCCGACGTCATGGCCGCCCGGTCCACCGGATTCGCCATGCTGGCCTCGGCCTCGGTCCAGGAATGCATGGACCTGGCCCTGGTGGCCCATCTTTCCGCCATCGACAGCCGGGTCCCCTTTGTCCACTTCTTCGATGGCTTCCGCACCTCCCATGAAATCCAAAAGATCGAGGTCATCGACTACGAGGACATCAAGGGACTGGTCGATTACGAAAAGATCGCCGCGTTTCGCGCCCATGCCATGAACCCCGAGCACCCGGACCTGCGCGGCACGGCCCAGAACCCGGACATCTTCTTCCAGGGCCGCGAGCGCTCCAATCCCTTCTACCAGTTGATCCCGGGCATCGTGGCCAAGATGATGGACAAGGTGGCCACGGTCACGGGCCGGCACTACAAGCTTTTTGACTACGTGGGCGCTCCCGACGCCACCCGCGTCATCGTGTCCATGGGCTCCTCGTGCGAAACCATCGAGGAAGTGGTCAACTACCTGACCGCCAAGGGCGAAAAGGTCGGCTTGGTCAAGGTGCGCCTGTTCCGCCCCTTTGCCCCGGACTTCCTGTTCAAGGTGCTGCCGGCCTCGGCCGAGGTGGTCACGGTCCTGGACCGCTGCAAGGAGCCGGGGAGCCTGGGCGAACCCCTCTACGAAGACGTCTGCGCCGCCTTTGTCGAACGCGGCGGCTCCATTCCCAAGCTCATGAGCGGCCGCTACGGCCTGGGCTCCAAGGAATTCCGGCCGGGCATGGCCAAGGCGGTCTTCGACAACATGGCCGCGTCCGCGCCCAAGCGCCACTTCGTGGTGGGCATCATTGACGACGTTTCCGGCCTGTCCCTGCCGGTTTCCGGCAGCCTCCCCACCACGCCCGAGGGCACGGTCCAGTGCAAGTTCTGGGGCTTCGGCTCGGACGGCACGGTCGGGGCCAACAAGTCGGCCATCAAGATCATCGGCGACAACACCGACCTCTACGCCCAGGGCTACTTTGCCTATGACTCGAAAAAATCCGGCGGCATCACCGTCTCCCACCTGCGCTTCGGCAAAAAGCCCATCCAGTCCACCTACCTGGTGGACGCCGCGGATTACATCGCCTGCCACAAGCCGAGCTACGTCCACATCTACGACATCCTGGAAGGCATCAAGGAAGGCGGCACCTTTGTGCTCAATTCCTCCTGGAATACGGCCGAGGAGCTGGAGAAAAACCTGCCCGGGCACATGCTGCGCACCATCGCCGACAAGAAGCTTACGGTCTACAACATCGACGCCGTGGCCATTGCCGAAAAGGTGGGCCTGGGCGGGCGCATCAACATGATCATGCAGACGGCCTTTTTCAAGCTGGCCGGCGTGCTGCCCATCGAGGAGGCCATCAGCCTGCTGAAGGACTCCATCAAGAAGACCTACGGCAGCAAGGGCGAAAAGATCGTCAAGATGAACGTGGACGCCGTGGACATGGCCATGGAAAACCTGGTCGAGATCCAGGTCCCGTCTGCCTGGGCCACTGCTCCGGATGCGCCGGCCGAAAAGCCCGACGAACCGGAATACTTCAACAAGGTCATCCGGCCCATCCTGGCCCAGAAGGGCGACGAGGTGCCGGTTTCCGCCTTTGCCGAAAACGGTTCCTTCCCCTCCGCCACCGCCCGGTACGAAAAGCGCGGCGTGGCCATCAACGTGCCCCACTGGATCAAGGAAAACTGCATCCAGTGCAACCAGTGCTCCTTTGTGTGCCCCCACGCCACCATCCGGCCGTTTTTGGCCGACGAGGCCGAGATGGCCAAGGCTCCCGCGACCTTCGAGACCGTGCCGGCCACGGGCAAGGAACTTAAAGGGCTCTCCTACCGCATCCAGGTCTTCCCCATGGACTGCATGGGCTGCGGCTCCTGCGCCGACATCTGCCCGGCCAAGCAAAAGGCCCTGGTCATGAAGCCCTTGGAGGCCGAGGCCCCGGACCAGGTGCCGAACCACGCCTTTGCCATGACCCTGACCAACAAGGCCGGCCTGGTCAAACGCGAGACCCTCAAGGGCAGCCAGTTCCAGACCCCGCTGCTGGAGTTCTCCGGGGCTTGCGCCGGTTGCGGCGAGACGCCCTATGTCAAGCTCATCACCCAGCTTTTCGGCGAACGCATGATGGTGGCCAATGCCACGGGTTGCACCTCCATTTGGGGCGGCTCCGCGCCCACTTCGCCCTATGCCGTCAATGCCCAGGGCTTTGGCCCGGCCTGGAACAACTCCCTGTTCGAGGACGCGGCGGAATTCGGCTTCGGCTACAACATGGCCCTCAAGCAGCGCCGGGAAAAGCTGGCCGACACGATCAAGGCCGCCCTGGAAGGGTCGCTGCCCGACGAGTTGCGGGGAGCCATGCTCGGCTGGCTCGAAGGCCGCAACAACGCAGCCCTCTCCCGGGAATTCGGGGACAAGATGAAGGCCCTGCTTACGGCCGATGATCCGGTCCAGGCCGCCATCCTGGCCGATGGCGACATCTTCACCAAAAAATCGATTTGGATCTTCGGCGGCGACGGTTGGGCCTATGACATCGGCTACGGCGGCCTGGACCACGTCATTGCCTCGGGCGAGGACGTCAACATCCTGGTCGTGGATACCGAAGTCTATTCCAACACCGGCGGCCAGGCCTCCAAGTCCACGCCGCTGGGGGCCATCGCCAAGTTCGCCTCGGCCGGCAAGGTCACGGGCAAAAAGGACCTGGGCCGCATGGCCATGACCTACGGCTACGTCTACGTGGCTTCCGTGGCCATGGGCGCGGACAAGAACCAGACGCTCAAGGCCCTGCTCGAGGCCGAGGCCTATCCCGGCCCCTCCCTTGTCATTGCCTACGCCCCCTGCATCAACCAGGGCATCCGCAAGGGCATGGGCAAGTCCATGGAGGAAACCAAGCTGGCCGTGGAAGCCGGCTACTGGCCCATGTACCGGTTCAACCCGCAGCTTGCGGAACAGGGCAAAAACCCGCTGACCATCGACTCCAAGGAGCCGACCGGCGACCTCGATGCCTTCCTTTCGGGCGAAGTGCGCTACGCCGCCCTGGAAAAAATGGCTCCGGAAAAGTCGGCCCAGTACCGTCTCCAGATGGACGCCGCCTATAAGGAGCGCTTCCGGCAGCTCAAGTACCTGGCCGCCATGCCCGGCGAAGGAAGCGGCAACGGCGACAGCGGCGGCACGGACGAGGTCGGATCGGACGCCGCCCCGGACGGGCAGCTGCCGCGCAAGACCGATGACGGGCATTGTATCGTGCCGGCCTATGCCGAGAACGATCGGCCCGATACGGCCCATGACTGCAACGAAGGCCGCGACGGCCAATAATTACGCAATCGAGAGGGGAAAAATGGATAACCACCGGTCCCAGAAGTTCGCGGAAATCGTTGGCAAGGACAACGTCCTGGCCAGTGAGGTGGACCGCCATGCCTATTCCTATGACGCGGCGGTCCTGCCCCCCAAGCTCCCGGCCCTGGCCGTGCGTCCTGAAACGCCCGAGGCGCTGGGGCGGGTGGTCAAAGCCTGCAACGAAATCGGGGTGCCCCTGACCGTGCGCGGCTCGGGCACCAATTTGAGCGGCGGCACCATCCCCTCCCAAGGCGGGGTGGTGGTGCTGACCGGCGCGCTCAACAAGATCGTCGAGATCAATGAGGCCGACATGTACGCCGTGGTGCAGACCGGCGTGATCACGGCCAAGTTCGCCGCCGAGGTGGCCAAACGGGGGCTTTTTTACCCGCCCGATCCGGGCAGCCAGGCCGTGTCCACCCTCGGCGGCAACGTGGCCGAGAACGCTGGAGGCCTGCGCGGCCTCAAATACGGCGTGACCAAGGACTACGTCATGGGCATGAGCTTTTATGACGTAAACGGCGAGCTCGTGAAGGCCGGGTCGCGCACGGTCAAGTGCGTCACCGGCATGAACCTGCACGGGCTTATGGTCGGCTCCGAGGGCACGCTCGGCGTTTTCAACGAGATCATCCTCAAGCTCGTGCCGCCGCCCAAGGCCGGCAAGGCCATGATGGCCGTGTTCGACGACCTGGGCAAGGCGTCCGAGACCGTGGCCGCCATCATTGCCGCCAAGATCGTGCCGGCCACTCTGGAATACATGGACGACTTCACCATCCGCACCGTGGAGGACTTTGCCCACGCCGGACTGCCCACCGACGCCAAGGCCTTGCTGCTCATCGAGGTGGACGGCCACCCGGCCCAGGTGGAGGAGGAAGCGGCCGAGGTCGAGACCATCTGCAAGCGCATCGGCGCCACCCGCCTCCAGGTGGCCAAGGACGCGGCCGAGCGCAACAAGGTCTGGGAGGCCCGCCGGGCCGCCCTGTCCGCCCTGGCCCGGGTGCGGCCCACCACGGTCCTGGAGGACGCCACCGTGCCCCGCTCCAGGATTCCGGACATGGTCCGGGCCCTGGAGGGCATTGCCTCCAAGTACCGCCTGACCATCGGCACCTTTGGCCATGCCGGCGACGGCAACCTGCATCCCACCATCCTCACGGACAAGCGCGACCATGAGGAATGGAAGCGGGTGGAAGCGGCCATTGACGAAATCTTTGACGTGGCCCTTTCCCTGGGCGGCACCCTGTCCGGCGAGCACGGCATTGGCACGGCCAAGTCCAAGTACATGGAAAAGGAGGCGGGCAAGGGCTCCATCCTCTATTCCAGGCGTCTCAAAGCCGCCCTTGACCCCAAGGGCATCCTCAACCCCGGCAAGATCACGGGGGAGTAAGATGAGCGAGATGCGTGAACTGGTAAGACTCCTCAAGCAGATCGACGACCAGCTCGTGGCCTGCATGCGCTGCGGCATGTGCCAGGCCGTGTGCCCGCTCTACGGCGAGACGGGCCTCGAAGCCCACGTGGCCCGGGGCAAGATCGCCCTGCTCGAGGGGTTGGCCGACGAAGTCATCAAGGACCCGCAAGGGGTCAAGGAACGCCTGGACGCCTGCCTGCTGTGCGGCTCCTGCCAGGCCAACTGCCCCAGCGGCGTCAAGGCCCTGGATATTTTCCTCAAGGCCCGGGCTTTTCTGACCGGCTATTTCGGTCTGCCGCCTGTCAAGCGGGCCATTTTCCGGGGCATGCTGCAAAACCCCAGGCTCTTTGACTCCATCCTGTCCATGGCCTCCAAGTTCCAGGGCATTTTCACCCGGCCGGTCAACGACATGATCGGCTCCTCCTGCGCCCGGGTGTTTTCCAACCTCCTGGGCGGCCGGCACTTCGCCCCCCTGGCCGAGCGGGCCTTCCATGACGCGGTTTCCCCCCGGGATACGCCCCGGGGCAAGTCCGGACTCAAGGCGGCCTTTTTCTACGGCTGCGTGGTGGACAAGATGTTCCCGCGCATCGGCCAGGCCGTGCTGACCGTGCTCGACCACCACGGCGTCGGCGTGTACATGCCCGAACGCCAGGCCTGCTGCGGCATTCCGGCCCTGTCCTCGGGCGACCGCGAGACTTTTGAAAAGCTCGTGGCCCTGAACATGGAGATTTTTGCCGACCGGGACTTCGACGTCCTGGTCACGCCCTGCGCCACCTGTACCTCCACCATCAAAAAGCTTTGGCCCCTTATGGTCGAAACCCTGCCCGAGGTCACCCGGGTCAAGATCAAGCAGATGGCCGAAAAGGTTCAGGATATCAGCGCATTTTTAATCGACCAGGTGGGCGTTTCGGCTGCCGCCATGCCGGCTGGCCCTGCGGAGCCCGTGTCCGTTACCTACCATGATCCCTGCCACCTGAAAAAATCCCTGGGCATCTCCGCCCAACCCAGGGCTCTCATCGCCGCCAATCCGCGTTACCGCCTGACGGAAATGGAAGGCGCGGATTCGTGTTGCGGTTCCGGCGGCAGCTTCACCCTGCAGCACTACGACCTTTCCAAGCGCATCGGCAAACGCAAGCGGGACAGCATTGTGGCCACCGGAGCATCCGTGGTGGCCACGAGCTGTCCGGCCTGCATGCTCCAGATAGGCGACATGCTGTCCCAGGCCGGCGACAGGCTGGCCATCCGTCACCCGGTGGAGATCTACGCGGAAACCCTGGCCGGGCGGTAGACCCGGTCGCATCCAATCAGGCGAGAGAGGTAGCCGAATGAGTTTTAAAGACAACATTCAGGCGCTGTTTGCGCCGAAAACCGTAGCCATCATCGGCGCCTCGGCC
>CAZBER010000036.1:25552-40024 GCA_964490985.1 uncultured Desulfovibrionaceae bacterium | reverse complement strand
CCCTCGCCGCGCCAGTCCGACCTCATGATCGTGGCCGGCACGGTCAACAAGAAGATCGCCCCGGCCGTGGTGCGCCTCTACGAGCAGATGCCCGCCCCGCGCTATGTCATGGCGCTCGGCAACTGCGCCATCTCCGGCGGCCCCTTCGCCATTGAGAACCAGTACGGCGTGGTCACGGGCGTGGATACGCTTATTCCTGTGGATGTGTACGTGCCCGGCTGTCCGCCCCGGCCCGAGGGGCTTTTGGAAGGGCTTTTCGCCTTGCAGCAAAAGATCACCGGCCGCCGCTGGTGGCAGGTTCCCAAGGGAGGCGAGCAATGATCCCGGCTTTTGTCGCCCAAATGGGGGCCACCTGCGTGGCGCCCATGGACTTCGCCGCCACGGGCAAGTCCCTGTCCCTGACCCTGGAGCCCAAGGCCTTGCCGGCCGCCGTGGCCATCCTCGACCGCGAAAACTATCTCCTGGAAGACCTGACCGCCTCGGATATCCAGGAAGGGTTTGAGGTTCTCTATCACTTCAGCCTTTTCGATGGGCCGACCCGCCTGGTCCTTCGCGTCACCGTCCCCCACGAGGCCCCGGAGCTGCCGAGCATCGCGGACATCTATCCCGGCGCGGACTGGCACGAGCGGGAGTGCTTTGATTTTTACGGCCTCACCTTTGCCGGGCACCCGAACCTCCATTACCTGCTTTTGCCCGAGGACTTTGACGGCCATCCCCTGGTCAAGGCCGAGGGGGCCCGCAAGTCCCTGGCCGACCTCATGCCGCTTTCCTATCTGGTGGACTGCGGCCTGGCCCAGCCCGAAGCAGCCGAACCCGCCCCGGCCAAGGCCGTCAAACCGGCCAAGCCGGCTGCCGCCAAGTCGGCCGCAAAAGACGCCTAAGGCCAAGGAGCACACATGCAAGCCTTTGATCCGAAAACCCTGCAAGGCGACCTTTCGGCCGCGCGCTTCGAGCCTGGCCCAACCGAGGACAAACTCATCCTCAACATGGGCCCCCAGCACCCGTCCACCCACGGCGTGCTGCGCATCTTGATCGAGCTCGACGGCGAATACATCGTTCGGGCCGAGCCCGTGCTCGGCTACATCCACCGCATGCACGAGTGGATGGCCGAGCAGAAGCCCTATGCCCAGTACATGCCCAACATGGGCCGGGTGGACTACCTCCACGCCATGGCCTGGAACTGGGCCTGGGCCGGGGCCGTGGAGCGTTTGTCCGGCATCGAGGTGCCCGAGCGCGCCGAGCACATCCGGGTGGCCGTGACCGAGCTTAACCGCATCAGCTCACACCTGCTGTGGTGGGGGGCCTACCTTCTGGACCTGGGCGCGTTTACCCCCATCATGTATGCCTTCGACGACCGGGAAATGCTTCTGGACATCCTCCAGGACGTGACCGGCTCGCGCCTGACCTATTCCTATTTCACCATCGGCGGCGTGTACGCCGACGTGCCGGCCGACTTCGCCTCCCGCTGCCTGGCCTTTACCCGGCACCTGCGCTCGCGCCTGCCCATGTATCGGGACCTGGTCACGGACAACGTGATCCTGCGCGGCCGCTGCGAAGGCATTGGCCATCTCCCCGTGGACACGGCCCGACGCTACGGCGCAACCGGGCCGGTGCTGCGCGGCTCGGGCGTGGCCAGCGACACCCGCCGGGCCGAACCCTATGGCGTCTACGACCGGTTCGACTTCCGCATCCCCACCTACGATCAGGCCGACGCCATGGCCCGGTACATGGTGCGCATGGACGAGCTGGAAACGAGCTGCGACATCATTGATCAGGCCGTTGCGGCCATGCCCGAGGGGCCGGTTCAGGCCAAGGTGGCCAAGACCGTCAAGGCCCCCAAGGGCGAGGCCTGCTTTGCCGTGGAAGGGGCTCGGGGCAAGATCATTGTCCATGTGCGCTCGGACGGCGGCCCCAAACCCTACCGGGTCAAGCTGCGCGCTCCCGGGTTTTCCAATTTGAGTGTGTTCTGCGAGCTGGCCCGGGGCACGCTCCTGGCCGATGCCGTGTCCATCCTGGGCAGCCTTGACCTTGTCATCCCGGAGATCGACCGATGAGCCCCGATCTGTTGAGCCTGGATTTTCCGTTGACCCGCCTGGTCATCGGACTGGTGGCCATTTTCGCCTTTGTCGGCTTAAACGGGCTTTTGCTCGTGTGGGTGGAGCGCAAGGTGGCCGGGCATGTGCAACTGCGCCCTGGCCCCTTGCATGTCGGCCCTTTCGGCCTGCTCCAGCCTATTGTGGATGCGGTGAAACTGGTGGGCAAGCAGCTGGTGGCCCCGGCCGGCAGCGACAAGATCCTGTACTGGGCCGCGCCGCTTCTGGCCTTTGCTCCGGTTACGGTCTGCTTCCTGCCCTTGCCCTTTGACCCCAGGTTCCAGCCCATTCCCTTGAACCTCGGATTGGTGCTGATCCTGGCCTTCTCGGGCCTGGGCGTGCTGTCGCTGTGCCTGGCCGGCTGGGGCTCCAACAACAAATGGGGACTTTTGGGCGCGGCCCGGTCCGTGGCCCAATCCGTGGCCTACGAAGTGCCCTTGCTCCTGTCGGTCATGGCCGTGGCCATTTCCGCCGGGTCGCTGGACCTCTACGCCATTGCGGCCAAGCAAGGCGGCTGGCCCTGGCAGTGGTATGCGGTGAAAAACCCGCTGGCCTTTTTCATCTTCCTGATCTGCGCCGTGGCCGAGACCAACCGCGCCCCCTTTGACCTGCCCGAGGCTGAATCCGAGCTCACGGCCGGATTCCACACCGAATATTCGGGCATGGGCTTTGGCCTGTTCTTCCTGGCCGAATACGCCAACATGATCGTGGTCTCGGGCGTGGCCGCGGTCCTTTTCCTGGGCGGCTGGCAAGGGCCGTTCGCTCCGGGCGTGGCCTGGTTTCTGGTCAAGATCTACTGCATCCTGCTTTTCATGGTCTGGCTGCGCTGGACCTACCCCCGCGTGCGCTTTGACCAGCTCCTTAACCTCAGTTGGAAGTGGCTCACGCCCCTGGCCCTGCTCGATTTCGCGCTGGCCGTGGTTGTGGCCGGCCTGGGAGGCTGAACATGTCCGTGCCTGAGCTTTTCAAGGAAGCCTACGTCGGCTTAAAAAGCCTGGTCATTGGCCTGGGCGTGACGGGCCGGGCCTTTCTCAAGCCCGGCGTCACCGTGATCTACCCCAAGCAGGAGGTGGACAACCTGGCCTCCTTCCGGGGGCACGTGGAGCTCATCGGCAAGGAGGAATCTCCGGACGTGCCGCGCTGCGTGGCCTGCGGCGCTTGCGTCAAGGGCTGTCCGTCCCAGTGCATCAGCGTGTTGTGCCCCGTGCCGGCCAAGGAAGGCGAGGAGCCGAAGATGGGGCCGGCGCCGCAAAAGGGCTGCAAGACCCCGGGCGGGTTTGTCCTGGATTTTTCCCTGTGCAGCCTGTGCGGCCAATGCGTGAAGGTGTGCCCCGTGGATTCCCTGCGCTTTTCCAACCACTCCTATTTCGTGGGCTTTTCGCGCCAGGATTTCCAGTTGGACCTGCTGACGCGGCTGCGGCGGCAGGCATCGGAGCCGGCGGCGGAGGAGGGGAGCGCCCTTAAAAAATAACAAAGGGTGTTGTCCGCGAATCCGTGGGCACGGATCGCCGGGACGCAAAACAGAAGATGCATCCGCCCGGGGATGGCCCGCGCGGTTGCCCTGTTCGCCCGATCCGAAAAATTCCGAAAAACGAAAGCGCCCCTGGAGACCATCCAGGGGCGCTTTACCGTTTGGCTACCCGTGCTTTTTTTCGGGTTCTTCCGCCGGGGTGATATTCTTTTCGCTCAGGGAATCCTTGAAGTCGCGAATGGCCTTGCCCAGGTCATGGCCCAGGCTCGGCAGCTTTTTCGGGCCGAAGATGAATAAAACCACGACCAGGACCACCAGCCAATGCCAAATGGAAAATGCTCCCATAAAACCCCCGGATTGAATTCCTCTTGTCGCCTGTGTGCAAGCGATTCGCTTCTATATAGTGATTTGGGCAGGGAAGTCCATACGGCGGCCTCGGCGCGGGATGCGTTCCGGGAAATGCCTTGCCTCGATCCCGCCGCTGTCAGCTCCAGGCGGCAAGGACCTGTTGCGGCGGATTCCAAGGCGGCCGCCGCTCGATGCGGCAGGACCGCAGCAGGCCGACGTGCAAGGCGTTATTTTTCATGAGGCATCTTGAAATTGTTGGCGAATGATTTTTCTCGCGAAACAAAGAGGTTGTAGTAGAGGATGTAATAGAAGGCGGCAATGCCGTCCTTGATCCCGATCTTTTTGCCTTCCTCGTATGTCCGGCCGTAATAGCTGATGGGAACTTCGAATATCCGGCACTTGAGCTTGGCCACCTTGGCCGTGACCTCGGCTTCGAAGCCAAAGCCCGTGGACGAGATGATCATGTTCTTGATGATGTCCGTGGCAAAGGCCTTGTAGCAGGTCTCGATATCCGTCATGTTGAGATTGGTGAAGAGATTCGAAAAAAACGTCAGACAACAATTGGCGATGTAATGGTAAAAGTAGAGGACCCGCGAGGCCCTTTTGACCAGGAACCGTGAGCCGTAGACGACATCCGCCTTTTTGAGGACTATGGGCTCGATGATGGACCAGATTTCGTCCGGATCATACTCCAGGTCCGCGTCCTGGATGATGGCGATGTCCCCTGTGACGATGGAAAAGCCCCGTTTGAGGGAGCCGGTTTTCCCGATATTGGTTTTGTTGATGTAGTGATGAACGCGGTCATGGCTTTGGGCATAGGCGGCCAGCAGCTCGGTTGTTCCGTCAGAGGAACCGTCATCGATGACAATGACTTCCTTGACGAAATCATGATGCAGCAGTTTGTCCAGAACAAGGGTGACCGTGTCCTTTTCATTGAAAACCGGCATGACCACGGATAACACGCGCTGCTCCATGCAAGGCTCCCTGCTGTCGCTTATCGGCTCGTTTGGACCGGTTGCGGAGACATCAACGCAAAAAGGAGCATCCAGGAGCGGGGGCGCCTGATGCCGGGGCAAGAAGGGGAGGCGTTATTTTACACATAAATAAATATTTTAGCATATTAATCATATACCGTCAAGATTAAGTAAGGCGGCGAGCGATTTGGCACTGACTTGCGTGTAGTTCGGCACGCCGCCCTGCTGCCCCGCCTTTCCCTACCGGCGCACTGGCGCTGCTGGTGCCTCTACATTGTCCAGACGCACCCGTGGCGGGACCTGGGTATTGACGTGGATGAGCTTGATTCCGAGCGTCCAGCGGTGAAGCGCTCAGCAAAGAAGGTCGAGCATAAAGACGGGAGCACCAGCACGAAGTTCACTGTCCAGGATGTGGAGCACACGAGCGAGACCTATTCCGCCTGGATGAAACGCCAGCTTGAGGAAGACCCCGCCTTCGTACGCCGCGTCCTGGGAAAGACCCGCTTTGAGCTATTCAAAGCCGGCAAGCTGTCCCTGTCAGGGATGGTGACGGATGGGCGGATCAAGAGATTGTCGGAGCTGTAGGAGGAAACATGGCTACGAAAGCAGATGCAGAGGAATTCGTTAGGATTTTGAAATACTTCCAGGAGCATGGAGAGTATCCAGGCGATGCGAAGCCAAAGATGTTGGCGGCGGTCAAACAATTTCAAGAGGATAAAGCTCGCCTGAAAGAAAAACTGGCAAAACGAAAGATAAACTGGAAGTTTTCGTTATAGGGATTGTATGAGCTCAGCTATCGCGTCCCTGAGTTCTTTGTCTGTCGGCTGGATAATATCACGCTTGCAATAGATCATGAGCAGGAAGACGTTCTCCGAGCCATCGCAGTACATGATGACTCGGAGCCCGCCACGTTTTCCGATCTTGTACGCTTTGAGCCCGAGACGATCCTTCCATAGCATCCTATGACGCTGGATTTGATCGCCACGCGGTGCGGATTGCTCCAGGCTCTCTAGGTAATCAATAAGTTCTTGCTTAAAGGCAGGGTAGCGGGAAAGAATGTCTTTCGCCTGCCGCTTGAAGGTGGGCGAAAGTTTGACCGTGAAGGTCATTGGAAAAGGTCGCAGTCACGCCAGTCGGTGAACTTGTCCTTGTTCGCCTGAACCGCCTGTTCCAAGTCATCCAGTAACGCCCGACGTTCAGGAGTGGCGACCATGGAAAGACTTTCCGCCAACGCATCCCAATCGTCCAAGGCGTCCTCAAAAAGCGGTTTCAGCATACAAAGACGGGGATGCCGGGCGAGCTTTGAGATAAAAGTGATGAGCGCGTCCCTAGCCCTGGTGACGCTCGCACAGAGCGCTTCCAGGTCGGTTCCGGGCTTCTGCGCCTCTTCTCTGGAGGCAAACAGGGCCTTTTCACCCATCTTGCTCACGGCAATGGCCTGCCGCGCAAGGTCCATATCCCTTTCCGACCTCGCCCTCAGACGCCGCCCGGCGGAAGTGGCAACTCGCATGTGGGCAAGGAGCCCGGCAAAGGCCGCCGCGTTGGCCGGTTCGCTGCAAGTTGGCGTACTCATGGAGCTACCATGTCCACGGGGAGGGTGGAAGTCAAGGGGGGCAGACGGAACAAGGGATCACTTGGCTTTTAAAGATACCCCCTTTTCTTTGGTGGGCGGGCTGTCCCATCAAAATTAGGAACTCCGAGGAAGGCAACGTTTGTTGGATCGCAGAACCCCGCTTCCTGGCCCGCCTGGGCCGTCTCAAGGCTATCCGGAACGCCGCCGTGTTCCTGGCCAGAGGTGGCAAGTTCAAAGTGTTCCTGGACTTCTCCGGGATTGACCTGCGCATCTTGAAGCTGGTGCGGGTTAACATCATCCATGACGGACAGGTGGTGGACGTTGAGCAGAACCGCCCCTGACATCCCCACTGCCGTCAAGGCCATCAAACCACGCCCACAGCTCCTGCAACTTGATGCGCTCCTTCCTTGAAGGCCGCGTTGCCAGCATTCCGGGGACATGCTTGGCGGCCTCCCCCAGGCTTTTGAAACGGTCGCATACAACCTGGAAGTCGCTTGGGACGCATTGGAGCAGGAGCAGTGACCACCACCGAACGCCGTGAGGTCCCCCATGCCGTTCTGGCCTTGGAGAATCTGGTCAACCAGTTGGTGGCCCTGTCCGATGGCTCCAGGCCCGTCCCCGGCGCGAATATCCAGGGCGTGGCCTACCTCCTGGGCCTGATCATGGAGCGCTTGGGCCTTCTGGTCGGCAATGAGCCAGTGGAAGGGCAGCCGGAATAGCCGACACCGATGGGATCATGGGCGGCCTGCTTCCCTGGTGGAGGTGGGCCGCTTTCGCTTTGTGGGACCAGTGAGACCAGGAGCCGGGGAGGGCGGTCGCTTTTCCCGCTCCTGCCCACACCGGGGAGGCGATCAATTTGGCACTAGATAGGACGGGAGACTAAAAGCCCGGAAGCCCCGCGCCGTCTAGGTTTTGCGACGACGAAGACGGCGAAAACGTTTTGGCACTGATTGATTGAAAATACGAAAAAATTGCGCGGATTTTGGCACGAGTTTGAACGGCTTTTGATCGTCAACGCACGTACTCGCGGCAGATATGGACAACGCGGCCGTCTCCTCATTTACATTGAGGAGACGGCCGCGTTGTCCATATACGTTAGTTAGTTGCCTGTTTAGGCTGGTCTTTTCCTCTCCAAGATGCGACAGCTTGATATGTCAGATCAAGCTGTTCATCTGTAAGGTCTTTTATTGATTCGACGCCATGATTTTTTAGGATATATTCTCGCATTCTTTCATAGAGGTCATACTTTTTACAATTCGCGTGGATAAAACGGTATCTACTATTCCTCCAGTCTGGATTTTTGGCATGTGCAGACCGCATTGAATTCAGTCTTCCTATCTCCTTGCGTAAAATTTTTTCAGCTTCTGGGAATCTATCGTAAGGGATAAGACGATATCGAGGCACCCCAATCTTTCGGTTTAGGAAGACCCATACGGCTTGATGGGTTCTTGGCCTTTTTTTAAGAATTTTCTCAAGATCAACAATATCGTGGACTAGAGCGAGTAACGTTCCGGCCTGTTTGTCTGTTATGTGCTCCTCGCCAGGGGTGACTTCAGCTCTTATATTATGGATGATCTTGTTGGCATTAAGTATTGTATTGTTGTCACCAACAATGTTGCTATCGCCATTTATTTCAATGGAAGACTGTTTTGGGCTTTTCTTTTCCATAGAGTCTTTAAGCAATTTACTGATCTTTGCCTTGGTTTTCTTTTTCTCGTCGTCCATTGCTGGATCTCCCTATGCAACAGATTTTACAAGTCGAAGCACGCTTGCCTTGTCCACTTCCCGTTCCGAGTCCTGATACAAGTCGTATATAGCGACAATAAGTTTTGCCTTCTTGTCGGGGGCTAGCTCCCGCCCTGAATCTTCCAGAACTTCCTCTACAACTTCAATCACCGTTTCAAGCAGGTCGGCGTCTAACGGGTCTCCCCTGCGGGCCGATTGCGTGTCAGCGCCCGACGCGTCCTGGGGGAGCCCTCCCCTAACGACCACCTTGGCCAGGGGGTCTCCGGCTCGCAATATTCCCGCTCGGGCTGGTTCTATAGTTGTCCTTTCCTGTGAATAAACAGGCCCATCTCCGAACAGAAGCCACCTCGGTTCGACGCCAAGCTTGGCACAAAGCGTCATAACAAAGTCAATATCAGGAACACCATCTCCGCGCTCGTATCTTCCAAAAGTGGTTTGAGGGACACCCATTTCGCTGGCAAATTTGGCTTGCGGGGTGTCTCCTCGAAGCTGTTTGAGCCGAAAATGGAAGCTGCTCATTGGTGCAAAAAAACCTTTTGGATTTTTGGCCTGGAAAACTTGCGCGAAGCCGCAGGATATCTGCTTAAAATTGCTGACTTAATTTAGGTTAAGCCAAAAATAATTATTTGCGCAATTTCTTGCTTGCAATTCAAGCCAAATATTGCTTATTGGTTCTCTGACGGGCGCACAGTTCGCCGTAGCGAACCAAGTACCACGGCAAAAACGGGAAGGGCAATGTCCAAAAAGCGGTCAGATTTCGGCGGGAAGGCGGTGCAACTCACGCTGCCCCTGTCCAGCCTGCCGACCGCCCACCTTTCGGCCGGGGGTCTGCGGGCCAAGGAAGCCGTCCAGGAGGCGCTTTCGGCGGCCATCCGGCGAAGCGGCCTGTCCCGCGAATACATCGCCGGGGAACTGTCCCGCCTGACCGGCGACGATTTCAGCGTCCACGCCCTGAACAACTGGACCGCCGGGTCCAAGGATGATCGGCGCATGCCGCTGGAAGCCGCCGGGGCGCTGTCCGTGATCCTCCAGGACAAAACCATTCTGGAAGCCGCATTGGGGCCGAGCGGCCATCTGGCCCTTTCGCCCAAGGAGCGGCCCATCTTTGAACTGGGCCGGATCACCGTGGAGAAGAAACACCGTTCCAAGAAAGAACGCGAGCTCTGGGAGCAAGTGAATGGCTGACATCAAAACACGGCAGATCAAGGCATGGATGGTTCTTAATGGGTACACCCTCAAAAAGATCGCCAAGTTGTACGGCTCACACCACTGTCTAGTTGGGCGCGTCATCAACGGGGAGCGGACGTCCGAGCCCTTGAAACAGTTCATGATAGGCCTTGGCTGCAAGGCGGAATGGTTCGCAAAACCGAAGCAAAAGAGAAGAGGCCGTGAACAGTAAGCTCATCGCATCGCGTATATCGGCCTATGACGCCATTAGGATGATCGGCGGCCCTGTCCGGCTTGGTCCGGGAATGGAAGCAGCTCATGGCGTTCACGACGTTCTTCCTCCTAATGCGGTCGGCATCGTGGTTAACCTCTGTTTCCGCGACAACTGGCCGGTCTTTACCGTCGCCTTTGGAGAGGTTGTTCTCGACCTGCTGGATTTTGAAATCGAGGTGGTGGCGCAATGAAATACGCCTACAGCCTCAAGGAGATCGCCGACGCCCTAGGCGTGAGCCGCCAATGGGTGTTCCGAAGAGCACAGAATGACGGATGGCCTTCCCGCCCTCGTTCCGGCCGGGGCGGCGGCCGGGAATACTTCTTCTACGCCCTGCCGGACGACTGCAAGGCGGCCATTTGAGTCATGGAGGCTGGGGAATGAGCTCGGAAGCCTTTACGACGAAGGAATTGATGGGGCTTTTCCAAGCAAAGGCCATGTCAACTATCTTGCGCCGCGCGAGGCGTGAGAAATGGCAACATCGTATTTGCAAGAAGGAGTCGCAAGGTAGGCCTTCAAAAGAATGGCTTTTGGCCTCCATGCCCGCCGGCACCCGGGCGGCCATCGCCGTCGCCCTGCTGGCCAGCGCTCCCACCCCTCCCGCCATCGCTTCCGCCTCCCTGCCCGCCACCCAGGCCCCGGCCGTTTTGCCGACGCCCTTGGCCAACTTGACCACGCATCAGCGCGAAACCGCCCTGGCCCGGCTGGCCTTTGTCCGGGAGATCGAGCGCGCTACCCCCCTTGTGGGGAAGGAGGGGGCCATCCGCAACCTAGTCAGGGCGGCCAAGGACAGCGCCCTGGCCGCCCACCTGGCGGAGCTGGTGGCCGTGGCCAATGATCGCATGAGCGCCGGGCGCGGTCTTTCCCGTCGCCGCCTCTACGACTGGTGCCGGATGTTCGCCGAGGGCGGCGAGGCGGCCCTTGTCCCGCGCCATGTCGGCAAGGACATGACCGTGCCCGATTGGGCTCCGGCCTTTCTGGCTGTCTGGCAGCAGCCGCAAAAGCCCACCATCGCCGACGCCTACAAGGACTTCGCGGACGGCTATGAAGGCCAGCCGCCCTCGATTTTCGCCGTTCGCCGCTTCCTGGCCAAGATGGCCGACGCCGACCGCGAGGCCGGCCGCGACACGGGCAACGCGCTGCTCAAGCGCCGGCCCCACAAACGCCGCCGCACGGACGAACTGTGGCCCACGGACGTCTATACCGCCGACGGCACCACCTTTGACGCGGAAATCCAGCATCCCGTGCATGGCCAGCCTTTCAAGGTGGAGGTCACCTTTGTCCTCGACGTGGCCACCCGGCGGTGCGTGGGCATGTCCATCGGCGAGGCCGAAAGCGCCGGCGTTGTGTTGGACGCCCTGCGCATGGCCTGCCTGTTCGGCGGCATCCCGGCCATGTTCTACACCGACAACGGCCCGGGATACGTTAACGACATCATGCTCACCCCGGGGTCGGGCATGTTGGATCGCTTGGATATCGAGCCGGTCAAGTCCATCCCCGGCCGGCCCCAGGGCAAGGGCCTGATGGAACGTGCGGTCCAGACCATTTGCGATCCCCTGGCCAAGCGCTTGCCTTCGTGCACCCACGCGGACATGGATGGCGATGCGGCCAAGAAGGTCTTCAAAATCACTCGGGCAGACCTGAAAAAATATGGAAAATCAAAGCTCCTGCCCACCTGGGAGGCGTTCAAAGCGGCGTTGTTAGCCCGGGTGGAGGAGTACAACGCCAAGCCGCACCGCGCCCTGCCCCGTATCGAGGACCAGGCCACGGGCCGGCGGCGGCATCTCTCGCCCAACGAGTATTGGGGACAGTTCGTGGCGCGCGGGTTCGAGCCCTTTCAGGTGCCAGAGGCTATCCGCGCCGAGCTTTTCTTTCCGGGCCTCCCGCGCAAGGTCCGAAACGGCGAGGTCCGGCTTTTCAATCACACCTATTTTGCCGAGGAGCTGGCCGACTGGCATGGCGATTTCGTGGACGTGCGCTACGACATCTGGGACGCCTCCAAGGTCTATTGCTGGACCACCCGGGGCGAGATGATTTGCACGGCGCACCTGGACGGAAACAGCATCGACTATTTCCCCAAACCCCAGGTCGAGGCCGCCCGGGAACGTCGCGCCAAGGGGCAGGTGGCCCGGCTGGCCGGCAAGATCGCCAAGGTTGCCCCCGGAGCCACGATCCAGCTTCCAGAAGCTCCCCAGACCATCACGCTCATGGCGGACGCGGTCACGCCGCCCGAGGCCGTGACCGTGGACCTGCCCGAGCCCTTGCCCCAGGACATCGCCTCGGCGGCTTCCGTGAAACGCCCTCTCTTTTTGGCCGAGCAGGACCGCTATGCTTGGCTCATGCGCAACCGGGACCGCTGGACTGACGCGGATCATGCCTGGATGGCCGATTACGTGCGCTCCCCGCGCTACGCCGACCTGCACGACTACTACCGCTACGAAGGCATCGCCTGGACCGAAACCATGATGGCCCGGGCGCAAACCGAATAGACAGGGAGAAGGCAAGGCATGCGTAAGCAGTTTGTGAAAACCGAAAATTATTCCCGCTTTACGGCCGGTGTTGCGGCCGTGGAGCAACGCGGCGCGGGTGAGGCCGGCATGATGCTCGTGCACGGCGCGCCCGGGCTCGGCAAGTCCCATATCGTGGGACATTGGGCGGCCGAGATCGGGGCTGTGTTTTTGCGGGCCAACGTGGATTGGACGCCCCGTTACTTCATGGTCGAGCTGGCCAAGGTGCTTGCCGTTGACCCCTCCGGCACGGCGCAACAGCTTTTCGGCCGGCTGCTGGAGCGGGTGGTGGAGGCGCAAATTCCCCTCGTCATCGACGAGGCCGAGTTCACCCTCCATAATAAGGCTGCTGCCTTGGAAAAAATCCGAGACCTGTCCGACCGGGCCGAGGTGACGGTTGTGCTGATCGGCATGGATCGCATCCAGCAACAAATTTCCAAGTATAAACAAATACATGGCCGCATCGCCCAGGTGGTGGAGTTTCGGCCCGCTACCCTGGCCGACGTAGCCCACGCCTGCGAACAGCTTGCCGAGGTGCGCATGGCCCCGTCGCTCATGGCCGAGGTGCACCGCATCTCCAGCGGCCGCATGCGCGAGACCTTAAACGTCATCGCGGCCATTGAGCGCATTGCCAAACTGAACGCCCTGGCCACAGTGGAGGTGGCCGACCTGGAAGGCGCGCCCCTGGCCTTTGACTGGCAGAGCCGCACGCCCAAGACGGTCCGGCTGGCCACGGGAGGGCGTTAGATGGCCTGGAACGGCTTGTCTATTCTTAGTGCCCTGGCGGATGGGCCGATGCTGACTCGGCAACTGGCGGCCTCCCTCGGCGGGCAGGCCAATTCTCTGCGGCGGTGCCTGCGCTCTCTGGCCAGCAAGGGTTTGGTGGCCTCGGCCGAGGGCACGCACCAGATCACGGATAAGGGGCGGCAATTCCTGGTCGAAGGCCGGGAGATCACGTCCGGACCGTGCGGCGGCGACGCCCCGAGCCGGCGGGGGCTGCCCCTGCGGCAAAAGGCCTGGCGGGCCATGGGCATGCGCGACGGGTTTGGCCTGGACGACCTGCTGACCATGCTGTGCGACGGCGGCGAAAAGGATGCGGCCCGCAACCTGGGCCGCTACCTGGAAGCCTTGGAGGGGGCCGGCTACCTCATGGTCTTGCCCCGGCGCGGCGAGGGCGGGGCCAAGCGGTGGTATCTGCACCGCGAGATGAACACCGGCCCCGAGGCCCCGGCCTTCAACACGCGCACGCGGCGGGTCACGGACTGCAACACCGGCCAGGTCTTCGAGCTTGGCCGCGAGGGGACCGGCCATGGACGGTGATTGGCGATCTTTGCTCGTGGGCGAGGTGGCCCGCACCTCCATCGCGGCCACGGCCCGGCGGCTGGGCTACTCGCGCACGGCGGTCAGTTTGGTCCTGGCCGGCAAATACCCCGGCCGCACGGACACGCTGGCCGCGCGGGTGCTGGCCGAGCTGGGCCGTGTCACCTGCCCGCACCTGGGCCGCACGGTGACGCCCGGCGACTGCGCAATAAGCGGCGGCCGGGTGCCCACGTCCAGCCCGGCGGCCCTGCGGCTGTGGCGGGCCTGCCAGACCTGCCCGCACCGGCCCGAAGAAACCCCTCCCTTCACCAAACCCCGGTCCCGGAAGGCGGCCGGAAAGGAGCAAACGGCATGACGACGACGGCGACCCCCATCCCGGACGGCTACATGGCCAACGCCAAGGGGCACCTCATCCCCGTGGGCAAGATCAAGGAAGTGGACAAGCTGCGTGACGACCTGACGCGCCACATCGTGGCCGCCGCCAAGGGCGTGCAGATCGCCATGCGGGAGTTTCGCGCCAACACCCTGGGCGACATCCAGGCCTTTGCCGACCTCTCGGCCGAAAAATACGGGGCCAGGCGCGGCGGCGACAAGGGCAACATCACGCTCTTGAGCTTCGACGGCCGCTACAAGGTGCAGGTGCAGATCAGCGAGCACATGGCCTTCGACGAGCGCTTGCAGGCCGCGAAAGCCTTGATCGACGAATGCCTGACCGAATGGGCGCAGGGCAGCCGGGATGAAATCCGGGCCATCATCAACCAGGCCTTCGACGTGGACAAGGAAGGCCGGGTCAACGTCGGCGCGATCCTGGGGTTGCGGCGGCTCGACATCCAGGACGCCCGCTGGACCGGGGCCATGACGGCCATTGCCGACAGCTTGCAGGTGGTCGGTTCAAAAAAGCTGCTGCGTGTCTACGAGCGCCAGGACGACGGCTCCTATCCCGAGGGTACCGTCAACTGGTCGGTCGCCAGACGGCTGCGAGAGATGGCGGAGAAGCTTCGC
>CAZBER010000036.1:17679-25542 GCA_964490985.1 uncultured Desulfovibrionaceae bacterium | reverse complement strand
ACGACGGCTCCTACGCCCCCATCCCCCTGGACCTGGCGGCGCTGTGATGGACGCGGCGCTGCCCATCGAGGTGCGGGAGGCCTTGGAGCGGATGCCGTCCGCGAGCACGGCCGGCGACGCCACGGCGCTTGCGCGCGGTTTGGCACGGGACGGGCTCCATGTGATGCAGGCAAGCATCCAGGGCCGGGAGGCCGAGATGCGGCAAGCGGCGGCACGGCTGGCCGCCGCCGGTATCCGGCTGGTGGAACATCTGGACCAGGACTGGCCGTAGGTCGGCCAGGGGGAGGCATCATGCGCGAACATTGGTATCGTTGCCGGCGATGCGGCCACATGGGAACCGAGGCGACCTATGCCGGCGAGGGGCTGCCGGTGGCGCCCGTGTGCGCGACCTGCGGCAGTTTCGAGATCGAGCCTTGCCCGGCTCCGCCGGAGGGACGCCCCGTGCCGCTGCGGGTGCTCAAGAGCGCGGAGGCCCGGGCGCTGCACTGGAAACGGCAGGCCGAACAGCTCTCCGCTCTGATCACCCGGGCGGCCTCGGCCGGAGCCATGCCCACAAATTACCTCACCGAGGCCAAGCTGATTCAGGCCGGGATGCTGTAGCACTATAGTGTGACCCCATGCGAAACCGCCCCGCGCGGGCGGTCGCCGGACGGTGGCGCGTCCGGCCTGATGAGCAGCCAAAGAGACACACTATGACACCTGAAGATTGGAACCGTGTTGAGGCTGGACTGTTCTTTCCATTTGAGAAAGTAAAGTTGAAGTGTGATGTCTTTGACGTGACGTTGATGGTTCGGCCTGTAAAAAGTTTACGAAATGGTATTTTCGTCTTTGTTAATGGGAAGACCGACTATAACTATCTGCTTGAAGATTGCGAAGAAAGGCGGAGATTCTATCGTCGCATCGAGAAGCCAAAGTATTCACCAGCCCAACAGAAGGACCAAAAACGGTTGGCCAAGCTCCTCAAGATGCCCAGCCGTCATAATGAAAAAATCGTATCATACCGTGAATACTGGACTGATTTCACGGCTATGCGCCGGCATTTCTGTCGTTACAACCAAAATATTGAGCTGGCGAGCAATCTTTGCCTCGGGGAGTACGCTCTATGACCGACCGTTTTTACGTCGACACCCGGGCGTACGCCGTGGGTGACGTCGTGCGCTCCCGTCGCCACAAAGGGTTTATCCGGCTGGTGGTCGTCTACTCAAACGGTGGGGGCGTCGGGAAAAAGATCAAGAAGGACGGCAATCTATCCCGGCAGGAGGTGTGCCTCGGGCCGGGCAGCATTGTAGCCGTGAAAACCTATCTGCCGGGGCTCCGGCCCCGTTAGGAGCGAGCAATATGCGCGCCGAATCCCGCAAAAGCCTGTTGGCGAAAGTTCATATCGCCAAGAAGCAGCTGGGCCTGGACGACGACACCTACCGGGCCATGCTGGAAAACCTGACCGGCAAGACGAGCGCGGCGGAGCTGACCGTGCCGCAACTGACACGGGTGGTGGCCGACCTGCGCAAGCAGGGCTGGACGCCGCCGGCCAAGCCGGCATCCCACCGCAAGCCGGCGATCCCCGAGGCGGCCGGCCACCTGGACAAGATCGAGGCCTTGCTGGCCGAGGCCGGGCGGCCCTGGAGCTACGCCGGCGGCATCGCCCAGCGCATGTATGGCGTGGAGAAACTGGAGTGGCTGAAGCCCGAGCAGGTGCGCGGTGTCATGGTGGTGCTCATGCGCGACGCCGCGCGCCACGGGAGGCCGGCATGAGCGGGCGGCACAATCTGCCCGCCTCCGTGCAGGAGCTGGTGGACCTGATCGGCCTGGCGGCGGCCATGAAGTTGGTGCGCAGCCTCGGCGGCACCACTTTTCCGGTGCCGAAGCGGCAAACCAGGCTCGGGGAACTGCGCTACTCCATGCTGGCCGACGTGGTGGGCGTGGACGCGGCGGATGCGCTGACGCAACGGTACGGCGGCGACGAGTTGTACATTCCCCGGTGCGCGGCGGCCTTGCAGGCGGCCCGGGACGCCGAGATCAACGAAGCGTTCGTGACCGGGACCCGGGCCGGCCGGTCGGCGGCGGATGTTGTCTTCAGCCTGGCTAGGCGCTACAAGCTTTCCGATAGACGGGTATGGCACATCCTCAAGACCGTACCCGTCAAGCCGGATGAGCAATTGCGATTATTGTAGGGGGGAGGACTGTGAGGCAAATAGCATCATTGGTATTGGCATGGCTTACTCTGTCAACTGTGGCGTGGGCAGACGCCAAAAAAGCGTTTGACATCAACCCGGTTGGTTGCATTGAAAGTTTCGCGACGTCTGCCGGGAACGTCGGTGCTATTAACCCCGAGTCCTGGCAGCTTGGAATAAAGGGGCAGACACCCATGCTAGGAGGACAAAGCGGAAAAGCGTTTGTTACTTTTGTCCTCGACAGGAAGACAGCTAAGCCCACAGGCATAATCATAGCCGCTCCCGATGTCGCCGGAACCAACAAGGATACGATGTCCCAAGCATCTAGCATCATGGCCATGCATGCCATCGTGGACATGACTTCGCCCATGTCCGAAAAACAACGAACAAATATGATTACAGCGCTCGTGGAGACCGCTTCTCAAGGGAAGGAGGCTCAGCAAAAGGTCGGAGTTGTCGCCTACACACTAAATTTGACAAACGGGACTCTTATGTTTTTAGCGGCTCCTGCCGCAAACCTGAAATAGACTACCTGAACCCCTTCACCTATCACCGCCCCCGGTGCGCCGCCTAGCATAGGCGGCGTCCGGGGGCGGACTCTTTTCCGCCTCCAAACCGCATTGCATGGAGGCGTTTATGGTCAAAATCACTCCCCCGCGTCTGATCGTCTGTTCCGTGGCGGCCGCGTTGCTGGTCGGCGCGCTGGCCCTTGTTTCGCCGGTGCAGTTGCCGGTCATGCTTTACAAGCTCGCGCTGGTGCTGCTGGCCGGGTATGTCGGCTATTGGCTCGACCGCTGGCTGTTTCCGTATGCCCGGCCCGACGGCTACCTTGCCCGGGAATGGCGCGCCCACCATGGCACCTACCCCGACGACGCGGCCGACTTCGCCGTGGTGCCGGGCTATGAGCATATCTTCGCCGCCGCGCTGCTGCGCCGAGCCTTGATCGTGCTCGGCGTCATGCTGGCCGTGGGCCTGGGGCTGTAGCCGTGCGCCGGTTCTTCGCCGCCGTGTTGTGGCGCATCCCCAAACACTTCTTTTCGGGGTTCTGGATGGGGGTGTGCTTGGGATTCACCATCGGGGCGATGCTTGGGTTGATGAGCATCGCCTCCCTGGCCCGGGCCGAGACCATCCCTCCCGACGCCTTGCGCCACCGGGCCGAGCTGACCCGGTGCGGCCGCTACGCCTTCGGCCTGGAAGCTCCCGTGGCCACCCTGGCCGCGCAGGTGCACCAGGAAAGCCGCTGGCGCGAAAACGCCGTCTCGCCCGTGGGCGCGCGCGGCCTGGCGCAGTTCATGCCGTCCACGTCCAAGTGGATCGCCGGGCTTATGCCCGAGCTGGCCGACAACGCCCCGTTCAACCCTGGCTGGGCGCTTCGCGCCTTGGCCGAATACGACAAATGGCTGTGGGACCGCGTGGCCGGGCGCGACGCCTGCCAGCGCATGGCCATGGCGCTTGCCGGCTACAACGGCGGCCTGGGCTGGGTGCAGCGCGACAAAACCTTGGCCGTGAAAAACGGCGCGGACCCGTTAACCTGGTTCGACCAGGTCGAGCGCTTCAACGCTGGCCGCAACGCCGCCGCCTTCCGCGAAAATCGGGGCTATCCCCGCCGCATCCTGGGGACGCTGGAACCGCTCTACATCCGGGCCGGCTGGGGCCAGGGGGTGTGCCATGTCGCTGCTGCTCAATAAATGGGTGCTCGGAGCGGCGGGGCTGGTCATCGCCTGCGCCCTGGCCTTCGGGACCGGCTACCGGGCCGGTTTCGACAAGGCCGACGCCGCGCGCCGGGCCGAGGTGGCCGAGCTTTCCGCCAGGGCCGAAAGCTGGAAGGCCGCGCAGGCGCAGGCCTGGGCCGACGCCGAGCGCAAGGCCCGCGAGGAACTGGAAGCGGCCCAGGCCCGGGCCAACACCCTGGCGTCGCGGCTGGACCGCAGCAAACGCGAACACGCGGCCAAGGTCCGCGACATCACAAGGAGAATCCCCCATGCGACGGCTGGCCTTGATTGCGCTTTCGGCCCTGATTTCGTGCGGTTGTACAACGAGGCCATCGGTGCCGCCGCCGGTGGTCCCGGTGACGGTGCCGTGCCCCAGGCCGCAAGTCCCGCCCCAGTTGCTGGAGCGCCCGACGCCGCCCCGGCCGTTGGTCCCGGATTACGACCAATCCGCGCCGTGACCCCGGCCGACATCCTGGCCCACATCCGCGACTTCGGCGCGCGCAGCCAGGCCATGGAGGCCCAGCTCGACGCCCTCATCGACCTGGCGACCGAGCCCGGGGGCCGTTGATGGACGCCGCCACCTGGGTGCCCATGGCCGTCAACGTGCTGCTGGGCCTGGTCGCCTTTTTCGGGGGCCTGTGGGTCCACCACCTGCAAGAAGCCCTGAAGCGCAACGAAGCCGAGGTGGCGGCCCTGCGGGAAAAGGTGGCGGACGGCTGCGTGCGCCGCGACGACTACATCCTGATGCGGGCGGAAATGCTGGAACGGCTGGCCGCCATCGAACACAAGCTGGACCGCCTCATCGAGCGGCCGGGAGGGAAGGCATGACCGGGGAAAACGAATCCACGGAAGTGGCGCTGCTTAGGCGCATAGACGGCAAGGTGGACAAGGTGACGGCGCAACTCGACGCCGTGGGCAGACGGGCGGCCGTGACCGGGGGGCTTTCCGGCTCCATCGCCGGCGGCGTGGTGGCCATCGCCGTGGGCTACATCAAGGCCAAGATGGGCTGGTAGCATGGCCCACGGCAAGGACACGGTCGCGGCCGTGCGGGCCGCCTACGTGCACGAACGGCTGCCCCTGGAGACGGCCGCCGCCCGGGCCGGGGTGTCCCCGGCCACGGCCGCCCGCTGGAAGCGCAAGGCCCGGGAAGCCGGCGAGGATTGGGACAAGCTGCGGGCCGCCTGCCTGCTCGCCGGCGACGGCGTGGAAGCGGTGGCCCGGCAGATGCTGGCCGACTACGTGGTGCAGCACAAGGCCCTGATGGACGTCATCTCCGCTGACGACAACCTGCCGGCGGCGGCCAAGGTCGGCATGCTGTCCAGCCTGGCCGACAGCTTCAACAAGACCATCGCCGCCAGCAAGCGCGTGCTGCCCGAGACGTCCGAGCTGGCCACGGCGCTTTCCGTGCTCGACAAGCTGGGCCTTTTCATCCGCGACCACTACCCCCAACACGGCCCGGCCTTCCTGGAAGTGCTGGAGCCGTTCGGGGCCGAGGTCGCCAGGATCTTCGGGTAGTCCATGGCGCTCAAGTTCAAATTCACGAAAAATGACTTTCTGGCCGAGCTGTCCCGCCTGGCCGAAAGCATGCGCCGCACCATCGAGGCCGAGTGCGACGGCTTCGCCTCGGACCCGGCCGCCTCGCGCGAGCGCCGGGAGCGCGTGCGGGGCGACTTTTCCTCTTTTCGCCACACCTATTTTCCGCATTACAACCGCTACGGCGATTCCGTGCTCCACGTCTGGCTCGACAAGACCTTGCCGGCCCTGGTGGACCACCCGGACGGCCAGCGGCTGGCCTGCGCCGCGCCGCGCGGCGAAGCCAAGTCCACCATTGTGGCCATGATCTTCGTGTTGTGGTGCCTGCTCACTGGCCGCAAGCGCTACGTGATCCTCATCGCCGACGCCTTCGAGCAAGCCGCCGCGCTGCTCGAAGCGGTCAAGGTGGAGCTGGAGGCCAACCCGCGGCTGGGCATGGACTGGCCCGAGGCCGTGGGTATAGGGCGCGTCTGGAACGTGGGCGTGGCCATCACCGCCGGCGGGGCCAAGCTGCAAGCCTTCGGCTCGGGCAAGCGCATGCGCGGCCTGCGCCACGGCCCCCACCGGCCGGACCTGGTCATCTGCGATGACCTGGAAAACGATGAGAACGTGAAAAGCCCGGAGCAGCGCGACAAGCTGCAAAGCTGGCTGCAAAAGACGGTTCTGTCCCTGGGCGAGGCCGGGGACACCATGGACGTGATCCTGGTCGGCACGGTGCTGCATTACGACTCGGTGCTTGCCCGGCTGCTCGGCAACCGGCTGTGGCGCTCCAAGAAGTTCCAGGCCGTGATCCAGTGGCCGGACCGCATGGACCTGTGGGACCGCTGGGAGGAAATCCTTCTCGCCCTGGGCGAGGATGCGGCCCAGGCCTTCCACAAGAAGGCCGGCAAGGCCATGGCGAAAGGCGCGGTGGTTTCCTGGCCGAGCGCCCGGCCGCTCTACAAGCTCATGCTCAAGCGCGCCCGGGACGGCCACGCCGCCTTCGACAGCGAGCAGCAAAACGACCCGCTTTCCGGCGAGGACGCACCGTTTTCCGCCTGCCTCACCTTTTGGGTGGAGCGCCGCGACGATTGGATGTTTTTCGGGGCGCTGGACCCGAGCCTGGGCAAGGCCGGGGCCGGCCGCGACCCTTCGGCCATCCTCATCGGCGGGTGGTCACGGGAACGCGGCGTCCTGGACGTGGTCGAAGCGTCCATCCGCAAGCGCGTGCCGGACCGCATCATCGAAGACGTCATCAGCTTTCACGAGCGCTACCGCTGCCTGCTGTGGGTGGTGGAGTCGGTGCAGTTCCAGGAATTCCTGCGCACAGAACTCATCCGCCGGGCCATGCTGCGGGGCCTGGCCATCCCGGCCCGGGCCGTAACGCCCATCACCGACAAGGCCCTTCGCATCGAGGCCCTGCAACCCTATGTCGCCCAGGGCCGCATCCGCCTGCATCCTTCCCAGCGGACACTTATCGAGCAGCTCAAGCACTTTCCGAAAGCGGACCACGACGACGGCCCGGACGCCCTGGAAATGCTGTGGCAGGCCGCCACCAAGGGATTTACCGCCATGTCCTTCACACCCGTGCGCCCCTCGCGTGGGCGCAGCCTCATACACGGCAGGAGACGCCATGCTGACAGCGATGATTAACGCCATCAAGGCGGCCTTCGGGGCCTTCAAGGGGGAGCGGGCCGATGGCGGGATGCAGACGCCCGCCGTGGCCGCGCTCCACAACCGCTACCTCGAAAGCCTGACCGGCGGCCTGACCCCGGACCGGCTGGAGCGCATCCTGCGCGCCGCCGACCAGGGCGACATCACGCCCCAGCACGAGCTGTTCGCGGACATCGAGGATCGCGACGAGCACATCCACGCCGAGCTGTCCAAGCGCCGGCGGGCCTTGCTGTCCATCCCCTGGCGGGTGGTGCCGGGCCGGGCCGGCGACACGCGGGCCGAGGCCGTGGCCGGGGCCGTGCGCGAACAGCTGGCCACCATCGCCGACTTCGAGGACGTGATCCTGGACATGGCCGATGCCATTGGCCATGGCTTCGCCTGCCTGGAAATCGAGTGGGCCTTTGACGGCGGCCTGCACCTTCCCGCCGCCCTGCATCACCGGCCGCAAGGCTGGTTCCGACTGGCCCCGGACCTGGACGGCCTGCGCCTGCGCGACGACAGCGTCGAGGGGGCCGAGCTGTGGCCGCTGGGCTGGATCGTGCACCGCCACCGTTCCAAGTCGGGCTGGTTCGCCCGGGCCGGCCTCTTCCGGGTGCTGGTGTGGACCTACCTGCTCAAGCAGTATTGCCGGGGCGACTTCTCGGCTTTCCTGGAAATCCACGGCATGCCCATGCGCCTGGGGAAATACCCCAGCGGCACGAGCGACGAGGAGCAAAAGGTCCTGCTCCAGGCATTGCAGGCCCTGGGCCATGACGCGGCCGGCATCGTGCCCGACGGCATCGCTTTCGTAAAGA
>CAZBER010000036.1:6283-17669 GCA_964490985.1 uncultured Desulfovibrionaceae bacterium | reverse complement strand
GGCATGCTGATTGAGTTCCACGAGGCGGCCCGGGGCAGCGAAAAGCCGTTTCTGGCCATGCACGACCTGTGCGAAACCGGCCAGTCCAAGGCCATCCTGGGCAGCACCTTGACCACGGACACCCGGGGCGTGGGCAGCCAGGCCCTGGGGGAAATCCACAACGAGGTGCGCCTGGACATCCGCGACAGCGACGCCCGCCAGATCGCCGGCACGCTCACCCGGCAGTTGCTCGCCCCCCTGGCCGTGCTCAACGAGGGGGTGGCCGACGCCCGGCAGCTTCCCCGGTTCGTCTTTGACACCGCCTGCCCGGATGACCTGGAGAAGCTGGCCAACAGCCTGCCGAAGCTGGCCATGGTCATGCGCATCCCGGCGGCCTGGGCGCACGAGCGCGCCGGCATCCCCATGCCCGAGGAGGACGAGCCGGTACTCGGCTCCGTGACGGATGCCGCCGACCAGGTGGACCGGGCCGACCCGGCCGGGGCCACGGCGGCGCTTTCGGCCGAAGCCGGCGACGATCCGCGCTTCCCCGACCAGGAGGCCGTGGACGCGGCCGAGGTGCCGGATGCCGTGCTGACCGCCCTGGCCCGGGACCTGCTGGCCCCGATCCTGGCCGAGGCCGAGGCCGGCATCGCCCCGGAGGCGCTCCTCGGCAAGCTGGCCGAGCTGTATCCCAAAATGGACACCACGGCCCTGGAGGAGCTGACCGCCCGGGTGCTGTTCGTGGGCGAACTGTGGGGACGGATTTCGGCCCAGGCCGAGTCCAAGGAGGCGTAACCATGCCGGCGCTCTTGTTCATGATTGCGGGGATTGCCTTGCTGACGGACCACCCCGGTATCGCCTTTTTCGCCGTGTGTGGCATGGTTCTGGCGGCCTGATGCCCGAGCCCGTTTCCCTTTCCTTTGCCATGGGCCTGCCGCCGAAAGACGCGGTGGCCTATTTCGAGTCCAAGGGCTACCGCGTCACCTTCGACTGGAAGGAGATGGACCAGGCCGCCCATGCCCAGGCGTTCACCATCGCCAAGATGACCAGCCTTTCCATGCAACAGGACGTGCGCGCCTGCCTCCTGCGCTGCCTCAAGGAAGGCAAAACCGAGGATTGGTTCCGCAAGCAGATGGAGCCGTATCTCCGCGAAAAGGGCTGGTGGGGCAAAAAGGCCATGGTCGATCCCCGCACCGGCGAGGAGCGGAAGGTCCAGCTCGGCAGCCCGGCCCGGCTGCGGCTTATCTACCGCCAGAACCTGCAAACCGCGTTCATGGCCGGCCGGTACAAGCAGATGCTCGAAAACGCCGACGCCCGGCCCTGGGGGCAGTACGTGGCCGTGCTGGACGGCCGCACCCGGCCATCCCACAAAATCCTTGCCGGCCGCACCTTCCGCTTCGATGACCCCTTTTGGTCCAGCCACTATCCGCCCAACGGCTTCAACTGCCGCTGCCGCGTGCGAGCCTTGTCTGATTCCCGGATGGAGGCCGAAAAGGTCACCTCGGAGTCCGGCGTGGGCAACATGGTCACCGAGCAGGTGACCGTGCCCGCCGCCGATGGGCGGCGGCTCACACGCCCGGTCACAGGCTACAAGGTGCCGGAGACCGGCTACGTGGCCTTTACGGACGTGGGCTTTTCCGCCAACCCCGGCGCGAGTTGGCTGGGCGGGGCGCTCGACGAGCTGGTGCGCAAGCTCGACGCCGCGCCCCCGGACCTGGCCCGGGCCGCCGCGGGCGAAATGACGCGCGGGCCGGTGCTGGGCCAGTGGCTGGCCAAGCCTGTGGGCAACTTCCCCCTGGCCGTGCTGCCGGCCGAGGATGCCGGCCTCATCGGCGCACGCTCGCAGGTGGCCCGGCTGTCGCCGCAGACCGCCGGCAAGCAGGCGGTGAACCACCCGGAGTTGACGGCCGACGACTACGCCACGGCGCAGGAGGCGGTGGACGCGGGCGAACGCATCCAGGACGGGGTGCGCAGTCTTGTTTATGTGCTGGACGCGCCCGACGGTGTGGTTGTGGTGGTCAAGGCCACGCGGGAAGGGGAGGAGCTGTACGTGCAAAGCCTGCGGCGCTTGAGCCGGGACGAAGAAAAGAAAGACCGGACGTTGCGAAAGTTGCGCAAAAAAAGCGCCCCTCGGGGAAAGGGGCGCTGAAAAGGCCGGTGGACGGCGAGGCCCCCCAACCCGCTTACGCGGAAACCTCGCATGGCGCTCCGGGCTGCTGCCCGTGCTACGGCCGGGAGAATATTACCGTGTCACGTCCACCGAGGAATACATAGCCATGATCGAAATCGAAGTCCATATCGACCAGGCGCAAGGGCTGCTGGCCAACATCATCGCCACGGGCCGGAACATGACGCCTATCACCCGCGCCCTGGCCGGCGTGCTGGCCGACATCCCGGAACGGGCTTTCGCCAGCCAGTGCGACCCGGTCACGGGCGCGCCCTGGGCGGCCTTGTCCCCGGCCACCGTGGCCAAGCGCGGGACGTCCCAGCCCATCTTGCAGGTCAGCGGCATCCTGGCCGGCTCCATCCATAGCGAGGCCGGCCCGGACTTCGCCCGCGTCAGCACGGCCGACGTGAAAGCCCCCACCCACCAGTTCGGGGCCAAGCGCGGCCAGTACGGCACCACCCGGCGCGGCTCCCCCATTCCCTGGGGCGACATCCCGGCCCGGCGGTTTTTCGGCGTCGGCCCGGAGGATGAGGCGGAAATCGAGGGAACGGCGTTAGAAGCGCTCATGCGGGTGCTTGAGGGACGATGACCCGTGTCGTCCGCCCCGACGGATTCTAACGGGGGTTTAACGGCCTTATTATAATGTATGGAGCCCATGCTCCCCTCCTGAAGCCCTTCACCTTTCGCACGCACCCCCTCCGCCACTAGCGTGGCGGTCATGCGCAACGCGACTCCCTCCCCCCAAAAAGGTCACGCCACGGCCGCTCTGGCCGTGGCGCTGGCCACTTCCCCGGCGGCCGAAGGCTCGGACCTGCCCGAGGGCATGAACGTCCAGCTTTTCCCGGACGGCAGCTTCGACGCCCGCGACGGGCGGCCGGCCGGCATCAAGGGCTGCGCCGCCAAGGCCTGGCGGCTCGACGCCGACATTGCCGCCGCGCTCATCGCCCGGGTCGAAGCCCGGGAAACACCGCTTTGCATCGACTATGAGCACCACACCCTGACCGCCAAGGACGCCGGGCACAAGGCCGTGGCCGCCGGCTGGATCGAGGCGCTTGCCTACGTGCCCGGCCGGGGGCTCTTCGCGCGCGTAGCTTGGACCGACGCCGCCCGCGAGCACATCCGGGCCGACGAATACCGCTACATTTCGCCGCTTTTCACCTTCGACCTCGAAACCGGGGCGGTGCTTTCCCTCATCAACGCCGCCCTGACCAATAATCCGGCCCTGGATGGCATGGCCGCCGTGGCCGCCGCCAACCATGTCGCCATAACCGAACAGCCCCATACGGAGGCCCCGATGGACGAATTGCTGGAGCGTCTGCGCTGGATGCTCAACTTGCCGGTGACCACCACCGCCGAGGAGATCATGGCGCAACTGGACAAACTCAAGGTGATGATCGCCGCCGAGGGCGACGCCGCCGCGAGCGTGGACTTGCTCGCCATCCTGGCCGGCAAGGACGCGGCCATTGCCGACCTGACGGCCAAGGCGGCCACGCCCGACCCGGCCAAGTTTGCGCCCGTGGCTGCCGTGGCCGCGCTGACGGCGGAAAACGCCGACCTCAAGGCCAAGCTCGCCGCCGCCCAGACCGAAAACGGCACCGCCGCCCTGTCGGCCGAAATCAAGGCCGCCGTGGCCGACGGCCGGGTGCACAAGACCCTGGAAGGCTGGCTGACCGAACTGGCGGCCAAAAGCCCAGACGCCGCCCGGGACTACCTGGCCAAGGCCGCGCCCGTGGCCGCTCTCACCACCATGCAGACCACCACCGTCACGCCGCCGGCCGGCCCCGACGCGGCCGCGCTGTCGGCCGATGAAAAGGAGGCGGCCAGGCTCCTCAACATCCCCGAAGACCTCTACGCCAGCGCCAAGGAGGCCAAGTAAATGGCGATCATCACCCCGGCGCTCGTCAGCGCCCTGTTTACCGGCTTCCGGGCCGAGTTCCAGCGCGTCTACGGCGAGACCCCGTCCCATTGGGACAAGGTGGCCACGCTCATGCCGTCCACGTCGCGGTCCAACACCTACGGCTGGCTGGGCCAGTTCCCCCAGCTGGTCGAATGGATCGGCTCCCGCGTGCTCAAGGACATGGCCGCCCACGGCTACACCATCGTCAACAAGCTCTTCGAGTCCACGGTGAGCGTGAAGCGCACGGACATTGAGGACGACGAGGTGGGCATCTACAAGCCGCTTTTCGGCGAGATGGGCCGCGCGGCCAAGAGCTTCCCGGACGAGCTGGTCTACGGCCTGCTGCGCCTGGGCCTGTCCACGCTGTGCTTCGACGGCCAATACTTCTTCGACGTCGATCACCCGGTCTATCCCAACGTGGACGGCACCGGCGAGGCCGCCGTCGTTTCCAACCTCGACGCCGGCACGGACCCGGCCTGGTATCTGCTGGACACCTCCCGCGTGCTCAAGCCCGTGCTCTTTCAGGAGCGCACCAAGCCGGAGCTTGCCAGCATGACCGACGGTAAGGACGAGGCGGTCTTCATGACCGACGCCTACCGCTTCGGCATCCGCTACCGCTGCAACGCCGGCTTCGGCTTCTGGCAGACGGCCTTTTGCTCGAAAAAGCCGCTCACCGACGCCAACTTCAACGCCGCCTACGACGCCATGACCGCTTTCCGCGCCGACGGCGGCCGGCCGCTCGGCATCAAGCCCACGCTGCTGGTGGTGCCCACCAACCTGCGCACGCCCGCCGCCGAGGTGGTGCAGGTGGCCCGGCGTTCCGACGGCTCGGACAACCCCAACGCCAACCTGGTGGACGTGCTGGTCACGCCCTGGCTCAACTAGGAGGCCGTCATGAGCAAGGTTCCCGCCATTGTGCGCACGCGCAGCCTGCGCGGCGGCCATTACCGGGCCGGCCTCCGGCACGGGGCCGAACCCGGCGACATCCCGCCCGGCACCGTCACCGAGGAACAGCTCGCCCGGCTCCGGGCGGACCCGGACCTGAAGGTGGAGGTCATTGACCCGCCCCAGGGACCGCCCCAGGACGCGCCGCCGCCCCGCAAGAAAAAGCCCGGCGCGGCCGCCGGGGACGGCGCAGGCGATGGCGAAGACTTCGGCTTCGACGAGGACCCCGAACCCGCCCCCGAGGCCAAGGGCAAGTAGATGTACGCCACCCTGGACGACATGACGGCCGCCTTCGGCACCGACGAGCTGCTGGCCATCGCCGACCCGGACAACACCGGCGCGGTGGACGCCTCCCGGGTCGAGGCGGCGCTTGCCCGCGCCGCATCCGAGGCGGACAGCTATCTGGCCCGGCGCTACGCCGTGCCCGTCGCCGCCCCCGCGCCGCCGGTGCTCGTGGCGGCCGTGTGCGACATCGCCCGCTACCGCCTGACCGGCGGCCCGGCCAGCGAAACGGACCCGATCCTGGAGCGCTACCGCCAGGCCGTGCAGTGGCTCACGCGCATCGCCGACGGCAAGGCCGACCTGCCGGGCCAGTCACTGCCCGGCGAGGGTAGCGCGGCCGGGGTGGTGTTTTCCACCGGCCGCCGGGTGTTCGACCGGCGGCCAGGCGTGGAGGATGAGGCGTGATCGCCGTCATTGAGGAAGCCATCAAGGCGCGGATCGCCGAGGCGGCCTTGCCCTACAAGCCGGCCATCGCCACCTACGGCGGCGAGTTCGACGAAGGCTTGGACCAGGTGGTGCGCCGTTTCCCGGCCGTGTGGGTGGTCTTCGCCCACGACGGCCCGGGCAAGGCAATAAGCACCAGCAAGGAAATCTGGCACATCCCGGCCACTTTCGTGGTGCTGGTCGGCGCGCGCAACCTGCGCTCCGAGGCGTCCACCCGCCAGGGCGACGGCCGGCAGGTCGGCACCTACCGCATGCTTGCCGACGTGCGCCGGCTGCTGACCGGCCAGGACCTGGGCCTGCCCATCGATCCCTTCGTGCCGGGCCGCGCCCGGACCATCGTGAACGCCAGCCTCAAGGGCCAGGCCGTGTCCGCCTTCGCCCTGGAGTGGCACACCATCTACCCCTTGCGCCTGCGCGAGCTGGAAACGCCCGAGCCGCCCCTGCTGGAGCGCGTGGGGCTCAATTACCACCTGGTGCCCGACGACGGCGTGGCCGACGCCGCCGACCTGGTCACCCTCAAGCCCAAAGGAGAACAGCCGTGATCACCGTCAAGGCCGCGCCCGGCCTGCGCGTGCCCATGGAGGGCATGCCGCGCCGCTACATCACCGACGCCGCGCCCGTGACCGTGCCGGACAGCGCCTTTTACCGCCGCCGCATCGCGGACCGCGACTTGCTGCTCGTGCCGGCCAAGGCCGCCGCAGCCAGGCCCGAGGCCGCGCCGCAGACGGCCAAGGAGGAATGATGGCCAGCCCGCATATCAGCTTCGACACCTTGCCGGCCTCCATCCGCAAGCCGGGCAAGTATTTCGAGTTCAACACCAAATTGGCCGTGCGCACGCTGCCGGCCAACGTGCAGCGCATGCTCATCGTGGCCCAGGGCACGGCCGAAGGCTCCCAGCCGGCGCTGACGCCGGTGGAGGTCTTTTCCGACGAAGAGGCGCGCGCGCTTTTCGGCACCGGCTCCCTGGCCCACCTCATGGTGCGCGCGGCCATCACCGCCAACCCGTACCTGCGCCTCACGGTCGTGACCGTGCCGGACGACGCGGCCGGCATCGCGGCCACGGGGAAGCTGACGCTCACCGGCACGTCCACGGGCGTCGGCGTGGTCAACCTGACCATCGGCTCCCAGCTGGTGCAGGCGGCGGCAACCCTGGGCGACACGGCCGCCGCCGTGGCCGACGCCCTGGCCGAGCGCGTAAACGCCAGCCGCATCCTGCCCGTGACGGCCGCCGCCGCGAACGGCGTTGTGACCCTGACCGCCCGCAACAAGGGCGCGGCCGGCAACGGCGTCAGCCTCGCCGCGTCCCTGGCCGTGCCCGGGCTGGCGGCGGAAATCGCGCCCATGGCCGGCGGCATGACCGACCCGGACATCGCCCCGGGCCTGGCCGCCGTGTTCGCGGACGGGCATGACATCATCGCCGTGCCCTACAACGGCCAGACGCAACTGACCGCCTTACGCTCGCATCTGGACGCGGTCAGCCACGCCCTGGAGCAGCGCGGGGCCGTCGGCGTCTACGCCCACACCGGCACGCTGGCGGCGGCAACCACCCTGGCCGGGCTCATCAACTCGGGCCGCATCACCTGCGGCCTGCTGCCTGGCACGCCCTCGCCGGCGTGGGTTGTGGCCGCCGCCTACGCCGCCGTCATCGCCAGCGAAGAGGACCCGGCCCGGCCGCTCAACACGTTGGCCCTTTCCCCCGTGGCCGTGCCGCCCGTGCCCGCGCGCCTGGGGCGCATGGAACAGGAATCGGCCCTCTACAACGGCGTCACGCCCCTGGAGGTCGGGCCGGGCGAGGTGGTGCAGATCGTGCGCGCCGTCACCACCTACACCCGCGACGCCCAGGGCATCGAGGACATTGCGCTTTTGGACCTGACCACCATCCGCACCCTGGACTACCTGCGCACGGCCTGCCGCGAGCGCATCAGCCTGCGCTTTCCCCGCGAGAAGCTGACCGGCCGCACGGAAGCCAAGGTGCGCTCCGAACTCATCGACGTGCTCTACAAGTGCGAGGAGCTGGAGATCGTGGAGGAGGTCAAGGCCAACCTGCCCGGGCTCATCGTGGAGCGCGACAGCCAGGACCCCAACCGGCTCAATGCCCTGATCCCGGCGGACGTGGTCAACGGGCTGCATGTGTTCGCCGGCCGCATCGACCTGCTGCTCTAACGGAGGGAAATCAAAGTGGCGTTAAAGGAATACCTGGGCGCGATCATTCTGGAGATCGACGGCCGGGAATACGAGGTCGTGGATTTTTCCGAACAGCACGAAACCGGCCGCAAGGTCGTCAAAACCATGAACCGCACCGGCCGGGCCATGGGCTACCACCAGGGCGTGAAGACCTGGGAGCTGTCCGTCACCGCCGCCATTCCCAAGGACGACGCCCTGGACTGGTCGGCCGTCGAAGGGGCCAAGCTGACTATTTACCCGGTCACCGACGGCGGCAAGCGCGAGAGCTACCAGGACTGCGCCGTGGTCAGCATCGGCGGCAAATACACCGTGGACAACGAGGCGCGCATCGACGCCAAGCTGTTGTCGCTCAACAAAGTGGAGGAATAGCCCATGATTACCGTCACCGGGCAATTGTCGGTCGGCTACCGCGACGCGGCCGGCGTGCTGCACAAGGACTTCGAGATGCGTGTGCCCACCATCGAGGACATGGAATGGGCCATCGAGAACGCCCCGGAAAACGCCTGTTCGGCGCGTCTGTCACGCTATGTCTGGTCGCGCGCGCTCACGCGCCTGGGCACGCTCCCGGCCGAAGCCGTCACGCCCGAGCTGCTGGGGAGCCTGCATTACAGCGACTACACGCCGCTTTCCGAGGCCGAGGAGGCCCTGCGGGGAAAGCTCGCGCCCGCGAGCGCCGACTCCGGGACTACCGGCTCCTCGAAGTAGCGCTGGCGGGCAAGGCTTTTACATTGGGGGACATTCGCACCATGACCATGCCGCAGGCGGAAGCCTATCTGGCCATCCTGACCGGCCGCGCCGGGACCGGGAACGGCCGGCGCATCATTCCGCGCCGCCGCACACAGGGAGCGTAGGCCATGGGCAAGAGCACGGAAATCGCCGTCGTCCTGCGCCTGCGCGACGAAATGGCCGGCCGGGCGGCCAAGGCGCTGGACGCCGTTACCCGGGCCGCCCGGGGCGTGGGCCAGGGAGCCGGAGCCGCAGCCCGGGAGCTTGGCCGCATGGACCGCGCCGGCGAAGGCGTGCGTTCGGTCGGCATCGCCGCCGCGCGCACGGACAGGCTCATGGGCGGCCTGGGCCAGACCGCCGACCGGGCTGCGCGGGAGGTGGAAGACGTCGGCCGCGCGGCCGACAAGGTGCGCGCAAGCGGCCTCGGCCAAGCCGCGCGCGAGGCGGACAGGCTCGGGAAGGAGAGCCGACAGGCCGGGCAGGAGCTGGACCGGACGGCCCGGGCCGGCAGTCGCTTGCGCGACGTCTTGCGCGGCGTGGGCGCGGCCGGCCGCTCGGCCCTTGGCGCGGTCAAAGGCATCGGCCAGGGCATCGGGCAGGCCGGCGCTGGCGTGGCCGCCGGGGCCGGCGTGGCGGCGGCGGCCTTGCGCCAGCCCATCGCCTTCGAGAAGCGCATGGCGCTCATGGCCAACACTGCCTATGCCGACCGCGACGCGGCCGGCCGCATCGCCGGCATGAAGGACCTGGAGGGCGCGGTCAACACGGCCGTGCGCCAGGGCGGCGGCAGCCGCGACCAGGCGGCCGAGGCGCTGGACGCCATGCTGGGCTCGGGGGCCGTCAAGGCCGATACGGCACAACGGCTCCTGCCCACCATCCAGAAATTCGCCAGCGCGTCCGGGGCCGGTTCCGGCGAGATCGCGGAAATCGTCATCCGGGGCATTCAGCAAAAATTCTTCTCCGAGGGGCAGGCCGGCGAAGCCCTGGACAAGGCCATGGCCGCCGGACAGGCCGGCGGTTTCGAGCTGCGCGACATGGCCAAATGGCTGCCCAAGATGATGGCCCTGGGCTCGGGCATGAAGTCCATGGCCGGTTTCGAGCAGATACTGGCCTATTCCCAGGCGGCGGCCGTCACCGCCGGCAGCAAGGACGAAGCCGGCAACAACCTGGTCAACCTGCTGCAAAAGCTCAATTCCAAAGACACCGCCAAGGATTTTAAAGACCACGGCATTGATTTGACCGGCTCACTGACCAGGGCGCGGGAGAAAGGGAAACTTCCCCTGGAGGCTTTCGCCCAACTTGTTGATGAGCACATCGTCCGCAAGGACAAGCGCTACGCCAAGCTCCAGGCCAAATTGCAAGCGGCGCAAGGCCCGGAGCGCCAGCAAATCCTTTCCGACATGACCGACCTGGCCGAAGCCTCGGCCGTGGGCAAGGTGGTCCAGGACCGGCAGGCGCTCCTGGCGCTCATCGCCGCCACCAACCAGAAGAACTACATCGCCGACGTGGCCGGCCAGATACGAAACGCCAAGGGCACGGGCGAAACGGCCTATCAGGTCTACCAGTCCACCACGGCCGCCTCCATGGAGCGTGCCGGTAACGAGGCCGAAATCGCGCGCTCGCGCATGCTCGGCGACGTGTCCGGCCCGCTCAAGGCAACGGCGGACACGGCCGCCGACCTGGCCCGGCGGTTTCCGGTCCTGGCCACGGCGGCCACCGAGGCGGCTACGGCCATCGGCGTCATGAGCGCGGCGGCGGCCGCCTTCGGAGCCATGCGGCTTTTCACCGGCGGTGCCGGCGGCGCGGCCGCTGCCGCCGCTGCCGGGGCCGCCGGCCGGGGCGGGCTGCTCGGCCTGTTCGGCGGCAAGGGCGGCGTCCTGGCCACGGCCGGGCTGGCCGCCTGGGACATCTATTCCACCGAAACCGACAGCGCCCTGACTAGGGCGCAGAAAAACGCCCGCCACACCGAAAACGCCGGCGGCCTGGCCGGGGCCATCGCCGGCATGAAGCTCGGGGCCATGGGCGGCGCGGCCCTGGGTTCCGTGGTGCCCGGGCTCGGCACGGCCGTTGGCGGGGCGCTCGGCGGACTGGCTGGCGGGGCCGCCGGCTGGTGGGCCGGCAGCGAACTTGGGCGCTTTGCCGGGGAAAAGCTGTGGGGGCCTTCGGGCCAGGCCAGGGCCGACGCGCAAAAGGTCGTGGTCGAGGACAAGAGCACCTTGCACGTGGAATCCGTGCTCCATGTTGACGGCCACGAAATGGCGCGGGTCGTGAACAGCTACAACACGGCCGACGCCAAGCGGGAGTAGCCATGGCCTGGCGCGATTCCCTTTTGCCGGCTTCCTTTCGCGGCGTCCCTTTCGACGTCGTCGCCGCCCGCGACGACGTGGAGCGGGCCATCGTCCAGCACGAATACCCTTACCGCGACGGCGCGGAGATCGAGGACATGGGCCGGCGGCCGCGCAAGGTCACGGTCCAGGCCGTCTTTTGGGGCGAGGACTACGAGGACGCCGTGACCGACCTCATCAAGGCCCTGGACACACCCGGCAGGGGCGAGCTGATCCACCCGGTGTTCGGCTCCCTGACCGTGGCCTGCCCCAGCTACCGCGTGGATCACCACGAGGACCACCCGGACTATGCCGAGATGGAGCTGGTCTTTACCGAGGCCAGCCCGGACATTCCCTTTTTCGACAAGCCGGCCACGCCCACGGCCCAAGCCCTGGGGCTGGCCGGCGAGAGCGGCAGCGGCAAGACCACGATCGGCCGGC
>CAZBER010000036.1:0-6273 GCA_964490985.1 uncultured Desulfovibrionaceae bacterium | reverse complement strand
GGCGACCAGCAAAGCGCCTTGTCCCTGGCCACGCTGGCGTCCTGGGCCGGCTATGCCGCCTGGGCCGCGCCGCTTCCGGCCAGGCTCTCGGCCTACGTCCGGGGCCAGGTGGTGGGCGCGATCCGTTCCGTCACCGTCCTGGCCAGGGACCTGGCCAGCCTGCCCCGGGTGGTGGCCGCCGACTTCCTGGCCATCCCCCAGGCGCTGGCTTCCGAGGCCCGGGCCGTGGCCACGGTCGTGACCGGATTGGCCGACCTGCCGGCGGAAACCTTCGGCCGCTTCGCCAGTCTGGCCGCCATGTCGGACCGGCTGCCGCGTCTGCCCCTGACGGCCGCCGGCACCGCCATGGCCTACCGGTTGGACCCGGCGCTCTACGCCGGCGGCGTGGTTTCCGGCCCTTTGTCCGTGGCGGCCGCGCCCCGGCCCAGCGTGACCGTGCCGGCGACAGGAACGGCCGGCCCCGCACCAGCGGCGGACCTCGCCACGCCCCAGGGCCAGGCCCTGGCCATGGCGGCGGCCGTGTGCAACCTGGAGCGGGCCGTGGCCATGGGCAGCGCCGCCGGCGCGGCGCTTTCCGCCGAGGCCGCCGCGCCGTCGCTCACGCCGGCAGAGGTGGAAACCATCGTCGGCGCGACGCGCCAGCGTTACCAGGACTGCATGAACGAGCACCGGCTCGTGCTGCCCACGCATCAGGCCTATCCGGTCGTCGAGCACCTGCGCGCGGCGGCCCTGGCCATCCAGGAGCTGGGGGCCACGGTCATTCACCTGCATCCGCCGCTGGTGACGCACACCGCGCCGAGCCTTTGCAACCTGCGGCTTTTCGCGCATTGGCTCTACGGCGACCACACCCGGGCGGCCGAATTGATGCGGCTGAACCCTGGCCTGCGCAATCCCAACTTCATCGCCCAAGGACAGGCGCTCCATGGCTTCGCCCGCTGAAGAGCGCATCATCATCCGCGTGGCCGGCCGCGAGCATCGGGACTGGACCACCTACCGCATCGAGTCGCACCTCATCACCCCGGCCGACGCCTGGCGCGTGACGCTCGGCATTCCGGCCGATGCCATTCCCGCGACCGTGCGGCCCTGGGCGGAAATGGAAGCCTGCCTGGGCCAGGACGTGGTGCTGACCGGCCGCATCGACCGCATCGAACGCGAGGTGGCCAAGGGGGCGCAGTCCCTGACGCTCTCCGGCCGCGACGGGGCCGCCGTGTTGGTGGATTGCTCGGCCCCGATCTTCACGCGGCGCAAGGTGACGCTGACCGAAGTCGTGGACCTGGCCGTGCGGCCGCTCGGCGTCTCGAAAGTCCGGGTGGAGGTCACGAACGCGCGGGAGAAGGTGGAGATCGAGCCGGGCATGACCGCCTGGGACGCGCTGGGGCAGGCCTGCGAGGCCAACGGCTGCTGGGCCTGGTTCGAGCCGGACGGCACGCTGGTGGTCGGCGGCCCGGATTACGCGGCCGCGCCCGTGGCCACGCTGGTTTTGCGCTTCGACGGTCGGGGCAACAACGTCCTTTCCCTTTCCGTCACCGAGGACGTGTCCGGCCGCTACAGCGAGGTCACGGTGCTGGGCCAGTCCCACGGCACCGAGACGTCGGACGGCAAGCATGACATCCAGCACCGCGAGACGGACCCGAACGTGCCGGGCTACCGGCCGCTTATTCTCGTTGCCGGCGACTGCGACGGCGCGACCGAGGCCAAGCGCCGGGCGCAAAAGGCCTTGATGGATTCCCGCCTGGAGGGCCTGACCCTCACCGCCCTGGTGCGCGGGCACCGTGTCAGCGAAACCGGCCAGCCCTGGACGCCCGGCCAGCGCGTGCGCCTGGTCAGCGAACCCCACGGCCTGGACGCCGTGTATTTCCTCATGGGCCGCACGTTCCTGGGCGGCCGCGACAAGGGCAGCGTCACCGAGCTGACGTTCAAAGAGGACGGCGTCTGGCTGCCGGAACTGGCCAAGGGCGGCAAGGGGAAAGGCAAAACCACAAATCTCCGGGTGGTGGACCGGAGCGCACCAAGCCGGAGCTTGCCAGCATGACCGGAAAGGCAAAACCACAAATCTCCGGGTGGTGGACCTGTCATGAGCAATGACTTTTTGCGGCGCATGGACGCCAGGATCGCGCGCGCCCTGTCCCGGGTGCGCCTGGGCTTCCGGGCTGTTTTGACGGCGCTCGACACCAAGCCCGGGGTGCAGCTGCTGCAAGCCGACGGTCTGGCCGGGGAAACGCTGCAAGCCTCCGAGTTGATGCAGCACTTCGGGTTCACCTCCGCGCCCCCGGCGGGCACGCAGTGCATCGTGCTGCCGCTCGGCGGCAAAAGCGCCCATGGCATCGTCGTGGCCACGGAACACGGCAGCTACCGGGTGACGGCGCTCAAAAGCGGCGAGGTCTGCGTCTACAACCAGTCCGGGGCCAAGATCACCTTGAAGGAAGACAAGCTGGTGGCCGTCGAGTGCAAGCGGCTTGAGATCGCCGTCGAGGAAGATATCACCATGGCCGCCAAGCGGATCACGGCCGTGGCCAGCGAGCGGCTGGGCCTATACGCCCCGGAATGGGAGATGGGCGGCGATGGCGATGGCGGGGACTGCGAGGGCGTGTGGCGCGGGGACCTGCATATCACGGGGACGTCCACGGCGGACGTGGATCATGTCACCGGCGGTGTGTCGCTGGTGCATCACGTGCACCCCGAAAATGACGGCGGCGGGCCGACGGATGCACCCAAGGACGGCTGATGGCCGTCCTGAACCCCTTCACCTATCCCGCCACCCCGTACCGCCACTAAGGTGGCGGCCATGGGCATCGACCAGGGCATCAATCCCTACACCGGCGACTATATCGCTTCTCGCATAAACCATTTGGGAAACGCCGTCTATCTGCGCCTTATGACGCCGCTTGGCTCCTGGTGGGCCGATGCGTCCCTGGGCTCGCGACTGCACGAGCTGGAGCGCGAAAAGGACGTGCCCCGGGTGCGCAAGCTGGCCGTGCAGTACAGCGAGCAGGCCCTGGCCCCGCTGCTGGAGGACGGCCGGGCGCGATCCATCCATGTCGCCGCCGAACAGCCCCACGACGGACGTTGCCTGCTCCTTGTCACCGTGGAGGACGCCCTGGGCCGCGTCCTCACCTTTCAGCACCCGGTCAAGGTGGCCTGACATGTACGAGATTCCTTCCTTCGAGGCCGTCCGCGCCGCCTACCTGCGCGACGTGAAAAACGTATTGCCCGACGCGGCCACGGACGGGGACAGCGACCATTACGTGCGCGCGTCCGCCACGGCCTCGGCCGTGGACGGGCTCTACCATTTCTTGCTGTGGATCGCCCGCCAGGTGCTGCCCGACACGGCCGATACCGATTACCTGGAGCGCCATTGCGCCTTGCGCGGCATCCTGCGCAAGCCGGCCACCCCGGCCGAGGGCACGGTAACGGCTTATGGCACGCCCGGCGCGGTGGTCCCGGCTGGGGAGGCCCTGCGGGAGGTGGCCACGGGCTTGACCGTTTTGACCTCGGCCCAGGGCGTGGTGGGCCAGGACGGCCAGGTGGTGCTGTCCTGCCAGGCGTCCATGGCAGGTCTTCTGGCCACGGTTTATGCCGATACGCCCGTGACCTTTACCCAGGCCCCGGCCGGCTTGACCGGCCAGGCTTGGCTTACCATCTCCGGCGGCGAAGACCAGGAGACAGACGCCGAGCTGCTGGCCCGGCTGCTGGACTATTTGGCCCATCCGCCCGGCGGCGGCAACGCCCATGACTATAAGCAGTGGGCCGAGTCCGTGGCCGGCATCGAGCGGGCCTACGTGTTTCCGTCCCGGCGGGGCCTGGGCACGGTGGATATAGCCGTGCTCGGCAGCGACGGCCCGGCCGCGCCTTCGGCCATTGCCGCCGCCCAAGCCCTGATCGACGCCAAGCGGCCGGCGGCCTGCAAGGACGTGTGGGTGCTGTCGCCCACGCCGCTTGCCGTGGACGTGACCGTGGCCGTGCGCCTGGACGCCAAGCTGGGCACCCTGGCCACCGTGGCCGCGCAACTGGAGCCTGCCCTGGTCGCCCTGTTCGCGGACCTTTCGCCCGGGGCCATCGTCTACCGCTCCCGCATCGAGGCCGTGGTGTCGGGCCTCACGGGCGTGGTGGATCGAGTGGTACGCCTTCCGGCGGCCAATGTTCAGGCCGTGGTCTCGGCCCGGGCCATCGAGCGGCCGAGCCTGGGCCAGGTGCTGGTGGAGGTCCTGTAATGGCCGGGCATGCCGAGCTGTTGGCCCAGTTACTGCCGCCGAGCAGCTATGCCCGGGACGGTTTGGTGGGCGCGGAGCTGGCGATCGAGGGCGCGGCCCTGGATGCCGTGCTGGCCGACGCCCTCTCGCCGCTTCGGGGACTCTCACCCCTGGCGGCCCTGGAATGGTTGCCCGATTACGAGCGCGTCTATAGCCTGCCCGGCGAGTGCCGCCAGGCGGGTTTACTCCTCCAGGAGCGCCTGGCTCTGTTGACCATCGCCCTGATGGAGCGCGCGGCCATCAATCGGGATTATTACATCTGGCTGGCCTCCCAGCTCGGGTATGCCATTACCATCGAGGAGTACGGCGGTTTTGTGGCCGGTTTTTCCTGCGCCGGGGACAAACTCTCTAACCCCGAAACCTTGTTTACGGCCGGCAGCCTGGCCGGCGAGCCGCTGCGCCAGGGCGCGCCCTGGCAATACGTCTGGACGGTGCACGCCGGAGAAGAGCCCACGGTGCTTTTCCGGGCCGGGCTGTCCGGCGCGGGGGAACCGCTCGCCAGCTGGGGCAACGACCTCCTGGAGTGCGCCATCCGCCAGGCCGCCCCGGCCCATACCACGGTCTATTTCGCCTACGGCGATGAGGGAGGCACTATATGCACAGGATAGACGGCCCCGGAGCCGTGAACGGACTGTTTACCGCCGGCGATCCCGCCGTGCCCCAGATGGCCACGGTGGTGACGCCGGAATGGCTCAACGATGTGCAGGAGAACATCGCCAATGTCATTCTCGACGCCGGCATCGCCCTGGAAAAGGGGAGTTACGATCAGTTGCGTCAAGCCATAGCCTTGGCCACGGCTCCAGCCGGCACGCCCCATGCCGTCCTTGACTTTCCGACCGTGTGCACGCCCGACAACCGCGCTGGCGTGACCGGCCAGGCTGGGACAACCGGCGGCAAGGTGTCTCTGCCCGCCGGCGTGCCCATGACCCTGGGTCGGGATCTGGGCAACAGCATGGGCTACATGATGACGTTTACGACGGCCGCCTGGCAAAGCGCGGATTTGCTCGCCAACGCCACCTATTTCGTGCGCGCCCAGGTCACGGCCGACGGCGCGCTGTTGTTGTATGTCCAACAGGGCGCGGATGTCGACGCCGTCCCGGCCAGCCGCAAGGGCACGCCGAACGCGGCGGCGGGCGGGGGCTTCGATTCGACCCAGGTGGACGTGCTGTTGGCCAAGGTGGCCACGGGCGCGGCTGGCGCCGTGCCCGTGGTGACCAATCTGGCCAACGCCCGGCGGTTGCGCGTCAGCAGCTATTCCGAGGATGCGTTCACCCGCGTGTCCCGCTCCACGGGACAACTGGGCCTGGCCCGCGTGACGCCCCTGCTCCTCAATTGGGCCAGGACTCCGCTCACTAAGATTGTGAGCTGCGACTACCAGTTTAACGGCTCGGCCACATCCCCGGAGGGGGTTATGACCTACTACAGTGGCACGTATCCCGACGGCACGAGCACGCTCTATGCGGATGTGTCCCGGTATAAGTTCCATCCGATATTTATGGTTGACACCAACACGGCCAGCACATCGTACAATGTGGCGTTGGCCACGGACTATTACGTGGAGGCATAATACATGCGCGCGCTGATCGACGGTGATATCGTGACTGGGACCGTAATGGGGCAAGCCGACGGCGGAGTGTCGTTTCCTTTTGACCTCCAGGGCTTGCCCCTGGCCAGGCTGCGCTGTGTGGACGGCGAGATTATCGACGTGGCGGCCCTGACGAGCTTTTTTGTTGATAACCAGGGCCGCAAGCACGTGGTCCAGGCCGACGACCGCCAAGAGCTGGCCTGCGCCTGGGACGCGCGGCTTGTCTTGGGTGCGGCCGGGCAGTGGCAGGTTTGGACGCCACCCCTGTTGGCCACCGTGCAGGCCCAGGCCGAAAGCGCCATCGACGCCCAGGCCGATGCCTTGCTTGAGCCCTACATGAGCCTGACGCCCGGCCGCGTCATGACCTACATGGCCAAGGAGGCCCAGGCCCGGGACTTTTTGGCCGCCGAGAATCCCGACCCGGCAGAGTATCCCCTG
>CAZBER010000035.1:0-41022 GCA_964490985.1 uncultured Desulfovibrionaceae bacterium | reverse complement strand
GAGGGAACCCCCTTTTTTTCAAAAAAGGGGGTTCCCTCCCCCGGCTCTTCACTTCGCCTACCCTATTTCAGTTATTGAAATATTACGCCGCGCTGTTATGAAGGTCGTAACAGGAGGCTGGCATGAGCGAGTCACGACCTGGCGGATGGCTGCGGGATGTCAAAAATCTCATCATCGTCGTGCTGTGCCTCATCGTGGCCGTGCAGTTCGTGCTGCTCGTGCGGCGGCCCGGCCCGCAGGTCGCTCCGGCCGCGGCGCCGGCCGTGGAGCCGGCTGCGGCCCAGGACGCCGTGCGCGTGGCCGGCCTGGCCATGGACCCGGAGCGGGGCCGGTACCTGCTGCTGGCCTTTGACCGCCCCATAGCCGGGGCCAGGGAAGGCGCGTCCCCGGCCGCCGACCCGGCCGCCATCGAACCGGCCGCTCCCGGGAAATGGACCTGGGTTTCGCCTTACATGCTGCGCTTCGAGCCCAAGGACGGCTTTACCCAGGCCGTCCAGTACACCCTGACGCTTAAGCCCGAGGCGTTTCTGGCCAAGCCCCAGGTGCTGGAAGGCGGGCAAACCCTGACCGCCGCCTACGGCACCTTTGAGGTGGTCCGCCTGACGGCCCATCTGGAGCCCGCGCCCGAGGGCAAGGCCATGGTGGTGGTGCGTGGCGAGGCCGCGTTCAACCGGTCCGTGGACCCCAAGGCCCTGGCCGACCACATCCAGCTCGTGGACCCGGGCCAGATGGACGGCAAACCCGTGGCCGTGTCCCTGACCACGTCCTATCCGTCCAAGAAAATCGAGTTCGTCTCCGATCCGGTGGAGAAAACGCCCAAACAGCGCGACGTCAAGGTCGTGATCAGCCCGGGATTCAAGCCGGAAAAAGGCGACATCTCCCTGGCCAAGGAAGCTGTGGCCGTGGTCCCGGTAGTGCTCGATCCGCATCTGCGAGTCAAGGAGGTCAAGGCGGCTTCCGAGGAAGGCTCGTCCACCATCCGCATTGCCCTGTCCACGCCCGTGGAGCCGGACGAGGAGACGGCCGGGCGCATCACCATCGATCCGGAAGTGGAAAGCGAGCTGTCCGCCGACGGCGGGGAGCTGGTGTTAAGCGGCCCCTTCGAGCCGGGCCGCAACTATGCCATTGCCCTGGAAAAAGGCCTGACCGCTGCTGACGGCGCGGTCTTGGACCAGACGTTTTCCCGCACCGTGCACATCCCGGACCTGGAGCCGTCCGTGGATTTCCAGGACCAGGGCGTGTTCCTGTCCCGCAACGGCTACAAGAACATGGCCGTCAAAAGCGTCAACACCAATGCCGCCAACCTGTCCATTGACCGCATCTATTTAAACAACCTCTTTCCGCTTTTTTCCACGGAATATTCCGCCTTTGAAGACGAATTCGGCGGCGAGGTCATCAATTCGAGCCTGGGCGACCGCATTTATAACGACCGCATTCCCCTGCCGTACAAGAGCAATAGCGTGCAGGTCACCCCGGTCAACCTGGAGAAATACGTCCAGGGGCAAACACCCGGCCTGTACCGTGTGGCCCTGACCGTGCCCGGCAAGTTCGAGGGATTCCAGCGCTTCGTGCTCATCACGGACATCGGCATCGTGGCCAAGCACGGCCTGGACGATTTTCTGGTCTGGGCGGCCTCCTATACCAACCTGGCTCCCATTGCCGGGGCCACGGTGCGCATCCTGTCTTATCAGAACCAGGAGCTGGCCTCGGGCGTCACCGACGGCCAGGGGCTTTTCCGGGCCAAGATCAGCCCCCAGCTCATGGCCGACAAGCGGCCCTATCTGATCGTGGTGGAAAAGGGCAATGACACGAGCTTTCTGCTCTACGACCGCTTCCGGGTGGACACCACGGGCCTGGACGTAAGCGGCGCGGTCATTCCCGCCTCGGGCTACACGGCCTTTCTGTACGGCGAGCGCGACATCTACCGTCCGGGCGAGACCCTGGAAGGCGCGGCCATTGTGCGCGACACGCGCCTGGGCGTGCCGCCATCCATGCCCGTGACCATCCGCCTGTCCGATCCCCAGGGCCGCAAGCTCGGCGAGCAGGCCGCGGTGACCGGAGCCGAGGGGCTCGTCACCCTGCGCCAGGCCCTGCCGGCCCAGTCCCTGACCGGGGCCTATGCCCTGGAGGTCTCCACCGGAGAGACGGTCATCGGCCAGTACCACTTCCAGGTGGAGGAATTCGTGCCGGACCGCATCCATGTGGATGTGGCGGCCGATGCCGCCGTGGCCGGCCCGGGCGAATCCCTGCCCTTTACCGTGTCCGGCCGCTATCTTTTCGGCGCGCCGGCGGCCGATCTGCCGGTGGAGGCCCGGGCGCGTCTGGTCAAGGCCCCGTTTGCGCCCAAGGGGTTCGAGGCCTACAGCTTCGGCGACCCGGAGCGCAGCTTCGAGGACCAGGAAATCCTACAGGAGACCGGCAGCCTGGACGGCGAGGGCAAGGCTTCGTTCGAGGCCAGCCTGCCCGACGGCCTGTCGCCCCCGGCCGCCCTGGAAGCCATTTTTACGGCCCGGGTGCGCGAGGGCGGCGGGCGTGGCGTCACCGGCCTGGCCCGCATGCCCGTGCATGTCTACAGCGCCTATCCGGGCTTAAAGCGCCTCAAGAGCGACGCCGCCACGCCGGGCAAGTCCATGACCTTCGATTTCGTGCTGGTGGCCCCGGACGGCTCCCTGTCCCAGGAGGGCGGGGAACTGACGGCTACGCTGTATCGTGACGCCTGGCAGACGGTTCTGCGCAAGGGACCGGACGGGTCGTTCAAGTACGAGTCCGTGCGCGACGCCAAGACCTTGGAAACCAAGTCTGTGGATGCGGCCAAGGGCAAGGGCAGCTTCACATTCACGCCGCCGTCCTTTGGCAGTTATCGGGTGGTGCTGGCCGACGCCGCATCCGGAGCCTCGTGCCAGTTGGAATTCTACGCCGGCGGCTTCGGCTATTCGCCTTGGGCCGTGGAGAATCCGGCCCGGCTGGAGCTCAAGCCCGACAAGAAGGACTATGCTTCGGGCGAAACGGCCAGGTTCCAGGTGCGCGCCCCGTTTGGCGGCAAGCTCCTGGTGGCCGTGGAAGGCTCGGGCGTGCACGACGTCCAGATCGTCAACCTGTCGGGCAACACCGGCGACATCGCCATTCCGGTCAAGCCCGAATACATGCCCGGGGTGTACGTCACGGCCACCCTGGTGCGCAAAGCCTCCGACGTGGCCCCGGGCAGCCCGTCCCGGGCCTACGGCGCGGCCCCCATGTTCGTGGACCGGGTCTCGGGCAAGCTGCCCGTGGCCGTGGCCGCGCCCGCGGAAATGCGCCCTGACGGCAAGCTTGCGGTCGAGGTGTCCGCCCCGCCGGGCAGCCTTGTCACCGTGGCCGCCGTGGACGAGGGCATCCTGCAGCTCGTTGCCCAGAAGACCCCGGACCCGTTCGCGTTTTTCTACGCCAAGCGCCAGCTCCAGGTGGAGACGTTCGACACCTTTTCCATGCTTTTGCCCGAGGTCCCGCCGCTGATGGGCAAAGCTCTGGCCGGCGGCGGCGAGGCCCTGGAAGACCTGTCCAACTTCGTGCGCTCCCAGAGCCCGGCGGTAAGGACCGTGGCCTTCTGGTCCGGCCCGGTGACCGTGGGTCCCACGGGCAAGGCCCAGGTGGCGTTCGACATCCCCGCCTTCCAGGGCCAGGTGCGGCTCATGGCCGCCGGCATTTCCGGCCGCCGCTTTGCCGGGGCCGAGGCCAAGACCCTGGTCAAGAGCCCGCTGGTGCTGTTGCCCTCGTTCCCGCGCTTTTTATCCTTTGACGACGTGGCCCAGATTCCCGTCACCGTGCGCAACGAAACCGGCAAGGACGGCGCGTTTAGCGTGAGCCTGACCGCCACCGGGCCGGTTGTCGTGGAAAAGCCGCGCCAGACCGTGACCCTGGCCAAGGGGGCCACGGCCACGGTGTCGTTTACGGTCACGGCCGGCAAAAGCGAGGATGTGGCCGCCTTTACCGTGGAAGCGGCCGGCAACGGCGAATCCTCCCGGGATACGGCCCACGTGCCGGTGCGCTCGCCCCTGCCGGCCCGCACCTCGGTGCGCTCCGGGGCCATGGAAACGGCCAGCCTGACCGTGCCGGAGCTGGCCTCGGACGAGTTTTTGCCCGGAACCGCCCGGCGCGACGTGACCGTGGGCCGCTTTCCCCTGATCCGCTTCACCGGCAACCTCAAGGCCCTGCTGGCCTACCCTTACGGCTGCATCGAGCAGACCGTGTCCCGGGCCTTTCCCCTGCTCTACTTCGCCGACCTGGCCAAGGCCCTGGACCCGGCCGCCTTTGAGCTGCTCACGCCCCAGGCCATGGTCCAAAGCGGCATCCGGCGCATCGTCGGCATGCAGCTGTATAACGGCGGCTTTTCCATGTGGCCGGGCGGCAGCGATCCCCAGGCCTGGATGAGCCTTTACGCCGCGCATTTTCTGGTCGAGGCCGGGCTGGCCGGCTACGCCGTGGACAAGGACGTGCTGTCCCAGGCCTTGTCCTTTACCGGAGAAACCGGCCGTGGCGCGGATTTGAACAAGCCCGAGGGCCTGAAACTCGCGGCCTATGCCCTGTACGTCCTGGCCAAGGCCGGCCGGGCCGACATCGGGGCCATGGACAACCTGCGCGACGCCAAGGCCAAGGCCCTGCCGGCCAATGCCCGGGGGCTTTTGGGCGCGGCCTATGCCGCCGTGGGCAACACCCGGGCGGCGGAAATGCTGGCTTCCGGCCCGGCTCCCAATGGCGAGCCCAAAAGCGACACCGGCGGCACCCTGGATTCGACCCTGCGCGACAAGGCCCTGTATCTCTCGGCCCTGCTCGACGCCGCTCCGTCCGACCCCAGGCTCGGCAGCCTGGCTACGGAGGTGGGACGCCTGCTTGAGGGCGAGGCGTACCCTTCCACCCAGGAAAACGCCTTCGCCCTGCTGGCCCTGGGCAAGTTCTACGCCCGGCAAAAGGCCAAGGCCCCCTTTTCCGGCACGCTCCATGCCGGTTCCGGGCTCTTGTCCGACTTTTCCAGCGACAAGGTCCTGAGCCTTCGGGGCATCAGCCAGGCCGGCGACCTGCGCCTGGAGATCGACAAGGGCTTTGCGGCCGGGGCCTGCTACTATTCGGTGCGCACCCGGGGCATTCCCGCGCCCGGGGCCTATGCGCCCCAATCCGCCGGCCTGGAGGTGTCCCGGCAGTACCTGACCCGGGACGGCCAGCCCCTGGCCGGCGACGCCGCGCCCCAGGGAGCCCTGGTGGCGGTGCGATTTTCCGTCCGGTCCACGTCCGGCCCCATTGCCAACATGGTCCTGGAAAACCTGCTGCCGGCCGGACTGGAAGTGGAAAATCCGCGCCTGTCCACCACGGAAAAGCTGCCCTGGATGGAATCCGAGTCCGACGACAGCGCCGCCCCGGCCTACCTGGACCTGCGCGACGACCGGGTGCTCCTGTTTACGGACTTGCCGGACGACAAATGGCACCATTATTATGCCCTGCTTCGGGCCGTGACCCCCGGAACCTTCACCCTGCCGCCGCCCCAGGCCGAGGCCATGTACGCCCCGGAACTGCGGGCCAGCGGGGCTTTGGGCAAATTCGCCGTAACGGTCCCGGAACATTAGGCGAAACCATATGGAAAAATTCACCAAACTGGTGACTACCTGCGTGCGCAACGGCGTGTCCGACCTGCACATCCGGGCCGGGCAGCCGGTGGCGGCCCGCAAGAATGGGCAGCTTCATTTCCAGCGGGACATCGTGTTCGACGCATCCGAGGTGGAAGGCCTGATTTCCCGGCTCACCACCGAGCGCCAGCGCCGCATCCTGGCCGAGCGCTGGTCCGTGGACTTCTCGGCCCACCTGCCCGACGCCCAGATGCGGCTCAACGCCTTTTACAGCGCCGACGGCCTGGGCCTGGCCGTGCGCTTCCTGCCGGCGACCATCCCGGACTTCGAGGCCTTAAACCTGCATCCGGACCTGCGCGGGCTGTGCGCCCTGCGCCACGGATTGATCCTCATCTGCGGCCCCACAGGCAACGGCAAATCCACCACCATCGCGGCCATGGTCCGGGAGATCAACCAGACCCGGTCCTGCCACCTGGTCACCCTGGAAGACCCCATCGAGTACCGGTTCGTGTCGGGCCGGGCATTGGTGGACCAGCGGGAGCTGGGGGCCCACTTTCCTTCCTTTGAGCAGGGCCTTCAGGACGTGCTGCGCGAGGATGCCGACGTCATCGTGGTGGGAGAGCTGCGCGAGGCCGAGACCATGCGCCTGACCATCAATGCCGCCGAATCCGGGCACCTGGTCATCGCCACCCTGCATTCGGCCACGGCCGAGGAGGCCCTGCTGCGGCTGTGCAATGCCTTTTCCCTGGACGCCCAGGACTTTGTGCGCGCCCAACTGGCTTCCTGCCTGGCCGCCGTGGTGGTGCAGCATCTGGAAATCCTGCCCCAGGAAGGCTTTCGCGTGCCCGTGCTGTCCATTGCCCGATCCGCCAACTCCTTGCGAAACGTCATCCGGGAAAACCGCTTCAACCAGATCGAGAATATCCTGCACGCCGGCCGGGCCGAGGGCATGTTCACCTTTGAGCGCTACCGCGAGGAATTCCTGGCCCAAAAGACCAATCTCAATTCGCCGTCCACGGTTTTCCGGGCCAGCCGCAACCTCGCCCCGCCGCCCGTGCGTCCGGCCCAGCCCCTTAACGGAACCCGGGAAGCGGCCTCGGCGTCGGCCGAACCGGCCAAGCCGGCTCCGGCCTGGCCCCTTGCCGCGACGTCCGAGCCCGACGGCCACGGGCCGTACCGCATCGACGACGAGACACCCCTGGAAGAGCTGGTGGAACAGATGCGCCGATCCTCTGTTTGACGGACCACAAAAAAGGCCACCCCGGTCTCCCAGAGCGGCCTTTTGTCGGCGTATGCGCCAGGCCTACTCGCTGACCACTTCGGCCTTTTCGATCACCACCGGCACTACGGGCACATTCTCATGAAATCCCTTGGTCATGGTGGGCACGGCCTTGATGGCGTCCACGACGTCCTGGCCCGAGACCACCTTGCCGAACACGGCATAGCCCCAGCCCTGGGGGCTCTTTTCCTTGTGGTCCAGGAAGGCGTTGTCGGCCACGTTGATGAAAAACTGGGCCGTGGCCGAATGGGGGTCCATGGTGCGGGCCATGGCCACGGTGTAGGTCTTGTTTTGCAGCCCGTTGTCGGCTTCGTTCTGGATGGGGGCCTTGGTGGACTTTTCCTTCATGTTCTTGTCCATGCCGCCGCCCTGGATCATGAAGCCGTTGATCACCCGGTGGAAGATCGTGCCGTCGTAATGGCCGTCCTTCACGTAGGCCAGAAAATTCGCCGTCGTGACCGGAGCCTTTTCCTTGTCCAGTTCAATGACGATATCGCCTTTGCTGGTCGTCAGCTTGACCATGGGGTTCCCTCCCTCGGCCCGGGCGGCGTGCGCGCCTCCCAGGGTTGCGGCCAGAACGCAGCCCAGCGCGATAAGCGCCCGCAGCCAGATCCTCCGGCCATTTGCCACCATAACGTCAACCTCCGGAAAAAAGTTTTTTCGCCCTAGTGGAATTTTCCAAATTCGTCGAGCAAAAAAATAACCAGCTCCCTACATTGCATAATTTTGTCGAAAGCGTAAGGTCCTGCTCCAATCCTTTAATCTTTTTTCGGAATGCTGACATGACCGAAACGAAAAAAGGGCGCTTCCGCGTTGTGGTCTATCCGGACTGGTGCAAGGGCTGCGGCATCTGCGCCGCCTTTTGCCCCAAAAAGGTCCTGGCTGTGGGGCCCGAGGGCAAGGCCAGGGTGGTGGCCGAGGCAAACTGCGTCAACTGCGGCTTTTGCGAACTGCACTGTCCGGACTTCGCCATTGTGCTGGCTCCCCAAAACGGCAACAATTATCGGGCCAAAAATGGCGCAACCAAGCCGGCCCAGGCGGCCGAACCCGCCAAGCCCGATCAGCCCGACAAGCCCGATCAGCCCGCCCAGACTGACAAGGAGCCGCGCCCATGACCGTGATCCGCAAAAAACGGCGGGAGGCCTTCATCCTCGGCAACGAGGCCGTGGTGGAAGGGGCGCTTCTGGCCGGCTGTTCGTTTTACGCCGGCTACCCCATCACGCCCTCCACCGAGATCATGGAGCTCATGGCCCGGCGCATGCCCTATCTGCCGGACGGGGTCTTTATCCAGATGGAGGACGAGATCGCCTCCATGGGGGCCATCATCGGCGCGTCCCTGGCCGGCCGCAAGGTCATGACCGCCACCTCGGGCCCGGGCTTTTCCCTCATGCAGGAGCAGATCGGCTACGCCGCCATGACCGAGACGCCGCTGGTCATCGTCAATGTCATGCGCGGCGGCGCGAGCACCGGCCTGCCCACCAACCCGGGCCAGGGCGACGTGCAGCAGGCCCGCTGGGGCGCCCACGGCGACCATCCCATCATCGTGCTCTCGGCCAGCGACGTGCGGGAATGCCTGGACATGACGGTTACGGCCTTTAATTTCGCGGAGAAATACCGCACCCCGGTCATCCTGCTCCTCGACGAGATCACGGCCCACACCCGGGAAAAAATCGAAATCCCGGAACCCGAGTCCTTTGAAATCTTCTCCCGCCTGGTGCCGTCCATGCCTCCGGAATGGTACAAGCCCTACGAAGAGACCCTGCGGGGCGTGCCGCCCATGCCGGCCGTGGGCTCGGGCTACCGCTTCCACGTCACCGGGTTGACCCACGACTTCCTGGGCTTTCCCACGGCCAAGCCCGAGGAAGTGCGCGCCCTGGTGGAGCGGCAGTTCCGCAAGATCGACCGGTTTTTCCATGACATCCAGCTCGTGGAGCACGTGGATACGGCCGACGCCGAAGTGCTGGTCCTGGCCTATGGCTGCGTGGCCCGCTCGGCCCGCCTGGCCGTGCGCCAGGCCCGGGAGGCCGGGGTCAAGGCCGGCCTTCTGGTGCTCAAAACCTTGTTTCCCTTTCCCCGGACCCAGGTGGAAAAACTCATGCGGACCTGCCGCCTGGTGGTCGTGCCCGAACTCAACATGGGCCAGATTTCCCGGGAGGCCAAACGGGTCAATGAGGGCCTGACCACGGTGCGGACCATAAACCGCATTGACGGCCAGATCATCACTCCCTCCCAAATTTTCAAGGAGATTGCGTGACATGGCCGAAGTCACCCAGCTCATCCACCAGTACCTGCGCCACAACAAGAAGTTTCCCCTGGTCTTTTGTCCGGGCTGCGGCCATGGCATCGTGCTTGGGTCCCTGGTGCGCAGCGTCCATGCCCTGGGCCTGTCCAAAGACGAGGTGGTGCTGGTGGCGGGCATCGGCTGTTCCGGCCGCATCGCCGCCTATGTGGACTTCAACACCATCCACGCCACCCACGGCCGGGCCCTGCCCATTGCCACGGGCATCAAGCTGGCCAATCCCGGGCTCACGGTCATTGCGGTCATGGGCGACGGCGACGCCTTTTCCATCGGCGGCAACCACCTCATCCACGCCGCCCGGCGCAACATCGGGGTCACGGCCCTGGTGCTCAACAACTTCATTTACGGCATGACCGGCGGCCAGTGCTCTTCCACCACCCCCTTCGGGGCCTATACCCACACCAGTCCCCAGGGGCAGTTGGAAAAATCCTTCGACATCGTGGAGCTGACCCGGGCGGCCGGGGCCTGCGGCGTGTCTCGGGGCACGGTCTATCATGCCAAGGCCCTGGACGGCCTGCTTCAGGGCGCGCTGTCCCGGCCGGGATTCAACCTGGTGGAGGCCCTGACTCCCTGCTTCACCCAGTACGGCCGCAACAACAAATTCAAAAACGCGGTGGAGATGTTTACCTGGCTCAAAGATAACGCCATCCCGCGCGACGCCTATGACAAACTGGAGGACAAGGCCGGCAAGCTGCCCATCGGCGTCTTTGTGGAGCGCGACGAACCGGGCCTGGAGGAGCGCTACGAGGCCATGCGCCAGGAACTCCAGCTCAAGAAAGGGGGCGCGGCGTGAACGGCAACCACAAGGAGCCCGAGCGGCTGGAGCGCTTCGAAATCCGGCTGTCGGGCCTGGGCGGCCAGGGCATCCTGACCCTGGGCAAGCTTTTGGGCCATGCCCTGGCCATGGGCCACGGCTACTTCGTCACCCAGACCCAAAGCTACGGCCCCGAGGCCCGGGGCGGGGCCAGCCGGTCGGACCTGGTGGTCAGCTCCGACCCCATCAGCTACCCCAAGACCGAATACCTGGACCTGTTGGTGGCCCTGTCCCAGGAGGCCTGCAACAGCTATTACCATTACTTGAAGCCCAAGGGCGCGCTCCTGGTGGACACGAGCCTGGTCAAGCAAACGCCCTCCAACATCTTCCTGGGCCTGCCCTTCACCACCCTGGCCCGGGATCGCCTCAAAACGCCCCAGGCCACCAATGTGGTGGTGCTCGGGGCCGTGACCTTCCTGCTGCCGTTTGCCCGGCGCGAGGTCATGCGCAAGAGCCTCAAGGAAACCCTGCCGGAAAAGATCCAGGCCATAAACCTCAAGGCCTTCAACCTCGGCTACCTGGAAGCCCAGAAACGCCTGGGCCAGCCCATTGCGGTCTGGAAGGCGGCCCTGCCCGACGGCCAGGAAGAGGAACACATGGACCTCTCCAACATCATGGTCGAAGATTAACCGGCCAAAACCCGCTGCCCAGGAGGTCCGGTCATGCGGCTGACCGAACACGCCGGCAAGGCGCTTCTGGCCGAGGTCGGCATCCCCGTCCCCCCTGGCCTGGCCTTGGCTTTCCATGATCCGCCCCTGGCCGCGCCGCCGTTTGCGCCGCCGTGGCGGCTCAAGTCCCAGGTGCTGTCCGGCGGTCGGGGCAAGGCCGGGGGCGTGGTCCGGGTGGAGAGTCTGGACCGTCTGGCCGGGGCCGCCGGCCGCCTGTTCGCGCTGCCCATCGGCGGCATGCGGCCGCCGTTTTTGCGCCTGGAACCCGAGGTGCCCCACGAGCGGGCCGTATACCTGTCCTTGAGCGTGTCGCGTTCCCGCAAGGCCCTGTGCTTAAGCGTCGCCCGCCAGGGTGGAGTGGATGTGGAAGCCCTGGCCGGCACGCCCGAACTGCTTATCCAGGATATCCCGCCGCCCTTTGCCCTGGCCCCGCGCCATCTGCGGGCGGCCTTTTTCCATCTGGAACTCGAATCCGGCCTGTGGCCGGCCTTTGCCGACCTGCTGACCCGCCTGGCCCGGGCCGTCTCCGACTTCGGGCTGCTTTTGGCCGAAATCAACCCTCTGGCCGTGACCGACACGGAGCTGGTGGCCCTGGACGCCAAGCTGGAGATCGACGAGGCCGCCCTGGCCGCCTCCCCGGCCCTGGCCCGGTTCGCGGACGCCCGCCTGGCCACCCCGGCCGAGCGCGAGGCCCGAAGCCACAACCTGGCCTTTGTCAGCCTGGATGGCCGGGTGGGCCTGGTGGCCAATGGCGCGGGCCTGGCCATGGCCACCATGGACGCCCTGGCCGCCGCCGGCCTGCCGGCGGCCAATTTCCTGGATTTCGGCGGCACGGCCGACGCGGCTCGCCTCACGGCGGCCTTTGCCCTGCTGTTTGCCGACCCGGCCGTGGAGGCGGTGTGCATCAACCTGTTCGGCGGCATCCTGTCCTGCGCGGCCGTGGCCGAAGCCCTGGGCCAGGCCCTGGGCAGCGCGCCCCCGCCGCGCCCCATCGTGGCCCGCCTGGCCGGCAACGGCGCGGCCCAGGGCGCTTCGATCCTGCGCCGCCTGGAGCTTCCCCAGGTGCGTGTGGCCGAGGACATGGACCAGGCCCTGGCCCTTCTGGCCGAATGCATCCCGGCCGGCCCGCCGCGCCGGATGCCGTTTTCCGAGCCTGGCCGCGCCCGCCTTCCCGTTGCCCCGGTCCGAAGGCCGCCGCCCCCGCCGTCCCTGCTGGAGCTCACCGACGCCTCCGGCGTGCTGGTGCAGGGCATCACCGGCCGGGCCGGCCGGCTGCACGCCCGGCTCATGCGGGCCTACGGAACCAACGTGGCCTGCGGCGTCACGCCGTTTAAGGGCGGCCAATCCGTGGACGGCGTGCCGGTCTACGACAGCGTGGTCCGGGCCGTGGCCCGCCACGACATCGCCCTGTCCGTCATTTTCGTGCCCGCAGCCGGCGCGGCCGACGCCATCCTGGAGGCCGCGGAAGCCGGGATTCCCCGCATCACCTGCATCACCGACGGCATTGCCCAAAAGGACATGCTGGCCGTGCGGGCCGCCCTGGCCGGCCGGCAGGTGCTCTTTCTCGGCCCCAACACGCCCGGAGTGCTCGTCCCGGGCCGAATGAAGGCCGGCATCATGCCGGTGGAGCCCTTTTCTCCCGGCCCGGTGGCGGTCTTTTCCCGCAGCGGCACCCTGACCTACGAAGTGTCCTCGCGCTTGAGCGCCGCAGGCATGGGCCAGGCCGCGGCCGCAGGCATCGGCGGCGATCCCTTTGGCGGGGCCGGCTTTACGGAACTGTGCGAGATGGTCCGCGACGACGACCGGGTACGGGCCGTGGTGGTCATCGGCGAGGTGGGGGGCGGGGCCGAGGAGGAATTGGCCGATTATGTGGCCGGCACCGGCTACCCCAAGCCTGTGGTGGCTTTTATCGCCGGCCTGACGGCCCCGCCGGGCCGGACCCTGGGCCATGCCGGAGCGCTTTTGGAGCGCCCGGGCGGCGTTTCGGAAAAAATCGCCCGCCTGGCTGCGGCCGGCATCACGGTCTGTCCGGAACTGGGGGGCGTGGCCGCGGCCGTGGCCCAGGCCCTGTGCTGCCGGGCCTGAGGCGTCTGTTTTTTCTCCCACGGCGTGACACCCCGCGAAAAACAGGCTAGGGTTGGGGGCACAATCCCTAAAAAGGCAGGTTGCGCCATGAAGAAAATCACGTTTGTGTTGGCTTCGTTGATGATCCTGGGCAGCGTGCTCGCCGGCTGCAAACAGGCCGATAACCAACCGGCCCCGCAGCAAACACCGTCGCAGACGACTCCGGCCAAACCCGGAGAACAGCCCAAGCAGCCGTAGCCCCTCTTTTTCTCTTCCTTGTCCATCCGATCTGAACCGGACGCAACCGTCCGGTTCAGGTCGGCCATGAGGGCAGAAGCTTTTGCAAAAAAAGTCGTTGTTGAAGCCTTCGGCGACCAAAGGGCTTGGCCCTTTGGAAACCCGTATGGGTTCAGGGTGTTACAATGTAATATTCATTATAAAATCCAGGTGCCCGGCCAAACGAAAGCCGGGCGCAAGGCCCGGCTGACAATGGAATCGGTGCGCGGGAAACCCCGGCTGGGCGTTATTTGACGGGCTGCTCGGCCTTGTCCGCCTTGCCCGTCTTTTTGTCGCGCTTGGGCCGCACATAGCCCTTGTACTTGTCTTCGATCTTGGACTTTTCCTTCTGGAAGACCGCCGCATCCTGGGCATGTTCCTTGTCCACCCAGGCCCGGTACCGGGCCTCGGCCGCGTCGGAACGGCTGCCCGACGGCGCCCCTGCCTTGGCCGGGGCGCTTTTTGCCTCCGGCTGGGCCGGCCCAGTCGTCCCCGTCGTCTGGGCTGCCGGCTGCGCCTTTTCCGGAGCCGCTTCCTGGGCATGCCCCAGGGCAAGCGGCGACAACACGCAGGCCGCGGCCAAAAGCAACTGAAATCCCTTGCGCATACCCACCTCCCAGCGACCGGCGCGGGCCGCATTTTATCGGGGGGGACCTAAACACATTTTCCCTGCCCCGGCAATGACGCAAGGCCCAGGCCGTATCCTGGACAAAGCCACACAGCGCGTCTATACTCCTTTCAATGCGACATGTCCTGGCGCGCGGTTGGCGCGCCCACCGTTTTCCGGCCCATCCCGCTTTCCTGGCGCAGGTGGCTGTCTGTGCCGTGATTTGGCTGTGCCTGACCCAGGCGGTCGGGGCGGCGGCTGCGCACAAGCCGGCGGCCGATGCGGCGCGCGCGGCCGAGGCCGCGGTTTCGGCCCCCAAGGCCGCTCCTCCCGCCCGCCCCGCGCCCCGCAAGGTCATGATCGTGGGCGATTCCTTTGCCGTGGGGCTTGGCCTGACCATGGAGAAGTCCCTCAAGCCGCGCGGGGACATTGCCCTGTCCAGCCGGGGCAAGGTCTCGAGCGGACTCAATTCGCCGCATTTCTACGATTGGGAAAAGGCCCTGGCCGACTTCCTGGCCGCCGAGAAACCCGACGCCCTGGTGGTGATGCTTGGCGGCAATGACGCCAAAAACGGTTCCGGCACGCCCGAGTGGTCCCAGGACTTCCAGGCCAAGGCCAGGCGGTTTCTGAGTATTGCCGCCAAAGAGCGCATCATGGTCTACTGGGTCGGCCTGCCCCCCATGCGCGAAAAGGCCTACAGCCAGCGCGCCTGGACAGCCAACGAGGCCATGCGCGCGGCCTGCGCGGCTGGCGGCCCCTGGTGCCGCTTCATCGATTCCTGGGACCTGTTTGCCGATGCGTCCGGAAAATTCTGCGCCAAAAAGCCTGTAAGCGGCAAGGCCGTGGCCCTGCGCGGCAAGGACGGCGTGCACTTCTCCATGGCCGGTTGCAAGCTTTTGACGGACCGCATTGCCTCGGGCCTGTCGACTGCCCCCTAGGGTCGCGCTTTGCGCCATTCCGGCACGCCAGGACCGCCCCAACCCATTGCAACCCCGAACAGACGCCAAAGCCCCATGAGTTGGAAAAAAGCCTGCTGCATATATATTGTCGCCCTGGCCGTGACCATGCTGGCCAATATCGAAAAGGTTTCGGTCTGGGCTGACGAACACCTGGCCGACGGTCCGGCGTCTTCGGTGCTGCGGCATGTCCGCCGCGTGCGCAATGCCTGGCGCGAGGCCAGCCTGGGCAGCCTGTCCCGGCAGATCGACTGCGCCCTGGCCCCCTATTTCGACGAGACCTACAAGAACACCCTGGCCTGCCGCGACGCTCCGGCCACGGATACGGCCGAGGAAGCCGCCCGGCAGCGGCTGGACCCCAATCATCCGGTGCTCAAGGACGATGCGCCCGTGGACGTGGACAAGCTGTTGGCCGCCCTGACGCCGCCCCGGCCCGTGGCCCCTTCGGTCCCGGACAGCGACGCCGCGCCCGCCCTCCCGGGCCCGATGCTTCCCGCAGAGCCGGCCACCGCCCCGTCCCCGGTCCAGCCTCAGCCCCAGTCGTCTCTGGTGGCGCAAAAGCTGCTTCCGCCCCACAAGATCCTGGTGGTGGGCGATTCCCTGGCCATCGGCCTGTCCCTGTCCCTGCGCCGGTCCGTGGCCGAGCTCGACGACGTGGCCCTGATCGAGGAAGGCAAGGTCTCAAGCGGCCTGGCCAATCCGAAATACTACGACTGGGAAAAGGCCTTGCGCGTCTTTCTGGAGAAATACGGCCCGGATATCGTGGTGGTCATGATGGGGGCCAATGACGCCAAGTACATCAACCCCAACGAAAAGCCCCGTCCGGCCGGCAACGCCAACAAGACCTGGGCCGAAGTGTTTTCCATGCGTGTGGAGAACTTCCTGGCCGCCTTAAACGAGAAGCACGTGCTGAGCTACTGGATCGGCCTGCCTGTCATGGGGGATCCCGCCTATGCCAAACAGGCCCAGATCATGAACGACATCGTCAAGGCCGAATGCGCCAAATCCGGCAACAGCCGCTATCTGGACACCTGGAGCCTGCTGGCCGACGAAAACGGCAACTATGCCACCTTTCTGCCCAACGACAAGGGCATGAAAATCAAGGTTCGGGCCAACGACAAGGTCCATTTCACCGTGGCCGGCGGCGACATCCTGGCCCAGTCGTTTTTGGCGAGCATCGCCAAGGACGTGGTGTTGCGGCCCAAGACGTCTCAAGAGCCCGCTGGACGCCAAGATGCCTCTGTTTCCAAAACGCAACCGTAATCTCCTTTCCTTCCTGGCCCGTTTCGGCCGTTTCCATCTGGCGCGGCGGCGCGCCCTGGGGGCAGCGCTTGGCTGCTGCCTGCTTGTGGCCTGCGGCCAGGACGCGGCGGAAAAGGCCCCGCCCCATATCCCTTCTCCGGAACCCCAGGGGCTTTTTTCGCGCCGGGCTCCGGAAATGCCCGCCCCTCCGGCTCCTGTCTCCCGCAGGATGCTGGTGGTCGGCGATTCCCTGTCCATCAGCCTCGGCGAACAACTGGAACGGACCCTGGCCGGGGTCGCGGGCATTGATTTCAGCCGGGACGGCACGCGTTCGAGCGGCCTGACCCGGCCGGAGCTGGTCAACTGGCCCGAGCACCTGCGCGAACTGGTCTCCCCGTATGCCCCGGACCTGGTGGTGATCATGCTCGGCGCCAACGACGTCATGCCCGTGGCCGGCCCGGACGGCAGCCACGTCTATTTCAACGATCCCAACTGGGCCAAGGCCTATACGGCCAAGGCCCAGGAGCTGGTGACCATCTGCCGCCAGGTCAATGCCAAAGCCAGCATCTATTGGGTGGGCGTGCCGCCCATGGGGAGCGCCAGCCTGGGGACAAGCACGCGCCAGGTCAATGCCGTCTTGCGGGCCATGTGTCGGACCACGGCAGGCTGCCGCTTCATCGATACGGAAGAAGCCTTTTCCGACTCCTCGGACCGGTTTACCCGCCACGCCCGGGACGTCACCGGCGATATCGTGTCCATCCGCACTGCCGACGGCGTGCATCTGACCGAAAGCGGGGCCCGGCTCCTGGCCGGGGTGGTGCTGGAGACGCTGACGCGCCAGGAATCCCTGCCTGCCTCGGCCGGCGTGGGCGAGCTGCTGGCCGCGGCCCGGGACCTGCGCCCGGTGCCGGACGGCGAAGCGCCGGCCGAGGCCGCCGGACCGGCCCAGCCCAAGGCCGCGCCCATGCCGCCCAAGGCCATGCCGAGCAACAAGGTCTATGAAGTCAGAAACGGGGATACGCTGCGCATCATCGCCAAACGCCTGGGCGTGGACCCCAAGGCCCTGGAGGACGTCAATCCCGGCGTGGATTCGCGGCGGCTGTCCCTGGGCCAGCGCCTGCGCATCCCGGCCAGGCCCTGACCGCCAGGCGGCTCAGGACGTGCCGTCCGCATCGGCCAGGACGGCGTGCAAGGCGGCCCGCAGGCTCTCCCCTTCCACGGGCTTGGCCAGGTAGCCGTCCATGCCGTTGGCCAAAAGCCATTCCTTGTCGCCGGTCATGGCATGGGCCGTCAGGGCGATGATGGGCACGCGCGGCTCTCCGGCCTGGCGCGCGGCGCTGCGCATGGCTGCCGCCGCCTGGATGCCGTCGAGGCCCGGCATCTGCACGTCCATGAGCACGCAGTCGGGCCGTTGCCGGACAAACATGTGCACGGCTTCCTGGCCGTCGCCGGCCACCATCACGGCATAGCCCAGCTTTTCCAGGAGCCGCCTGACCGCCAGGGCATTGATGGTGTCGTCCTCGGCCACCAGGATGCGCCGCTGCACCGGGGCCGGCCCGGTCAAGGCCTCGGTTCGCACCGCATCCGGCCGCGCGGGCGGCGGGGCCAGGGCGCGCCGCAGGGGCAAGGCGCAGGTGCACACGGTTCCACGGCCCTCCTCGCTCTCAAAAAGGATGCTGCCGTCCATCAGTTCCACCAGCCGCCGCACAATGGCCAGCCCCAATCCGGCTCCCTGGAAACGCCGGTTCAAGGCATGCTCGACCTGATGGAAGGTCTCGAAAACGCAGTCGAGCTCGGCGGGCGGAATACCGATGCCGGTATCGGCCACGGTGAAAAAAATGCTGCCCTGGCCGGCGGCATTGGTCGGCGCGGCCCAGACCTCCAGCCGGACTGTCCCGGCCAGGGTGAATTTCACGGCGTTGCCGACCAGGTTGAAAAGAATCTGGCGCAGGCGAAAGGCGTCGCCCCACAACAATTCGGGCGTATCCGGGGCCACGGACACGGTCCAGGCCACGCCCGCCTCCCGGCAGGCCGGCTCAAAGGAGGCCGCCACCGACTGGACCACCTCCTCCAGGCGAAACGCATCCGCCTCCAGGCGCAGCTTGCCCGATTCCACCCGCGACAGGTCGAGGATGTCGCCGAGCAGCCGAGTCAGGCGGCGGCACGAGGCCAGGGCCGCATCGACATATTCCTGCTGCTCCTGGCCAAGAGGTGTTGTTTTGAGCAACTGCACCATGCCCTGGATGCCGTTTAAGGGCGTGCGCACCTCATGGCTCATGTTGGCCAGAAATTCGCTTTTGGCCCGGCTGGCCGCCTCTGCCGCTTCCTTGGCCGCCAAAAGCGCCTCTTCATCGCGCTTGCGGGTGGCAATGCGCCAGACCGCGTCCACCAGCAGCGTGGCCTGCCGGATGTCCGCGGCATCGTAGGGCGACTCCTTGTTGGCCACGACCAGAAGGGCCGGCACGGTATCCTTGCCCAGCACGGGCACGCACAGGCTTTGCCGCAAAAGGCTCCAACCCGGCAGCCGGTCCCGGTCCAGGGAGCGCATCCCGGGGCCGCCGTCGACGACCAGGGGACGGCGCTGCCGTACGGCATCGGCCCACGGCCCAAGCGCCTCCAGGTCAAACGCGCCGCGCGGCCAGGATTTCGGAGAGGCCCGCAAGGCCTCCCCGGACCAGGTGACCAGGACCAGGGGACCATCCGCCTCGTTTCGCAGAAACATGTAGGCCAGCTCGCTTCGGGTCAGCTCCCGGACCTCGCCCAGGGCATGCACCAGCAGTTCCTGGGTCGAGGCGGCTTCCAACTGGGAGATGTGAAACAGGCTTTGCAGCCGGGCCTCACTCAGGCGCAACTGGTCCTCGGCGGCCTTGCGCTCGGTGATGTCCCGGAAAAAAACCAGGCCGCCGTCATCGCCGTCCCAGTGGATGGGCACGGCCGCCACCTCGGCCGTAAAGGCGGCGCCATTGAAACGGAGCATGGCTTCCTCCACCATGGACACGGCGGCTTTCTCCTGATTCACCTGCCGTATCCGCTCGCGGATCACATCCCGGTCCTTGGGATCGAACCGATCGAGGACCAACGTCCCCAAAAGCGCCTCGGGCCGAGGCGCGCCCAGCAGTTGCAGGGCCAGGGCGTTGGCGTAGGCGAACCGGAAGCGGGTCTGCACGAAAATTCCCACGGGCGCGTGGTCCACCAGCAGCCGAAAACGCTTTTCGCTTTCGCGAAGGCCCTGCTCGGCCTGTTTGCGGTCGGTAATGTCAAAGATGATGGAATAGAGCAGAATACGGCCCAGAAACCGGATGGGACCCGAGTATGCCTCCACATCCCGGATGCGGCCGTCGGCCAGGGCGTGGCGGACGAAAAAATGGTTGTCCCGCCCGTCCCGGGCCTGGGCCAGGGCGGCTTGCACTTCCGCGTCGGGCAGGGCGCTGATGTCGCTGAGGCGCATGCGGCGTAGGGCGTCGCGCGGCCAGCCGTAATAGGCGCAGGCCGAGGGATTGGCGTCCACGATGGCTCCGGAGACCGGGTCGAGCAGGAGCATGGTGGCGTGGTTGTTCTCGAAAAGGCTCAGGTAGCGCGATTCGCTTTCCAAAAGGCGCTCCGTGATCCGGTTGCGCGTAAACCGCCCCACCAAGAGCTGCCCCAAAAGGGCCGTGGCCAGGGGATAAATCAAAAGGACCGGGATGGTGATGTGCGAAAGCGTCTCCAGGGCCAGAGGCCAGGGCAAAAAAATCGCCATGCAGGCGAGCATGGCCAGGTGGATCACAATGCCGCAGACGTACAGTTCCAGGAATGACAGCCGGGACGGGTCCTGTCCCCGCCAGCGCGCCCAGGCCAGGCCTATGGCGCCGGAAACCAGGCTGACCGCGATGCCGGTCCCGGTTCCCACCCCGCCCTGGGCCAAGCGCGTGGCCACAACCATGGCCGCGGCCACGATTGTGGGCACGAAGCCGAAAAAAAGGCCGGTAATGCCGAGCAAAATGGAGCGGGTATCGAAAAAAAGGCCGGGCCGCAGTTCCCAAGGGCTGAGCATGACGGCCACGGCAATGGCGCCCAGGCAAACGGCCACGGCCAGACGCCGGCGGCCCGAAGGCGGAAAGGAAGCGCCCCGGGTGAAGGTGTCGTATAAAAAGGCCAGCGCGATCAACAAGGCCGCATTGTTGACCAGCCCGACCAATATCGATTTTGAGAACAATTCCATGCAGGAAAAACCGTTGCGGTTTGCGGCCCCTTAAAAACTTCCCTCCTTGGGTATCAGGAAGATGGCATAGCCATCAAGCCATCCAACGCACCAAAGCGCGGCCCACGCTCCCGTTTTGGCGCAATAACGGCAGCGCGTTTTGGCCCGGTGTCTTTGTTGCTTGAAGGAGGAATGCATTTGTTTATGCATATAGTAAATTACTTGATAAAAGTACACAAATATGGCATCATTCGAAACAGTAACACGATATCGATCGCGCTTTGGCAGGCGCTCTACTCTTCCCCGTATTTCTTCAATTTCTTGTGCAACGTGGCCCGGGTAATGCCCAAGAGCCGGGCCGCCTCGCTCTTGTTGCCGCCGGTTTCGCGAAGCGTGGCCAAAATGACTTCCCGCTCCACATCGTCCAGGGGCATGCCGGCCAGGGAGGACAGGCCCTCGGCCCCCTCGGCTGCGGGCGGACACTCTTCCCGCACCGGGCACAAGGGCAGCTCGCGCTCGGTGACGTATTCGCCCACGGACAAGATCACGGCCCGCTCCACGGCGTTTTCCAGCTCCCGCACGTTGCCGGGCCAGGCGCACCGCAGCAGATGGTCCATGGCCCCAGGCGTAAAGGCCTTGATGCGCTTGCGGTTTTTTTCGGCAAACCGGGCCAGGAAATGCTGGGCCAAAAGCGGGATGTCCTCGGCCCGGTCGCGAAGGGGCGGCACGGTGAGCGCCACGACATTGAGGCGGTAATAGAGGTCTTCGCGAAAACGCCCTTGCTCCACTTCGGTTTTGAGGTCCCGGTTGGTGGCGGCCAGGATGCGCACGTCCACGCCCATGGGCCGATCGCCGCCCAGGCGCTGGATTTCGCGCTCCTGGATGACGCGCAACAGCTTGGCCTGGATAAGGGGGGCCACCTCCCCGATCTCGTCCAGAAAGATGGTGCCTTTGTTGGCAGCCATGAACCGTCCTTCCCGGCGGCGGTCGGCTCCGGTAAAAGCGCCTTTCTCATGGCCGAACAGTTCGGATTCGAGCAGGGTTTCGGACAGGGCGGCGCAGTTGACGGCCACCAGCGGCCCATTGGCCCGGGGGCTGGCGGCATGCACGGCCCGGGCAACGAGTTCCTTGCCCGTGCCGGATTCGCCGGCAATGAGCACCGTGGCTTCGGTGGGGGCCACCATGGCCACCAGGGACAGCAGTTCCCGCATGGCCCGGCTCTTGCCGATGATTTCCGGGCCGGCCGCGTCCTTGCCGAGTTTCTGGCGCAGGGCCTGGTTCTCCGTGGCCAGCCGGACATGGTCCAGGGCCCGCTCCAGGGTCAGGCGCAGCACATCGAGGTCAAGGGGCTTGGTCAGGTAGTCGTAGGCCCCGGCCTTGAGCGCCGCCACCGCCGTTTCCACCGAGGAATAGGCGGTCATGATGAGCACGGGCACGGCCGGGTTGTAGTCCTTGATGCGCGAAAGCGCCTCCATGCCGCCCATGCCGGCCATGCGCACGTCGAGCAGCACGGCGTCAAAGGCCTTGGCATGGATTTTCGCCACAGCCTCGGCCCCGTCCATGGCCCCTTCCGGGACATAGCCCCAGCCCGAAAGCACGGTGCGCAGCATGGACAAATGGCCGGCATCGTCGTCAACTACGAGTATTTTCGCCTGCATGTTCCTCTCCGCTTTCTTCCCCATGGGCCTTGGCCGGCAAGAGCACCGTCACTTCGGTTCCCTGGCCGGGACGCGAGGCAACGCGGATTTCGCCGCCATGGGCCTCCACGATCTTGTGGGCAATGGGAAGGCCAAGCCCGGTGCCCCGGGCCTTGGTGGTGAAATACGGGTCGAATATCCGGTCGCGGTGTTCGTCCGGGATGCCCGGCCCGGTGTCGGCCACGGTCAGGAAGGCCCGGCCGTCCGGGGCCAGGCCGGCGCGCAGGGTGAGTCTCCCGCCGGCGTCCATGGCCTGGATGGCGTTCAAGCACAAATTGAGCACGGCCTGGGACAGGCGGTCCGGGTCGGCCGCGATTTGCGGGCCGTTCGCCGCGCCCGAAAGGTCCACGGCCACGCCCCGGGAGGCGGCGTCCGGCCGGATCAGGCGTTCGGCATGGGCGGCCAGGTCGGCCAGGCGCACGGGCCGGCGCTTGAGGTCCGAGGGCCGGGCGAATTCGATCAGTTCGGAGATGACGCGGTTTAAGCGGTCCACCTCCCGGATCATGACCTCGGCCGCCTGCCGGTCCTCGCTGCCCGGCGCGAACTTGCCCCCGAAATAGGCGGCATAGCCCCGGATGGAGCTGAGCGGGTTTCTGATCTCATGGGCCACGCCGGCAGCCAGGTTGCCCACGGCGGCCAGCTTTTCCCGGCGGCGCACCTCGGCCTCCAGCCGGCGCACCTGGCGCAGGTCGCGAAGGACCACCAAGGACCCCACCGGGGTCCCCTCCTCGGTACGCACCGCCGAGACCGACACGCCCAGGGGCAGGGTCGGACCGCCGCCCAGGGCAATGTCCATTTCCCGTTCCCCGGCGTCCTGGCTGTCGTTTCGGGCCGGGCCGGCCAGGACCGCATTCGGCAGAAGGGCCTTGGCCTCGCGGCCGATGAGGCTCCCTGGGCTGCCCGGAGCGGCCAGGGCCTCGGCCGCGGCATTGGCCATGGCCACCCGGCCGTCCGGACCCACGAGAACGAGCCCGGCCGGCATGGCGGCCACCACTTCCGAGGCCAGGGCCGTGGCATGGCCCAGCACCCGGCGCTGGGCCTGGTAGCGCTGGGCCCAATAGAGGGAAAGTACGCCCCCAAGGCCCAAAATGAGAAGCCCGGCCGAAGTGGCCATGATGTTGCGCAGGTCGGCCTGACGGGCGGCCTCGATGGGGGCCACGTCCAGGCCCATGAAAATGTTCAGGTCAAGGCCGGTCAGGTTGCGGGGCGCACCCGTGGCGTCGCAGTCCTCGCTGCAAAAAAACCCGCTGTCCGGGCCATGGGGGCCACGCCCGCGCCCGGGGCCGCCATGGGGCGGCATGCCGCCGACAGCCGGAACAAAGCGGCGGTAGACCATGAAAGAACGCCGGTTCGCCCCTTCTTCCCGGGCAAAGCGCCACTGCTCCCCGGTCCCGGGGGCCAGCCCGGCCAGTTCCTGTGGCGTAAACAGCTCCTGGCCGATGCGGGAGGCCTCGCTGTGGGCCACCACCCGGCCGGAGGCGTCCGTGACCGCGATATAAAAGATGCCGGGCTCCTTGGCCGTCTCTTCCAGAAGCTGCTGCAACCGGATTTGCGTGCCAAAGCCGCCGCGCATGCCCGTACGGGCCCCGGCCTCGAAGGCTTTTATCAGCGCCGCTCCCTTTTCCAAGAGCAGCCGGGTCATGTACTGCTTTTCCCGGCCCAGGTTGATGGCGGCCATGGCCACCACCACAACCGCCACAATGGCGGCCGCGCCAATGCCCACCAACGGGGAGGACGCCTCAAAAAAGGGCTTTTTTTTCAATGTGTTCACAACGTTTTCCGAGCGGCCCGCCAGGGGCCGGTCCGCCGGCGTATACAAAGCAGCCGTTTTGCCGACTTTTTATACACCCAGCCCGGCAGACGTGTTTAGAAAATGACCGTTTCCCAGACCATGGCAAGAAAAAACTGCATGCCGCTTCGAATTTGCATGCCGTATTCCAGTCATGCCGGCGTCTTGGCCCGCTGCCCTTGACCCTGGCACGGGCGTTGCTATCTTGGCCAATGCATACCGCAACAGGAAGAAATACATCCGGCATCGTCGGACAATCCGCAAAGCGAGGTTTTCATGCGCATTCCCGCCATCGTCACCCTGTCCCTGGCGGCCGTCCTGGCCGTGGTCGCCCTGACCGTGGCCGATCCGGCCCGGGCTTTTCTGGGGCTTTTTTCCGAAACCGCCACCCTGACGCCCAAGGACGGCACGGTGTCGTTTGCCCTGGCCGATGTGGCCGACGGCAAGGTCCATTTTTTCGCTGTCGCCCAAAATGACAAGCAGATCCGTTTCTTTGCGGTCAAAAGTCCGGAAGGGCGCGTGCGCACCGCCTTTGACGCCTGCGACGTGTGCTATCCCGAGAAAAAGGGCTATCGCCAGGATGGGGAATTCGTGGTCTGCACCAATTGCGGCCGGCGCTTCCACATGTCCATGGTGGGAGAGGCGCGAGGCGGCTGCAACCCCTCTCCCTTGGCTTCCGCCGTGGCCGGCGACCGCCTGGAGATCAAGCTGTCCGACCTGGCGGCCGGAGCCGCCTTTTTCTAGGCCCAACGCCAAGCCGGACTCCGCCGCATGAACATTCTCACCATTCCCCTGCGCAACCTGCGCCGCAAGCTGTCCCGGACCGTGCTCATGGTGGTGGTTTTTTCCATAGGCGTGGCTTCGGTGACCGCGCTTCTGGAACTGTCCAAGGCCGTGGGCGAAAGCCTCGAAGCCAAGCTGTCGGCCTATGGGGCCAACATCCTGGTGGCCCCCAGGACCGAAACCCTGTCCGTGAGCTACGGCGGCATGCCCCTGGGCGACGTTTCCTTTGACATCAAATACCTCAAGGAAGACGTGGTGACGGCAGCGGTGCGGGGAATCCACCACAAGGACCGCATCAGCGCCGTGGCTCCCAAGTTCGCCGTGCTGACCCGGGTCGCCGACAAGCCCGTGGGCGTGATCGGCGTGGACTTCGACCAGGAGCTGCGCATCAAAAGCTACTGGCATGCCACGGCCGGGGCCATGCCCAAGGCACCCGGCGACGTGCTGGCCGGTTCCGAGGCGGCGGCTCGGCTGGGACTTGCCGTGGGCAATGCCGTGACCCTGGAAGGCCGGCCGTTTACCGTGGCCGGCATCCTGGCCCCCACCGGCTCCGAGGACGACAAGATGCTTTTTGCCGGCCTGCACGCCCTGCAACAGGCCGTTGGCAAGGAAAACCGGGTGCATTTCGTGGAGGTGGCCGCCTTGTGTTCGGGCTGCCCCATCGATGAGATCACGTCCCAGATCGCGGCCAGGCTGCCGGACACGGACATCAAGGCCATGCAGCAGGTGGTCAAAAGCCGGATGATGACCGTGGATTTCGTCAAGCAACTGGCCCTGGCCGTTTCCGGGGTCATCTTGCTTACGGCCTGCGTCATGATCGGCCTTTCGGTCTACTCCTCGGTCAACGAGCGCAAAAACGAGATCGGATTGCTGCGCGCCCTGGGCTTTTCCAAGACCGCGGTCTTTTTCCTCATGAACCTGGAGGCCCTGGTCCTGGGTCTGGCTTCGGCAGTGGCCGGCTACGCGGCGGGATTTGCGTCCAGCTTCAAGCTCATGGCCCTGCTCGACCTGGGGCCCGGCGCGGCCCCGGTGTTCGACCCGGTCCAGTTCGGCGTCATTTTCGCGGCCGTGGCCGTCTTGTCCGCCCTGGCCTCCCTGCCCCCGTCCCTGGCGGCCGCCCGCATCGAACCGTCCCAGGCCTTGGTCATGCTCTAACGGAGACTTCCATGCTGACCGCCGACAACGTATCCAAATCCTTTGCCACGGACGCCGGGGCCGCGCCGGCCCTGCGCGGCGTGTCCCTGACCATCGAGGCCGGGGAATTCGCCTGCATCGTGGGCCGCTCGGGCTCGGGCAAATCCACGCTGCTCAACATCCTCTCGTCCCTGCTCTCCCCGGACGCGGGCGAGGTCCGCTACCAGGGCAGCTCCCTGTCCGGGCTGCCGGCCCGGGAGCTTGACAGGCTTCGGGCCACGGACTTTTCCATGGTCTTTCAGATGCACCACCTGCTGCCCTACTTGACGGCCCTGGAAAACGTGCTCACGCCCTTTTTGTCCGGGCTGGCCCCGGTAACCGCGGCCCGTCGACGCCAGGCCCTGGACTGCCTGGCCCGGGTGGGCCTGGCGGACAAGGCCGGCCGGCTGCCGGGGCGTCTTTCCGGCGGCGAGCAGCAGCGGGTGGCCATTGCCCGGGCCCTGGTCACCTCCCCCCGGATCATTTTCGCCGACGAACCCACCGGCAGCCTGGACGGAGCCACGGGCGGACGGATCATGGACCTGCTGCGACAGGCCAATGCCGACGGCATTGCCGTGGTCATGGTCACCCATGAGCCGGACTTCGCGGCCATGGCCAGCCGGGTGGTGGAAATCGAGGACGGCCGGCTCAAGCCGGCGGCCTGAACCGACAATTTCCTCTTCGTGGGTGGGGCGGCCTGGCCGCCCCTTTTTTTTCCGTTCCCGTAACGGTTTGACAAATCCCGACTGTCCATCTTAGGACTCAAAAGGTTCTCTTGTTCTTCCCTGCACATCCATCTCCACCGAAGGATAAGGCCATGCGGAATCTCAAGCTTGGGGTCAAACTGGTTGGGGGCTTCCTGTTCTCTGCCGCCATTACGCTGGTGGTGGGCCTGGTGGGCCTCGTGGGCCTGTCCACGGTGATCGAGCACCTGCGGGAGATCACGGACGTCAGCCTGCCCTCGGTGCGCGACTTGCAACACATCAAGATCGCCGGCGAATCGGTCCGCGTGGCCCAGCGCTCGCTGCTCATCCCCGGCCTCGATCCCAAGGACCGGCAACGCCAGTTCGACAACATCGACAACCTTCGGGAGAGCTACCGCAAGTCCTGGGACGAGTACGAAAAGCTGCCCAAATCCGCCGAAGAGGCCCGCTTGTGGCGGGATTTCACGCCAGCCTGGCAGGATTGGGTCAAGACCAACAACGAAATCTTCGAACTGGCCCGGCAATGGGACAAGTCCGGCATTGCCGATCCCAGCACCCTGCGCCGCAGCCTGGAGCATTTCCGGGGCGACCATTACAAGCTGCAAGCCGACGCCCTGAACCTGATGCTGACCGGCCAGGGGTTTGTCGGCGGCGAGGATCCCACCAAATGCGGCTTTGGCCAGTGGCTGGACAGCGAAAGCCGCGACATCGCCAATCCCGTGTTCCGCAAGAGCCTGCAGGACATCCGCCCCTGGCACGAAAAATTCCACCACGGCGTGGCCCGCCTCAAGGAGATGGCCGGCAAGGGAGCCTCCCGGGAGGAACTCCAGAACCTCGTGCGCACCGAAATTCTGGAGCCCGTGGAAAAGACCATGGCCTTTTTCGAGCAGATGAGCGCCGAAGTGGCCCGAGTGGAGGACATCTACGCCCGGATGCGCCAGGAAACCATGGTCGGGGTCCGGGAAAAGCAGATGCGTTCCTTCGAGCTGCTGGACAAGCTCATGGCCGCCGCCCTGGCCGAGGCCCGGCAAGCCAAGGCCGAGGGCGAATCCGCCGCCGACCGGGCCAGGCTCATGTCCGTGTCGGGCGCGGCCATTGGCGTGGTCCTGGCCGTGCTGCTCGGCATCGTCATCTCCCGCATGATCACCAAGCCCATCCTGCAGGGGGTCCGGGCGGCCGAAGGCCTGGCCGAGGGCAACCTCGACCAGCACATCGACATCGACCAGAAAGACGAGATCGGGGCCTTGGCCCAGGCCCTGCGCCACATGATCGGCAAGCTGCGGGAAATCGTGGGCCAGGTCCAGGGCGGAGCGGAAAACGTGGCCTCGGGTTCGGAAGAATTGTCGGCCACCACCCAGAACCTGTCCCAGGGGGCCACGGAGCAGGCCGCCAGCGTGGAGGAAATCTCCTCGTCCATGGAGGAGATGGCCGCCAACATCCGCCAGAACGCCGAAAACGCCAAGCAGACCGAGCAGATTGCCCTCAAGACCGCCCAGGACGCCAAGGACGGCGGAGCGGCCGTGGCCAAGACCGTGACGGCCATGAAGCAGATTGCCGAAAAAATCGGCATTATCGAGGAAATCGCCCGCCAGACCAATCTGCTGGCCTTAAATGCCGCCATCGAGGCGGCCCGGGCCGGCGAACACGGCAAGGGGTTTGCCGTGGTGGCCGCCGAAGTGCGCAAGCTGGCCGAGCGCAGCGGCAACGCTGCCGGCGAAATCAGCGAGCTGTCCTCGTCGAGCGTGCAGATCGCGGAAAAGGCCGGAGAGCTTTTGGCCAGGATCGTGCCCGACATCCAGCGCACCGCCGAACTCATCCAGGAAATCACCGCCTCCAGCGTGGAGCAAAACGCCGGGGCCGAACAGGTCAACCGGGCCATCCAGCAGCTGGACCAGGTGGTGCAGCAAAACGCCTCGGCTTCGGAAGAAATGGCCTCCACGGCCGAGGAGCTTTCGAGCCAGGCCCTGCAACTCCAGGATACGGTGTCCTATTTCCGCTTAAACGGCCTGACCGGCCGGCCCCGCCCCGCGCCCAAGGCCCTGGCCGCCCCTCGGCCGGCCCAGGCCAAGGCCCGGCCGACCGTTCTCAAACCGGCCGCCAAAGCGCCCCGCGCCAAGGGCGTTGTCCTGGACATGGCGGCCGAGGCGGACGACGGCGATTTCGAACGGTTTTAGTGTTGCCCCTTAAAAAATACGAGGCTTTTGCAAAAAGGGTCGTTTTTGAAGCCTTCGGCGACCAAAGGGCTCCGCCCTTTGGAAACCCATAAGGAATTCAATGTATTACAATATAAATAAGTTGCTGACTCACGCCATGTTTGATTTTTGCAAGAGCCTCAATACGTCAGTATTTTTTAAGGGAAAAAATAACCATGCAACTCTGCTGTCGCTGGAATTCGTATAACCCCTTTTTGAGAACGCAGCGCTAGAAAAAAGGCCCGGACACGGGCCAGACCAGAAATTCCCGGCTGGCCTTGACGCCCACGCCCACTGCCCCCTTGTGGAGGTAGAGGGCGTGGGCCCAGTTTTTTTCAAAAGCGCTGGTGGTGGACGACCAGTAGGCCTCGCCCACGGCCGCAAACGGATGTCCGGCCGGCAGGGCCGGAGAGGCCGTCCCGGCATCCACCAGGGACTCCAACTCGTTGATGTTGGGCAGCCGCCAGCCGCCTTGGCCGAACGAACCGGCCACGGCCAAGGCCTGCTCCCAGGAAACCGGGCCACGGGCCGCATCCGCCTGCCGGGCCCAGACCAGGCCTGTCAGGCGGTCGAGCACCCCTGCCTCCTGAACGGCAAACCGGGGTTCGGGCCACGCTTCGCCGGCCAGGACTTCTCCGTCCTGGCCCGTGCCGGCGCAGGCCACCATCCGGCCGGCCGCGTCAAAACAGCGTTTCTGTCCGGTGCGCGGCAAAAGCCGGGATGGGCCGGCCACGGGCCAAAACAGGCAATCCTGGTCCTTTTTGCCGTAAAACATCCGCCCCCCTTCCAGGTGGACGTACCAGGCATAGCCAGGAGCCGGGGCCGCCGTGGTGGACGACCAGTACCAGCCGAGAAACACGTTTCGGAAAGGATGCCCGGACGGCAGGGCCGGACGGGCCGCGCCGTAGGAGACGAGGCTTCGCAGTTCCCGGCGGTTGGGCACACGCCAGTCGCTTCGCCCCAAAAACGCCTGCCGGGCCAGGCGGGCCGCCTGGGCCAGGGCATCTTCCCAGGACATGGGAAAGCCGGCCGAATTGGCATCCTCGGGCCAATACAGGCCCGTGGCCGCATCCCGGACCAGGCCCGGTCCGGCCGGGACGAACCGGGGCGACGGGGAAAAGGCCGCATACCCCTGGGCCGCGTCCTGGCCGCTGCCAGTGCAGGGTATCTCCCGGCCGTCGGCGTCATGGCAGGTTGCCTGGCCGGTGAAGAGAACGCTCTGGGGCCAGACGCCGCGTCGTTTCAGGTCAACCATGCCGGCACCCTAACAGCGGTGAAAGCGGCGCAGACGATGCAAACGATGGTCTGACCCAGGCTCATGGCCGGCCGGAACCGTCTTTGGCGTCGAGCATGGCCGCGACCAGGGCGGCCGCGTCAGCCACCAGCCGGGAGCAGATGGTCTGGAAGCGGCCCTCTTGCCGGGCCTGGGCCAAGCCCTCCGGCGTGGACGGATCGAGGCCGATCAGGTCGCGACAGATCAGGGCGCCATGGCGGTCCATGAACCGGGCGTAAAAATCCCTGGCCCGGGCATAGGTGGCGGCCTTGGCCGCCGCGCCGTCCGGCCCTCCGCCGCCACCGGCCAGGCCGAGCGCCATCACGGCCCCGGAAACAGCCCCGCAGGTGCCGCCCCGGCCCATGCCCACCCCGAAACCCGTAGCCAGCCGGGCGGCCGTGGCCGTATCGAGCCCAAAACGTCCGGCCAAGGCCATGAGCACGGCCTGGGCGCAGTTGTAGCCATTGGCGAAATGCGTTGCGGCCACAGCGGAAACGGCTTCCATTCCCCCTCCTTCAGCGAACGAGCATCCACAGGTCCCAACCGGCCGCCACGTCTTCCAGGCAAAGCCGAGTCCCCATGTCCCGACATGTGAACCATCCTTTGGGCCGGGTCAATCCTGGATTGGCGCCGCTTCTTGTGCCAATGGGGCTCTTCCCGGAATCAAGGCAGCTTCACCATTGCGTTTGGGTTGCCCCTGGCATAAGAAGCAGCGTTAGGTACCCGAAACAGCATTTCCGTCAAAGAGCCTATCATGATGCCCCTTGGAAACCGTATGCCGGCAATGGCGTTTTTCGTATTGGCCTGGCTGATAGTGGCGTGTCCGATTCCCGGGCAGGCGCAAAAAAATCTTTCCTTTGTCGATATTCCGGCCAGCGCCAAAACGGCATCCGATCAGGCGCGGGTCATTGTGGTGTTTTCCGTGCCAAACCTGACGCAATTGCACGAAGCGTCGCGCCAATACAAAGTGACGTCCCCTGACGCAACAGCCCGGGGTCTGGACAGGTCCGCCGCCGTGGAAGCGGACAGGGCCCTGTCCCGGGCCATCGGCACATCGGCTGATGCGGTTTTGGGGCGGCTTGCCAAGGGAAAGTACAGTCTCAAACGCCGCTACAACGCCCTGCCGGCCGTGGCCCTGACCGTCGACAGCCAGGCCCTGGCCAGCCTGCAGGATGATCCGAACGTGGTCTCCGTGGAACCCGATGTGCCGGCCCCGCTGCCCGAGCCGATTCCAGCGCCCAGCCAGGCGGGCCAGGCCGGCCAGACGGGCACGACGTCCCTGGATGCGCCATCGGCGGAGACGTCCCTCATCGGCGCCGCTGTCCCTTGGGGGTTGGGCTATACCGGCAGCGGCTGGTACGTGGCCATCCTGGATACGGGCATCCGCTCCACGCACACCTTTTTTTCCGGAAAAACCATTGTGGAGGCCTGCTTTTCAGCCCAAGCCGATTGCCCCAACAGCCAGACCTCTATGTATGGCCCTGGCGCGGCGGCCCACTATCCCGATACCTACGAAGGATGGGATCACGGCACCCACGTGGCCGGCATCGCGGCCGGCCGGGATACGGGCTCCCTCAGCGGCGTGGCCAAGGAGGCCGCCATCATCGCGGTCAATGTCTTTTCGAAAATCTTCGACGGCGCCTATTGGGTGGGTTCCTACCCCAGCGACCAACTCGCCGGGCTGGATTACGTGTACTCCCTGCGAACCACCTACAGCATCGGCGCGGTGAACATGAGCCTTGGCAGCGGCAGCTTCTCCGCAGCCTGCGATAGCGCGAACAGCAGCCTCAAGCAGGCCATCGACCAGTTGGCCGCGGTCGACATCGCCGTGGCCATTGCCAGCGGCAACAGCGCCTATACGAATTCCATCAGCGCGCCGGCCTGCATCTCCACGGCCGTAAGCGTAGGCGCGTCCAACAGTTCCGACCTGGAAGCTTGGTTCAGCAACTACAACCCAACATTATTGGATATTTTCGCGCCCGGCGTGAGCGTCAATTCTTCCACCGGCGCGTCGGACAACAGCTTCGAACAATGGGACGGCACGTCCATGGCCACGCCCCACGTGGCTGGGAGCTGGGTGCTGCTGCGGCAAAAATACCCCGCCACCCCGGTATCCCAACTGCTGTCCACCCTGAAAAGCGCCGGCGCGTCCGTGGCGCTCAAGGCCGGCGACGCCGGCGGCGGCAACGTGCGCCGCATCAAGCTCGGCCCCTTGTTCGCGAGCGCGGTGCCGGTCGACATCACCCCGAGCCTTGTCCTGCTGCTGCAAAACTAAAGCGATCCGCCGGTCGGTCTGGGCCACCAGCTGAAGCATTGCAAAAGGCAGGCTTACCGGCACTGGAATTGCCGGCCAGGGCGACCACAGGGAATCGGTCGCTTATCGGGGGAGGAAATCAGTCGCTTATTGGGGGTTGGACAGGGGCGTTACACGGATATGGTCGGCTTCGTTGTTGCGCAGGGTGAGGGTGAAGTCACGAAGGCGCAGGGCCACGGGGTCCTTGAGCGGCGCGCGGCCGACAACGGCGAATTCCGTGCCCGGCACCAACCCCATGTCCCGGATGCGCCGGCCCAGTTCGCCGGCCGCATCCACCCGCGTGATGCGGCCAAGTTGTCCGACCTGCATCTGGCGAAGGCTTATGTCTGCTGGCGCGTCCTGGGTCATACCCGCTCCTTGCGTTAAAATTGCCGCTGCGCCGTATCCGGCTTACGGCCCGGGGTTACGCCGCCTGAACGGCGGAGGCGGCCAGACGGCCGTAAACCTTGGCGGCCAGGCCCTGGCCCAGGGTGATGACGGCTCCTCTTGTGCGCAGACACACAGGCCCGCCGCAACCCGCGGTGATCTCCACCACCGTGCCGGGCGTGATGCCCAGGGCGCAGAGCCGCCCCCGGGCCCTGGGACAGTCGCACAGGGATTCGACACGGACTACGCTGCCGGGGGGAAAACTGGAGAGGGAATTGAGTTCTACTTCTGCCATGCCGTGCTCCTTGCTGGAGACACCCATAGCTATATTGAGAATGATTGTCAAGGTCCGATCTGCCCAAGCGTGACTGGAGCGGACCGTCAGCCCCGGCCCGTGCGCTTGAGCGCCCAGGTCAAGACCAGGGAAACGCCGGCCAAAAGCCCGGATAGCAGGCCGGCCCGGACAAAGTCGCCGGTAAAGACGGCATTGTAGATTTCCAGGGATACGGTGTTGGTGCGCCCGACAATGTCGCCGCCCAGGAGCAGGCTGACGCCGACCTCGCCCAGAGCCCGGCCCGTGGCCAGAAAAAGCCCGGCCGCCACGCTTTTTTTGCAGTGCGGCAAGACCACCCGCACGAACGTGGTGGGGCCGGATTTGCCGAGCACGGCCGAAAGCTCCACCAGGCGCAAGAGTTCGCCCCGCACCGCCGCCTGCACCGGCCGCACCATGAGCGGCATGCCGGCGGTGACCGCGGCCAGGGCCAGGCCGGGAAAGCCGAACACGATCTCAAGGCCGAAGTGGCGCAAAAGCGGCCCGCCCACGGGCCCCTGCCGCCCGAGCGCCAGCAGCAGGACAAACCCCACGGCCATGGGCGGCAAAACCAGGGGCAGGGAGACGAAAAAATCCAGAGCCGCCACCAGCCGGCCGCGCCCCCGACCCAACAGATAGCCCAGGGGCACGCCGACGAGGAAAAAGACAGGCACGGCCACGGCCATGACCCGCAGGGTGAGCAGGACGGGAAAGGCCGTCCCGGGGTCGCTGGCCGCGGTCCAAAGCGCGCCGGACAAATCGGCTACATCCCGTGCCGGGCGGCCACGGCCTTGGCCGCGTCAGTGGCCAGGAAGGCGGCAAAGGACTTGGCCGCGCCGGCATCCCTGGCTCCGGCCAGGGTTCCGGCCCCGATGACGATAGGCGCGTACAGGCTGGGGTCCACTTCCAGATAGCCGCCAATGGCCTCGCCCAGGTCCATGACATCGGTGCGGTTGACCAGTCCCGCGTCCACCTCGCCGCTTAACACGTAGGTCGTGACCTGGGGCACGGTGGCTACCACCAACAGCTTGTCCGCCACCGCCGCCTCGAGCCCGGCCGCCTTGAGATACTGGACCCCGGCCTTGCCGTAGACGGCCTTGTCCGGGTCGGGCATGGCCAGGCGCTTGATGTCGGGCCTAGCCACGTCGGCCGGGGAGGCCAGGGTCTTGCCCTTGGGCCAGGCCACGACCAGAATGCCGCGGCCCAGCGGCGTAAAGGAATCGAACGACAAGCCGGATTGCTCCAGAAAGCCCTTCTCGCCCACCACCACGTCCACGGCCCCGCTGCCCTTGGCCTGGGTCATGATCTGGCCCATGTTGCCGAAAATGCACTCGGTTTTGCCTCCGGTGGCAGTCTCGTAGGCCTTGGCCAGGTCCAGGACGAACTTCTTGTAGCCGGCTCCGGCGGCAATGGTGAGGGTGTCGGCCCAGGCCGGGCCGGCCAGGATCAAAACGCACGCGATAACGATGAGGACACGTTTCATGGCTGCGCTCCTTGGAGGTTGGCCACGGCCTGGGATGGCGCTGTCCCGAACCGCTCCAGCAGGGCGCGCTGCTCCTGGCGGTACTGGTCCAGCTGGCGGTCAAACCAGTGGGGGTCCAGGACGCCCCGGCAAAGGGCCAGAACCTGGTCGCCCAGCAAGGCCGCCTCGGCCAGGTCGTGGGTGACGTGCACAATGGGAATGCCAAAGCGGTCCCGCACCGCCAGCAGTTCCCGGCGAAGGGCCAGACGCGTGGCCGCGTCCAGGGCCGAAAACGGCTCGTCGAGCAAAAGCGCCCGGGGCCGGCGGGCCAAGGCCTGGCACAAGGCCCCGCGCTGGCGCTCGCCTCCGGACATGGCCCGGGGCCGGGCTTTGGCCAGGTGGCTGATGCCGAACAGATGCATCAGTCCGGCGGCGTAACGCCGGTCCGCAGTGGCATAGGCCACGTTTTGGGCCAGGGTCATGTGCGGAAACAGGGAATATTCCTGAAAGACCAGGCCCACGCCGCGGCAACGGGGCGGCACGCGCAGGCCCGTGGCCGTGTCGCGCCACACGACCTGGCCCAGGGTCACCCGTCCTTGGTCCGGATCGGAAAGGCCGGCCAGCAGGCGCAACACCGTGGTCTTGCCCGAGCCCGACGGCCCGGTCAGGGCCAGGATGGTCCCGGCCGGGCAGGTGAGTTCCACATCCAGGGTAAAATGCGGCAGGCGTTTTTGCAGCCTGGCCCGAAGGGTCACGAAACCCCGCCCATGGCAACGGCAATGTCGCTTAAGGTCCGGGCCAGGGTTTCGGGTGCGGCTATCTGGGGACAATGGCCGCAGTCAATGGCGTGCATGGCAAAGCCCAGGTCTTGGGCCCGCGCGGCCATGGCCGCGAGCAGCGGATTGGGGTTGCCGGTACAGCGCACGAAATGGCGTTTTTCCGGCAGGCCGAGCGGTTCCCCGGGAAAGGCGTCGGTAAAGGCGGCCCGGGGGAACGGAGCCGTGCGGGCCATGAACCAGGGGCCGTCCGGCACGTCCTCCACCCCGAACATGGCCGCCGGCCAGGGCGAAACCAGCCAGTCGTCCAGCAGCCGGGATTCCAGCAGGCGGCGAAACGGCTCCCCGGCCAGCCCGGCAAAGGAGCGGCCCGGCTCGGGAATGATGGCGTCGACGAAAATGGCGCCGGCCAGGCGGGGCAAGAGCTTGGGCATGGCCCCGGCGCACACCAGCCCGGAATAGCTGTGGGCCACCAGCACGACTCTGCTCAAGTCCTCCAGTTCAACATAGGACACCACGTCGCGTATAAAGGTGCCCAGTCCGAGCGCCCGGTCCAGGGCGTGACGGTGATGGCCGCAGCCTGACAGGGTGGGCGTGTGGACCTCATGTCCCCTGTCGCGCAGGGCCTTGGCCGTCTTTTTCCAGACCCAACCGCCCTGGAATGCGCCGTGGATGCAAACGAATGTCGCCATTTTCCCTCCCTCTCCGCCTTTTCCGGCAGTGCCCCGGCCCATATTGCAGGGATTGCAACGCCAATTGCCAAACAGTATACAACAAAAAACAGGAAAAGGCAGCATCACTGAAAATGTTGTTGCCGTGACAGTCAGTTTTCTTCTACAAAACTGTCACTGAAATTATAATTTCCGTGATGCATTCAGTAAGATGCAGAATTTTCGTACGCAATGAACCAACATACTATACTATCACTCAAGATATAATATCCGTGATTCATCGTTTGTGTTCTTTACAACAGAAATCAACTTCGCTAGTTCCTCGTACCATGAGCACCATGGAAGAAAACATCCTGGATATGGCGGCCCGGCTGGACATTGAAGACCTGCGTCGCCTGCGCGACCATGCCGAGGCCTTGCTGGCCCGCAAGGCAGGACTTGCGGCCGACGCCCCTGGACCGTGGCGGCATCCGGGCCAGGGACCGTGCCAGGCTGCGCTGTTTCGGGTTCCGGACGGCGTGCGCTACCTGGATGGCGAACAGGTCGGCCGCCTGACCGCCGCCTTCGAGGACTGGCGCGATGCCGCCAGGACCAATCAGATTCGCCGGGCCAGGGAGCGCATGCGCCTGGTCTACCTGATGCTGCGTTTCAGCGGCGCCAAGCTGGGCGAGGTGCTGTCCCTGGACGATCGCACCGACATCGACCTGGCCCAGTCCACGGTGTCCTTTCATGGCGCCGACCTCCAGGACGCGCCCCGACAGGTGGTGGTGCCCCGACCCTTTCTTGAGGAGGTGGAGCGGTTCGCCGCCAGCCCAGCCAACCGGGCCATCCGCGGCGAACTGTTCCGCCTCGACCCGGGATTTGTGCGCCGCAAACTTTACGAACAGGCCCGGCGGGCCGGCCTGCCGGCAAACCGCGTCAGCCCCACTGTCCTGCGCCACTCGCGGGCCGTGGAACTGCTCCGGGGGGGCGCGCCTCTGCCCGTGGTCCAGGTCATGCTCGGCCATTCCAGCCTGGTGCTGACGTCCATCTACTGCTCGTTTTCGGAGCAGGACTGTCGGCGCATCGTCAACCATTGCGTCAAGAAGGAGAGTTCCATGAAAACCAGCGCCCGCAATACGTTTTTCGGAAGTGTGAGCAGTGTGCGCAAAAGCCCGCTTTTAACCGAAGTCTCCCTGACGGCCCAAAGCGGTTTCGAGCTGGTGGCGGTCATCACCAACGAAAGCTTCGACCGCCTGGGCCTGTCCGAAGGCGGCCAGATCACGGCCCTGGTCAAGGCGCCCTGGGTGCTGATCGGCAAGGACGAGCACAAGGCCAGGACCAGCGCCCGCAACTGCTTTCCCGGCCGGGTCACGGGCATCCGGGGAGACGGCGTGGCCGTGGAGATCATGGGGATCCTGGAGGACGGCACGCCCATGTGCGCCCTTATTACCGCCGAATCCGTCGAGGCCCTGGACCTCAAGGAAGGGGATATGGTGTGGTTTTTTTTCAAGGCGTTCAGCGTGATCGTAAGCGTCGATTGAGGGCGGGCAACAAATGAAAAGGCGGTCCGGCGCACGCGCGCCGGGCCGCCTGGCCAGCAGCATGCAACAAAATACTAGTCGATGTCCGGGCACTCCTTGAGGGCCGCGTCGATGTGCTCTTCGGGATAGGCAAAGTCGGTCAATTTCCCTTGCAGGAAGGCGTCGTAGGAAGCCAGATCCAAAAGCCCATGTCCGGAATACAAGAAGACTACGGTTTCCCCGGGCTTGGCCCGCTTGGCCGTCTCGATGGCCCCCTTGATGGCGTGGGAGGTTTCCGGGGCGGGCAGGAAACCCTCGGTGCGCAGGAAAAGCCGGGCCGCCTCGAAACACTCGGTCTGGTAATAGGCCGTGGCCTCCACCAGGCCCTCGTTGGCCAGGTTGCACACAATGGGCGCGTCGCCGTGGTAGCGCAGTCCGCCGGCGTGGATGGGCGCGGGCATGAAGGAATGGCCCAGGGTGTGCATCTTGAGCAGCGGCGTGAGCCTGGCCACGTCGCCATAGTCGTAGCGGAACTGCCCCCGGGTCAGGGTGGGACAGGCCTTGGGCTCAACGGCGATGAAGCGGATGGCCTCGCCGGAAAGTTTGCGGGGCAAAAAGGGCAGCACCAGTCCGGCGAAGTTGCTGCCGCCGCCCACGCAGCCCACCAGATAATCCGGCTTTTCCCCGGCCATGGCCAACTGCTTTTCCACTTCCAGGCCCACGATGGTCTGGTGGTGCAGCACGTGGTTGAGCACGCTGCCCAGGGAATACTTGGTGTCGTCATGGGTGGCGGCGTCTTCCACGGCCTCGGAAATGGCCAGGCCCAGGGACCCGGCGCAGTCGGGATCGGCCTCGAGCATGGCCCGGCCGGTCTGGGTGTTGGTGGAAGGCGAAGCGAAAATCTCCCCGCCATAGGCATTGATCAGGATGCGGCGGTAGGGTTTCTGGTTGTAGCTCACCTTGACCATGTACACCGTGCAGGACAGCCCCAGCATGGAGCAGGCGAACGACAGAGCCGTGCCCCATTGCCCGGCCCCGGTCTCCGTGGCGATTCGTCGCACGCCCTCCATCTTGTTGTAATACGCTTGGGCTACGGCTGTGTTGGGCTTGTGGGAGCCGGCCGGAGAGACGGATTCGTTTTTATAATAAATCTTGCATCTGACGCCCAACGCTTCTTCCAGCTTCTTCGCGCGCACCAGGGGCGTGGGGCGGTAGAGCCTGTAGATGTCGAGCACGGGTGCGGGAATGTCGATCCAACGGTGGGGCGACATCTCCTGCTCGATGACTGCCTTGGGAAAAATGACTTCCAATTGGTCCGGAGTCACGGGCTGCTTGGTCTGCGGGTCCAGGGGCGGGGCCAGGGGGGTTGGCAAGTCAGGCAGGACGTTGTACCACTGTCGCGGCATGTCCCGCTCCAACAGGTTGATTTTAAGCTCCATTCATTGCTCCCTTCTCTGGTTTTGTTTTGCGATTGCGGAGAATGCGGGCGATGGCAGGCGAACGGCCGGCAAGGGCCGTCAGGGGTGCATGCCAAAGCTGACATCAAATTTTGATTCGAGCATGGGTGCTTTGTCTTGTCAACATCGTAACAAAACCACAATGGATTTCTGTCGCTGTGTCCTTTTCGGAGAAACATTCGATGCAAAGAGGAGATGTTTCATGAAACGCATCCTGCAACTGTTGGTCTTGTGCTTGCTCGCCATAAGCGCAACCAGCGCCCTGGCCGCCACGGAAGTGCGCATGGCCGGTGATTTTCGGGCCTACGGCGTCTTTTTCGAGAACCACAACTGGACATCCTGGAACCCCACCGGCAGACAGACCGAGGAAACCTTCGAGATCTGGCAGCGCTGGCGTCTGCGCTCCGACTTCGTGGCCAACGAGGCCGTGAAATTCCGCCTGGGCATCCGGGTCAACGACACGCCCTGGGGTTACGGCACCTACACCGCCGCCAACCCGGCCGTGGCCATCGACGTCTACCAGGCCTACCTGATGTTCAAATGGCCGGGCTGCGACATCCAGATCACGGCCGGCCTGCAGCCCTTCTCCATGCCCGAGGCGCCGATCTTCTACGATTCCCCGGTCCTGGCCGCCAAGGGCAGCGGCGACGGCGCCACCAACTCGTTTGCCGGCCTGACCATCCAGATTCCGGTCGTGCCCAAGACCTTCGAAATCTTCACCGGCTTCTCCCGGCTCGTCGACGTCAACCGCACCTACGACACCACGACCACCCAGGTGGGCGACGAACTGGACATCTATTTCCTGACCCTGCCCATCACCGTGGACGGCTTCAAGATCACGCCCTGGGGCCTGATCGCCGTGGCCGGCAAGGCCAGCGTCAGCTCCATAAACGCCTTCCGCAACGGCCTGGTCTCGGGCGGCTACTTTGTTGCGCCCACCGGCCTCAACGACAACCAGAACCCCTACTGGTGGGCCGGCGGCTCGCTGGAAATCAGCGCCCTGGATCCGCTCAAGTTCTACGGCGACGTCATGTACGGCGAAGGCAACATGGGCGACCGGGAACGCAACCGCCGCCGCGGCTGGTTCATCGACGGCGGCCTGGAATACACCGGCCTGGACTGGGCCACGCCCCAGTTGGGCGCCTGGTGGAGCTCGGGCGAGGATTCGGGCCTGGGCAACGGCTCTGAGCGCATCCCCTCCATCACCGACTACTTCGGCCTGGGCAACACCTTCTTCTTCCCCACTGGCCAGGAATTCACGAAAAACGACATGGCCATGAACCCCATAGGCGCCTGGGGCGTCTCCGGCTCCTTGAAAAACATCTCGTTTATCGACAAGCTCTCCCACCGGGCCACCTTCTCCGCCATGTGGGGCACCAACTCCCCCTCCGGGCTGCGCAAGGCCGTGCTGGCTTCCGGCGGCAACGGCAACTACCTGACCATGGGCAAGGACCTGGCCATCGGCGAACACGCCCTGGCCGCCAACATCGACACCAAGTACTGGGTCTTCGAAAAGACCCTGGCTTTGGTCGCGGAAGCCGGCTGGGCCCACTACGGCGACCCCAAGGGCAGCATCTGGAACACCAGCCGCCGCTTCACCAAGGCCGTCAACGACGCCTGGATGGCCTCCTTCGGTATCAAGTACTGGTTCTAAACCCTCAACCCCGCACGCCGCATCGCCGGCAGGGACGCGCGTCCCTGCCGGCGCTTTTCTTTCCGCCGCGCCTCGGCTACAACCCGCCAGTATCCGAAATGAAAAAGGATCGGCCATGAAAAAACTGCTCCTCGCGGCGCTCCTGGTTCTCCTTTCAACCCTGCCGGCCCAGGCGGCCCGGATTTCGGTCTTCGCCGCCGCCAGCCTCACCGACGCCTTCAACGCCCTGGCGGCCGGCTTTGAAAAAAGCCAGCCCGGCGACACCCTGGCCCTGACCTTCGCCGCCTCCGGAGAACTCCTGCGACGCATGGAAAGCGGCGAACCGGCCGACGTGTTCGCCAGCGCGGATACGGCCACCATGGACGCGGCCGCCGACAAGCAGCGCATCCTCCCAACCACCCGCATCCATTTCGCCGTCAACACCCTGGTCCTGGCCGCGCCGGCCGGCAACCCGGCCCGGGTCGCCGGCCTGGAATCGCTCCTGCGCGGCGGCGTGCGCCGCATCGGCGTGGGCAACCCCGAATCCGTGCCCGCCGGCCGCTACGCCAAACAGGCCCTGCACCAAAAAGCCCTGTGGTTCGCCCTGACCGCCAAACTGACCTACTTTCCCTCGGTGCGCCACGTCCTGGCCGCCCTGGCCAACGGCTCCATCGACGCCGGATTCGTCTACGCCACGGACGCGGCCATGGCCGGCCCATCCGTCACGGTGGTGGAAACCATTCCTCTCTCGCCCCCGGTCACCTACGCCGCGGCCGTCACCACTGCGGCCAAAGACAAGGCCGTAGCCGCCGCCTTCCTGGCCTACCTCGCCTCCCCCGAGGCTAGGGCCGTGCTGGCCCGGTTCGGCTTTGGCGCGCCTTAGGGTTGCCTCCGGCGGCCGGGGCTCCGCCCCGGACCCGGCTGGGGCGCTGCCCCAGACC
>CAZBER010000034.1:18473-41880 GCA_964490985.1 uncultured Desulfovibrionaceae bacterium | reverse complement strand
GCCTCGATCATGGCCAGGGCCACCCGGTCCTTGATGGAGCCGCCCGGGTTTCGCATCTCCACTTTGGCGGCCATGGTCACGGCCGGGTTGGGATTGACGCGGCGAAGCGCCACCAGGGGGGTCCTGCCGACCAGGGACAAAACGGAATCGTGGATCATGGCTGCCTCGGGAATGGTTCTCGTGCGGATCGGGACGCAAAAGTGGTAGGCAAAAAACGTCCAACCGGCAAGAGTGGCAGGAAAATTGCTTCGCCAGGGGCATCTTACCCAAGGACCACGCCATGCAGATCAACACGTTTTTGACCGACAACCTGAAGGCCCTGTCCGAAGCCGGGGCTCCGGTGGCCCACTGGCTGGCCGCCTGCAACCCGGACCCGGCTTTGCTCTTCGACCGCCTGTTCCGCAATGCCGCCGGCGTCCTGGACTGGCGCATGCACGACGGCTTTGGGCTTTTCGAAAAGGCCCTGCCGGCCATGTTCTACGGCGACTGGCGGCCCCGGGACCAGGCCGAGGGCGGGGCCACGGTCATCGTGGGCACGGCGCTGGGCTATGGCCTCAACCACGTGCTGACCGGCACGCCCAATTCCCACAAGGTCCTGGTGGTGGAGCCCCGGCCGGAAATGCTCCTGGCCTGCCTGGGCCAGACCGATTACCGGCCGTTTCTGGCCTACGGCAAGCTGGCTTTCCTGCCGCCGGACCCGGCTGTGGTGGAAAAGGCCATCCAGCAATTGGATGTCAGTTTTTTGTTCTCCCGCATCAATTTGCGAAGCGACCTGCCGAGCACCCAGCTCGGTCCGGAATATGCCCAGGCCTCGGCCATGGTGCAGGCCAAGCTGGAAAACTTCGCCGTGGAGCTGGCTACCCTGCGCCAGAAGCAGGAAGTGATGGTGGGCAATGAGCTCAAAAATTTCAACCGGGCCATGGCCGAAGGCAGCCTGGCCCGCATGCAGGGCATGGCCCGGGGCCTGACCGCCGTGGTGCTGGGAGCCGGCCCTTCCCTGGCCAAATTCGCGCCGCAGCTGCGGCAGCACCAGGGCCAGGCCTTTTTCGTCTCGGCCCTGCAAACCCTGCCGGCCTTGGAGCGCCTGGGACTCAAACCCGACCTGTGCCTGGCCATCGATTTTAACGCCAACATGATCCAGAGCCTGGACAACCTGCAGGACCCGGGCTTTGCCGCGGACATTCCCTTCATCTATTCCACCAAGATGGACCCGGACGTGGTGGCCCGATATCCCGGCCCGAAAATTCCCTTGTGGACCCAGGGCGGCATCGGCACCTTCATGCTCAAGGACCAGGAACTGGTGCTGGACGCCGGCGGCAACGTGGGCGTGACCCTGGAGCGGTTTCTGGCCTGGGCCGGGGCCGAACGGTTCGTGCTGGCGGGCCAGGACTACGCCTGGCAGGGATCGGCCACCCACGCGGCCGGGCACCATAGCGCGGCGTGCGCCCATGCCTTCGATCCGGGCCGGGACGTGAAGCTCAAGAACCTGGACGGCCAGGACATCTACACCCACATGGGCTTTTTGGCGGCCAAGCGGGACATGGAAAAGGACATCAAGGCCTCGGGCCGGCCCTTTTTCAACCTGTACGGCGGCGGCGCGGTCATCGAGGGGGCCGTCAACATCACCGTGGACGACCTGGCCAGCCAGAACCTGCTCGCCTCCCGGGGATCGGCCCGGGAAACGTTCCTGGCGGCCCTTGGCCGGGCCGGCGCGCCCCGGGTGCGCCCCATCTTTGCGCCCAAGGCCGGGGACTGGGCCACGTCGCTAAAAAACGCCGGCCGCCGCCTGGAAAAGCTGGTGCGAAAGGCCGACAAGCACCAGACTGAGATCCGGGAGCTTTTGTCCCAGATTCACTTCTTCCTCAAACAGGACCCCCTGTACCTGCCCTACATCTACAACGAGGTCATGGACATGGCCGGGCTCATCCACACCCGGGCCGTGTACGGCGTCAAGGAGCTGACGCAGTTCAAGGACATCCGCAAGCGGGTGCTGGCCAAGGCCCGGGAAATGGACGAGAGCCTGGGGCCGTCCTCGTCCTGGGCGGCTTAGGGGGCCGCGCAGGCCAAGTCACGCTCCCTTCCGGGCCGCGTCAACGATCCGGCGCAAGGCGGCCGCCGCCCGGCCGGGGTCCGGGGCCGAGCATATGGCCGAGACCACGGCCAGGCCAGCCGCGCCCCGGGCCATGACCTCCCGGGCGTCGGCCGGGCCGATGCCGCCGATGGCCACCACCGGGGCCTCGGCCAGCGCGATCATGCGGGCCAGGCCCGCCAGCCCCTGGGCCTGCCCGGCATCGGGCTTGGTGGCCGTGGCAAAGACCGGCCCGGCCCCCAGATAGTCCACGGGCAGGCCCCGGCTGGCCCGAACCTCGGCCTCGCCGGTCACGGACAGGCCGAGGATGCGGTTTGGCCCCAAAAGCGCCCGGGCGTCGGCCGGAGGCATGTCGTCCTGGCCCAGGTGCACGCCCGGCGCGCCCACGGCCAGGGCCACGTCCACCCGGTCGTTGACCACAAGGGGCACGCCAAAGGGGGCAAGGAGCTCCATCAGAGCTCGGGCCAGGGCGATAAATTCCCGAGTGGACAGGCTTTTTTCCCGAAGCTGCACCACGGAGGCCCCGCCGGCCACGGCCGCCCCCACCACGTCCAGCAGCTCCCGCCCCCGGCAGGCCGGCCGGTCCGTGACCAGGTACAGTCCCAAGTCCAGCTCGGGGCGCATCACGGCAGCACCCGCGCGCCCAGGGTCAGGTCGGCCTCGGCCAGGGCATGGAGAATATCCAGAAACTGCACGGCCAGACTGCCGGGCCCGGCCGCCCGGGACGCGGCCAGGGACCCGGCCGCGGCCATGACCGCCATGGCGTGGACCGTGGCGCGCATGGCGTCGGCATTGACGGCCAAAAACGCGCCGACCAGGGCCGTGGCCGTGCAGCCCAGGCCCGTGACCCGGGTCATGAGGGGATGGCCGCCGGCCAGGCGCACGGTTTGCCGGCCGTCACTGATCACGTCCACGGCCCCGCTGACGCACACCACGCAGCCAAAGCTCGCGGCCAGCCGGGCGGCGGCCGAGGCGGCCGCTTCGCTGCCGTGGACGCTGTCCGCGCCCTTGAAAACGGCGTTTTCGCCGGCCAGGTACAGGATTTCCGAGGCATTGCCCCGGATAACGGCCAGGGGCGCGGCATCGAGCACCTTTCGGGCCACCTCGCGCCGCCAGGCCGTGGCCCCGGCAGCCACCGGGTCAAAGACCACGGGCACGCCGGCCGCGTGGGCGGCCCGGGTGGCGGCCAGCATGCTGGCCACGTTTTCCTCGCCCGGGGTGCCCATGTTCAGCACCACGGCCCGGGCCAGCCCGGCCAGCTCGGCGGCGTCGGCCGGGGCATGGGTCATGGCCGGCGAGGCGCCCAGGGCCAAAAGCGCGTTGGCCGTGACATTGGTCACCACATTGTTGGTGATGTTGACCACCAGCGGGTTCTGCTCCCGGATGCGGCAGCAGTCGGCAAAAGCGGCCGAGGCCAGGGACGGATCGGAGTCCATTGACTTGCGGTTGCGGTCCATGCACGTTCCGGTACCGCTTGTTTTTCGGCCCCAAAGGGCCGCGACGCGGCGGGGGAACGGAAGGCGGGCATCCGAATTCCCTCCGGCGGTACGAGCCGCGTCAGGTTCCATGGGTATGTTCTCAGCCGCGTCCGGGACGCGGCACCCCAATCGGACACCCCCAGGATAGACGGCCGCCGCGCTCCTGGCAATGCGGCCGAGGCAGGCAGGCAAAATAATCGATATTCCGATTCCGGGCGCGGTAATGACAGGGCCAGGGATTTACGCTACCACCTAAAATCGAGACCAGAACCGGCAGCGCCGAAGCGGCTGCCCCACAAGGACGGCGGCATGAACGAACATGAGAAGGACGAGGAGCGCCCGGACGCCTCCTCGCCCGACCCCGAAGCGGCCGCGTCGCCGTCTTCGGATGCGCAGGCTCCGGACCAGGCCACGTCTTTGGCGGACGCGGCCACGGGGCAGGCGAACATCGCGCCGCTGCCGGTCGCCCCCTTTGTGGTGGGCATCGGGGCTTCGGCCGGGGGGCTCAAGGCTCTGGAAGCCTTTTTCAAGCACATGCCCCCGGACCAGGGCATTGCCTTTCTGGTGGCCCAACACCTCGACCCCAGCCACGAAAGCCTTATGGACCGCATCCTGTCCCGGGTCACCACCATGCGCGTGGTCCAGGTCAGCCACGGGGAACGGATCGAACCGAACACCATCTACGTCATTCCCCCGGGCAACGACATCCTGGCCCGGCACGGCCTGATCCGCTTGAGCAAGCCGGCCAAGGGAGCCGGCTGGCCCCAGTCGGTCAACAACCTCCTGCGCTCCCTGGCCCGGGACCAGGGCCGAAACGCCGTGGCCGTCATCCTGTCCGGAACCGGCAGCGACGGCGCGGAAGGCGTCAAGGCCATCAAGCAGTCCGGCGGCATGGTCATGGTCCAGGACCCGGGCCAGGCCGAGTACGACGGCATGCCCGAGAGCGCCATTGCCACCGGCCTGGTGGACCATATCCTGCTGGCGGAGGACCTGCCGGCGGTGCTGCTCAAGCACCTGGCCGGACGCCAGCCCCAGGCCTTCCCCTATGCGGAGGAAGAGGAGGCTCCGGAAAAGGACGCGGAAGCCCTCATCCACGACATCCTCACCCTGGTCAAGTCCCGGATCGGCCACGATTTCTGCGCCTACAAGCCCAATACCGTGCGGCGGCGCATCAAGCGGCGCCAGGTGCTGCTCAAGCTCCCTTCCCTGGCCGACTACCTGGAATACAGCCAGAGCAACCCCAACGAAGCCTGGGAACTGTTCAAGGAAATGCTCATCAAGGTGACGGGCTTTTTCCGCGACTCGGACGCCTTCTCCTTTCTGGGACAATACGTCCTTCCCGACATCATCACCGGAAAAGAGCTGAACGAGGAAGTCCGGGTCTGGGTTCCGGCCTGCGCCACGGGCGAGGAGGCCTACAGCCTGGCCATGCTGTTCATGGAAACCATGGACCGGCTGGATGTCCGCCCGGGGCTGCGCATTTTCGGCACGGACATCAACCCGGCGGCCATCGACATGGCCCGGTTGGGGTTTTATGGCGACAAGGCCGTGGAAGGCCTGACCCGCGAGCGCTTGGGCAAGTATTTCGACAAGATCAAGGACGGCTATCTGCTCAAACCCGTGATCCGGGAAAAGACCGTGTTCGCGGTCCAGGACATTGTCCGGGACCCGCCGTTTTCCCGGCTGGACATGATTTCGTGCCGCAACATGCTCATCTACATGGAGCCTTCGCTCCAGAAGCGGGTCATCCCGCTTCTGTCCTACAGCCTGAACCCCGGCGGCATCCTTTTTCTCGGCACCTCGGAAAGCATCCTGGGCATGGACGACCTTTTTGCCGTCGTCTCCACCAAATGGCGGATATTCAAGGCTGTGGACTCCAAACGGAAAGAGGCCCGCAAGCGTATCGTCAGAGCGGGCCATCTGACCGGCCCATGGGAGGAAGGGGCATTCATCATGCGCGAGCACAAAAAAAACGAACAGGAAACGTCCGGCCAGAACTTGCCTATGGCCCTTACTGCAGAAACCGAGCTGCCGCCGGACTCGGAAGAGGCCAAACGCAAAATGGAGCACCTGTGGCGCCAGGAACCGCGCGAAGTGGTGGAACGGGAACTGCTGGCCCACACGCCGCCGTCGGTGCTCACCGACGAGTCCAACTCGGTCCTGTATTTCCACGGCGACACCTCGCCGTTTCTCGGGCTTCGGGGAGAGCCGAGCCTGTCGATCCTGGACATGATCCACGGCGCGCTGCGCGAGAAACTGACCGAGGCCCTGGAGGCAGTCCGGACCAGCGGCCAGCCCCAGTCGTGGGAAGAAGAGCAGGTTTCCCACCGCTACGGCGTCTCGGCGGTCCGCGTCCAGGTTGCCCCGGTGGGGGACAAGGGCATGCTGCTCGTCTCCTTCGAGGACAAGACGCCCCGCGATCCCGGCCAATTCGGCAATGCCGAGGCCCATCGGCGCATCCAGGAACTGGAGCGGGAGATCTTTTCCACCAAGCAGGACCTCAAGGCCACCATCGAGGAACTGGAGACGGCCAACGAGGAGCTCAAAAGCGCCAACGAGGAACAGCAGGCCAACAACGAGGAATTGCAGTCGGCCAACGAGGAGCTGCAAACCTCCCGGGAGGAGCTGCAGTCCATAAACGACGCCCTGGAAGGCGTGAACGCGGAGCTGGAGCGCAAAAACGAGGAACTGACCCGGGCCAACGACGACATCCGGAACCTGTTCGTTTCCACGGGCGTGGCCACGCTGTTTCTCGACCAGCAGTTGCGCATCACCCGGTTCACTCCGGCCGCCACCCAGTTTTTCAGCCTGCGCGACCAGGACATGGGCCGGCCGGTCACGGAGATCACCAACACCCTGATCCATGACGCCCTGGAAAAGGACCTGCAAACGGTCCTGGACACCCTGGTGCTCAGGGAGCTGGGCGTGCGCACCAAGGAAGGCTCCTGGATAAGCCTGCTCATCCGGCCCTACCGGACCTCGGACAATTACATCGCCGGGCTGGTGCTCACCTTAACCGACGTCACGGCCCTCAAGGAGGCGGAAATCAAGGCCCATGCCGCCCGGACCTTTTCCGAAAACGTGGTCAACGCCGTGCCCGAGCCCCTGCTCGTCCTGGATAGGGACCTGCACATCGTGTCCGCCAACCGGGCCTTTTACGCCGGCTTTTCCATGGAACCCAAGGAGTTGGACGGCCAGTATTTCTACGACATCGACAACCAGCTTTGGAATGTCTCGGAATTGCGCCAATCCCTGCAAGGCGTCGTGACCCAGGGCGCGCTCATCGACGATTTCCGCTTCGAGCGCGAGGCCCCGGGAACCGGCCGCCTGACCATGTTCTTAAGCGCCCGTCCCCTGGACATGGGCGACGACCAGGGCCGGATGGCCCTGGTGATCCTGAGCGACCGGGCGGCCACCCACGTCTAATGGATACGCGCATCCCCATAAGGAGGCGCATCATGCCGGATTTGAGAAAACAGGCCGAAGACGCGCTCGGCGATTTGCCGGACATGGAACGCGACCTGAAGCCCGAAGAGGCGCAGGCTCTCCTGCACGAACTGCGGGTGCACCAGATCGAGCTGCAACTGCAAAACGAGGAACTGCGCCGGACCTGGGAAGAGCTGGCCCAATCCAAGGCCCGCTATGCCGACCTCTACGACCGGGCGCCCGTGGGCTACGCCACCCTGACCCCGGACGGGATCATCGTCGAAGCCAACCAGACCCTGGCCGAACTTCTGGGGCAGGACCGCCAGGGGCTTTTGGGCCACCCTCTGCACACCTTCACCCCGGACAAGGACGCCTTCTACCTGCACCTGCGCCGCGTCTTCAAGAGCGGTTCCCCGCAAACCGTGGAACTGCCCCTGGCTACCCCCCACGACCGGGAGGCCTGGATCGAGTTGCGAAGCCTCTGCCTGCCCGGCGACCTAGACCTGTGCCGCACCACCGTGGCCGACGTGACCCAGCGCAAGAGCCTGGAGCGCAGCATCCAGGCGGCCAGGAACAAGGCCGAGGCGGCCAGCCGGGCCAAAAGCGAATTTCTGGCCAACATGAGCCACGAACTGCGCACCCCGCTGCACGGCATCCTGGGCATGATCGAGCTGGCCCTGCGCCACAGCCGGGAGACGGCCATCCAGGAATACCTGCGCCTGGCCAAGCAGTCCGGCCAGTCCCTGACGGACATCATCGGCGACATCCTGGATTTGTCCAAGATCGAGGCCGGCCGGTTGGAGCTGGTCAGGGAGCCGTTCGATCCCCGGGCCACCCTGGAAACCGTGTTCGGCACGTTTTCGGCCAGCGCCATGGCCAAGGGCATAAGCCTCGGCATGGGCACGGACCCGGACGTGCCCCAACGCCTGCTGGGGGATCAGGCCCGTCTGGCCCAGGTCCTGTCCAACCTCATGGGCAATGCCGTCAAGTACACGGCCAAAGGCCGCATCGACGTCCGGCTTTCGCTGGCCGAGCCGCCAATAGCGACGGAGCCGCCGGGGGTGCGCCTGCTTTTTACCATCAAGGACACCGGCATCGGCATCCCCCCGGACAAGCAGGAATCCATCTTCGAAATCTTCAGCCAGGTCGACAGCGCCATGTCCCGCCGCTACGGCGGCTCGGGGCTGGGGCTGACCATCTGCAAACGGCTGGTGGAAATGATGGGCGGGTGCATCTGGCTGACCAGCGTTCCGGGCGAAGGCAGCACCTTTTTCTTCACGGCCCTCTTCGGCACAATGGCCGAGGCCGGGGCCGGGGCACAGTCCGGGGTCGAGGCCGGAGAACAGGCGGCGCAGCCGCAACGGATCCTGCGGGTGCTGGTGGCCGAGGACGACCCCATCAACCGGGTGTTCATTTCCCACATGCTGTCCTTCCTGGGGCATGTGGCCGTGCTGGCCGAATCCGGGAGCCAGGCTCTGGAACGGCTCGGCCGGGAACGCTTCGACCTGGTGCTCATGGACATCCAGATGCCGGAAACCGATGGCGTCAAAGCCACGAAAATCATCCGCGAGGGGGAGCTGCCGGGAGTGGATCCCAATACCCCGGTGGTGGCCCTGACCGCCCACGCCCTGTCCGGCGACCGGCAGCGGTTCCTGGAAGCGGGCATGGACGACTACCTGTCCAAGCCCATCGGCAACGAGGACCTGGAGCGGGTCCTGCACTGGGCCGCGGAAAAAGCGGCCGAGCGGGAGCGCGCCGCCGGCCCGGACCAAATGAAAACGGGGTGGACAAACTAAGCGCCGGTCCACCCCGCTTCGCCCGCTTCGACCGCTTCGATCGTCGCGTTTATACGAACGCCAATGCCCCACCCCGCACGTCCACGGTAACGGTCTCCCCGTCGGCCACCTGCCCGGCAATAATCGCCTTGGCCAGGGGCGTTTCCACGTGGGTCTGGAGATAGCGGCGCAAGGGACGCGCGCCAAAGACCGGATCATAGGCCGTGTCGGCGATAAACGCCTTGGCCGCGTCGGTGAGCGTAAGCGTGATCTTGCGATCCGCCAGGCGCGCCCGCAGCCCGGAGAGCATGAGCTCCACAATGGCCCCGATCTGCTCGCGCAAAAGGGGCTTGAAGAGCACGATCTCGTCCACGCGGTTTAAAAACTCCGGCCGGAAATGGCTGCGCAAGGCCTCCAGCACCTGCTCCCTGACCCCGGGCCGAAATTCCCCGGTGGCCTCGATGCCCTCCAGCAGGATCGGCGAGCCGATGTTGGAGGTCATGATGATGATGGTGTTCTTGAAATCCACGGTGCGGCCGTGGCTGTCGGTCAGCCGGCCGTCGTCGAGGATTTGCAGCAAGGCGTTGAACACGTCGTGGTGGGCCTTTTCGATCTCGTCGAAAAGAACCACGCTGTACGGCTTGCGGCGCACTGCCTCGGTGAGCTGGCCGCCCTCGTCGTAGCCGATATAGCCCGGAGGCGCGCCGATCAAGCGGGCCACGGTGTGCCGCTCCATGTACTCGGACATGTCCAGGCGCACCATGTTCTCCTCGGTGTCGAACAGGGCCGCGGCCAATGTCTTGCAGAGCTCGGTCTTGCCCACGCCCGTGGGGCCGAGGAAAATGAACGAGCCGATGGGCCGGTTGGGGTCCTTGAGCCCTGCCCGGGCGCGCAGCACCGCGTCGGCCACGGCAGTGACGGCCTCGTCCTGGCCCACCACCCGCTCGTGGAGCACCTCCGCCAGGCGCAAAAGCTTTTCCCGCTCGCTTTCGAGGAGCCGCGTCACCGGGATGCCGGTCCAGCGCGAAATGACCATGGCCACGTCGTCCGGGCCGACCTCCTCACGGATGAGCCGGGAGCCACCCGAAGTCCTGGCAATGGCCTCCTCCTGGCCGGCCAGCTCCTTTTCCAGGGCAGCCAGGCGGCCGTAGCGCAGCTCGGCGGCCCGGTTGAGGTCATAGTCGCGCTCGGCCCCCTCGATGGCCAGCCGGGTCTTCTCGATGTCTTCCTTGAGCCGGCGCAGGCCGTCCACCATGGACTTCTCCTTTTCCCACTGGGAAAGGAAGCGGCTCTGCTCCTCCTTGAGGTTGGCCAGCTCTTCCTCGAGCCGCTCCAGCCGCTCCCGGGAAGCCTTGTCCGTCTCCCGGCGCAGGGCCTCGCGCTCGATTTCCAGCTGCATGACCTTGCGGTTGATCTGGTCCAGGTCCGAGGGCAGGGAGTCGATCTCGGTGCGGATCATGGCCGCGGCCTCGTCAATGAGGTCAATGGCCTTGTCCGGAAGCTGGCGGTCCGAGATGTAGCGGGCCGAGAGCACGGCCGCCTCCACCAGGGAGGAATCGCTGATGCGCACGCCGTGGTGCACCTCGAAGCGCTCCCGCAGGCCCCGCAGGATGGAGATGGTGTCCTCCACGCTCGGCTCGTCGACCAAGACCGGCTGGAACCGGCGCTCCAGGGCCGCGTCCTTTTCGATGTACTTGCGGTACTCGTCCAGGGTGGTGGCGCCGATGCAGTGGAGCTCGCCCCGGGCCAGCATGGGCTTGAGCATGTTGCCCGCGTCCATGGAGCCCTCGGTCTTGCCCGCGCCCACAATGGTGTGCAGCTCGTCCACGAACAGGATGACGCGGCCCTCGGAGGACTGCACTTCCTTGAGCACGGCCTTGAGCCGCTCCTCGAATTCGCCCCGGTACTTGGCCCCGGCAATGAGCGCGCCCATGTCCAGGGCGAAGATGGTCTTGTCTTTGAGGCCCTCGGGCACGTCCTTTTTGACGATGCGCATGGCCAGGCCCTCGACGATGGCCGTCTTGCCCACGCCCGCCTCGCCGATGACCACGGGGTTGTTCTTGGTGCGCCGGGACAGAATCCGGATGACCCGGCGGATTTCCTCGTCCCGGCCGATGACCGGGTCGATCTTGCCCTTTTTGGCCTCTTCCACCAGGTCGCGGCCGTACTTGGCCAGGGCCTCGTAGGTGCCCTCGGGATCGGCCGAGGTGACGCGCTGGCCGCCCCGGATTTCGGTCAGGGCCGTCAGTATCCGGTTTTTGTCCACAGCCAGGGACTTGCCCACCTGCCCGGCCAGGGTGCCCGGCGGCTCGTCCATAAAGGCCAGGAACAGGTGCTCCACGCTGACGTATTCGTCCTTGAGGTGCTTGGCCAGGTCCTGGGCCCGCACCAGGATTTCGTTGAGCCGGGGAGTGACGTAGACCTGCCCCGGCGCGGCTCCCGGGCCGCTGACCCTGGGCAGCTTGCCCAGGCCCCGTTCCAGCTCGGCCAGATAGGCCTCGGGATTGTAGCCGGCCTTTTCCAGGATGCGGGGCACCAGGCCCTGCTCCTGGGTCAATAGGGCGTAGAGCAGATGCTCGGCGTCGACCTGCTGCTGGCCCATGCGCACGGCCACGGCCTGGGCCTCGCTGATGGCTTGCTGGGATTTCTGGGTGAACTTGTTGAGATCCATGGGAATGATGCCTCCTTACAAGAGACGATTGAGCTCGCGGACTTTGGTTTCCAGGGAGTCGATGCGTTCCAGCAGATCCACGATGATGCTGGCGCCGTGCACGGGCAGATCGAAGTCCCGGCAGATGCGGTCGAGTTTGCGCAGCCGGTACAGGTCCTTGGCCCGAAACAGATACGTGTCTTCCGACGTCCGTTCCGGCGTGATCCACCCCAGTTCGATCAGCTCGCCCACCACCGAGGGATGCAGGCCCGTCAGTTCCTGCAACTGGGCAAAGGTGATGCGCTGGGACCGGGCGGGCACGGTGGTGATGGCGATCACTTCCTTGATGTCCATGGCAACCTCTTTCGTGTCGCAGCAGCAAAAAACCGTCATGTTTTTTGCCGATAAATACAGTTACTCCGTTTGGTCGTTCCGCACTCGCGCCTGACGGAATCGCCCGAACGTCCCGCTAAAAGGACCTGGGGTTGAAATCCGAGGCCGCTGCCAGTTTTTCCCACAGTTCCCGCTCGCTGTCGCTGACGCTTGGCGGAACGTGGACCATGATGCGCACGAGCTGGTCGCCCCGCTGGCCGCGCCCGCCCAGGCCCTTGCCGGGCAGGCGCAGCTTGCGGCCGGACGAGCTGCCCGGAGGAATGTTCATCTCCACGGCCCCGTCCAGGGTCGGCACCCGGACCTTGGCCCCCAGGGCCGCCTCCCAGGGTGTCAGGGGCAAATCCAGGATGACGTTGCCCTCTTCGAGCTTAAACAGCCGGTGCGGCAAAATCTTGACCTTGAGGTACAGATCGCCGGCCTTGCCGCCGCCGAAACCCGGGCTGCCCTGGCCGGACAGGCGAATCTTGGCCCCTTCGCGCACGCCGGCCGGAATATTGACATTGAGGGTCTTGGCGCCCAGACGCGGCGAGCCGTCCGGGCCAATGCCCTGCTCCTGGAGGGTTATGGCCTTGGCCCCGCCCCGATAGGCCTCTTCCAGGGTGAGCTCCAGGGTGGCGTTGGCGTCGGGTCCGCGGCCCGCCCCCCGGGCATAGCCGCCGCCAAACCCGCCCATGTCCTGGAACGGGCCGCCGCGCTCGAACCGGGCCCCCCGGCCAGGGCCGGCTCCGCCAAAGCCGCCGCCGAACAGGGTCTCGAAAAAGTCCGAAAAGGCCCCGGCGTCGAACTGCTGGCCGCCGGGCCCGCGAAATTCGAAATGCGCGCCCTCGAACCCCGGCGGCCGCTGGAAGTTCTGGCCTTCCTGCCAGTTGGGCCCCAGGGAATCATAGAGCTTGCGCTTTTCCGGGTCCTTGAGGACCTCATAGGCTTCGTTGATTTCCTTGAATTTCTTTTCAGCCTCGGGGTCATTGGGATTCAGATCAGGATGGTGCTTGCGGGCCAGCTTTTTAAACGCCTTGGAGACTTCCTCCTGGCTGGCGTCCTTGTTCACTCCCAGGAGTTTGTAGTAATCCTTGTATTGCACGCTCATATGGGCCACGCCCCCCCTTGTGCCGGCTGGATTCGACGCAGATTTACATAATAAGTCGATATCGGATTCCGTCAACCATCCCGGCCAATTATAATACGGGGGCCGGCCCTTCCAGTATTACACCATGGCCAAGGCAAAGGCCATAGGCGGACGGCCTCGGCAAGCCCGGAACAGGCCTGACCCAAGGCCCGCTTGCCATTGTCCGTCCTTGCCGTTAGCGTGCCCGGCCATGTCGAAAAAGGACACCACCGAAGGGCACTGCCCTTTTGCCGCCGCCCTCAAAGGGGTGAAGGTGGCCAAGAAAAAAGACGTTCCCAAGGCCGTGGCCAAAGCCGTGGCCGCCGCATCCAAGCCCGAGGAGCCCGGGGAAGCCGACGAGTCGCATTTTCTGCGGGCCATGAACGGGGTGGCCCCCCTGGGGCGCGAACGCACCCGGGGCCGGGACGTGACGCCGGCCGCGCCGCCGCCCGCGCCGCCCACGCCCGCCGATGAAGAGGAAAAAGCCCTGGCCGCCCTCCATGACCTGGTGTCCGGGAGGGTGGAATTCACCCTGGAATTTTCCGACGAATACGTTCAGGGCTTTGTCACGGACCTGGACCCCAAGGTCTACCGCCAGCTTCGGGCCGGCCAGTTCTCGCCCGAGGCCCATCTGGACCTGCACGGGCTCAATGCCGACCAGGCCATGCTTTCCCTGCTCCATTTCGTGCGCGAGCAGTACATGGCCGGCCGGCGCTGCCTGCTTCTGATCCCCGGACGCGGGGCCAATTCGCCAGGCGGGGTGCCGGTGCTCAAGGAAGAGCTCAAGTCGTGGCTCACCCGCGACCCCTTAAAGCGCGTGGTCCTGGCCTTTGCCACGGCCCTGCCCCGCCACGGCGGCGCGGGCGCGCTGTACGTGCTTTTGCGCAAGTTCAAAAAGACCAAGGGCAAGGTCCGCTTCGACAAGGACTGGCCGGAATGAGCCCGGCCGGCTGATAAGGAGAAAAGCGCGCCTGGTGCGGCGGCCAAAAGAAGCTGGATATAGGCCGCTTCTTGAGGCGGTCCCAAAAGGCTATTCGCCCTTTTTCTTGCGCGGCGACCAGTTACGGGCCATGGCTGTGATGGAATCCACCTGGCGGGGGGAAAGCATGGTCTGGATCTGGGCGCTGAGAGCCGCGGCGCCCGCCTTGTCGTCGGCCGTGATGTCCGGGGAGCCGGCGGCCAGGATGGCCCAGAAATAGGCCTTGACGGGGTTTTGGGAAACGCCCTTGCCGTAGAGGTACAGCACGGCCAGAAGGTACTGGGCCCCGCCCTTGCCGGAAAGCCCGGCTTCGGTCAGCCATTTGGCGGCTTCCACGAAGTTCTGGGGCACGCCCTGGCCGTGGTAATAAAGCTTGCCCAGACAGTACTGGGCCTCGGGGCTGCCGCCCTCCCCGGCCTTGCGGAACCACTCGGCCGCCTTGGCGAAATCCTGGGGCACGCCCTGGCCGGTGTAGTACATGGCCGCGATCTGGTTTTGCACGGTCACGTCCCCGGCCGTGGCCAAGGGCAAAAATTCCTGAAAGGCCCGGACGAAATCCCCGTCCCGGTAGGCCTGCTTGCCTTCCTCCAGGCCGGCAAAGGCCCGCAGCGCCAGCCCCAGCCCGGCCGCGACCACGATGGCCGACGCCGCCAGCCGCAGCATCCGGCTGCGCATACGCTCAGCCATGGCCGTTTTCTTCCTCGTCGAGCTTGGCCAGGCAATGCTCCAGGGCGTCCACGGCCGCTTCTTCCCGGTCAGCCCCCAGGATGACGTGGCGGAAAATGAACACCGACACCGGCACGCCAAGCACCATGCCCCACAGCCCGAACAGCTTGTGGCCCACGTACAGGATCATGAGGGTGATCACGGGGCTGATCTTGAACATGGCGGCCACGATGCGGGGATTTAAGACATAGGTTTCAATGGTGTGCACGATGATGATCATGACAATGGCCCACAGGGCGTGGGACGGGCCGGCGGTGTTGATGGCCACCAGCACGATGGGGACCGAGGAAATGAACGTGCCCAGCACCGGGATGAGCCCGCAGAAAAAAACCACCGTGGACAGCAGCACAATGGGCTGGATGTCGAGAATCAGCATGCCCAGGGCCGTCAGCAGGGTGTTTAAGCCGGCAATCATCATCTGGGCCCGAAAGCCCATGCCCACCACCACGGCGAACCGCACCACGCTGCGGGCCGTGACGTCGTAGATGTCGCGGAGCCGGGAGTTGCGCAGGGATATGGTCTTGGCCCGCAGGTTCGGGAAGTCGAGCATGATGAGGAAGCTGAAAAGCGTGCCCAGAAGGAACGTGGAGACGTACAGGGATATCTGGTTGAAGGAATTGACGAGCAGGGCGAGCAGGGTTTCCGCCTTGACTCCGACCAGGGCCTCCAGGACCAGGTAGTCCTTTACCTTGGCGATGGGGGCGGCCATGTCCGGAACGCGTTCGGCCGTCCGGTCCAGATAGCCGCGCAGGCTCTCCAGGGTGTCGGGCACCTTTTTGAGAAAGGCCGTGGATTCCGCGCCGAACTTGGGCAGCACGAAGGACAGCACGGTCAGGACCAGGGCCACGAACACGAGATAGACGATCACGGCCCACAGGATGCGCGAGAGCCGGGTGGCGGCGGAGAGGCGCTCGATGAGGCCGTTGAACAGAAAGCACAGGATATAGGTGATGAAAACCAGGCCGAAGAGCCCGAAATAGCTGATCAGCCAGACCAGGCCGAAAAAGGCGGCCCAGATGGCCAGGGTCTTGTTGGTCCGCAGGAATTGGGCAATGTCGAAGGGCATGGTGGCAGCGGCTATCACAATTCCGGATGGGAAACAATCGCGGTGCGGCCCGGGCCGCTATTTGCGAAAAAGCCAGGCCACGAGCGTGAGCACGATGCTGACCACCAGGCAGGTGACCCAGGGAAAATAAAAGGAAACGCCGTTCTTGCGGATCACGATGTCCCCGGGCAGCCGGCCCAGGGGAAAGCGCTCCCATAAGGCCCGCAAAAAGCCCAGCCGGTCGGAAAAGAGCATGAGTAGGCCGATGACGGCCAAGGTCAGACCCACTATCAAAAGTATCTTGCCGAGGGAGGAAATCATGGCTATGTCCGCTTCTTTCCTGTGTCGGGCCTTAGTCTTTAACCAAAAGGATTGCAAACTCCGTGCGCCTGCCTCCCTTTCGCCTGGAGCGCTTTTTCGCGCGCCATGAATTCACCGCCCCGCATCTGCTGTGCGCCTCGGACGGCGAGACCCTGTCCGTGGCCGAACTCCTGGACCTGGCGCCCGGCGCGGCCGAGGAACTGGCCCGGCTGCCCCTGGGCTACACCGACTCCCGGGGCGCGCCAGCCCTTCGCGCCGCCATTGCCGCGCTCTACGACACCATCGGTCCGGACGACGTGCTGGTCCACGTGGGGGCCGAGGAAGCCATTTACGCCTTCATGCGGGCCATCCTGTCCCCGGGCGAGGAAGTGGTGGTCACGGCTCCCAATTACCAGTCCCTGTCCGACGTGGCCAAGAGCCTCGCCTGCCGGGTTTCGCCCTGGCGCTGCGATCCGGCCTGGGGATTTGCCCCGGACATGGGGGAGCTGGACGTGCTGCTGGGGTCCGGGGCCAGGGCGCTGGTGGTGAATTTCCCCCACAACCCCACCGGATTCATGCCTTCCCGGGAGACCTTCGCGGCCATGGCCGCCCTGGCCCGGGAGCGCGGGGCGATTTTTTTCTCCGACGAGGTGTACCGCTTTTCCGAGGCCGAAGGCACAGTCCCCCTGCCCGCGGCCTGCGACCTGGACCCGGGGGCCGTGTCCCTGGGCGTTTTGTCCAAATCCTTTGGCCTGGCCGGGCTGCGGGTGGGCTGGGTGGCCTGCCGCGACCAGGAGCTTTTATCCCGCATGGCCGCGGTCAAGGATTACCTGTCCATCTGCGGCTCCGCGCCCTCGGAATTTCTGGCCCAATGCGCCCTGGCCGGCCGGGAAGTCATTTTGGGCCGCATACGCCGCCTTCTGGATCACAACCGGCGGCTTTTAAACGCCTTTTTCCTGGACCGCTCGGACCTGTTCCATTTCGTGCCCCCGCGCGGCGGCCTGACGGCCTTTCCCGGACTGCTTGCCGGCGACGCCGACGCCTTTTGCCAGGCCGCCCTGGAGTCGGCGGGCCTTTTGCTGCTGCCGGGCCGGCTGTACGGCGAGGAGTGGCCCGACCGGTTCCGCATCGGCTTTGGCCGGGCCGATTTCCCGGAAAACCTGGAGCGGCTGGTCGCTTTTTGCCAGACATGGAGCCGCCGCCGGGCCGGTTGCGGCACATGCGGCGGCCCTCTGGATTCATGCGGCAAGTGACTTGAATTTTGGTGTCGTTTCGGCCACAACGGCGTGACTTTCTTCTTGGCTTAAAGGAACTGTCCCCGCCCGGTCGTCACACCCAACAACAGGAGTCTTCCCATGGTCAAAAAGCTTGCCCTCGCCCTGCTCCTTGTCGCGCTGACCACCTCGTCGGCGCTGGCCAAAACCATTGTCTTCGCCACGGACGCCACCTGGCCGCCCATGGAATTCGTGGACGCCAACAAGGAGATCACCGGCTACGCCATCGAATACATGAAGGCGGCCGGCAAGGAAGCGGGATTCACCGCGGAATTCAAGGCCGTGGCCTGGGACGGCATTTTTGCCGGTCTGGCCGCCGGCAAGTACGACGCCATCTGCTCCTCGGTGTCCATCACCGACGAGCGCAAAAACACCATGGATTTCTCCACCCCCTACTTCAAGGTGCGCCAGGCCCTGGTCGTTCCGATCAAGTCCGAGGCCAAGTGCATCGACGATATGAAGGGCAAGACCCTGGGCGCCCAGATCAGCACCACCGGCCATTTTGCCGTCAAGAAAGCCGAGGGCGTCAAGGACAAGTCCTATGACGAAGTGGGCCTGGCTTTCGAAGACCTGTATAACGGCCGCATCGACGGCGTGGTCTGCGACGACCCGGTTGCCGCCCAGTACGCCCTGCAAAACGACAAGTACAAGGGCGCGCTCAAGATCGCCTGCATCATCGAAGCCGGCGACGAATACTACGGCATCGCCGTGCAAAAGGGCAACAAGGAAACCCTGGACCTCATCAACAAGGGCATCGAGGCCGTGCAGAAAAAGGGCATCGACAAGCAACTCCTGGCGAAATGGATCGGCGGCGGCAAGTAAGACGCCACGCCAGCACCGCCCGCCGGCCGCATATGGCCGGCGGGCGGGCCCAGCGGAACTCCCATGAAAGATCAAGTCCATATCGTCGCGGAAGAAAAAGCCGTGGTCATCGAGGTCGGAGACGGCGCGGCCATTCCCAAGCCGTCGGACAAGGGCCTGGTTTCGGCCTGGCGCATCTCCTTTGCCGGAGCCCTGGCCGTTTTGGCCTACCTGCTCCTTTTCCAGCCCAAGCCGTACCTCAAGATCTTCAAATTTCTGCCCGACGGCATCCTGGTCACCTTCCAGGTCACGGTCTATTCCATCCTCCTGGCTCTGGTCATCGGCCTGATCACCGGACTCGGGCGTATTTCCCGCCACAAGTACGTCAACCTCGTGGCCTCCACCTATGTGGAAATCGTGCGTGGGGTGCCGCTTCTGGTCCAGCTCTTCTACATCTACTACGCCCTGGGCCGGTTCGTGCGCGTGCCGGACATGCTGGCCGCGGTCATTTCCATGAGCTTTTGCTACGGCGCCTACATGGGCGAGGTGTTCCGGGCCGGCATCGCCTCCATTCCGGTGGGCCAGACCGAGGCGGCCCGGTCGCTGGGGTTCAACCGGACCCAGACCATGTTCCACGTGGTCCTGCCCCAGGCCTGGCGCACCATCCTGCCGCCCGTGGGCAACGAATTCATCGCCCTTTTGAAGGACACCTCCCTGGTCTCCATCCTGGGCGTGGCCGATCTGCTTCGCCGGGGCCGGGAATACGCCTCGGAATCCTTTGAATATTTCGAAACATTCACCATGGTTGCCGTGATCTACCTGATCATCACCCTGATCCTGTCCAAGCTCGTGAGCATCATGGAGGAGCGTCTGTCGCACCATGTCAAACGATAGCCCCATCATCCAGATCGCCGAGGTCAGCAAGTTCTTCGACCATGTGGCCGCCCTGATCCGGGTCAGCCTGGACGTGGCCGCCGGCGAAAAGGTGGTCATCATCGGCCCCAGCGGCTCGGGCAAATCCACGCTGTTGCGCACCATCAACCGCCTGGAAGACATCAGCGCCGGCCGGATCGTGGTGGATGGCTTCGACCTCGACGACCCTGCCGTGGACATCAACAAGGTGCGCATGGAAGTGGGCATGGTGTTCCAGAGCTTCAACCTTTTTCCGCACAAGACCGTGATGCAAAACATCACCCTGGCTCCGATCAAGCTCAAAGGCATGAGCAAGACCGAAGCCGAGGCCACGGCCAAGCGGCTCCTGGAAAAGGTCGGCATTCTGGAGAAGGCCGACGTCTATCCGGCCAAGCTCTCGGGCGGCCAGCAGCAGCGCGTGGCCATTGCCCGGGCCCTGGCCATGAATCCCAAGATCATGCTCTTTGACGAGCCGACCTCGGCCCTGGACCCGGAGATGATCGGCGAGGTGTTGGAGGTCATGGTGCAACTGGCCCGGGAAGGCATGACCATGGTGGTGGTGACCCACGAAATGGGCTTTGCCCGGGAAGTGGCGGACCGCATCGTGTTCATGGACGGCGGACAGATTCTGGAAGTGGCCAAGCCATCGGAATTTTTCACCAACCCCCGGCACCCCAGGACCCAGAAGTTTCTGGAGCAGATATTGTAGAAAGGACGTTTTGCGAGGCCGGGCATCCATCCCCGGCCTCTTTGGCTTGAGCCTAGGTTCGCTCTCTTTCCAGCCGCTCCACCGCCACCACGCCCGCCAGGGCCACGATCTCCGGATCGCCCGTGACCACCGCGCCGCCAAGGGATGCAGCCAGTCCCACGGCAAAGGCGTCGGCATACGAAATGCGCTGTTCGGATTTGATGCGGGCGGCGTGGAGCACTGCCGCGCTATCCGCTTCGTGCAACCTTACGGGCAGCCGGGCCACCATTTTGACCATGGCCTCGGCCATGTCCTCTCCCCTGCGCCGGCGAAGCGCATAATAAGCCTCGCCGAGGTTAATCCAGGACATGTGCAGCGCAAGCGTTCCCGCTTCCGCTTGCCGTATCAGCCCCGCCACGGCATCGGCGGCCGGGGCTTCGTCCTGCAACAGGGCCAGCACGGCCCAGGAATCAAGAACCAGCTTCCTTGGCGAGTTCATCGGCGTGTTCCCGTTCCAGGTCGTCCAGCAGCGGCTGGCCCTTGGCGCAACCCTTGAGCCACTCAAGCGGCGATTTCTCGGCCGGCCGCAGCACCACGTCTCCGTCTTCCATCCTGACCTCAAGCCAGGTCCCTGGTTCTATCCGAAGCGACTCCCTGATTTTCTTGGGAATCACCACCTGCCCCTTGGTGGATATGCGCACGGTTTCCACGGTTCTCATGGCGCGCCTCCTGTCGTCTTACCAAGACAAACGTAAGACGCTGCAAATGGTGTGTCAATGCGCAAGGCCAAAGCGCGAGGAGCAGATACGAAAAACGGCGGGAGTTTCCTCCCGCCGCGTGCGATGTCCGGCGTTAGTTGAGCCGGCCGCAGGGGCCGGCATGGCCTTCGTGGTTTCCCTTGCGTTCGAAATTCGTCAGATAATCCAACAACTTTCGCGTCTTGCCGGCATGGTCCGCCGCGCCCAGGCGCTCGAACGTCTCCACGGCCCGCTCATACCAGGCAATGGCCCCGTCCTTGTCGCCGCAAAGCTGGGTGACAATGCCCAACTGGTGGCAGGTCATGGCCACGGCCAGCTCGTTGCCGTGCTTTTCCTCCAGGGAAAGCGCCCGCTCAAACCACTGCCGCGCGGCCGGATATTCTTCCGCCAGCTGGGCCACCACCCCGAGCTGGTGGCTGGTGACGGCAATGCCGCCCTCCAGGCCCTCGGCTTCGCTGATGGCCAGGGACTGCTCCAGCCACTGCCGCGCGCTGCTCAAGTCGCCGGCCTCCTGGCTGGTCAGGCCCAGGTTGTGGCGGGTCATGGCCGCGCCCACCTTGTCGCCAAGGCTTTCAAAGGCCTCCAGGGCCTTGGCAAAGCCCGCCTTGGCCGCGTCCAGTTCCTTGCGCTCCAAGGCCTCCAGGGCCGCCTGATGGATGGCCTCGGCCTTGGCCGCGCCGGAAAGCGATTCCTCGTTCACCCAAACCTCCGATCTGCCGCAATTGGGCCGTGTTTTCCGCATCGTCCGGCCGGTTGCAGGTAGTGCCGCCGCTTGGGATGGGGTGCCGCGCTTTGGAGCCCGGGTCAAGGGGTTTGGGCCGCCCTCACTGTGAGCCGCCGGCCTTGGGGCCGGAGCGGCCGGGCCGGAAGCAGGCCAGCACCCGGTCCTCGGCCTGCCGGGCCTCGGGCGTTTCCAGGCCGGGGATGTCCTCCCGACCGGCGTAATGGATCGCGCCGCACGGGCACATGTCGGCGCAGGCCGGAGCCAGGCCCACCTGCCGCCGGCCGGCGCACAGGTCGCACTTGACCACCATGACGCCCTTGTCGGTCTCGAAGATGGCCATGTACGGGCAGGCCAGCATGCATTGGCGCGACTCGCAGCCCCGGCAGAGCATGGTCTGCAGGACCATGGCCCCGTCCACGTCCCGGACGATGGCCCCGCGCTTGCACACCTTGGCGCAGTTGGGCTCGGCGCAGTGCCGGCAGTACAGTGGGGCCATGAGCCCCGAGGCGGCCCGGATCATGTGGATGCGCGGCATGTCGTGCACGAACCGGCAGACGTATTCGCACGTCTCGCAGCCGATGCATTTCGAGTAGTCGACATAAAGCGTCTTCTGTTCTCCCATTTCCCCGCGCTCCCTGTTTCTTCCAACCGCCTGTCGCCGTTGCGCCACTTCGTTGAAAGTTTTTGAAAAGGGGTTCGGGGAAAAACTTTTTTCAAAAAGTTTTTCCCCGGCTCTTCATTCCCGCACCCGGGGAGCGTCCTTGAAGCCGCCGCCCGGGAAGCGGTCGGCCTCGCGGCTGATGCGTTCGTCGCCGGCGAATTCGGTCTGGCGGTTCTGGGCCTTGAGCTCCAGCCAGTGGCCCAGGGACCGGGCGGCCCGCAGCCCGGAATAGATGGCCTTGCCGATCTTGCTCGGCCCGGTCAGGGCGTCGCCGGCCACGAACACGTTTTCGATGGCCGTCATGTTGAGCCAGCGCACCTCGCCCTTGCGCACGGATTCAAGGCCAAGCTCCTTGGCAAAGGGCGGGGTGGCCACCTCGCCGATGGCCGCCACCACCAGGTCGGCGTCCAGGCTGACCAGGCGGTCGCTTTCCGGCAGGGCGCAGCGATGGCCGTCGGCATCCGGCGGCCCCAGGTCTTTCTGGCGAAATTCGATGCCCGCCACCCGGTCCGTTCCCAGAATGCGCACGGGCGTGACCAGTTCGCGCCACACCGCGCCGGCCGCTTCCATGCGTTCGACCTCGAAGCCGCCGCAAGGGGCCTCGTGCCGGGAGCGGCGGTACAGGAGGTCCACCGAGGCCGCCCCAAGGGCCACGGCGCTGTGCACCACGTCCACGGCCGAGTGGCCGGCCCCGATGACCACCACCCGCTTGCCGGCCACGTCCGGCGTCTTGACGTTGGGCGCGCTGTACAGGGCCGCCCGGATGGGGAAGAGAAATTCCAGGCCGGACAGCACGCCCGGCAACGCCTCGCCCGGGATGCCGAGTTTTCGCGAGCGCCAGGAGCCGGTGGCGATCATGATGGCGTCATGGCGTTTGACCAGGTCGCCCAGGCCCTTGACATCGGCGCAGAAATGGTCGCCTTCCTCCTCGAAAAGCGGCGCGCTGCAGCAGATTTTGGTGCGGCAGTGAAACACCACGCCGTAGCGCCGGGCCAGGCGCAAGGTGCCGGCCTCGATGCGCTGCCTGGGGATGCGGTGGCCCGGGATGCCGAAAAGCATGAGTCCTCCGGGTTTGGGCAGCTTGTCGTAGACCTCCACCGCGTGCCCCAGGCACGACAGGTAGCCGGCCGCGGCCAGCCCCGAGGGGCCGGCTCCGATGATGCCGACCGACGCCTTGCTTGGCGGGGGCGGCTCGTCGCACAGGAAATTGAAATTCATGGCGTCCATGAACCCTCCAGGCCTTGCCCCAAGCCTACTCCAAACATCCGGCCACCTCAACGCCGCCCGGCGTGACATTCGCTTCTTCTTGTGCCAACACCGGGTCCCCGTCCGGGCAAGGGGGATCACGTGACGCGCATTTACTGCAAACTCATCGGCTCGGCCCTGCTCTGGGGCGGCACCTGGGTGGCCGGACGCATCCTCGGCCGGTACATGGGGCCGTTTTCCGCGGCCTTTTTGCGTTTTGCCCTGGCCTCGGTCTTCCTTTTTTTCCTGACCGCCCGCATCGAGGGCCGCGTGCCCAGGCTCAGCCGGGCCAACCTGCCCTGGCTGCTGCTTCTGGCCGCCACGGGCATCTTCGCCTACAACGCGCTTTTTTTCGCGGGCTTAAAAACCGTGCCCGCC
>CAZBER010000034.1:15578-18463 GCA_964490985.1 uncultured Desulfovibrionaceae bacterium | reverse complement strand
TCGTGGCCTGCATCCCCTCGGTGGTGGCCCTTTTTTCCGGAATATTGTTCAAGGAACACTTCAACCCGGCCAAGGTCCTGGGCATTGTCCTGTCCTTTGGCGGGGTTGCGGTCATTGTTTCCGGCGGCAATCCCCTGGCCCTGGCCGCCACCGGCCTTTCCACCGGGGACCTGCTCATTTTCGGCTGCGTGCTGACCTGGGCGGCCTATACCCTGGCCGGCAAGAAGGCCATGGAACGGGTGCCGCCCTATGCCTCGGTGACCTGGTCGTGCATCCTGGGCGCGCTCATGCTCCTGCCCCCGGCCCTGGCCATGGGCCTTATCCAGGACATCCGCGCCGCCGGCCCCCTGGCCTGGGCCTGCCTGGCCTTTTTCAGCATCCTGGCCACGGGATTCGGATTTTCCTGGTATTACGAAGGCGTGCGGGCCATTGGCCCGACCAAGGCCGGGGTGTTCATCAACCTGGTGCCGGTGACGGCCGTTTTTCTGGGCTGGCTGGTGCTCGGCGAGCCCCTGGCCCCGTCCCTGGCCACAGGCGGGATGCTGGTGCTCGGCGGCGTCTGGCTGACCAACCGCCGGACAGCCAACAAAGCCTGACAGGCCTTGCACTTGCGGCCCGAGGGCGCTAGAGCAGGCGTATCGTCTCGAATGTGGAGGCTGCTCCATGGAAATGCCGAATGCCCCGGCCAAGCTTCTGGTCGTCGATGACGCGCCTTCCAACCTGGCCATCCTCACCGAGAGCCTTCGCAGCGAATTCGACGTGCGCATCGCCAACAGCGGCCCGGAAGCCCTGCGTCTGGTGCATGAAACCCCGCCGGACCTGGTGCTCCTGGACATCCTCATGCCCGACATGGACGGCTACGAGGTCTGCCGCCGGCTCAAGGCCGCCACGTCCACCCGGCATATCCCGGTCATTTTCCTGACCGCCAAGGGCAATGTGGCCGACGAAACCCTGGGCCTGGCCATCGGCGCGGTGGATTACATCGTCAAGCCCATCAGCATCCCCATTGTCCAGGCCCGGGTGCGCACCCATGTGGAGCTCAAGCGCCGGGGCGACCTGCTGGAAACCCTGTCCATGCGCGACGGCCTGACCGGCATCGCCAACCGCCGCCGCTTCGACGACTGTCTGGACCGGGCCTGGCGGCAGTCGGCGCGAAGCGCCGCCCCGCTTTCCGTCATCATGGCCGACATCGACTGTTTCAAGGCCTACAACGACACCCACGGCCACCTGGCCGGGGACGAATGCCTGCGTGCCGTGACCAAGGCCCTGGCCTCGGTGCTCAAGCGGCCCGGCGACCTGATCGCCCGCTACGGCGGCGAGGAATTCGCCGTGGTGCTGGAAGACACCTCCTTGTCCGGAGCCCTGCATCTGGCCGAATCCATGCGTCTGGCCGTGGCGGCCCTTTGCCTGGACAATCCGGGCTCTGACGCCTGCGACACGGTCACCGTGACCCTGGGGGCGGCCACGGCCGTGCCCCGGCCGGGGCAGCGGCCCGGGTCCCTGGTGGGCATGGCCGACCGCAAGCTCTACGAAGCCAAGCTGGCCGGCCGCAACCGGGTCCTGGGGGCCATGGCCCTGTAGCCGCCTCCATCGCATCCGTTCCCATCTTGTCGCGCCTGCCTGGCCGCGCCGGCCTTGATCGGCCGGGGCTTCTCTGCTATCCGGTGACGGTCTTTCGCCCTTGAAAAAAGCCAGCCAACGCCGGGACATCCGGCGTTCTCGGAAACGGCTGCGGTCCCCTTGTGCGCCACCTCAAACCCCGGGAGCGAACCATGCGCAAGCGTCTTGGCCTTCTTCTGGCCGCCCTGGCCGCCTTTGTCCTGTGTTTCGGCGGCTTGGCCCTGGCCGAGGAGAAAACCTACATCAACGGCATTGACTTCGGCTTTCCGCCCTTCGGCTTCGTGGACAAGGACGGCAAGCCCTCGGGCTTCGATGTGGAGTCCCTGGACTGGATCGCCAAGAAAATGGGCTTTACGGTCAAGCACCAGCCCATGGACTGGGACGGCATCATTCCGGCCCTGACCGCCAAAAAGATCGACGTCATCGCCTCGGGCATGAGCGCCACGGCCGAACGGGCCAAGATCGTCAACTTCACCATCCCCTACTACGAAGTCACCCAGGTGCTGGTGGTGGGCCAAGACGAGAAGGCCACCCTGCCGGAAATGCTCAAGTCCGGCAAAAAGATCGGCGTGCAGCGCGGCACGGTCACGGCCAAGCTGCTGGAAGAGCTGTCCGCCAAGCCCGAATACAAGTTCGAGGCAGTGCCCTACGATTCCACGGACCTGTCCATGGAAGACCTCAAAATCGGCCGCATCGCCGGTTCGGGCATGGACAGCACCATTGCCAAGGAAGCCGTCAAGAACGGCAAATTCAAGATCGCCGGCACCTTCGACGCCCCGCCCGAGAAGTACGGCTATGCCGTGCGCAAGGAAGACACGGAATTTCTGGACAAGCTCAACAAGGGCCTCAAACTGCTCATGGCCGACCCCTACTGGCAGGAACTCAAGACCAAGTACGGTCTCTAGTCTCCAAAACCACCCGCTGCTGTCCGGGCCGCGCAGCCGGCCCGGACAGTGGAACATCCCATCCGGACGTACCATTTTCATGGAAGGATTCACCAGCGCCCTTCTGGCCTCCTGGCAGGCCCTGCCCTACATCCTGGGCGGCCTGTGGTGGACGGCAGGGCTTATCATCGGGGCCATGGCCGTGGGGCTCGTGCTCGGCATCCCCCTGGCCGTGAGCCACGTCTACGGCGGCCCGGTCCTGCGCCGGTTCGTGTCCGCCTATGTCTGGCTTTTCCGGGGCGTGCCCATCCTGGTGCAGCTCTACCTTTTTTATTACGGCATCATGGCCTGCTTGAGCGAACTGCCGGCCCTGTCGTTTCT
>CAZBER010000034.1:0-15548 GCA_964490985.1 uncultured Desulfovibrionaceae bacterium | reverse complement strand
GCCGTGGTGGTTTTGGGCCTGACCAGCGCCGCCTACCAGTCCCAGATTTTCCGGGGAGCCATCAAAAGCCTGCCCCCGGGCCAGCTCAAGGCCGCCCGGGCCCTGGGCATGAGCGATACCACGGCCATCCGGTCCATCATCCTGCCCCAGGCGTTGCGGCTTTCCATCCCGGGCTGGTCCAACGAATACTCCATACTGCTCAAGGACTCGGCCCTGGCCTTTACCATCGGCGTGCTGGAAGTCATGTCCCGGACCCGCTCCGTGGCCGCCACCACGCATCAGCCCCTGCCCCTGTCGCTTCTGGCCGGAGGGCTCTTTTTCTTTCTGACCTGGGCCGGCATCAAGGCCCTCAAACGCCTCGAAGCCAAGGTGCGCATCCCCGGATACGCGCACCAGGGGACCTTGTAGCATGGATGATCAGGCCATTTTGCGCGTGGAGAACATCGTCAAGACCCTTGGCGGGCACCGCATCCTCGACGATGTGTCCCTGTCGGTCAAAAAGGGCCGCCTCAAGGTGCTGATCGGCCCGTCCGGGGCGGGCAAGTCCACGCTGTTGCAGTGCATCAATTTCCTGTTGCCCCCGGATTCGGGCCAGGTCTTTCTCGACGGCAAGGCCGTGGACGGCAAGAGCCGCAAGGCGCTTTTGGCCCTGCGCCAGCAGGTGGGCATGATCTTTCAGGATTTCAACCTGTTCGACCATCTCTCGACCATGGAGAACGTGCGCGTGGCCCTTATCAAGGTCAAGGGCATGGACAAGCGCGCGGCCACGAACCGGGCCATGGAAGAGCTGTCCCGGGTGGGGCTGGCGGACAAGGCCTCGCTTTATCCGGCCCAACTTTCCGGCGGCCAGAAGCAGCGCGTGTCCGTGGCCCGGGCCTTGGCCATGGACCCCAAGGCCCTGCTTCTGGACGAGCCCACCTCGGCCCTGGACCCGGAACTCATCGGCGAGGTCCTGGCCGTGATCCGGGATCTGGCCGACGAGGGCATGACCATGCTCATGGCCACGCACCAGATCAGCTTTTCCGCGTCCCTGGCCGACGAATTCCTGTTCATGGAAAAGGGCCGCATTGTGGAGCGCGGCGCGCCGTCAACGCTTTTGGCCAAGGATTCCGGCAGCCGCACCCAGGCGTTTTGCGCCAAGCTGACCGAACTGGCCGCGGACGCGTCCTGATGCACGAGTTCTTCAGCTTCGCCGTCCAGCGCATCATTCCGGCCCTCGACGCCGGGCTGTGGGCGAGTATCACGCTTATTGTCCCGGCCTCGCTTCTGGGCGTGGCCATCGGCATCACGGCCGGCACGGTCCGGGTGTACGGGGCCAGGCCCCTGGCCTGGCTGACGGATTTTTACGTGTCCCTTTTCCGGGGCACGCCGCTGGTGGTGCAACTTTACTTCTGGTACTTCGCCCTGCCCTATCTGCAGATCGGCGATTTCCGCCTGGTCCTGTCTCCGGTGGCCGCCTCCGTCATCGGCTTTGCCCTGTGCAGCGGGGCCTATCAGTCCGAGTACATTCGGGGAGGCCTGCTCTCCATCAAGAGCGGCCAGTTGCGGGCCGCCCAGGCCCTGGGCATGACCCCGCTACAGACCATCACCTCCGTGGTCCTGCCCCAGGCCTTTCGCCGGGCCCTGCCCGGGTGCGGCAACGAGATCATCTACCTCATCAAGTATTCGTCCCTGGCCTCCATCATCACGGTCAACGAACTCACGGGCATGGGCCGCAGTCTGGCCAAGTCCACCTTCCGCAACACCGAGGTGTTCGTGGTGGTGGGCATCTACTATCTGGTGCTGGTGACCCTGGCCACGCTGCTGCTGCGCTGGATCGAAAAGAAGCTGGAGATTCCGGGCTTCGAAAGCAAAAAGGATTAGCCGCGCCCTTAAAAAATATCACTTTTTTTAAGGGAAACAGTATGTTAACGAATTTTTATCTATAAAGGTTTCGAGGACGTGATACAAGCCATGGACGCCGCCCTGCTGGCTGCACTGGGCCGGGAACTGGGCCAGGGATTCTCCGTCGCCCCGCCTGACCTGGCTGCCGTGGCCGCCGACGAATCCGGCCTGACCGGCCGGCCCGAGGCCATGCTTTCGGCCCGGGACGCTTCGCAGATCGCCACGCTTTTGCGCCTGGCCAACCGATACGGCTTTTTCGTGACCCCGCGCGGGGCCGGCACGGGCCTGTCCGGCGGGGCCGTGGCCACGGGCGGCGGCGTGGCCCTGTCCATCGCCGCCATGAACCGCATCCTGGCCATTGATACGGACAACCTCATCGCCGTGGTGCAGCCCGGGGTGGTGACCAAAACGCTTCGCGACGCGGCCCGGAGCGTGGGGCTTTTCTATCCGCCCGACCCGGCCAGCCTGGACACCTGCACCTTGGGCGGCAATGCCGCCACGGACGCCGGCGGGCCGGCCTGCGTCAAGTACGGCGTGACCCGGGACTATGTCCTGGGGCTTACGGCCGTGCTGCCGGACGGCGAACGCATCAAGGCCGGGGTCCAGACCCGAAAGGGCGTGGTGGGCTACGACCTGACCCGGCTTCTGGTCGGCTCGGAAGGGACCCTGGGCGTCATCACCGAACTGACCGTAAAGCTCATTCCCCATCCGCGCGAGGTCAAAGCCGTGGCCGCGCTCTTCCCGGACGCCCGGTCCGCGGTGCGGGCCGTTTCGGCCATCATGACCAGCGGGGTTACGCCGTCGGCCGTGGAACTCATGGACCGGGCCTGTCTGGGCCTGGTGGCCAAGGCCCTGCCCTTTGCCCTGCCCGGCCCCGAGGCCGCGCTGCTCCTTTTGGAAGCCGACGGCGACGCGGACCAGGCGGACCGGGACATCGGCCGCATCGCGGCCGTGTGCCGGGATTTCGGGGCCACCGCCGTGCTGCCGGCCGCAGACGAGGCCCACCGCCTGGCCCTGTGGGACATTCGGCGGCAGATTTCCCTGCGCATCCACGAAAGCGCGCCGGTCTTCGTGCCCGAGGACGTGGTGGTGCCCATCGGCCGCATCCCGGACCTCATCGGCGAGCTGCCCGGGCTGGGGGAGCGCTTCGGCCTTACGGTCTACGCCTTTGGCCATGCCGGGGACGGCAACGTCCACGTGAACATCACGGGCGAGGCCGAAAGCCGGGATCGGGCCATGGCCTGCGCCGAAGCCCTGATCACCGTGGTGCTTGGCCTTGGCGGCACCATGTCCGGCGAGCACGGCGTGGGCGTGGCCAAAAAGCCCTTTATCGGCATGGAGCTGTCCCCGCGCAGCCTGGCGGTGCAGCAGGGCGTCAAGGCGCTGTTCGATCCCAGGGGCGTGCTCAATCCGGGCAAGGTCTTTCCCGAACCCGGGGCGCAGCCGTAAACGCGCCTTGACGCCGCCCGCCCTTCCCCCGTACCACCAAGCATCCCGTTCCCCTTTACCCGGAAGGCCGCCATGCCCCGACATCCCCTTTCCCCGACGCGCAGCCTGCTTGCGGCCCTGGCCCTGAGCCTGACCGTCCTGGTTACCGGCCACGGCCCGGCCATGGCCGCATCCCAGCCGAGCGTGGAAATCTACGTCACGAGCTGGTGCCCGTACTGCAAAAAAACCATTGCCTACTTCCAGGCCAAGGGCGTGCCTTATACGACCTATGACATCGAAAAGGACAGCGCCGCGGCCGCGCGGTTCAGGCAATACGGCAAGCAGGGCGTGCCCTTGACCGTGATCAACGGCGTCGTCATTTCCGGGTATGCGGTGTCGGAATTCGAAAAGGCCCTGGGCGCCGACAAGCCCGCTCCGGCCGCGCCCCCGAAAATCGTCACGAGCCCGTAGCCGTTTGCGTCTTTGCCTGGCGCGCCTGCCTGGCCAGGCGCACGTTGGGCAGGGCCACCCCGGCCATGATGGCCGCCATGCCCGCCACTTGCAGGAGGCTTATGGGCTCGCCCAGAAACAGCGCGGCCGTGGACAGGGTGGCCACCAGCTCGAAGGTGGAAAAGATCGAAACATAGGCGCTGCCGATGCGCTCGATGGCCTTGTAGAGAAGCGGCACGGCCAGGGCCGTGGGGAAAAGCTCGGCGGCCACGGCCCAGGTGAGCTGGCCGGCGCTGTAGCCGAGCATGGCCGTGGGGCTTTTGAAAACCCCGTACAGCACGGTCATGCAGACGAACACGTAGCAGGTGAAGGTCAGGGGCTTTTCGCGCTGCAAAAACCGCTGCAACGTGAGCAGGTAGCCGCTGTAGCACAGCATGGTGAGCCCGGCCAATCCCAGCCCCCGGATGTCCAGGCCGCCCCGGAAGGCGTCCGTGGACACGCAGGCCACGCCCACGCCCACGCAGGCCAGGGCCGCCACCACGACGCGGTCGAGGGTAAAGCCCCAGAAAGCGGCCGCGAAAAGCGTCACCGTAAGCGGATAGAAATAGAGGATCAGGGAATTGGTGGCGGCCGGGATGTATTGCAGGGCCGCGGCAAAGGAAGCGGTCTGGGGAGCGTAAAACAGGCACGACACCAGGGCCGCCCGCCACAGCGTGCCGCAGGAGCAGCGCAGCAGTCCAGGGTCGGTTACGCCCAGGTACAGGAAGAGCAGGGGCGTGGCCACCACGAACCGGGACGTGAGCAGGTCGGCCGGCGTCAGCCCGGTTTGAAACCCCAATTTGTAGATGACCGGACCAAGGCCATAGCAGATCGACGAGCAAACCGCTAAAACAACTCCACGAAACATCCCCACCTCCGCCGGGCAAACCCGCCTCGGCGGCACCGTGACCCCGGCTCACTACCGGCGCAAGCGTTTTTTAAGGAGCCTGCCGTGATACGCGCCCCTCTCGCCTTCAGCCGACGAGCCCAGGACATCAAGATTTCCGCCACCAAGCTCATGCCCATGATCGCCTGCGGCATTGACGGCTGCGTGTCCCTGGGCCAGGGCGTGCCCTCCTTCGCCACCCCGCCCCATGTGGTGGACGCCGTGTGCCGGGCGCTGCGCGAGTCCGCCTCGGCCGGCAAATACAGCCTCCAGCCCGGCATGCGCGAGCTGCGCCAGGTGGTGGCCGAACGCCTGGCCGAGGAAAAAGGTCTGGCAGCCAACCCGGAGACCGAAATCGTCATCACCGTGGGCGGCATGGAGGCGCTGCTGTGCGCCGTGCTGGCCCTGTGCGATCGCGGGGACGAGGTGGTCATCCCCGAACCCTTCTACCCCTCCCATGTGGAGCAGGTGCTGCTGGCCGAGGCCAAGCCGGCCTTCGCCCCCCTGCGCCGCGCCGACTGGAGCCTTGACCCGGACGCCGTGGCCGCCGCCATCACCGAGCGCACCAAAGCCATTATCATCAATTCGCCCCACAATCCCACGGGCGCGGTCTTTGCCCAAGACGACCTCCTGGCCGTGGCCGACATTGCCCTGCGCTACGGCCTTACGGTCATCTGCGACGACACCTACGACGCCCTGGCCTACGACGGCCCGGCCTTTTCCCTGGCCAGCCTGCCGGAACTGCGGGACCGGCTGGTGGCCGTGGGCAGCTTTTCCAAGCGCTACGCCCTGACCGGCTGGCGCGTGGGCTTTGCCTTCGCGCCCGAGCCCATCATGGCCCAGATGCTCAAAATCCACGACTGCACGGCCATTTGCGCCCCCACCCCGGCCCAGATCGCGGCCCTGGCCTCCCTGACCGGCCCCCAGCACGTCTACCGCGACTTCAAAAAGGCCCTGTCCGGCCGGCGCGACCTGATCCTGCAACGCCTGGACGCCATGTCCCCCCTGATTTCCTATGCCCGCCCGTCCGGAGCCTTTTACGTCATGGCCCGCTACACCCTGGACGTGACCCCCATGGAGGTGGCCACCCGGCTGATCCGCGAGGCCCACCTGATCACCATCCCGGGCGACAGCTTCGGTCCGGGCGGAGCCCAGAGCCTGCGCCTCTCCTACGGCGCTGAGGCGGCCGAGATCGAGGCGGCCTGCGACCGGCTGGGCAGTTGGCTCGAGCACGAGCGGGAAAAGCAGCCCGCATGAAGATACTTTTTAGCGCCATAACGCCCAGTTGCGGCAGGCGGCCGCGGGCGCTGGCCCAGGCAGGCCAAAGCCTGGAGGAAGCGGCCCGGCGGGCGGGCCTTAAGCTCAGCCAGGTGGAATGGCTGGTGGGCTTTGACGGCGTGGCCGGCCAGCGCCCCCGGACCATTCTGCCCATCCGGTGCGTGGATTTTCCCAAGGCCGGGGAATTCGGCAACGTCATCCGCGACCGGCTGATCCGCATCGCCAGGGGAAGCCATCTCCTTTTTCTGGACGACGACAATGCCTATGCGCCCGAAGCCCTGGCCCTTTTTTTGCCGCACCTGGACCAGGAAATGCTCATCGGCCGGGTGGACGTGAGCCGGGCCTTTGCCGTCGAAACCATCCCCGTGCCCGGCGAGCCGGCGGAAAAAGCCGTGCGCCAGGGCAACATCGATCCCCTGTGCCTGTGCCTCTCCCGGGACCTGGTGGCCACGCGCTGCGGCGGCTGGCGCGACGAGGGCGGCTATGAATCCGACTACCGCAACATCCGCCGCTACGCCCACCGCGCCCGGGGCATGGTGCTTTTGGACGCGGTGGTGGGCATCTACGACGCCGGGGCCGGGCTCGACCCCCAGGGGCTCAATCCCCGCCAGGCGCAAAAACGCGGCGTCTGAAACCCGGATTCGCGGCCACATCCCATGCACTTCCTGAGTCTTTGCGCGATCGTCAAAAACGAGGGCCTCTACCTCCACGAATGGGTGCGCCACCACCTGCTGGTCGGGGTCGAACATTTCCATGTCTATGACAACGAATCCGCCGTTCCCGCCCGAAAGATCCTCAGGGAGTTCGTGGACAGCGGCCAGGCCACGGTCATCGACTTCCCGGGCCAGGCCAGGCAGCTTGCGGCCTACCACCACTGCCTGGAGACCTACGGCCCCCGGTCCTCCTGGCTGGGATTCATTGATTGCGACGAGTTCCTGTTTCCCCGGCAACATGCGGATTTCCGGGAGTTTCTGATCGATTTCGACGCTTTTGCCGGCGTGGCCGTCAATTGCGTCATCTTCGGCTCCAGCGGCCATCTGACGCGGCCCAAGGGATTGCAGACCCAGTGCTACCAGGAGCGCTTTCCCCTGGAGCACGGCGAAAACTGCCTGATCAAAAGCCTGGTGCAGCCCAAGCGGACCGCTGCCCCGGCCGGGGTGCATCATTTTCATTACACAGCCGGAAATTACTGCGTCAACGAGCGGCAGGAACCCGTGTTCGGGCCGTTTTCTCCCGTGGCCGCAGACCTGGCCCGCATCAACCACTATTTCTACCGCTCGCAGCAGGATTTCTGCGAAAAGCTGGAGCGCGGCCATGCGGATTTTCCCAAAGGGGTCATGAAGTACGGCTTGGAGCAGTTCTACGACCAGAGCCGCCGCGCCCGCACCCTGGACCAGGAGTTGGCCGCCAGGTTTCCCTTGCCGCCCGGGGCCGGCCCAGCCCGGCCGGCCCCGGCGCGCTCTTCCCGAAAAACCCTGGTCGCAAAGATCGACGCCGCCCTGCGCGCCGGCCACGCGGCACGCGCCGTGGCCTTGGCCAAGGCCTTTGTCATGCAGGCCCCGCAGTCCGAGGAATCGTGGCTTCTGCTCGGCGTAAGCCTCCACCAGGCCGGCTGCCCTTCGAAGGCCCTGGAGGCGCTTTATGCCTCGGTCAAGCGCCTGGAAACCATTGAGGCCTTTTTCCGGATTTTCCAGATCCGCCTGGACCAGGGAAATCAGCCGGAGGCGCGGCGCATTGCCTCGTATCTACGCTACCGCCTGTCGCACACGGACCTGACGCGGCAAAACGCCGCCTATGCGCAACTGGCCGACAGCATTGCCGCCTATCTGGCAACCGATTGAAGCGCCCCGGCCCGCCGCCCCCTTTTCCCGTTGCCGGCTTTGGGATAGGGAAGGCGGATCGCCTTTTGCCAAGGATGCCTTTTCCCATGACGCAAGCCCCTGTTGCCGCTCCCCCGACCGGAGACGGCCATCCCCGCCCCGGCCTGGCCATGCTCGGGGTGAACATGATGGTCTTCATGGCCACCCTGGACATGAGCATCGTCAATGTGGCCCTGCCCACCCTGGTGGCGCGCCTGCATACCGACTTCGCCACCATCCAGTGGGTCATCCTGAGCTATATCCTGGTCATCGCCTGTCTGCTCCTGCTGGTCTCCCGCTTCGGCGACATGCGCGACAAGAAAAGCATTTTTACCGCCGGGCTGTCGCTTTTCATCGTGGCCTCGCTGTGCTGCGGCCTGGCCCCGGGGGTCTCCTGGCTCATCGCCTTCCGGGCCGCCCAGGGCATTGGCGCGGCCATGACCCAGTCGCTGGGCATGGCCATTGTCGCCGAGATCGCCCCGCCCTCCGGCCGGGGCCGGGCATTGGGGTTTATCGGCGGCACCGTGGCCCTGGGCCTCATGCTCGGCCCGTCCCTGGGCGGCATCATCATCGGCCTTGTCGACTGGCGCGCCATTTTCCTTTTAAACGTGCCCCTGGGCATCCTGGCCCTTTGCATCGTGCGCCGCTTCATGCCCTCCCTGCCGCCGCACAAGGCCCGGGAGCGCTTTGACGTGCCGGGCGCGGTCCTGGCCTGCCTGACCTTGGGCCTTTATTCCATGGGCATGACCTGGGTGCAGAAATACGGCCTGGCCGACCACGCCGCCTGGGCCATGCTGGCCCTGTCCCTGGCCGGGCTTTTGGCCTTCGTGGCCGTGGAAAAGCGCGCTCCCGCGCCCATGCTCGACCTGACGCTTTTTGCCAACCCGCTCATCTCCCTTCCCCTGCTCATGTCCGTCCTGGTCTTCATTACCGGGGCCAGCGGTTTCATCATGCCCTTTTTCCTGCAAAGCGCCCAAGGCCGGTCCGTGGAGGAGATGGGGCTTTTAATGATGATCCTGCCAGCTTCCATGGCCCTGACCGCGCCCTTTTCCGGCTCCCTGGCCGACCGCTTCGGTCCTCGGGGCATCAGTTGCGCCGGGCTGGTGGTGCTCATCGGCGGCTGTCTGGCCCTGGGCACGCTTCGGGCCCATACGCCCTGGTGGGGCTATCTGCTGCGGACCATGCCCGTGGGCCTTGGCATCGGCATCTTCCAGGCCCCCAACAACACGGCCATCATGGGGCAAATGCCCCGGCACCGGCTGGGCGTGGGCTCGGGCCTGGCCAACTATGCCCGGGTCTTCGGCCAATCCACGGGCCTGCCCCTGGTGGGAGCCATCTTTTCCTCCCTGGTCCTGTCCGCCACGCACCTGCCGTCCCGGGCGGACTTCACCAATGCCCCGCCCGAGGCCCTGGCCGCGGGCGTGGCCGGAGTCTTTCGCTGGCTGGCCGGGCTTTTGGTGGTGGCCCTGGTCCTGTCCGTGGTGACCTGGCGGCTGGACCGCACCCACGGCCGGCCCTGACCCGTTTGCCGGACAGCGCTTTTGACCACGGCGTTCTTTTCAGGAACGCCACGCTTCCGCTTCGTCGCAGGCCTCGGGATTCCCCTTGTCGAACAGTTCCCGGCGCACCCGTTCGCGCTCCCGGTCGATCTGCTCGTCCGTGGCCCCGAGTTCGCGCATGAGGTGGGCCGTCATGGACAGGGCGATTTCGCCCTCCCCGGAAAAGACCGCGCAGGCTCCGGCCTGGTACAGATTCTTGGCCTCTCCCAGGTAGCCGGCGCGGCTTATGACCCGGATGCCCGGGCGCAGGTCACGGGCGGCCGCCACGATCTCGGTGGTGGCGTCGCCGTTGGCCGTGATCAGAAGGCTTTGCGCCTTGTCGATGCCGGCATGCTTGAGAATCTCCCGGTTCGAGGCGTCGCCGTGGATGGCTGCCTTGCCGGAATCCCGCAGCTTGCGCACGGTTTCGACATTCATCTCCACCACCACGGGCAGAATGCCGTTGTCCTCCAGGATGCGGCACAGGGTGCGGCCCACCGGGCCAAATCCCACGACCACGGCCTGGTGGGCCGCCGCGTCCATCTCGGAAACGTCTCCCGCGGCTGCCGGCTTCCCGGCCCGCACCAGTCCCCGGCCCTCGAGCCAGCGCAGGGTCGGCGCAATGCGTTGGTAGAGCCAGGGGTTGAGCATGATGGACACCACCGAGGCCAGGACCAGGGCGTTGGAGGCCTCGCGCGGCAGGATGCCGAGCCCTGTGGCCAGGGAGGCCAGGATGAAGGAGAATTCCCCGATCTGGGCCAGGGCCACGGCCACGGCGCAGGCCGCCTCCAAAGGCCGGCCCAGGAGCAGCACCACCACAAAGGCGGCCAAGGGCTTGCCCAGAAGCACGATGCCCAGAGTGGCAAGCTCCAGCCGCCACTGGGAAATCACGGAAGACGGATCCAGCAGCATGCCCACGGACACGAAAAAAAGCACGGCAAAGGCGTCCCGCATGGGCAGCGCATCCGAGGCCGCCCGGGCGCCGAAATCCGACTGTCCCACGATCATCCCGGCCAAAAAGGCCCCCAAAGCCATGGAAGCCCCGAAAAACAGGGCCGACCCCACGGCCAGGCCCAGGGCCGAGGCCAAAACGGCCAGGGTGAACAGCTCGCGCGAGCCGGTGCGGGCCACGAGCCAAAAAAAGCGCGGCAAAAGCCAGCGCCCGGCCACCATGGTCACGCCCACCAGGGCGGCGAGTTTGAGCACGGCCAGCCCCAGGGTCGTCCAGATTCCCCCGGCCGGGCCGCCCGCCTGTCCCGAGCCGCCCATGATCCCCTGGAGCGCGGGCAAAAGCACCAGCACCAGGATGGTGAACAGGTCTTCCACGATGAGCCAGCCCACGGCGATATGGCCGCTTGGGGTGTGCAAGGCGCGGTTGTCCGCCAGCACCCGGGTCAGGACCACGGTGCTGGCCACGGAAATGGCCATGCCGAAAACCACGCCCGCCGCCAGGGACCAGCCAAGGGCCCCGGTGACCATGATTCCCAGGCCCGTGGCCGCGGCGATCTGGACGGCGGCTCCGGGAATGGCCACCCGGCGCACGGCCAGGAGGTCCTTGAGATGGAAATGCAGGCCCACCCCGAACATGAGCAGGATCACCCCGATTTCCGCGAACTGGTTGGCGATGTCGCTGTCGGCCACGAATCCGGGCGTAAACGGGCCGACCAGGAAACCGGCCATCAGATAGCCGACAATGGGCGACAGCCGCAGCCGCTTGGCCGCCAGCCCCAGGGCCAGGGCGACCACCAGGCCGCCGGTCAGGGTCAGGATCAGATCGATATCATGGGGCATGCACCACTCCTCGTTTGCGTGAACCACCTGGGGCGGAAAGACGCCCGGGCCTTCCCGCCGGCAACAGCACTTTTCTCTCGTCTTTACGTAGGAAATATTTTATTTGGGCACAACACCAGTTGAAATCAAACGCCTTGACAGGTCCGTTGCCAGGCGATATGGTTCACAGCATGAATGAAACGCCGGCCATCCCCGACTCCGAGCTCACCGAACGCCAGGCCAAGCGACTCCAGGACGCCGTGGAAAACCTGTTCGCCTGCTGCCAGGCCCGCATTGCCCTGCAAAGCGAGCTCTTCGGCCTGCCGCCGGCGGCCTTGCGGGCGCTTCTGGCCCTGGGCGAAAGCCGGTACCTGGCCCCGGGCGAACTGGGCCGGCGTCTGGGCGTGACCAAAAGCCGGGTCACGGCCGTAACCACCGGACTGACCCGCAAAGGGCTCATCGAGAAGCACCCCGACCCGGCCGACGCCCGGGTCACCCTGCTCACCCTGACCCCGGCCGGCCGCCGGGCCCGGGCCGAGGTGCGCGCCTTCATGAACGAGATGTTTCGCAACATGCTCACCCGCGTGGCTCCGGAGCAGCGCGAGGCCGTGCTGGCCTCCCTGGAAGTTTTGCGCCACTGCATGGAGGCCGTAAAATCCGACCTCACGGCCTGAGGACGGCGCGGGAAAATTTTTTTCCACAAATAGTTCATAGTGTAAACATAATCGCCCGGCCCGGCTGCCTGCCGAAACCGCCGGCAAACCATTTCACCGGAGGCAACCCCATGTCCCAGACACCAACCCAATCCTCCACCCGATCGACCTTCATCTGTTCCCGCGGCACCCTGGACGGGGCCTATCCGCCCCTGATCCTGGGCATCAATGCCCGACGCCTGGGCGGCGAGGTTTCGGTTTTTTACACCTTCATGGGCATCAATATCCTGCGCAAGGGCCATGTGAAAAAGCTCAAGTTCCACCCGCCCGGCTTCCTTGGGGCCATACCGGGCATGCCCACCCTGGCCGCGGCCATGATGCGGCGGCAGATCGCCAAGGCCGGCGTGCCCGACGTGGAAGAACTCATGGAAATGGCCCAGCTCGAGGGCGTCAAATTCGTGGCCTGCAAGATGACCATGGACATGATGCGGCTTTCCCCGGACGACTTGGTCGAAGGCGTCACGGTCATGACCGCCGAGGATTACCTCAAGCTGGCCCAGAACTGCTCCATCAACATGTTCACCTGAAAACGCCGTGGCCCGGGCCGCAGCCAGGATGAATCCCCGATCCGCTGCTCCGGTTTTTTTCCGGCTCCCTGGCCGCGGCCCGTACTTTGGCCGGCCGCAGCCTGATCCCATTTTTCCGGCCAGGCCCGACCCCTGCCGTTGCCTCTTCCCAAACACTTTCATTTTGTTCATAATACGGTATGGATATACCGCTTCTTCCCGACATCACTATTGTTTTCGGCCTGGCCGTGCTGGTCATCCTGGTCTGTCACCGCCTGAAAATCCCGGCCCTGGTGGGCCTGCTGCTGACCGGCGTCCTGTGCGGCCCCCATGGCCTGGGCTTGGTCCGATCGGCCCATGATGTCGAAATCCTGTCCGAGATCGGCGTCATTTTGCTGCTGTTCACCATTGGCCTGGAACTGTCCCTGGAGGACCTGTCGCGGCTTCGCCGCCCGGTCTTTCTGGGCGGCGCGGCCCAGATGCTGCTCACCTGGCTGGCGTTCGACGGGCTGGCCGGCCTGGCCGGATTCGAAGCCGGACAGGCCGTGCTCATGGGCATGCTGGCCGCCCTGTCGAGCACGGCCATTGTGCTCAAGACCCTGCAGGAACGGGCCGAGATGGAGGCTCCCCATGGCCGGGTGAGCCTGGCCATCCTCATCTTCCAGGACCTGCTGGCCGTGCCCATGATGCTTTTCGTGCCGCTGCTTTCGGGAAAATCCTTCGGCTTTTCCGCCTCGGTGCTCATCATGGCGGCCAAGGGCGCGGTGGTGTTGACCTTGCTCGTGGTGCTCTCGCGAAAGCTCATGCCTGCGCTCATGCTGTCCATCGTGCGCACCAGGAGCCGGGAGCTCTTCCTGCTGACCGCCCTGGGCGTGTGCATGGCCGTAAGCTGGCTTACGGCCGCCATCGGCCTGTCCCTGTCCCTGGGGGCGTTTCTGGCCGGCCTGCTGCTGTCCGGCTCCAATTATCGCGAAAGCGTACACGAGGCCGTGCTGCCCTTCAAGGACGTGTTCACGGCCCTTTTTTTCGTCTCCATCGGCATGCTGCTCAACGTGCGCCTGGCTTTCGACCATCTGCCCACCATCCTGGCCGCCACGGCGGCCCTTTTGGCCATAAAGGCCCTGCTGGCCGGCACAGCCACCCGGGTCCTGGGCTATCCCACCCGCACCGCCGCCATGGTGGGCCTGGCCCTTTGCCAGGTAGGGGAATTCTCGTTCATTCTGGCCAAGGCCGGCTTTGACCAGGGCGTGCTCAGCCAGCATTTCTACCAGCTTTTCTTGGCCGCCAGCATCCTGACCATGGTCCTGGCCCCGTTCGCCATTGCCTGGGCGCCTCACGCGGCCGACTGGATCTGCCGCCTGACCGGGGCCTGCGAAGCCCCGGAAACCCCGGCCCAGCCCGGCCTGGCCGACCACATGATCATCCTGGGTTTCGGGGCCGGCGGCCGGCAGCTGGCCCGGGCGGCCAAGGCAGGGGGCATCCCGTACATCATCCTGGAAATGAACCCGGACACGGTGCGAAACGAAGCCAAAAAGGGCGAGCCCATCCACTTCGGCGACGCCTCCAAGCCCGGCGTCCTGATCCATGCCGGCGTGCGCGAGGCCAAGGCCCTGGCCGTGGTCATCTCCGACGCGGCCGCGGCCCGGCGCGTCGTGGAGGTCGCCCGCAAGCAGAACCCGAGCCTGTACATCGTGGCCCGCACCCGGTTCGGCACCGAGATCGGGCCGCTTCTGGACCTGGGGGCCAATGACGTCATTGCCGAGGAGTTCGAGGCGTCGCTGGTGATTTTCGCCCGGGTGCTGGCCAAATTCATGGTGCCGCGAGACGACATCGAAAAGATGGCCCAGGACATCCGCCGCGAAGGCTACAAGAGCATGCTGCCCGATTCCCTGGCCGAGATGGTCCATTTCGTGCCGGACAAGTCCCTGGCCGGCCTGCACGTGGCCATATTCAGCGTGGACGAGGCCTCGCCCCTGGCCGGGCAGACCTTGGAAGAAGCGGGCTTGCGGCGGCGGCACAACCTGACCGTGGCCGCGGCCCGGCGCGGCCAGGATTTCGTGCCCAATCCCGACGGTCCCTTTGCCCTGGAAGCCGGCGACCGGCTGTATGTGCTCGGCACGGCCGAGGCGCTCAAAGAGGGCGCGGCCCTGTTCCAGGGGGAGGGATAGGGAAGAGGCCTGCGGCGGTCCAAAACCCCTTCAGGCCCGGGATGCGGCTGCAAAGGCCAGCTTGGCCGCGGCCAGGTCGAATAGGGCATGGCCCACGGTCTTGAAAACCACGGGCCCGCGGCCGGTCGGAGGCGCATCCAGGATGTCCTCCAGGGCAGTGACCGCATTCCAGTCCACGCCGGCCTGCAAAAAATCGCCGGCTTCCACCCGGGCCGACTCCCTGTCATCCACAAAAAGCCTGGCCCGGCGCACCAGGGACGCCGGCAGCTCGGCCGCCTGGGGCGTAAACGATCCCACGGCCGAGACAAAGGCGTCGTCCCGTACGGCATTCGGGATGACCGGAGCCTGGCTGGTCGTTGCCGTGACAATGAGCGTCGCTTTGGCCAGGCTTTCGACCGGGTCGGCCACGGCCCGGGCATCCACGCCCTGCTCCCGCAGCCGCCCGGCCAGGGCCTGGGCGCGCGGTTGCGTGCGCGAAGCGATCATGACCTCGCCCACGCCCAGGCCCTGGGTAAAGGCTTCGGCATGGGCCGCTGCCTGCACCCCGGCCCCGATGAGCAAAAGCGGTCCGTTTGGAGCCGGGGCCAGAAGCCGCGCTGCCAAAAGGCTCACCGCGGCCGTGCGCCGGGCCGTCACGGTCGGGCCGTCCAGCACGCCCAGCCGCCGGCCCGTGGCCGCCTCGATCACCGTGACCTCGCCCTGGATCACCGGAGCCTCCCGGTTGCCCGGGTGCACGGTGATGGTCTTGACCACGGCGACCTCCCCGTCCGCGGCCGGCATGCATAACAGCACCCCGCCGGGCACGGGAACGGCCAGGCGATCCGGGGCAAAGGCCCGGCCCGCCTTCCTGGCCCGCAGCACCTCGGCCACGGCGTCGGCCAAACGGTTGTACGCGCCCATGCCCCCTCCCCGCCCTCAGGGCCAAGGCCCGGCTCGTGCCGGGCCTTCGAAATCTGTATAAGCAGAAATTAATGTAATATGAGGCTCTTGCAAAAAGAGTTGTTTTTGAAGCCTTCGGCGACCAAAGGG
>CAZBER010000033.1:28528-42571 GCA_964490985.1 uncultured Desulfovibrionaceae bacterium | reverse complement strand
AAAAGACCAAAAAGATAGAATTCAGAGACCTCAAGGAATTGTGCAGCGGTCTCAGGATATGTTTCTCCATCATAACCGACGTCATGATGGAGAAATGGAATAAGGAGGCTTTGGTGTACGTTTGCAGCCACATTTCGCCGCCGGACTTCCTGCGCCGGATACGGGGAATCATCTTTGACTGCGACGGAGTGCTGGTGGACTCCCGGGACGCCAACCGCATGTATTACAACCTGATCCGTCAGGGCTTGGGCATGTTGCCCATTACCCCGGAAGAGGAAGAATACGTGCACATGCATGCCGTGGCCGAGTGCCTGGCGCGCATCATTCCGCCCGAGCGCCTGGAGGAGGCCGAGGAGGTCCGCCGGCAATTGCAGTATGCCGACATCCTGCCCTACGTCTATCTGGAAGACGGGCTCGTTCCCCTGCTGCAACTCCTCAAGCGCCGGGGAATCCGCATGGCCGTCAACACCAACCGCACCACCACCACGGAAAGCCTGTTGGCGCATTTCGAGATCGGGCGGTTTTTCGATCCCGTGGTGAGCGCCGGACGCCTGAGCCATCCCAAGCCCAACCCCGAGGGCGTGCACAAAATTCTGGCTGCCTGGAACCTGTCCAAGGAAGCGGTGGCCTATATCGGGGATTCGGCCCTGGACGAACGCACGGCCCGGGCGGCCGGGGTCCAGTTTTGGGCCTACAAGAACCCGGGCCTTTTGGCCGCCATGTATATACCCAATTACGAGGGCTTGCAGAGCTGTCTGCAGGAAGTGCTGCCCGGGCAGGGACTTTGACCCTTGGCCCGAGGCTTGGAAATTCCTTGATTAATGCCAGGCGCTGTGCCACGTTTCTGGCAACGCGGCCTGTTGTTGTCGAGTCTTTTTGAAAGGAAGGGGCATGGATATCATTGGATTTTTCTTTGTGGCCCTGGCCAGGGTCCTGAATATCGTACTTTCGCTTTATTTTTGGATAGTTATCATCGCCGCATTGCTGTCCTGGGTGCGGCCGGACCCGTACAATCCCATTGTCCGGTTCCTGCGGGCCATGACTGATCCGGTTTTTTACCGAATCCGGCGGTGGATGCCGTTCCTGATGATCGGCGGCTTCGACTTGACGCCCATTGTGGTGCTGTTGGCCATTCAATTCCTGCAATGGTTCCTGGTGCCCACGCTCATGCGCCTGGGCGGGCTGGGGCACTTGTAAGCGGACAAGGGGTCGGGAGGATGCGCGCTTGCCCATGCCGGGAATGGTTCAACCGGGGCGGGTGGCCCGGACACTGCCCCCAGGCCAGGCGCAATTGCCGTGACCTTCGCTAAGATCGATCTGCTCCACCGGAAATTCTCCAAAAGCCTGCTCGGCTACCGCCGGGACGATGTGGACCGCCTCATGGCCGAGGCGGCCGAAACCATCGGCTATCTGGCCGAGGAGAAGACGGCTCTGGGCCGGCGTATCGAGGAACCGGGCCGGGAGGTGGCCGAATACCAGGCCCGGGAAACGACCCTGCGCGATACGCTGCCGACCACCCGAAAGATCGCGGCGGACCGCTCGGCCCAGGCCGATGGCGGCGTCGGCCAAGCGGGCCAGGAAGATTTCACGTGCCGCGAGGCCGGAGGGCTTTGAGCGTGGCCACCCCGATCTTCGTTGCCCCGGCCGGCCCCGGGGCCTGGACCCTTCGGGTCGTGGTCACCCCGGGCGGGGCCAAGGACGCCCTGGCCGGCTTGGCCGAGGACCGGCTGCGGGTAAAACTTCGGGCCAAGGCCGTGGAGGGCCGGGCCAACGCCGCCCTGACCGCTTTTTTGGCAGGCTGCCTCGGGCTTCGGCCCCGCCAGGTGGCCATTGTGTCCGGGGAGAAATCCCGAAAAAAGACGATTCGCATCGAGACCGAGTCCGAACCCGACTGGTCCGCCGTGGCCGGGATGGGATGTGACGAGAACCGTTAACAAGGAGTCTTTGCCATGGACCAACGCGATCTGGATCTCATTGCCAAGTACGGCGAGGCGGACCCGGAACTGAAAAGCCTGTATGAGGAGCATGTCGCGTTCGAGAAGATTCTGGAAAAGATGGAGAGCAAGCCCTTCCGTACTCCTTCGGAAGAGACCGAGCTTAAGGAAATCAAGAAAAAGAAGCTTGCCGGCAAGACTCGCATCGAAACGCTGTTGGTGAAATATCGGAAGGCGGAGGAGCAATAAGATGGAACGCACCGGGGCCCAAATCCTCCTGGAATCCTTGCGCCGCGAGGACGTGGAAGTCATCTTCGGCTTCCCGGGAGGGGCGGTCATCGATATTTACGACCAGTTGCCGAGCTATCCCCTGCAGCATGTCCTGGTACGGCACGAGCAGGGAGCCATCCATGCCGCGGACGGCTATGCCCGGGCCACCGGCAAGGTAGGCGTATGCCTGGTAACCTCGGGCCCCGGCGCCACCAATGCCGTAACCGGCATTGCCACTGCCTACATGGATTCCGTGCCGGTGGTCATCATCACCGGCCAGGTGCCCACACCCCTGATCGGCAACGACGCCTTTCAGGAAGTGGACATCGTGGGCATAACGCGGCCCTGCACCAAGCACAATTACCTGGTCAAGGACGTGCGGGATCTGGCCCGGGTCATCAAGGAGGCCTTTTATCTGGCTTCCACCGGCCGGCCCGGGCCGGTCCTGATCGATCTGCCCAAGGATGTCCAGCAGGCGGTCACGGAGTACAAGTACCCGGACACCATCAAGATGCGCAGCTACAACCCCACCTATACCCCCAATTCCAAACAGGTGGCCAAGGTGGCGGACGTGGTGCGGCGGGCCAAAAAGCCCATCATTTACGCCGGCGGCGGGGTCATCAGCTCCGGAGCCCACGAGGACCTGACCTGGCTGGCCCGGACGTTTCGCATGCCGGTCACGGCCACGCTCATGGCCCTGGGCTGCTTTCCGGCCGACGACCCCTTGTGGCTGGGCATGCTCGGCATGCACGGCACCTATGCCGCCAACATGGCCATCAGCCATGCCGATCTGATCCTGGCCATCGGCAGCCGCTTCGACGACCGGGTCACGGGCAAGATCAGCGAATTCGCGAAAAACGCCAAGATCGTGCACATCGACATCGACCCCACCTCCATCCAGAAAAACGTGCCCGTGCACATCCCGGTGGTGGCGGACTGCAAAAGCTTTCTCACGGCCCTGCGCCAGACCCTGGAGTCGAACCCCCAAGGCGCGGAGGCCGCGCCCAGCCACGACAAATGGCTGGAACAGCTGGCCGTCTGGATGGAGGAAAAACCCCTGGTCTATGCGCCCGACGCCGAGAAGATCAAACCCCAGTACGTGGTGGAGGTCATCTCCCGGCTGACCAAAGGCGAGGCCATCATCACCACCGAGGTGGGCCAGAACCAGATGTGGGCGGCCCAGTTCTACACGTTTTTGCGGCCCCGGTCGTTTATCAGCTCCGGGGGCCTGGGCACCATGGGCTTCGGGTTCCCGGCGGCCATCGGCGCCCAGATGGGCTTTCCGGACCGGCTGGTCATCGACATCGCCGGCGACGGCTCCATCCAGATGTGCATCCAGGAGCTGGCCACGGCCGTGTGCTACAACCTGCCGGTCAAGATCGTCATTTTAAACAACGGCTACCTCGGCATGGTGCGGCAGTGGCAGGAACTGTTCTACGCCAAGAACTACTGCGCCACCTGCCTGGACGTGGCCCCGGATTTCGTGAAGCTGGCCGAAGCCTACGGCGCGGCCGGATTCCGGGTGACCGACCCGGCCCAGGTGGAGCCTGTGCTGGCCGAGGCCTTTGCCCTGCCCAAAACCGTTATCGTGGATGTGGTGGTCGACCGCGAGGAAAACGTCTCCCCCATGGTTCCGGCCGGCAAGTCCATAACCGAAATGATCCTCGTCTAGGAGCCCACCCCATGCGTCACATCTTGTCCGTGCTGGTGGAGGACGAACCCGGGGTGCTCTCCAGGGTGGCCGGCCTTTTTAGCGGCCGGGGGTATAACATCGAAAGCCTCAATGTGGCTCCGACCCTGGCCGATGGTCTGTCCATGATGACCATCACCACCGTGGGCGACGAGGCCATTGTCGAGCAGATCGTCAAGCAATTGCGCAAGCTCGTGACCACCTTCAAGGTGGTGGACCTGACCGGGGTCAAGTCCGTGGAACGGGAGATGATGCTCCTGCGGGTGGACGCCGAAGGGGCCAAGCGGGCCGAGGTGCTGCGCATCGTGGACATTTTCCGGTGCAAGGTGGTGGATGTGAGCCCTGACGAGTTTATCCTCGAAGTCACCGGCACCCAGGACAAGCTGACGGCGCTGATCAGCCTGTTGCAGCGTTTCGGCATCAAGGAAATCGCCCGCACCGGCGCCGTGGCCATGCGGCGCGGCATGCAGGAATAAAAAAGGAGCTGTGATGAAAATCTACTACGACCAGGACGCCGACCTCTCCCTGTTGGCCGACAAGACCGTGGCCATCATCGGCTACGGCAGCCAGGGCCACGCCCATGCCCAGAATCTGCGTGACTCGGGCGTCAAGGTGGTCATTGGGCAGCGTCCCGGCGGCCCCAACTGGCAACTGGCCAAGGAGCACGGGTTTACCCCCATGGAGGCCGGCGACGCGGCCGCGGCTGCCGACCTCATCATGATCCTGGTGCCGGACCAGCATCAAAAGGCCCTCTACGAAAACGACATCCGCCCGAATCTGGCTCCGGGCAAGATGCTCATGTTCGCCCACGGTTTTAACATCCACTGCCAGCAGATCGTGCTCCCGGCCGACGTGGACGTGACCATGGTCGCCCCCAAGGGGCCGGGCCATCTGGTGCGCCGGGTCTACACCGAAGGAGCCGGCGTGCCCAACCTGGTGGCCGTGCACCAGAATGCCACGGGCAAGGCCCTGGAACTGGCCCTGGCCTATGCCAAGGGCATTGGCGGCACCCGGGGCGGCGTGTTGACCACCACCTTCAAGGAGGAGACCGAAACCGACCTGTTCGGCGAGCAGGCGGTCCTGTGCGGCGGCGCGTCCGAGCTGGTCAAGGCCGGCTTCGAGACCCTGGTGGAGGCCGGCTACCAGCCCGAGATCGCCTATTTCGAGTGCCTGCACGAGCTCAAGCTCATCGTGGACCTCATGTACGAGGGCGGGCTGTCGCGCATGCGCTACTCCATCAGCGACACGGCCGAATACGGCGACTATTCCCGCGGTCCCCGGGTGGTCACGGACGAGACCCGCAAGGAAATGAAAAAGATCCTCAAGGAGATCCAGGAAGGCTCCTTTGCCAAGGAATTCATCGTGGAAAACATGTCCGGCCGGGCGCACTTCCTGGCCATGCGCCGCATCAACGCCGAGCACCCCATCGAGAAGGTGGGGGCCAAGCTCCGCGACATGATGAGCTGGCTGAAAAAATAGACCCGCCATGGCGGCCGCGCCAAAAGGCGCGGCCGCCTGCCTGGGAGACGCGTATGGCTTATGGCGGAAAATCCTTCAAAAAAAGCCTGGCCTGGCTTGGGGCAGGGCTTTTGCTTTTCCTTTTGGCCGGGGCGGCCCTGGCTGGCGGACCGCTTCTGGAGGAAGTCTCGGACCGGCCGGCCACGTTTGCGGCCTGGCTGGAGCGGGCCGGGCAGGGCGACCTTGAGGCCCAGTGCAATGTGGGCGTTTTCTACCTCAACGGCCAGAAGGTGCCCCAGGATTTTGCCCAGGGTCTGGCCTGGCTGACCCAGGCCTCGGATCACGGCCATGGCTATGCCCGCTACGTCCTGGCCGATGTCTACAGCCGGGGCTATGCCGGCGTGCCTGTTGACGACGCCAAGGCCTATTACTTCGCATCCCTGGCTGCCGCGTCCTCTTCCCTGCCGGAAAAATACCGGGAGCGGGCCGTCAAGCTTCGGGACGCCACCGCCAGGCTCCTCACGCCGGCCCAGGTGGCCGGCATCCAGGCCAAGGCCGCCCTGGCGCCGCTGGACGCCGCCTCGGGCTTCTGATCGGGAGATGCGCCGTGCCGGCTTGGCTTCGCTTCCCGGCCGCTTTGGTCCTGGTCCTGGTCCTGGCCCTGGCCGCTGCTCCGGCCTGGGCCGCCAAGGTGGAGACCCGGCCGTTTAACACCTTTTTCGCCGCCCAAAGCAGCAAGATTTACGACCACCTGCTCAAGGTCACGGACTATTACGCCTCCCTGGCCAAAGAAGGCAACGCGGACCGCATCAAGGACGTCCTGGCCCTTCGCGCCTCGCTTTCCGCCTGCTGGGAACTTTTCCTCAATGCCGGGGACATGGTCTACGTCTACAATGTGATCGACCCGGCCTGCGCCGACACCATCGATCAGGTGGGCGGGCTTCTCAAAAACGGCCTCACCGTCATTGCCGGGAAACTGGACAAGGAACTCCAGTGGATGCACCTGGTGGAAAAAAACGTGAGCGATCTGCCCATTTCCGTGGAACTGGGCCAGGCCGTCAAGGACATCGAGGCCGCGGCCGCCTATTTCCGTCAGGCGGCATCGCTTTTCGCGGCTCCGGCCAGCGGCGAAACCCGGCAGCCGGTCACCAGGTAGGACCCCGACCATGCCCGGAAGCGCCGACATTGTGGGCTATCTGGCCGGGATATGCACCACTGCCGCCTTTGCCCCTCAGGTCGTCAAGACCCTGCGCTCCCGGTCCACCCGGGATATTTCCCTGGGCATGTACCTGCTTTTGGCCGTGGGCGCGAGCCTGTGGCTGGTGCACGGCCTCCAGGTGGGCTCGTTTCCGGTCATGGCGGCCAATGCCGTTACCCTGGTCCTGGTGGGGGTCATGCTGTTCATGAAGCTTCGCTGCAAATGATGCCGCCATCCGTCAAGCGCGCCCAGAGGCGCGGGGAGAATGTCATGCGCACGCTGTGTCTCGTGATGTTGCTGTGGCTTTGCCTGGTTTCCGGTTTCGGCTGCGCCCGCAAGACCTATTACGTGGAGCTGACCAGCGGCAAGACCTTCTATGCCGATCCTCCCCTGGTCCTGGATGCTGAGACCGGCGTCTACCACATGGGTGTGGCTGGCCGGCGCCTGGACATTCCCATGGACACGGTGCGCTATATCGACGATGCGGCCCAGATTTGCTATAAAAATCCGCATACCGACGCCTATACCTGTTACGATGCGCTCTACCAGTTCTGACCGACCAGCCGTGCGGCTTCATGGATGACCTCAGGACCCTAGCCCTGCGGCTTTTGGAGCGCAGGCCGCCTCCGGGGCCGGTGGTTTCGCCGGAGCACTATTGGCCGGGCTCCCTGGCCGACCTGATCGAGGCCTTATCCCACCCCGAAACCGAGCTGACCGGCCCGGCCTGGGCCAGTTTGTGCCTCAAGTATTTTTACGCCTATGTTTTTCCGGAGACCGTGGCCACGGCCGTTGCTCTGGCCGACGTGACCCGGCTTTTGGGCCGGTTCGCCCGCCGGCGCGGTGGTTCGCCCGATCTGGCCGGGCAGGACGATCTGCGGCGGTTTTTGCTCCATCACGGCTTTGCCCTGCAAATGCTGGCCGATCTGCCCAAGACCGCGCACCTGCTGGCCGCCCTGACCGCGCGTTTCGTCCCGCTTGGGGATAACCCCTTCGTCGGCCTGGATTTGGGCGCGGGCACGGGCATTTTGCTGCTGGGCCAATATCTGCTGGCCCGGCGGTCCGGATACGAACGCTGGTCCTTGCGCGGCCTGGAGGTCCTGCCCCAGGTGGCTGATCGGGCCGATGCGCTGCTGTCGCGCCTGAGCGTGGGCCGGGTCGTTCAGGCCGACGCCACCAAGGCTGCGGCCTATGCGGAGCTGGCTGGAGCGGCTGTTGCCTGCCTCACCAACGAGACCCTGCCCTCGGCCGGCCGGCGGCTCTACAAGGAGCCGTTTCCGGCCATCAACCAGGCCCTGTTCGCGGCCCTGGGGCCGGGGCTGGCCGGGGCGGTCTTTTTGCCCGAAGCGGTCTGGGCCTCGGATCGGATGGGGACGGATTGGCTGCGGCTGTCGCCGGAAAACGCCTTTGCCGGAGACCGGACCGGGGAGGGGCCAGGCAAGCCCTTGCGACTCTATTTCATGCGCGACGTGGAACTAAGTGGGCGGCGCATTCCCGTGGAGCGGGTAGGGGAGGCGTATGTTGACTTGGTCAGCGAACCGTGGCGGCAGGTTCTGGGCCGGCGCTGGTGACAACCATAGGACTGTAGAATGACAGACGATCCTAAAAAAAATCAGTTTGAATTATATAAAATTATTAGAAGTGAAATTCAACATGAATATAGCTTGATATCTACAAGGTTAGGGTGGTTGCTTGCTTCCCAAGTATTTTTATTATCTACTCTTGTAATTGGGGGAAAATTTAGATTTCTCCCTCCAAATAATAATATTAATTTTTTTGAAATGTATAAATATATTTTACCTGTAGCAAATAAAAGTTATTCAGAGTATGATATTATTTTATGTTCATTTACTATGTGGGTTGGCTTCATGATATCGATATTGATTTTATTGAGTACTTGGGCTGCTATCCTTAGGGTGTCTATTTGGGAGAGCAGTCATGACGAGATCTATACTTCGTTATTAAATACAGATTATTCATTCGGAGTCAGAAGGGGAAGTGAGCTCATCCACTTGCTTGGTATCTCTTCAGCAATCTATCTACCAGCAGTATTTGTAGTTGTATGGACATACATATTGTTCCAAGTTGATTTTGTCGATATTGCGTTTAAATTGACTAATTATTTATCTATATCTAACTCAATTGTATTATTTTTATCATTTTCTTGTCATATGATTGCAGTTTGTATAATTTCAAGTATGGTTTCAATTAGATTGCACAAAAGTACTTACCGTAAATCTGAAGTAACTTTTAGAATTTTATTAGGAATTTTTGTTAATATTATTATTCCAATTATTTTATTAATACTGTTAGATTTTTCAAATCTTTTTATTTTTAACTATATTTTATTGGTATTAGTATCTTCTGTGTCTGGATTAGTGATTGGATTGTTAGGATGCCATGACAAAAGCGTTATTAGTTGTTGGTATTGTTATTGCAAGTATGCAGTAAATAAAATTAAAAATTATAACATCAGTTCGTAAAAAAGCGCCCCAGGCAGGGGATTGTTGCAATAGGCGGCAATGGGCGCAAATCCCAGCTTTTTGTAGAGCGCGTTGGCCGCCACCATGGAGGCCAGCGTATCCAGGCGCACGGCCCGGTAGCCGCGCTCCCGGGCCGCGGCAATAGCCGCCTCGGCCAACCGGCGTCCCAGGCCCTGGCCGAGAAATTCCGGACGCACGTAAAGCCGCTTCATCTCGCATACGCCATCCGCCAAGGGCCGCAGGGCCACGCACCCGATCGGTTTTTCTCCGGCCAGGGCCAGGAAAATGGCCCCGCCCGGCGGTGCGTAGCGTCCGGGCAGGCCGGCCAGCTCCTGGTCAAACCCCTGGAAGCACAGGTCAAAGCCCAGGCCGGCGGCGTATTCCCGGAAAAGCTCCCGGACGGCGGCCAGGTCGGCTGCATCCAGGGCCGGCCGAATCGTCGTGCCCTTTGGCTGGCTGTCAGACGATGACATGCTTGCGAATAAACGACACCGCCTCTTCGGGCGTGTCCATGACCGTGAAAAGTTCCAGGTCTTCCTTGTTCAGGAAGCCCTGCTCCAAAAGGCTTCCCCGAAACCAGTCCAGCAGTCCGGACCAGAAGCGCGAACCCATGAAGATGATGGGAAAGGGCTTGATGCGCCGGGTCTGGATGAGCACCAAGGCCTCGGACAGCTCATCTAACGTGCCGTAGCCGCCGGGCATGGCGATATACGCCATGGCGTATTTGACGAACATGAGCTTTCGTACGAAAAAATAGCGGTAGTCGCTGCGAAGCGTCAGGTAGGCATTGGGCTTTTGTTCCAGGGGCAGGTGGATGTGCAGCCCGGCCGACGTGCCGCCGGCCTCGGCCGCGCCCTTGTTGGCCGCCTCCATGAGTCCCGGTCCGCCGCCGGTGATGACCGAATAGCCGGCCTGGCACAGGAGCTCGGCCAGCCGGGACGTCTCCTGGTACAGCGGGTCCCCGGCCGGAACCCGGGCCGAGCCGAAGATGGACACGGCCGGGCCCAGGTCGCCCAGTATCTCGAATCCGTCCACGATTTCGGCCATGATCTTGAAAAGCCGCCAGGATTCGGTGATGGACAGGTCGTCGATGATGTATTGGCGCGACGCGCTCATGCCTGCTCCTTGACCGCTCTTGCCCCTGGGGCTTTTCAGCGGTGGCCCCCTTGGGATACATCCCGGCTTCGCCACCCCGTCCGGGCCGGGCGATAGTGCCTTTTTGCAATGGTGTTCGCAAGACGCGGCCAAAAGGCCGCGGCCCACACTCCGGAGGTTTCATGAAGGTAAAATTCCTCGGCGCGGCCGGCACGGTCACCGGCTCCTGCCACGTGATCGAGACCGATGCCGCCCGCTTCGCCATCGACTGCGGCATGCATCAGGGCAACGAGGCCATTGAGCGCAGAAACCTGGACACAGCGGTCTATGAGCCGGGGAAAATGGACTTTTTCCTGGTCACCCACGCCCACATCGACCATTCGGGCCTGCTGCCCCGCATGGTCAAGACCGGGTTTTCCGGCAGGATATACTGCACCCCGCCCACCCGCGAGCTGCTTGGCATCATGCTGGAGGACAGCGCCCACATCCAGGAAATGGAGGCCGAGTGGTCCAGCCGCAAGAGCCGCCGCCACGGCGGCCGGTTCGTGGAGCCGCTCTATACCCGGGCCGACGCCGCCGCCGTGTTGCCCCTGCTTACGCCCGTGCCCTATGGCCAGGCCTTTTCCCCGGCCCCGGGCATAACCGCCACCTATCACGATGCCGGCCACATCCTGGGCTCGGCCTTTATCGAGCTTTCCGTTGCCCGAAACGGCTCGCGCACCAGGATGCTTTTTTCCGGCGACCTGGGCCGGCCGGATCAGCTCCTGGTCAATGACCCGGCTTCGCCTGTGGATTCGGATTACCTGTTTTTGGAGGGCACCTACGGCGACCGGGACCATAAAAACGAGTCCCAAAGCCGCGAGGAGCTGGGCCAGGCCATTGCCGCCAGCTATGCCCGGGGCGGCAAGGTCATTATCCCGGCCTTTGCCGTGGAGCGCACCCAGGAAGTCCTGTTTTGCCTGCACCTGCTCGCCAAGGAAGGAAAGATCCCGGCCGACATGCCGGTCTTCGTGGACAGCCCCCTGGCCTCCAAGGCCACGGAAATCTTCAAGCGCAATCCGCAGTATCTGGACACCGAAATCCGGGCCTATTTCGATCGGGGCGAGGACCCCCTGTCCCTGCCCAACCTGCGCTTCACCCTGACCACGGACCAGTCCCGGGAGATCAATACCCTGGCCGGCCCGGCCATTGTCATCTCGGCCAGCGGCATGTGCAACGCCGGCCGCATCAAGCACCACCTGCGCCACAACCTGTGGCGGCCCGAGTCGAGCATCGTTTTCGTGGGCTTCCAGGCGGCCGGGACGCCGGGCCGCAAGATCGTGGATGGGGCCAAAAAAATCCGGATCCTGGGGGAAGAGGTGGCTGTGGCCGCCCATGTCTATACCATTGGCGGCTTTTCCTCACATGCCGGCCAAAGCCAGATTCTCCAGTGGCTGTCCCATTTCAAGGTCAACCACCCCGAGGTTTTCCTGGTCCACGGCGAGGCAAAGGCCCTGGAGACCCTGGCCGGCCTGGTGCGGGAGCGCTTTGGCCTGACGGTGCGCGTTCCCCAGTACCTGGAGGAATACACCCTGACCCCGGGCGCCGAGCCCGTGGTTTCCCTGGATGTGGAGCGGGCCAGGCCGCGCATCGACTGGGAATTTCTCCTCGCCGAAATGGAGGGACGCCTGTCGCAGCTGCGGTCGCGAAAGGAGGCCCTGGCCGTGCGCCCGGTGGAGGAACAGGCCGAGGTCCGGCAGCGGCTTTTGGCCGTGAACCGGGACTTGCTGGAGCTGCTCTCGGAGATGTGAGCCGGGGAGCCGGCGCGGTCGCGACAGACGTCGGGGCCGCGCCGCCCGCCGTTTTGGAGGGCGGCTTACTTCAGGCGGTAGGTGATGCGTCCCCGGGTGAGGTCGTAGGGGGAAAGTTCGACCTTGACCCGGTCGCCGGGCAGGATGCGGATGTAGAACTTGCGCATTTTGCCGGAAATATGGGCCAGGACCTCGTGCCCGTTTTCCAGTTCCACGCGGAACATGGCGTTGGGCAGGGCCTCCTGCACCACGCCGTCGACCTCAATGGCGCCTTCTTTGGCCATAAACGGTATCCTCCTGCCAGCAGCCGTTGCCTGTGCTGGCCGTATGTCATGTCGCACTTGCGAACGGTCCACTATAATATTCCGATATGAAAAGGCAAGAGCGGAAATGGCGTCGCCTCCCTTGCCCTGGTTTTGTTCCGGTCCTTGCCGCCCGGCCCCCTTCGGACTATGATCCCGTAAAAAAGGAAGAACCCACGTGCTGACGCGTTCCCAGCTCGATAAATACGCTGATGTGCTCTTGTGGGGCCTGACCACGTCCCGGGTTGATCCCTACAAGCCCGGCGACGTGATTCTGGTCCAGTTCGATTTGGCCGCCTTGCGCCTGGCCGAGGCCGTCTACGACAAGCTTCTGGCCCGGGGCCTCAATCCCGTGCCGCGCCTGACGCTGACCCCGCGCATGGAAACATCGTTTTACGGCAAGGCCGACGAGGCCCAGCTCGTCTTTCAGGCCCCGGGCCAGGCCGTGCTCCATGAAAACGTAAATGGCGCCATGCATCTTTTGGCCCCGGATAGCCTGACCCACTTAAGCGGCATCGATCCCAAGCGCATCGCCACGGCCGCCCTGGCCCGAAAGCCCCTGCGCGACATTCTGGTGCGCCGGGAGGAAACCGGCGACTTCGGCTGGACCCTGTGCCTGTTCCCCACGGCCGAACTGGCGGCCAAGGCCGGCATGACCCGTCGCCAGTACGCCGACCAGATCATTGCCGCCTGCTTTCTCAAGGAGGCCGAGCCCGTGGCCGTGTGGCGCAGGCTTTATGAAGAGGCCCGGGAGATCAAGGCCTGGCTTGGCGGCATAAAGCCCGCTTATCTGCATGTCGAATCCGAGCACGTGGACTTGCGGGTGACCCCGGGCGAGCGGCGGCGCTGGCTGGGGCTTTCCGGCCACAATATCCCGAGCTTCGAGATTTTCACCTCCCCGGACTGGCGCGGCACCTCGGGCCGCTACTATGCCGATCAGCCGTCGTATCGCAGCGGCAACTACGTCAGCGGCGTGCGCCTGACGTTTCGCGACGGCGAAGTGGTGGAGGCCACGGCCGCCGAGGGCGAGCAGTTCGTGCGCAAGCAGCTGGCCATGGACCCCGGCGCTTCCCGGGTGGGCGAATTTTCCCTGACGGATAAGCGTTTTTCCAAGATCGACCGGTTCATGGCCAATACCCTGTATGACGAAAACTTCGGCGGCCCCAACGGCAATTGCCACGTGGCCGTGGGCAGTTCCTATTCCGACACCTTTGACGGCGATCCGTCGAAACTGACTCCTGAGCGCAAGGCGCAACTGGGGTTTAACGATTCGGCCCTGCATTGGGACCTGGTCAATACCGAGCCCAAGCGGGTGCGGGCGCATTTGCCTGATGGCCGGGACGTCACTATCTATGAAAACGGACAGTTCCAATATTGACGCCGGCCGGTTCGGGCCGTATCGCCTGAAGGGGCGGCCGCCCACCGTATGGCTGTGGCCGTGTCCGCAAGGAGAATGCATATGCGCAAGGTTTTTATCCTGACGATGCTGGTCCTTCTGGCCGCGGCCACCTGGGCCGTTGCCGCCTCCAAGGCCAACCCGGACATCAAGGGCTGGGAGAAGGGCGGAGAATACGACAAGCTCTTTGATCCCAAGGAAGAAGATTCCCTCAAGGGCCGGGTGACCAAGATCGTGGACGTGACCCCCATGCCGGGCATGGCTGTGGGCCTTGGCCTCGTGGTGGAGGACAAGAAGGACAAGTCCCTGGAAACCGTGCATCTGGGTCCCAAGGATTTCGTGGACCTGTCCTCCATCGGCCTCAAGGAGGGCGATGAGGTCAAGGTGGTCGGCGCCTGGGCCGAGCTGAGCGGGCAGGACATCCTCATGG
>CAZBER010000033.1:0-28518 GCA_964490985.1 uncultured Desulfovibrionaceae bacterium | reverse complement strand
GGCTGTCAAGGTGAAAAAGGGCGAGAGCACGCAGCTCAAGGTCCGCCGCACCAAGGACGGCTTTCCGTTTTGGAGCATGACTCCCGAGCAGCGCCAGCAGGAACTTGCCGGCGAGTAGGCGCTTTTGCGGGATTTTCCCCGGACCCGCGCTTGCCTGAACCGGGGACAGTTGGATAGGACGGGAAAAAACGCGTTTACCGCCGCGCGGGCGGCCACATTCTAAACGGGAGCTTGCCGCATGGAGGAAACCCTCAAGAAGCAGGATGCCGAACTCCTGCAACTCGTCACATTCAGTATCGGCGAAGAAGAGTTCGGCGTCGACATCTTAAGCGTGCAGGAAATCATCCGCATGATGGACATCACCAAGGTCCCGCGCGCTCCGGATTTCGTGGAGGGCGTCATCAACCTGCGGGGCAAGGTCATTCCCATCATCGACCTGCGCAAGCGTTTCGGCCTGTCCACCCGGGACCACGACAAGCACACCCGCATCATCGTCATTGAGATCAACAACATGATCGTGGGATTTGTGGTCGATTCCGTGTCCGAGGTATTGCGCATACCGGCCAGCACCGTGGAACCGCCGCCACCGGTCGTGTCCGGGCTCGAGTCCGAATACATCAGTGGCGTGGGCAAGCTCGAGGACCGGCTGCTCATTCTCCTGGACCTCAACAAACTGCTTTCCGGCGAAGAACGCAACATGCTCGGGTCCTTCTAGGCCGGGGCCGATATTGACCGCGACGCCGCGTCGCGCCGCATTCGAGGCCGCTGCCACAACCGTGGCGGCGGCCATCCTGTATTTTCTCCATGAGGCATGATTTTGTCCCGAACTCCTTCCCTTGCCGATCTGCTTGACAGCGCCGAGTCCGCCAGCGTGTACAAAAGCGGACCGGCCACCCTGGCCTTTTTGGCCGTGGAGGCCCTGTCCCGGGGCCGGTCCGCCGTGGTGGTGGCTCCGGGCGTCAATGAACTGTCCAAGATTCAAGCCCTGCTGGAGCTGTTGGCTCCGGCCTCGCCCGGATCGCTGTGGGGCGCGTCGTTTGCGGCCCTGCCGTCCTACGCCCCGGGCCGGCCCAGCCCCGCCTTCTGGGCCAGGCGGCTGGCCTTTCTGGCTTTTGCCGCCATGGGCCAAAAGCCGCGCATCCTGCTTCTGACCGCCGATAACCTCCTGCCCAAATGGCCGCCCCGCCGGGCCCTGGAGGGCAATCTCCTCAACGTTTCCGTGGGCGAGGAACTGCCCCGGGACCTCATTGCCGAACAGGCCGTGCTGTGGGGCTACAAGCGCGCTCCCATGGTCACCAATCCGGGCGAATTTTCGCTTCGCGGCGATATCCTGGACATCTTCCCCCCAGGCTACGAAAGTCCGCTGCGTCTGGAATTTTTCGGCGACGTGGTGGAGGCCATGCGCCGCTTCGATCCGGCCTCCCAGCGCTCCCTGGCCGAATTGTCCGAAGCCACGTTCCTGCCCGCTTCCCCGGCCGTGCTCTCGGAAACCTTCATGGACGAGGCCCGATCCCTGTGGGAGACCATTGCCGGCACCGGCGAGCTGCACCGCAGCGCCAAGCAGGCCCTGGAAACGGCCCTGTCCACCGGGGACGGAGCCATCTGGCCGGGGCTCTATTACCAGCGGCCGGTGGAGCTCTCGGCCTGGTTTCCCGAGGATGCCGCCTGGATCGTGTGCGATGCCGTGCGGGTCAAGGAACGCCTGGAAGAGGTGGAGCACGGCTGGCGCAAGTTTTTCGAGGCCGAAACCAAGGAGCGCGGCCATCCCTGGCCCGCCTCCCGGGTGCTGTGGCCCGAAAACATGGCCCGCAAGGCCCTGGTGTCGGGCCGGCGCATCCTGTTCGAGGACCTGGTCATGGGCCGGGGCCGGCATGGGCCGGATATGCCGGAGAAATCCCTGGAGCGCTTCGGCGACCTGTTCTGGAAGCCCGGCTCGGACAAGCGGCCCTGGACCACGTTGGTGGCCGCCCTCAAGGAGTGGGGGCGGGAGAAGGGCCAGACCATCCTTTCCTTTCACGGCGAGCGCTCGCGCAAGAAATTCCTCCAGATGATCGAGCCCGAGGGCCTGGTCTTTCGCACGGCCTACAGTCCGGGCACGGACGGGCTTTTTGCCCTGGTGTCCGCACTGCGCCACGGCATGGAACTGCCCTGGCGGTCCACCCGCATCCTGGCCGAGGACATCCTGCACCCCGAGTCGGCCAAGGCTGGGGCTGCCGGGGCAACGGACAAGGATTTCAAGGGCATTGCCTCCTTTGACGACATCCGGCCCGGCGATCTGGTGGTGCACCGGGACTATGGCGTGGCCTCCTTTGAGGGACTGACCCGCATGACCGTGGACGCCACGGGCGGCGACTACCTGCTTTTGGTCTTTGCCGACGAGGACAAGCTGTACCTGCCGGCCGACCGGCTGGGCCTGATCCAGCGCTACAAGGGGCCGGAGGGCGTCTCGCCGCCCCTGGACCGATTGGGCGGGTCGCGCTGGAAGTCCGTACGGGAGCGGGCCAAAAAGGCCATTGAGCGCATTGCCGCCGATCTGGTGGAGATGTACGCCTACCGGCAGGTGGCCAAGGGCTATGCCTACGGCCCCACCAATGAGCTGTACCTGGAATTCGAGGCCACCTTCGGCTTCGAGGAAACCCCGGACCAGGAGCGGGCCATTACCGAGGTGCTCTCCGACATGGAGCGGCCCGAGCCCATGGACCGGCTGGTGTGCGGCGACGTGGGCTTTGGCAAGACCGAAGTGGCCTTGCGGGCCGCTTTTCGGGCCGTGCTCGACGGCAAGCAGGTGGCCATGCTGTGCCCGACCACGGTTCTGGCCGAGCAGCACTACCAGAATTTTGCCGCCCGGCTGGAAGGCTTTCCCGTGCGCGTGGAAATGCTGTCCCGGTTCGTCTCGCCCAAGCGCCGCAAGGTGGTCTTGGAGGCCGTGACCCGGGGCGAGGTGGACATTCTCATCGGCACCCACCGCATCCTCTCGGCCGATGTGTCCATTCCCAACATCGGCCTGCTCATTTTGGACGAGGAGCAGCGCTTCGGGGTCAAGCACAAGGAGCGGCTCAAGGCCTTCAAGAAAAATATCGACGCCTTGACGCTCACGGCCACGCCCATTCCGCGCACCCTGCAACTGTCACTTTCCGGCGTGCGCGGCCTGTCGGTCATCGAGACCCCGCCCCCGGACCGCAAGACCGTGGAAACCGCCCTGGTCGAGCGCGACGAGGCCTTTTTGCGCGAGGTGCTGCGCCGGGAGCTGGAGCGCCAGGGCCAGGTCTTCTGGGTGCACAACCGGGTCCAGGGCCTGGAGGCGGTTGTGGAATTCGTGCGCGGCCTGGCCCCTGGGGCCAAGGTGGGCATGGCCCATGGCCAGATGTCCGAAACGGCCCTGGAAGAGGCCATGCACGCCTTTTGGCACGGCGAGACCGATATCCTGGTGTGCACCTCCATCATCGAATCCGGCCTGGATTTTCCCCGGGCCAACACCTTGGTGGTGGATAATGCCCACATGTTCGGCCTGGGCCAGCTCTACCAGTTGCGCGGCCGGGTGGGGCGCTCGTCGCGTCAGGCCTATGCCTATTTTGTGGTGCCAAGCATCGAGAAGGTGCCGGAACTGGCCCGCAAGCGCCTGCGCGTGATCCTCGACATGGACTACCTGGGGGCCGGATTCCAGGTGGCCATGGAAGATCTGCGCCTGCGCGGGGCCGGCAACATCCTGGGCGAGGCCCAATCCGGCCATATCGCCCGCATCGGCCTGGACATGTTCCTGGAAATGCTGGCCGAGGAAGTGCGGCGGCTCAAAGGCGAGCCCATCAAGGAGCACGCCGAGCCCGAGCTCACCCTGGGCGTGGCCGCCCGCATTCCCGAGCGCTACGTGCCCGAGGCCACGGATAGGCTGCGGCTGTACAAAGCCCTGTCCACGGCCCGCACCGAAAACGCCCTGGCCGAGCTCATGGCCGAGATGCGCGACCGCTTTGGCCCGCCGCCGGCGGAAGTGGAGAACTTCCGGGCCGTGCTGGCCCTCAAGCAGGTCCTGGTCCGCCTGGGAGCCAACAAGGCGGAAATCGCCCCCACCCGGTTGGTGGTGTCCTTTGAGGCCGAGGGCGCGGCAGTGACGCCCGAACGCCTGGTGGCTTTTGTCACCGGCCATGGCAACGGCGTGCGGCTGTTGCCGCCCGGCCGTCTGGCCCTGCCGCTGGATACGGCCGCGCCCCTGCCCGAGGCTGTGTCTGCCTGGGCCCGGGAACTGGCGGCCCTGGCCGAGGATGTGGAAGGATTATGAAACAGGCAGCCTGGCCGGCAGCCTTGAAAGAAGCGGCGCGATGGGCCGGACTGGTCCTGGGCCTGTGCGGGTTGCTGGCCCTTGGCGGCTGCGGCCCGGAGGCTGCCAACGAACCGGGCGTGGTGGCCGTGGTCAATGGCGCGCCCATTACGGCCGCCGAACTGGAGGCCCGCCACGACCTGGGCCGCCTGGGCCTGCCCGAGGCGGGCAACCCGGCCGTGGAGCGGCTGCGGGCCGAATACGGGGCAGTGCTGGCCGACATGATCGTGGCCCGGCTGGTGCGCCAGGAACTGGCCCGGCTTTCCCTTGCCGTCACGGATGCGGAGTTGGCCGCGGCCGAGAATGCTGTCCGGGCCGACTACCCGGATGCCGCCTTCGACCGCCTGCTTCTGGAGGAGCGCATCGACCTGGCCCGCTGGCGGGAAGCCTTGGCCGACCATTTGGCCATGGCCAAGTTCGGCCGGGAGGTCCTGCGCCGAAACGTCCGGGTCGGCGTGGCCGAGGCCGCCGATTATTATAAGGAACACATTGCCGACTTCACCCGTGCGGCCCGTGTGCGCCTGCTGCTCGTTCGCGGCCCGGATGCCGGGACGGTCAAGGCCGCCCTGGCCGCTGCTCCAAAGCCTCTTTCCCCCGCGGCCCTTTCCGGGCAAGCCGGCGTTTCGGTCCAGGAACTGACGCTTGCGGACCGGAATCTGCCGCTGCCCTGGCGCGAGGCCCTCAAAAAGTCCGGCCCTGGCGAGGCGTCGTCGGTTCTGGCGGCTGACAGCGACGCCGAGGCCCTGGTGCTGCTCGAGCGGCTGCCGGAAACCGTGCTCGATCCGGCCAAGGCCTATGCTCAGGTCGAGGCCCGCCTGGCCGCCCAAAAGCTCGACCAGGCCTTTGACGCCTGGCTGGCCGAGGCCTTGGACACGGCCAAGATCCGGGTCAGCGGCCGGCTTGCAACTGCCCCGGTCCCGCCAGCCGAGGCGGTCCGGACCGAGCCGGCCAGTGAGCAGGTTCAGGTCCGTGACGTCGTGTCCGACCAGGCCGGCCAGGCCATGAAGCCCCGGCCTGACGGCCAAACAGGCCCGGATGCCCAGGCCCCTGCGCCAGCCACGGTTGCAGTCGTCCAGTCGCCCGAGGCGGTTGCCGCACCGCCAGGCCAGGACCCCGTACCGCCTGTTGCGGCCGAGGCGACAGCCGAACCGGCTGCTGTCGCGGCTTCCCCGGAGCCGGCCCCGACCGGAGCGCCGGAAGGCAAGTCCGTACCCCTGGAGGCAGCGGTTCTCCCGGCTGCGGAACCGGCCGCTCCCCAGGGCGAGCCGGCCGTTGCGGCCGGCGCTGGGGGCGAAGTGGAGTTTTCCGCTGTAAAGGCCAGCTGGATTCTCTATACCGTGGATGAAGGCCAGGAGGAGCGGGTCTATTTGAAGCCGGGCCAACCGGTTCGGCTGGCCTTTACCCGCCGGCTTTCCGTGCGCCTGGGCAGCCCCAGCGAGGTGGCCTACCGCTTCGGCGGCAAGGAAACGATTGTGGAAGTGGGGAGAAAGGAAAGCCGTGTTTTGGAATTTCCCTGATTCCCAAGGGATAGGGGGCGACGGACCATGATTGCCTGGGGTTTCAAAAACGTTTATAGCCCCCGGATGCGCGGTTGCGCCAGCCTGGGAGGAGGTCGGCGCGGTGGCGCTCTTGCGGCCGGGCCGACCTCCGGTTATGGTCCGGGCACGCCCGCCGTACAGGCCGCATCGGCCGGATTTGCCGAACCTGGAGGACACTTTGCCTCGTCTGCCAAAAATCCTTATTTTGTTTGGGTTGGTATCCCTGCTGGCCATGCCGGCTCGGGCCGTTGAACTTGTGGACAAGGTGGTGGCCGTGGTCAACGGCAAGCTCATCACCTTGTTCGACCTCAATACTCGCGTGGACGAGCTCATGCAGCGCACCCAAGGGGTTTCGTTTAAGCCCGACGATCCCCGGTATGCCGAAGTGCGCAAGCAGGTGCTCGACAGCATGATCAACGATATCCTCATCGAGCAGGAAGCGAGCCGGATGAAGGTGACGGTTTCGGAAACGGAACTGGACACTCAAATCGATGAGATAAAAAAGAAGAACAATATAACCGAGCAGCAGCTCAAAACGGAACTGGCCAAGGAGGGCATGACGTTCAAGCAGTTCCGTGACAAGATGCGCGAAGACAGCATCAAGAAACGGTTGCTCGGTTACATGGTGCATCGCAAGATTCTCATCACGGATGACGAGATTCGGGATTTCTACGAGAAGAACAAGACAAACCTGCCCACGGAGAAATCCATCCTTGGGCCAAAGGTCTCGGGCACTATCGGCTTCATCATGGTGCCGACCAAAAAGCAGGCCGAAGACCTCCGGGCCCAGATCCAGTCGGGAAAGATCAGCTTTGCTGAGGCGGCCAAGCGCTTTTCCATGGGACCCGGCCGGGAGCAGGGCGGCAATCTCGGCGATGTCCAGGTCAAGGATCTGGCGCCGCCCCTGCGCGAAGCCCTCCAGGGCATTTCCCCGGGACAGGTGAGCCAGCCCGTGATGCTGGACGGAAAAGCCGTGCTCCTGACCCTGCGTTCCGGCCAGGAAGCCGCGCCCAAGCCCGAGGCCGCAACTCCGACCCAGGCTTCCGGCCCGTCCTATGAAAGCGCCAGGGAGCAGGTTCAGGAAACCCTGTATCGGCAGAAGTTTGATAAGCTTTTTCAGGAATACATCGATAACCTGCGATCCAAGGCGGTCGTCGAGGTCAGGCTCTAGTGTGGCGCCCGCAAATTCGTTTATGCGAATTTTGCGGATGATAGCGTAAGGTTATTTTTTCTTGAAAAGCATGTTCCTGTTTTTCAAGGACGCAGCACGAGAACCCTGCCTTGGCCGGTTGGAAGGGAGCCCCCCGCCCCGGCGTCACGGAATCGGAGGAGTTTTTGTATGGATTTGCGCGAATTAGGGGCGTTGCTGCGCGAGGAGCGGGAGCGACAGGGCCTCTCTGTCGACGAAGTATCCGATAAGATAAAGATCACGCGGACGTGTTTGGCGGCTATTGAGGAAGGCAACGAAAGCAGCCTGCCCCATCCGGTCTACGCCAAGGGATTCATAAAAAATTACGCCAAGTTGTTGGGTCTGGACAAGGGCGAGTTTCTGGAAAATCTTTCCCAGATCTATCAGGCCGAGGTCCCGCCGGTGCAGGAGATTTCCCTGGCGCGGGATATCCCCGACGATGCCTGCGGCGCTCCGGACAAGTTCGCCCAGCGCGGCCGCCTGGTGGCCGTGGCTGCGGGCGTGGTCGGCTGCCTCGTCCTGATCGGCATTGGCTGGTATCTGTATGCCCGTGTCTTCACCAAGCCGGCCGGCCAGCCCGAAACCGTGGCCCAGCAGGCCAAGCCCGAAACGCCCGCGCCCACACCCGCGCCCGTAGTCGAACCCAGCCGGCCCGAGCCGCCCGCGACCGCACCGGCTGTCCCTGTGCCTCCGGCAGCGCCCCCTGTCGCGACTCCTGTCGCGCCTGAATCGGCTCCCAAGCCGGCCGCGCCAACGGCTCCCCAGCCCCAGGCGGCTCCCCCGGCTGCTCCGGAAGCCCGGCCCCAGGCCGAAACCGCGTCCCGGGCCGAGCCCACGGCCGAAGATAGGGCCACCCAGGATATCGCCCTCAGCGGCGGCCAGGCTACTCCCGCGCCCCAGGCACCGGCCGAGGCAGCGGCTCCCCCGGCCAAAACGTTTACCGTGGGCGAGCGTGGCGCGCATGTGGTGACCATTGTGGCCCATGACCGCTGCTGGCTCCAGGCCGGCGCGGATGGCGGCACCATGCACGAAACCATGCTGGAAAAGGGCGACACCTTTACCGGCCGTTTCGCCGATTACCTGCTGGTGCGCCTGGGCAATGCCGGAGCCGTGGAAGTTCGTTTCGACGACAAGCTCTATCCCATCCGTTCCGGCAAGGGCTCGGTCAAGACCCTCAAGTTCGTGGCCCGCAAGGCCGGGGAGCTCCAGGCCGAGGCCGCGCCCCAGCCTGAAGCCGTCGCGCCCGCCCCTACGCCCGTAGCCCCGATCCAGCCCGAAAAGTTGGCCGTGCCCGAAAAGCCGGTTGCTGCCGAGAAACCCGCTGTTGTTGAAAAGCCGGTTGCCCCTGGGGAACCTGCGGCCGGCGGCAAGGAGCTGGAGATATTCGGCCAGGACGGCAGTTGGGTCATTGTCAGTCCGGACAAGGCGCCGCCCAAGGAGATCTACGTCAAGAAGGGGCAGCGGATCACCGTGCCGTTTGGCGAAAAGATCGAGGTCAGGCTCGGCAATCCGAGCAGCGTGGTCTTTCGCTACGGCGGTCAGGAAACGCCGGTGACCACGGAGAAGGGCGAGACCAAGAGCATCCGCTTCCCTTAAGGTCTGGCCTTCTTGCCGCGCCCGTTTCCTGCCTCGGCGGGGGGATGGTTGGGAAGCAGGGAGTGGGGCTTGGCAATGTCTGGCCTGGGCATTGCCCAGGCCAGGTGACGTGCGAAGCAGGCTGGCGAATCCACAAGAGGCGAAGACCATGGAATTTTCCGAAAAGGCGCTCGTGCTCAAGGTGGGCCGTTTTCGGGAAATCGACGCCTGGGTGCGGCTTTTTTCGCCGGTCCGGGGCGTGTACACGGCCTTCGCCTTTGGCGGCATGAAAAGCCGCCGCCGGTTCCTGGGCTGTCTTGATCCCTTCAATCACGTGCGCTTCAAGGTGCGCCGCTCGGGCTACGGCGGCTACCACTGCCTGACCGAGGCCCAGCTGCTCGATGCGCCACGGCTTTTGCGCCAAGAGCCGCATCGCCTGGGCATGGCCGTTAATTGCTTGAAATTTTTCGAGGCCGTGCATATTGGTCCCCAGGGTGCGGCCGATGCCTATGCGCTTTTGCGCGAGGTGCTTGCTGCCCTGGAAACCGAAGCTGCGCCCTCGGCTCTTTTTCCCCTTTTGTTTCGGGCCAGGGTGGCCTTTGGCCAGGGCATGCTGCCGCCGTGCGGCCAGTGCGCCGTGTGCGGCCAGCCCCTTGCCGCAGCCGGGGCCGTGTGCCATGTGGAAGCGGGAAAATTTCTGTGCCCAGGCTGCCAAGACGCCTCGCCGGGCGTGCGCCAGCCTCTGGGACCGGGAGCCCTGTCCCTGATGGAGGCGGCCGTGTCCGGCCAGCCCGGGGAGTGGGCGACCTCCCGGCCCGAGCCGGCGGCGGCCCGGGAGTTTGCCCGGACCGTGGACCTGCTCGTGCAGTATCATTTAGGGCTTGCTTGGGAGCAGGGCCGGTTTGTCAGGGCCTGACGCGGCGCATGCCAGAGCGAAACCACGAACTTGGAGCGACCATGTACTTTCAGGACGTCATCTTGACGCTGCAGAATTTCTGGGCCAAGGCCGGCTGCCTGGTGGTCCAGCCCTATGACACCGAAGTCGGCGCTGGCACCTTCAACCCGGCCACGTTTTTCCGGGTCATTGGCCCCGAGCCCTGGAAGGCCGCCTATGTCGAACCCTCCCGCCGGCCCACCGACGGCCGCTACGGCGAGAACCCCAACAGGCTCCAACATTATTACCAGTTCCAGGTGATCCTCAAGCCCTCGCCGGTGGGCGTCCAGGACATCTACCTGCAAAGCCTGGCCGCCCTGGGCGTGTCTGCTGCCGACCACGACATCCGCTTCGTGGAGGACGACTGGGAATCCCCCACCCTGGGCGCCTGGGGCCTGGGCTGGGAAGTCTGGCTCGACGGCATGGAGGTCACCCAGTTCACCTATTTCCAGCAGGTGGGCGGCATTGACCTGTCCCCGGTCTCGGTGGAGATCACCTACGGCCTGGAACGCATCAGCATGTATTTGCAGCAAAAGGAATCGGTCTACGACCTGGCCTGGAACCGAAACGTGACCTACGGCCAGGTGCATCAGCGGGGCGAATACGAGCATTCCCGCTACAATTTCGAGGAATCCGACCCGGCCATGCTGCTGTCCTTTTTCAATGCCTGCGAAAAGGAGTGCAAGCGGCTGTGCGAGCTGGGCCTGCCCTGGCCGGCCTATGACTACTGCCTCAAGTGCTCCCATGCCTTCAACATGCTGGAAGCCCGGGGGGCCATCTCCATCACCGAACGCACCGGCTACATCGGCCGGGTGCGCAACCTGGCCTCCAGCCTGGCCCGGCTTTACGCCGCCCAACGCAAGGAACTCGGCTATCCCCTCCTGGCCGCCACCGCATAGAAGGACCCACTACCATGCCCCATTTCCTGTTCGAGATCGGTTTCGAGGAGATGCCTGCCCGGTTTCTGGCCGGGCTGACCGAGGAGGCCCGCGTCCTTTTTACGGATATGCTGGCCCAGGCCAAGGTGGACGGCGGGGCCGTGGCTGCCTTTGCCACGCCCCGGCGCCTGGTGGTGAGCATTCCCGACATGGCGGCCAAGTCGCGTCGGGAGGAAGAGGTGGTGACCGGGCCGCCCGAGCGGGTCGGCTTCGACGCCTCGGGCAACCCGACGCCGGCCGCCGTGGGCTTTGCCAAGGGCCAGGGCGCCGACGTGGGCGCGGTGTTCATCCAGGAGACCAGCAAGGGCCGCTATCTGGCCCTGCGCAAGACCACGGGCGGCCAGGACACCCTGACCCTTTTGCCCGCCATCTGCCTGGAGGCGGTCCGCAAGCTGTCGTTTCCCAAGCGCATGCGCTGGGGGAGTCGGGATTTCGCCTTTGGCCGGCCCGTGCACTGGTTTCTGGCCCTGCTCGACGCTGCGGTGGTGCCCTTTGAGCTCGACGGCATAACTTCGGGCCGCGCCACCCAGGGGCATCGCATCATGGGGTCCGGCCCGTTCGAGGTGCCCACGGCCAAGGACTACTTCGCCATTATCCGGGACCAGGGCAAGGTGGTCCTGGACGCCCGAGAGCGCGAGAGCCTGGTGCGCGGCCAGGCCGAAGCTCAGGCCAGGGAAGCCGGCGGCACGGCTGTGATCAATCCCGCGCTTCTGGCCGAGGTCACGGGCCTGACCGAATACCCGGTGGTCATCATGGGCCATCTGGACCCCAAGTTCCTACAGGTGCCCCGGGAAGTGCTCATCACCAGCATGGAGACGCACCAGAAGAGCTTTGCCGTGCAGGACGCCAAGGGCGGACTGTTGCCGGTCTTTTTGACCACCCTGGGCCTGGCCCCGGCCAATGTGGACCTGGTGCGCCGGGGCTGGGAGCGGGTGCTCACGGCCCGGCTTGAGGACGCCCGGTTTTTCTGGGAGGCGGACCTGGCCACGGACCTGGAGACCTGGCTGGCCAAGCTTGAAAGCGTGGTCTTCCTGGCGGGCCTGGGCAGCATGCGCGACAAGGCCCGCCGCCTGGAGCGGCTGTGCGGCCTTTTGGCCGAAACCGTCCAGCCGGAGATCACTCTGGAGGTTTCCCAGGCCGGACGCCTGGCCAAGGCCGACCTGGTCTCGGACATGGTGGGGGAATTCGCCGAACTCCAGGGCGTCATGGGCGGCATCTACGCCCGGCGCAAGGGCCAGTCCGAGATCGTGTCCACGGCCATTGCCGAGCAGTACCTGCCGGCCGGGCCGGACTCTCCGGTTCCGGCCAGCCTGGCCGGGGCGATTTTGTCCGTGGCCGACAAGGCCGACACCCTGGCCGGGTGCTTCGGCCTGGACATGGCTCCCACCGGCGCAGCCGACCCCTATGCCCTGCGCCGCCAGGCCCTGGGCATTTGCCGCATCATCATCGAGCACAACCTGCGCGTGAACCTCATGGAGCTTTTGCAGGCGGCCATTGACGGCTACGGCGACATCAAGTTCAAGGTGGACCGCACCCACGCCCTGGCTAGGCTTCTGGATTTCTTTGGCCAGCGCCTGCGGGCCTATTTCACGGGCCGGGGCTACGATACCCTGGTGGTGGAGGCCGGAGTTGGGGCTTCCTTTGAGGACATCGCGGCCCTGGCCGCGCGCCTGGAAGCCCTGGCCGCGTTTGCGGCCAAGCCCGACTTCGATCAGGCGGTGTTGACCTTCAAGCGGGCGGCCAACATCATCCGCAAGCAGGGGGCCGGAGCCGGCCAGCCGCTGACCGGGCTCATCCGGCCGGAACTGCTCACCGAACCGGCCGAGCAGGAGCTTTTCACCACATGCGCCGACGTATTCCCGCGCTATGACGCCCTGTTTGCCTCCGGGGACTATGACGCGGTGCTCGACCTGCTGTATGAATTGCGGCCCACGGTGGATGCGTTTTTCGACAACGTCATGGTCATGTGCGACGATATGGACTTGCGGCTCAACCGCCTCAACCTGCTCAAGTCCCTGGTGGATCGCCTGGGCCGGGTGGCGGATTTCGCGGCCTTGCAAGTGTAGGAACCGATTTTGTGCTTGACAGCATGGGGTTGTCAGTTTAAATAATCTCGCTTCAGCGAACATTACATTTGGAGGAACGATCCTTGGCCAATCATAAATCCGCCCTGAAACGGCATCGTCAAAGCCTCTTGGCCCGGGCTCGCAACCGGGCGGTCAAGACCCGCGTGCGCAATGTGATCAAGGCTGTCCGCGCGGCCCTGGCCGGCGGGGACACTGCCGCCGCCGAGTCGGCCCTGCTGACCGCCACCAAGGTCCTGGACAAGGCCGCCACCAAGAAGGTCATCCACTGGAAGACCGCGGCCCGCAACATCTCCCGCCTGTCCACGGCCGTCAACAAGAGCAAGCCAGCCTAGCGGCTGCCGCTTTTTTCGCGCTTTTCCAGCCCGCTGCGGTTTGACCGCAGCGGGCTTTTGGTGTTTGTGTTGCTTCGATTTGTCGAGGTATCCCGGCCGCGAACGGGGCATGATAGGATGCGTTGGTTTCGGTAAGACGGCGCAACTCTCGGAAACCTGTTGCCGGAGCGGCATGCCCCATGAAGTGCACGCGGTTGCAGTTGCGGTTCCTGTTGTTGTCGGCGGCTTGTCTTCTGGCAGGCGCGGCCATGGTTCAGGCTGGAACATCGTCGCCCAAAGATCAGGGCCGCAGGCATACCGCGACATCCGATGCGGAAAAAGCCTTGAACAAGGTCTTGCGGTTGTCCGAGAAGGACAACAACCTGCTCGAATTCGTTTTGCAGACGCCCCAATACAAGCCCAAGGCCGACAAGGGCTATGCGCGCTCTTTCACCAAGCGCCTGCTGACGGACATGGCGGCCCTGGAAAAGAATGCCGTCCAGGAAAACTGCCAGGGCAAATACATCAAGGGTGATTTGTGCGGCGTGGACTACAACCCGCTGACCTGCGCCCAGGATACAAGCGACGCACCGTATCTGTACCAGACGGAATCCTCAACCAAGGGCAAGGCCGTCATCTCCTACAAATGGCCCGGCGCGGCAGACGAGACGGCCACGTCTGAAATGCTGCAAGAGGGAGGAGGGTAGAAGGTTGATGGGGTGAGGTGTCATGCTGAGGATGAGGCATCAAACTTATGACGTTTGCTGCCAGTTCATGACTTCTAATGGCAAGCAGATTTTAATGGCTGGATGCGCCCAAAGGGAGGCTGTTTCGCAAAAGTACATACCATGACAGACCGCAAGGGCGGCTGATTTATGAAAACCTAAAGAGTATATGGGACACCCTCAGACCCCTTTTCAAGGAAAGCTTCAAAATCTTCCCAGCCAAAATACTTGAAGGCGTTTCCCTCACCGACGTTGGTGTATCCAATTCCCAGAATAAACAAAGGTAGAAAGCGAGAAGCTACCCATGGATCGTTTGCAGCCTTTAACTTTGCAGCAAAGATATCTTCCCATATGGAATTTTGCATGTCAAAATAACCACAGGAAATAAAACAACGAATTCCGTTTTTCTTCTCGACAATATAATCTGGCTCGTTTCCTAGTTTACAAGGCATCTCTGTGATTGTATGTACAGCATCAATGCTGCTAATGGCTTGGGGAAATATTTTCTTGAACTCTTCATCGATGGATTCGCTTTCTTGTTTTTTGTAGCTAATTTTTCCAAAACGCAGGCCGTCATCATCACTTTTCTCATCCCCGACAGGAGTTCCTTCTTTTGAAAGGAGATGCCCCTGAAGCCAGAGATAACCTGAGATCAAATCTCCCGTTCCTATTTCCCCTTCTTCTACCAATCGTTTTGCAGCATAAATTTTAATAGGAATGTTCCTTTTGTCATCATTGATGTGCGAGGTAATAACTAAAATTGGTTCGCCAAAAAACTCGATGTGATCAACCATTTCAACTGGCAGAAAAAATTGATATTCTCCTGGATAGTTAGGCAAGTCCATCATCATTGTGGATCCTGCTCCGAGCGTCACATCATAGGTTTCTTCTTCCTGCAAGGGGTTTCCTTCTTCCTGGCGGCGCATTCGCTCTAGTTCATACCCAGCTCCGGAAGACATTTTATACACAATTTCTTCTGATTTTTTTATTATATATGCAAAACCATATACGATGAATTTATATTCGTTGTTTTTTACATATAGTTGTTTGTTTTCAAAAAAGAGGGGGTCAAAAAGGGTTAATGTTCCGCCACCACCTCGATTGACGATAATGGAACCTTCGACGCCGTTTTTCCATTCTTCCAATGAAATTACCTTAAGATAAACAGATTCGCCTTGAGTTGCATATGGATAAGAGGACCAAAGTTCTAGATTTTCATTGTTAGCAGTTTTTACAACAAGATTTCCACCTAATATTTCTCCAGTTTCTGGGTAAGAGATGAGAATAGCAACTTCGACAGTACCATTTACCTGGATAGAGGGATCATAAACAGCTTTAGCGCGCATTTCGCCTTTTTCGAGCGCCAAAGGGAGGTAGTTTGGAATGAAGTCTTCTGCCTTTGCCGTTACTGCATCCCAATGATCGCCGTGAGAATAACCCTCGATAAACTCAATAGGCGCTTTGTTATCGATTCCTATCTCATGGGGTATTTGTGGAAAACTGGCCAGTTGGAGTTCAAAAAGCCGAATTCTTTCTTCAGAGTTTTCCGAGGTGACCCTATTAGACCCGAACTTGGCAACCAAACAATCCGTTGTGATATCCATGGCCAGCTTATATCGCTCCCCAGCTTCCTCAAGAAGCCCGAGGCCCTCACAACACAGGCCTGTGGCTGCCATCATAAGCGCCCGGTCTTTGTCTTCAACTCCTTCATGGAAACTCATTAAACGATCAACATCTTCAAGCGAATTTTTGAATTCCTTTATTTTTAATTTAGTTCTTATAAGTTTCTGTCCTACAATCCAGGCGTTCTTTCGGTTAAGTTCCCCATCTGGATTAACATTGAGGGATTCCAGGAAACAAGCAATGGCAAGCTCAAGATGCCCTGATTTATCCAAGGTGCAACCAAGCCAATTCCAATAATCAGGATCTATGGAATCTGTATGTAGATTGAGTGCTCCCTTAAGGATAATCCAAGATTCTCCTTCCATTCCAAGTTCCTTCGCATAAAAAGATGCCTGGGCCATGGCGATGCCGGAAGGACAGAAATCAGGATATCTGGCAGCAGCGACAATCAGTCTTGCGGCGGTTGGCGGATGCGCTGTCATCCAGTGAACAAGCCTCTCCCTCCAGATGATGCTTAATTGCATCGTCTTGCTTTCCGATGCAAACTGCTCCGTGACAGTATAGTTCTCAGCAATACGTTCGAAGTCATCGAATGCCGATTCGGGGGCGTGTTCGAGAATAGATTTTGATAGTAGTTCATTTGCTATATTAAATAATTCTGGTATAATATTTTTGGATGATCGTATTAAATTAATTGGGGCAGCTGTATCTAACGTATAAAACTTTACATCACGGAGAAATCCAGTCGGACTTATATGAAGTATTATTTCATATTGTTTATTGTTTATCGTCTTGAATAAAGCGACAATTTGACCATTATTGTCTTCAAATATTTTATTGAATCCGTTGTCAAGAATTTTACCTATTGCAAATTTACCTCCACAAAAATTAAGTCTTATCTTTGTTTTTTCATCGAATAAGGTTGATTTTTCTTTGATAGAATGGAGGATGGCTGCTTTCAATTTTTTCATTGGGGCCGTTTCTATGGATTTATTCACAGAAGCACCTCTCTTATTTTTATCGAATTTGTCACAAGTGATAAGTTTAGTTGGCTGCGATATAACCTTAATATTTTAATCTTATACTAGAATCATATAACCCGCAACCGCGCCACCCCTTCCGTTTCCTTCATCGCCCGGCCGATAATCGCCGCCATATCTCCCGCATCCTCCAACATCCGTCGCGCGGCTTCCACCTTAGCTTCGGGTACGGCCAGGACTAGGCCGCCCGAGGTTTGGGCGTCGAAGAGGAGGTCGACCTGGATGGGGTCCAGGCCCTTGGCCACGGACACGGCCGTGGCGCAGAAGTTGCGGTTGGCGAAGCTGCCGGCGGGCAGCATCCCGTAGCCGGCCAGCTCCACGGCCTGGGGCAGAAACGGCACGTCGGCCAGCCGTATCTCCACGGCCACCTTGGAGCCGGCCGCCATTTCCAGCACGTGGCCGCCCAGGCCAAAACCGGTCACGTCCGTGGCCGCCTTGAGTGAAAGTTCCCGGATGACCTGGCCGGGCGCGGCATTGAGCCGGCCGGCCCAGGTGAAAAGCAGGTCTTCAATGGCCGCAGCGTCGCCGAAGCCGCCCTTGAGCGCCGTGGCCAACACCCCGGTCCCCAGTGGCTTGGTCAAAATGAGCACGTCGCCGACGCGGAGCCCCGTATTCGAGGCAAACCCGTCCGCATCCACCAGCCCGGACACGGCCAGGCCATACTTGATCTCCTTGTCCTCCACGCTGTGGCCGCCGGCCGGCACGGCCCCGGCTTCGAGCACCGCGTCCAGCCCGCCCCGCAAGATGGCGGCCAGGATGTTCCGGTCCATGGTCTTTATGGGAAAACACACGATATTCATGGCGGCAAGCGGCACGCCGCCCATGGCGTAGACGTCGGACAGGGCGTTGACCGCCGCGATGCGGCCGAACTTGTAGGGATCGTTGACAATGGGGGTGAAGAAATCCACGGTCTGGACCAGGCCCCGGCCGTCCGGAAGGCGCACCACGGCCGCGTCCTCGTTGACCCCGGTGGCGGTCAGAAGCCGAGGATCGGTCACGGACGGCAAGCCCCGCAAGACAGCCTCCAGGTCCCCTGGGGCGATCTTGGCCGCTCAGCCGGCGGCAGTGACGGTCTTGACCAGTTCGATGCTCATGCGTCCTTCTCGTGTTCCATCGCTTCCTTGAGATCGGCCACCAGGGCGTCCCGGTCAAGGCCGAAATGCGCGGCCAGCCCGGAAATGGTCTCGAAAAGGCCCTGGCACAAAAGGCATGTCCCGGCCGACGCGTCGTAGCGCCGAAACACGGCCTCGGCAGCCGGATGGGCGGCCACCAGGTCCAGCACCGTGACCGCGTCCGGATCGAACCTCACAGCGCGTCTCCGCCGCTTTGCACGGCCCACATGCCGGCATAGACCCCGCCGGCGGCCAAAAGCGCCTCATGGTTGCCGCGCTCCACCACATAGCCGTCCACCACCACCAGGATTTCGGCGCACTGGCGCACCGTGGACAGGCGGTGGGCCACGGCCAGGGTGAGCCGGCCCTGGCGGAAGGCGTGTAGGTTTTGCTGGATGACGGCCTCGGTGCGCGTATCCACGGCCGAGGTGGCCTCGTCTAAAATGAGCAGGGCCGGATCGCGCAGCACGGCCCGGGCCAGGGACACCCGCTGGCGCTCGCCGCCGGAAAGCTTCATGCCCCGTTCGCCGATCAGCGTGTCATAGCCCTTGGGCAGCTTCATGATGAAGTCATCGGCCCCGGCCACCACGGCGGCCTGGCGCACGTCGTCCAGGGACGCCTCGGGCCGGCCGAGCAGGATATTTTCGGCCACGGTGCCGTGAAACAGGAATGCGTCCTGGGACACGTAGCCGAGATAGCGACGGTAGCTCTTGAGCGTGAAGACGGATAGGGGCGCGCCGTCCACCAGGATTTCGCCGCCAACCGGCTCGAAATAGCGCAACAGCAGCTTGACCAGGGTGGACTTGCCCGCGCCGGTGGGGCCGACCACGCCCAACACCTCGCCTGGGCGCAGCCCGAAACTTACGCCGTTAATGACCGGCCCGCGCGAAGGGTAGGCAAAGCGCACGTCGCAAAAGGCGGCATGACTCGGGCGCTTGGCCAGTTCCACGGCCCCGGGCCGGTCGGCCACCCGGGGTTTGACGGCCAGCAGCTCGGCAATGCGGCCCGAGGCAGCCTCGGCCCGCTGGATCTGGTTGATGAGCATGCCGAAGACGAAAAGGGGCAGCACCAGCCGGGCCGCAAACAGCACGAACGTGGTGTAGTCGCCCAGGGTCGGTCCGAGATCGGCGGCCACCAGCCAGCCGCCCCCGGCAAAGACCGCGCCAAAGGAAAGCCCGGCCACGGCATAGATGAAGGGCAAAAACTTGGCTCGTTCGGCCTCGGCGGCCACGGCCTCGTCCCGGTACACGGCCGACCGTTCGGCCACGGCGGCCAGGAGCCGGTCCTCGGCCGTGTAGGCCTGGATGACGCCCATGCCCTGGATGTTGTTTTCCAAAAGCCCGGAAATTTCGCCCACGGCCCGACGGGCGGCCCGGTAGCGGGGCTGCACCCGGGTCACGAAAAAGCGCACCGCGATGAGGGCAAAGGGCAGGGGGGCAAAGAGCAGCGCGGCCAGCCGCCATTCCAGGAAAAACAGGTAGCCGTAGATGCCGACAAAGGTCACCGCCACCCGGATGATGGAGGTGGTGGCGTCGGTGAGGAAGTTTTCCAGGGTGTCCACGTCGTTGACGATGACGGACATGATGTCCCCGGTCTGGCGGTCCTCGAAAAAGGCCAGGTCCAGGGACTGGATGTGGCGGTACAGGGCCAGGCGGATGTCGTGGCGGGCGCGCTGGGCCATGGCGGCCAGGATATAATCCGAGCCGCTCTGGAAAAGGGCCAGGAACACGAACGATCCGAGCACGGCCAGGCCGAACAGGAGAAACGTGCGGGGATCGCGGGCGCCATGGGTTACGGCGTCCACCACCTTTCCGGCCAGGGCCAGGGGCAGCAGGTCGCAGGCCCGGGCCAGCATGTTGAGGACCAACCCGCCGATCACGGCCTTTTTGTACGGCCTCAGATACGCATAAAGCGTCCAGACGTGGCGGCCCAGAAAGGGCTGGTCCTGGCTGGGATCGATCACCGGGCGACCCCCTTGGCCGTGGCCGCGGCCTGGCGCAAAAGCTTTTCCTCGTCGGCCCAGGCGGTCTTGTCCGCGTTTTTGATCAGCCGGCTGGCCGCAGCCAGCTCCTCGGGCTCCAGATGAAGGCCCAGTTCGGCCAGCCGCCGGGCCAGGGCCGCCTTGCCCGACAAGGCCGACAAGGGGAGCCGAATGCCCTCGGCACCCACGGCCTCGGGCCGGAAGGGCAGGTAGGTGTCGGGGTGTTTGAGCAGCCCGTCCTGGTGCACCCCGGCCGAGGTGGCGAAGATGTTGGCTCCGGTCACGGCCTTGTTCGGGGGCAGGGCAATGCCCGAGAGGCGGGACACCAGCCGGCAAAGGGGGGTGAGCTGCCTGGGGTCCACGCCGATACTGCGGCCATAGAGGTCCGGGTACAGGGTCAGGGCCATGACCGTCTCTTCCAGGGGCGCGTTGCCGGCGCGCTCTCCCAGGCCGGCAACCGTCAGGTGCGCGATGTCGGCCCCTTCCTTGGCGGCGGCCAGGGTATTGGCCGTGGCCAGGCCCAAATCGTTGTGAAAGTGCACGCGAAGCCGCGCCCCCCATGGCTTGGCCAGATCGAGGAGCATACGCACCCGTTCCCGGGCCATCTCCGGGGTGAGCACGCCCACGGTATCCGGAAAGCCGATGGCCGTGGCTCCGGCGTCCAGGGCCGCGACATAGGCCTGGCGCAAAAATTCCGGCTCGGTGCGGCTGGCGTCCTCGCAACTGAAGGTCACCCGGGAAAAGCGTTGCCGGGCATAAGTCACGGCCCGCTCGATCATCTCCAGGCACTGGGTCTTGGATTTTTTGAGTTTGTAGCGGCGGTGCAGGGGGCTTGTGCCCAAAAAGACACCCACGCCGCAGCGCCCCGGGTCGGCCTGGGCCAGGGCGCGCCAGGCCGCGTCGATGTCGCCCCGCACGGTCCGGCACAAGGCCATGATCACGGGGCCGGGAACCTCGGCCACAATGCGGCGCACGGCCTCGATTTCCAGGTCAGACCCGGCCGGAAACCCGGCCTCGATGACGTCTACCCCGGCCTCGGCCAGGGCCTTGGCAATGACGATCTTGTCTTCCACAGACAGACGCACGCCGGGCATTTGCGCGCCGTCTCGAAGGGTGGTGTCGGAAATGGTCAGAGGCAGCAGGGAGGCGTGTTCGGGCATGGGCCTTACTGCGCCGATTTCCGGTGAAATGCAACGCCGGGCCAGGGACGGTCCAATGGTCCGAGCCGTTTGACGAACCTGGGGGCAAAGGATAGTTTTCTCCCGCTGCCCCGGGCGGTTGCCCTGGCTTCACAGGCCGAAAAAGGAGTCCTTCCATGGCCAGCATCGGCGTTTTGCTTTCGGGATGCGGCGTCTATGACGGTTCGGAAATCCACGAAGCCACATTGACCCTGTATTTTCTGGACAAGGCCGGAGCGCGCGTCATGTGCCTGGCTCCGGATATGGATTTCGAGGTGGTGGACCACATCTCGAAAAAACCGACCGGGAAAAAGCGCAGCCTGCGCCAGGAAGCGGCCCGCATTGCCCGGGGGCCGGTGGCCGACCCGGCCGAGGTCTCGGTGGCCGAGTTGGATGGCCTGATTTTGCCCGGCGGAACGGGCGCGGCAAAAAATCTTTGTAATTTTGCGGAAAAAGGGGCCAAGGGAACCGTGGTTCCGTCGGTGGCCGCCCTGATCCGGGGCATGCACCAAGCCGGCAAGCCCATCGGCGCCATCTGCCTCGCCCCGGTGGTGCTGGCCCTGGCCCTGGGAGACAAGCATCCCCAACTGACCATCGGCAACGACCTGGGCACGGCCCAAGCCATGGAGGCAGCCGGCGCCAGGCACGTGGCCCGGGCCGTAGACGAACTCTGCGTGGATGCGGCCAACAACCTCGTGACCACGCCGGCCTATATGCTTGGGCCGGGCATTGCGGACATTGCCACAGGCATCGAGAAATTGGTGCTGGAAGTCCTGGCTCGGGTCAAGACCGCCTGACAGCAAGCGGCATCGGAACGCGGCGGCGGCGATTTCATTTTCAAGCAGCAGCGAGGCACGGGTGAAGCGGCTTTTCGTCAATGCCGATGATTTTGGCCTGACCGATGGCATTGGCCGTGGCATTGCGGAGGCCATGGCCGTGGGCATCGTGGGCGGAACCACGGCCATGGTCTGTCCCTCTGGGGCCGTGGAGCGCCTGGCCCGTCTGGTGCGCCAGGAGCCGATCCTTTCCGGGCGCGTGGGCCTGCACCTGCAACTGACCGGCGGCGTGCCCTGCCTGCCGGCCCGGGACGTGCCGAGCCTGGTTGGGCCGGACGGCGCGTTTCCCCGCAAGAAAACGGCTGTGGGCAAGGTCGACCCGGACGAAGTGCGCCGGGAATGGCGGGCCCAGTTGGCCCGGCTTCGCAGCCTGGGCATCGAGCCCAGCCACCTGGACTCCCATCACCACATCCATGAGCGGCCGGACGTGTTTCCGGTTTTCGTGGAATTGGCCCGGGAGCTTGGCCTGCCGGCCCGGGCCCTGAGCCAGGATTCGCGCCGGGCCTTGTCCCGGGCCGGCGTGCCCCATACCGATGCCTGCGTCACCCGGTGGTTTGGCGAAAATCTGACGGCCAACGGGTTTCTGTCCCTGGTTACGGCGGCTTTCGAGGCCATTGGCGATGCGGGAACCGTGGAGGTCATGACCCATCCCGGCCGCTTTGACGCGCTCCTGGCGGGCATAAGCACCTATACGCACGGCCGCGAAACCGAACTTGGCGTGCTGACAAGCCCTGACCTGGTCCGGCAACTGGCCGGTCGGGAAATTCTCATTGTGGATGCCAACGGGCTGACCGATCTGGCGGCCTGAGCCATTCCCTGGAGAGAACAAAGCGGCGGACGGAAAGCCGGGTCGCGAGGGGGGAATGCGTGCCGGAGAAACTGTTGCTGGCCATGCGCAAGTTCGTGGCCCCGGAATTCGTGTTCGGCCAGGGGGCCTTGAACCTGGTCGGCCGCCAGGCGGCCGGGCTTGGGGTGCGCCGGGCCCTGGTGGTGGCCGACCCCGGGCTCATGGAGCTGGGCTGGCCCGACAAGGTGCTGGCCAGTCTCAAGGCCGCCGACGTGGAATCCGTAGTTTTTTCCGACATTTCCGCCAATCCCCGCGACCATGAGGTCATGGCCGGGGCGAGGCGCTATGGCGAACAGGGCTGCGACGCCCTGGTGGCCGTGGGGGGCGGTTCGGCCATGGACTGCGCCAAGGCCGTGGGCATTGTGTGCGCCAATGGCCGCCATGTGCTGGAATTCGAGGGCGTGGACAATGTGGAACGCCCGGGACCGCCGCTTTTGTGCCTGCCCACTACGGCCGGCACCGGAGCCGAGGTGTCCCAGTTCGCCATTGTCACGGACACCGTGCGCAAGGTCAAAATCGCCATTGCCAGCAAGCCGCTTATTCCCGACGCGGCCCTGATCGATCCGGACATGACCGTGACCATGCCCCCGGAACTGACGGCCCACACGGGCCTGGACGCCCTGACCCACGCCATGGAGGCCTATGTTTCCAATGCCCATGGCCCCATGACCGATCTTTTGGCCCTGGAGGCCGTGCGCCTGATCAAGGCCAACCTGCCCCGGGCCCTGGAGGCCCCCCGGGACATGCAGGCCCGGGGTTCCATGCTCCTGGCCAGCCTCTATGCCGGCATGGCTTTTTCCAACGCCATCCTGGGCGCGGTCCACGCCATGTCCCACAGCCTGGGCGGATTGCTCGACCTGCCCCATGGCCAGTGCAACGCCATTCTCCTGGACCATGTGGTGGACTACAACTACGAGGCTGCCGCTGCCCGCTACGAATGCCTGGGCCGGCTGCTGGGAGCGGATTTCGACGACGCGGCCGAGGCGGCCGCGAAAAAGCAAGCCGTGCTGGGGGCCATACGGGACTTCAAGCGCAGCGTCGGCGTGACCATGGGGCTTGGCGATCTGGGCGTCGACGCCTGCGTGCTGGGCGAGCTGGCCGCCAAGGCCATGGACGATCCCAGCATGCTGACCAATCCCAGGCAGCCGTGCATGGAGGAGATCAAAGCCGTCTATGAACAAGCCTGCCGGCCCCGGGCCTGATGCAGAAGCGCGCCGGGCCAGGCTTCTGGGGTTCGGCGAACATTCCATCAGCAAGAGCTATTATCCCGAGCTCAAGCGGCGTCTGGAAGAGATGGAACGGTTCCGTTCCCTGCTCGACCAGACCGGCGACGCCATTTTCCTGGTGGATGGCCGCACGGGCCGCATCACCGACGCGGCCGGCGCGGCCGGACTCATGCTGCGCTTGAGCCGGGAGGAGCTTTTGGGCCAGTTGTTCGACGCCCTGCTGCCTCCCGAGGCCTCGGTCCGATTGCGCGGGCTTTTTTCCGGGGATTTCGCCGCCGGCCGGGTGGAAACCGTGCTGCTGCGGCCCCATGACCGCCAGGCCGCCAGCCCGTCCGTGGAGATGACGTTTCGCATGGTGGGGGGCGAGGAAGGCCCCATGGCCGTCATCGTGGCCCGGGACATCACCGAGCGCAAGAAAAGCGAGGAAGCCTTGCGCCGGGCCGAGGAAAAGTACCGGGGCATTGTGGAGAACGCGGCCGAGGGCATCTTCCAGTGCAGTCTGGACGGCCGCCTTTTAAGCGCCAACCCGGCCGTGGCCGCCATCCTCGGCTACAATTCCCCGCGTGAACTCAAACGCCAGGTCAAAAACCTGGTGGATCAGGCCCTGGCCAATCCCGCCGAGCGCCATCGCATCCGCTCGGAGCTCGACCGCTACGGCCATGTGCAAAACCTGGAAATCCTGCTCGTCACCAAGGCCGGCGCCCATATCTGGGGCCTGGTCAACGCCCGGCTCGTCCAGGACGCCTCGGGCAACCCCGAACGCATTGACGGCTCCCTGCAGGATGTGACCATTCGCAAGCGGGCCGAGGAAACCCTGCGGCGCTACCACGAGGAACTGGAGCAGCGGGTGGCCGAGCGAACGGCCGAACTGACCCGCATCAACGAACGCCTCATCCACGAGGTCTCCATCCGCAAGCGGGCCGAGGAAGCGGCCGAGGCCGCCAACCAGGCCAAATCCGACTTCCTGTCCATGGTCTCCCATGAGATCCGCACCCCCCTGACCTCGGTCCTGGGATTTGCCGTGATCATCGAAAAGCGCCTGGAGCAGATTTTCGCCTCCATGCCGGACACCGATCCGCGCCGTCGCCGCCAGGCCGAACAGGTCATGGAAAACCTGGGCATCATCGTGTCCGAGGGAGAGCGGCTCAAGCACCTCATCAACGACGTCCTGGACCTGGCCAAGCTCGAAGCCGGCAAGATGGCCTTCAAGCGGGAGCGCGTGGACCCGGCCGAGGTGGTGCGCCATGTCATGGCCGCCTCGGAGGGCCTGTTGCAGGGCAAGAACGTGCGCCTGGAGACCCGCATCGAAGGCCGCCTGCCCCAGGTCCTGGGCGACCGGGACCGCCTCTTCCAGGTGCTGGTCAACCTGGTGTCCAATGCCCTCAAGTTCACCGAACAAGGGGAAGTCATCTGCCGGGCCCGGGCCGATGACCATAGCGTGGTCATCGAGGTGGTCGATACCGGCATCGGCATTCCCGAATCCGAACAGCACAAGGTGTTCGAGAAGTTCAACCAGATCGGCTCCACCCTGACCAACAAGCCCAAGGGCACGGGACTGGGCCTGGCCATTTGCAAACACATCGTGGAGTCGCACGGCGGCCGCATTTTTTTTGTAAGCAAGGCCGGAGCCGGCAGCACCTTCACATTCACCCTGCCGATTGCGTAAGACCGTCCATTAGGGTATGTCCCCACCCCCGGCGGCGTCCGCACGGACAGTCGCTGGCAACGACTTTTCAAGGAATGCATGCGTCATGAAAGAGCTGACCAGAAACACCGCCCTGCGCAATATCGCCATTATCGCCCACGCCGACCACGGCAAAACCACGCTGCTGGACCAGATGTTCCGCCAAAGCGGCCTGTTTCGCCAGGGCCAGGAAGTGGCTGACCGGATCATGGACAGCATGGAGCTGGAGCGCGAGCGGGGCATCACCATTGCCGCCAAGAACTGCGCCGTGACCTGGCAGGGCGTGAAAATCAACATCATCGACACGCCTGGCCACGCCGACTTCGGCGGCGAGGTGGAGCGGGCCTTGTCCATGGCCGACGGGGCCGTGCTCCTGGTCGACGCTTCCGAAGGGCCGCTGCCCCAGACCCGGTTCGTGCTCAAAAAGACCCTGGACCGGGGGTTGCCGGTCATTGTGGCCGTCAACAAGATCGACCGCAAGGACGCCCGCACGGCCGAGGTCTTAAACGAAATCTATGACCTTTTCATCGACCTGGATGCGTCCGAGGCCCAGCTCGAATTCCCGGTGCTCTACGCCATTGGCCGCGAGGGCATGGCCAAGCGTTCCCTGGAAGAAGAGGGCAAGGACCTTTCGCCCCTGTTCGAGACCATCCTGGCCGAAATTCCGGCCCCGGCCCACGATTCGGCCGAGCCTTTCCGCATGCTGGTTTCGGACCTGGGCTATTCGGAATTCCTGGGACGCCTGGCTGTGGGCCGCGTCATCTCGGGCACGGCCCGTATCAACCAGACCCTGGTGCGCATCGACGAATCCGGCGAGTCCAAGCCCCTTCGCGTCTCCAAGCTCCAGATCTACCAGGGCGCGGGCCTGGCCGAGACCGAGGCGGCCGAGCCCGGGGACATCATCGTGCTCTCCGGCGTCGAGGACGTGACCATCGGCGACACCATCTGCACCGCCGAGGCCCCCAAGGCCCTGCCGCGCATCCATGTGGACGAGCCCACCGTGGCCATGCGCTTTGCCATCAACTCCTCACCCTTTGCCGGCCGGGAAGGCAAATTCGTCCAGTCGGCCAAGCTGCGCGAGCGCCTTTACAAGGAAACCCTGCGCAACGTGGCCATCCGGGTGGAGGAGACCGAGGACAAGGACAGCTTTACCGTCAAGGGCCGGGGCGAGTTCCAGATGGCCATCCTGATCGAGACCATGCGCCGGGAAGGGTTCGAGCTGGCCGTGGGCCGGCCCGAGGTCATTTTCAAGATCGAGGGCGGGGTGCGCAAGGAACCCATGGAGCATCTGTTCATCGATTGCGACGAGGCCTTTGTGGGCGTGGTCACGGAAAAGCTCTCCATCCGCAAGGGCCGCATGCTCAACCTCGTCAACCACGGCTCGGGCCGGGTGCGCCTGGAGTTTTCCATTCCCTCGCGCGGGCTTATCGGCTACCGGGACGAGTTTTTGACCGACACCAAGGGCACGGGCATCATGAACTCCTCCTTTGCCGGCTACGACGAGTTCCGGGGCGATTTCCCCAGCCGCTTCACCGGCTCCATCGTGTGCGATCGGGAAGGCGTGGCCGTTCCGTACGCGCTTTTCAACCTGGAACCGCGCGGCCGCCTGTTCGTGGTGCCGGGCGAGCCGGTCTACGAGGGCATGATCGTTGGCGAGCACAACCGGGATAACGACATCAACGTCAATCCCTGCAAGGAAAAAAAGCTCACCAACATGCGCGCTTCGGGCAAGGATGAAAACGTCATCCTGTCGCCGGTGCTGCCCATGACCCTGGAGCGGGCGCTCCATTTCGTGCGCGAGGACGAGATGGTGGAGGTCACGCCCCAATCCATCCGCCTGCGCAAGTCCGTGCTCTCGGCCAAGGACCGCCATGTCCTGGACGGGGCCAGGAAGAAGGAAAAAGGCTAGGCCAAGCCCTTGCCAGCGCTCGGGTTGATCTTTGGCCGAGGATAGGGACATGGCTCTTTTTTCCATTGCCGAAAAACGGTGCAAGGGCTGCGGCCTGTGCGTGGCGGCCTGTCCGGCCAGCCTGGTGCGCCAGGCCGGGGCCGGGCAACGGCCAACGCCCCTGGCCGGCCGGGAAGCCCACTGCATCCGTTGCGGCCATTGCGTAACCGCCTGTCCCAGCGGGGCCTTTGTCCATTCGCTTTTGGCCCCTGAGGATTTCGAGCCTATCCGGCGCCAGGACCTGCCAAGCTTTGCTGCGGTCAGCCATCTGCTCAAGGCCCGGCGGTCGTGCCGCACCTATGATCCCGCGCCCGTGACCCGGGAGGAAATCCTGCGCGTTCTGGAGACCGTGCGCTATGCCCCCACCGGGCACAATGCCCGGCAGGTGGGATACGTGGTGGTGGACGGCCCGGAGCGCATGGCCGTGGTCCGGGAGGCGGTTCTCGACTGGATGCGCCTGGAAGTGGCGGCGGCCACCCCCCGGGCGGCGGACCTTCATTTGGCCGGAGCGGTCAAGGCGGCCGGCCGGGGCAAGGATGTGGTGTTCCGTGGCGCGCCCCATGTGGTGGTGGCGTACGTGCCGGACAAAGGCATAACGCCGGTCCTGGACGCGGCCATTGCCGCTTCGTGGCTGGAAATCGCGGCCGTTGCGGCGGGCCTTGGGGCCTGCTGGTGCGGCTACCTGATCTTCGCCCTGGCCTCCCATCCGCCGGTGGGGGAACTGCTCGGCATTCCCCAGGGCTTCCGGGGTCATTCCGCCATTTTGCTGGGCCGGCCCTCGACCCGGCCAGTATCCATTCCGCCGCGCGACATGCCTGACGTGCGGTTTTTCTAGGCTCCCTACAGCCAAAGCAAAACCGCCCCGGCCGCACGCAATGGCCGGGGCGGTCTTGCTTTCTTGAGGCCTATTTTCGCTTTTTGTTGCGGCTCCAATCTCAGGCCAGAGCCCGTGGCCGCTTGCCGCCGGCCGGCAGGGAAGCCCGGCCCGGGGGCAGGCTCTCCGGAGCGCTGCTGCCCTGCATCTCCTGGATCATAGCGCCCAGCTCCTGGGCCTGCTGGGCCAGTTCGCCAACGGCCTGGGCCGACTGGCGCAGGGCGTCCATGGTTTCGGCGGCAATGCGGTTGACCTCTTCCACCGAGCGGTTGATCTCCTCGCTGGCCGAGGATTGCTGTTCCGAGGCCGTGGCAATGGAGCGCACCTGATCCGCCGTGGTTTCCACCAGCGCCACGATCTCGCCCAGGGTTTGTCCGGATTTTTCAGCCAGGTCGGCGGCCTCTCCGATGGCGGAAACGGCCTGAGCCACGTTGTCATAGTTCTTGCGTGTTCCGTTCTGGATGCCGTGGATGGCTTCCCCCACCTCTTTGGTGGCGGTCATGGTCTTTTCGGCCAGCTTGCGCACCTCATCGGCCACCACGGCAAAGCCGCGCCCGGCC
>CAZBER010000032.1:38569-44085 GCA_964490985.1 uncultured Desulfovibrionaceae bacterium | reverse complement strand
CCCCAGCGGGTCCAGGGCAGAGCCCTGGCCGCCGGAGGCATCTTCCGCAAACCCAGCCCAACTAACCGCCCCAACTAAGCATGCCACCAGGTCAAATCCGGCAGCGATACAGCCGACAGCGGCCCGCCCCAGGCCGCGCCGGTGTCCACGCCGATCTTGCCTGGGGCGAGCAGCGGCGTGCGGGCCGGGGTGTGGCCGAAGACCACGGTTGTGCCTTCGGGCGCGGGTTCGGCCAGGAAGGCGTGCCGGGCCGCCAGCAGGCAATCGGGCGGGCAGGTTTCGGGGTCGGTCCCGGCGGGCAGGCCGGCGTGGACGAAGAGGTAGGGCGGCACCCGGTGGTAGAGGCTGAGGTTGGCGAGGAACTCCCGGTGTTCGGGGGGCAGGCAGGCCAGGTGGCGTAGGCCGGCGGCCGGGGGATCGCCGTAGCTGGCCAGGGTGGCTTCGATGCCCAGGGAGCGCAGCAGTTGCAGGTCTTGGGGGTCGCCGGACGCGGCGTAGCGCAGCAGGGTTTCCTCGTGGTTGCCCATGAGAAAGACTGCGCTGGGGTCGTTCTGGCGCAGGGCGGCCAGGGCATCCAGGACGCCCCGGCTGTTGGGGCCGCGATTGATGTAATCGCCGAGGAAGATCAGGCGGTCGCGGCCGGGCCGGTAGGGCAGGGCGTCAAACAGCCGGGCCAGGGCGTCGGCCTGGCCGTGGATGTCGCCCACGGCGAAGAGGCGGCGGTCCGGGGCGGGCAGGGTTGCGGACGACGCCATTGGCGGAGAGGGGGCGCGGGTGCGCCTATTCTTCCAGGCGCATGCGCGTCATGGACGTCTTGAGGTCCGTGGCCAGGTGGGCCAGGTCGGACACGGCGGACGAGGCCAGGGACATGGTGCCGGCCGTGTCTTCGGCAATGCGGTTGATCTGGTCCGTGGACCGGTTGATTTCCTCGCTGGTGGCGGATTGCTGTTCGGCGGCGGTGGCAATGCCGCGCACCTGGTCCGAGGTCTTTTCCACGAAGTTGAGTATCTGGCGCAGGGCGTCGCCGGCGTTGTGGGCCAGGGCGTCGGCGTCCTGGATGACCCGGGTGGTCTCGTCGGTGGCCGTCATGTTGCGCTTGGCGCTGTCCTGGATGGACACGATGTAGCCGCTGACTTCCTTGGTGGCGCTCATGGTTTTTTCGGCCAGCTTTCTGACCTCGTCGGCCACCACGGCAAAGCCGCGCCCGGCCTCGCCGGCCCGGGCCGCCTCGATGGCGGCATTGAGGGCCAGGAGGTTGGTCTGGTCGGCGATGTCGGAAATGACCTGCATGATCTGGCCGATACCCTGGGCCTGTCCGCCCAGGTCTTCCATTTCGGATTTGAGCCCGGCGGCCTTGGTGTTGACCGATTCCATGACGGTGATGACCTGCTCCACCAGTTCCGCGCCCTTGACGGCCATGGCATTGGCCTGTCCGGCGGTATTGGCGGCGTCGCCGGCGCTCTTGGCCACTTCCATGATGGTGGCGTTCATCTCTTCGATGGCCGTGGCCACCTCGGCGGTTCTGGAGCGCTGTTCGTCCATGCCCCGGGTGGATTCCGTGATCTGGGCGGTCATCTGCTCGGCGGCGTCGGCCAGGCTTTCGGCCACGGCCGTGGCTTCCTTGACGCCCAGGGCGATGCGGTGGTTCTGGTCGGTGATGGTCCGTTCCTTGTTGACCACGTTGGTGAAGTCGGCCACGGAAACGAACCCGCCGATGAGCTTGCCGTCGAAATCCATGACAGGCGTGGCAAAGACGCTGATGTACTTGTGGTTCCGTTTTTTCGTGTCGAATTCGGTCTTCTGCGACTGTTTCTCGCGTTCCCGGATGGCTTTTTCCGGCAATGTCTCGCGGGAATCGCCGTAGAAAAAGTGGGAGAAGTGGGTGCCGATATGCTTGTCCGGGGAGCCTTCATTGTCCGTCAGGCGGACCATGGTTTCATTGAGCCACTTGATGTTCCCCTTCTGGTCCACGATGGCCATGGGCGTGATGATGTTTCGCAGCATGGCTTCGTCCAGGCTCAAGCGTTCCTTGAGAGCGGCTTCCAGGGGAGCCAGGGCGTCTTGAAGAGGCTGGGTCTGCAGCAGGGCATCGTCGGAAAGCTGGAAATCGAACTTGTTCGACGTAATGGACATGAACGCCTGAACGATGTCGGAGAAGACGGCTTGGATGCGTTTGTGCGTCCAGAGGGCAAAGCCTATATTGCAGGCAAGGGCCGTGCCGGCCAGGGCGTAACAGGCCGGATTGGCTCCCACCAGGGCGCAAGCGGCCAGAAGTGCGGCAGTGACCACGATAAAAAACGTCAAAACAAGGGGTTTCATGAAGCCTCCCGAGAACTGCGTGAACCAATTGCAGAAAATCCAACTATAACACTTTTCGGTCAAAACCGCAACAAACCGGAAGTCCTTTCGGAACCGGTCCGCCGGCCGTGTTCCCGCGCGCGCCTTTGCATCGGGAAGACGGAAAGCCGGCCGTTGCGCGCCGGCCGGGTCGCGGCTATGGTGCGCCGGGCAAGCCGGCCGGCGCCGCAAGCCCAAGGCCTGGCTGATCGCGACAACAAAGCCCTGGAGGCCCATGGAGGCAATGCCGCAACCGAAACGGCCCCAAGCCGTCCGTGAGGAGCGCGCCGCGCGCGTCGCCTTCTGGCTGCTTCTGGCCGTGGCCTTTGTCCTGCGCTTTTACCGGCTGGAAGCGCCGTCCCTGTGGCTCGACGAAATCCTCGTGCCCATGGCCGCCCGGCATCCCGTTTCCTACATTTTCGATCTGGTCACCACCGCCGAGGTCCATCCGCCGACGTATTATCTGCTCATCAAGGGCGTCATGGCTCTGGGCCAGTCCGACTTTGCCCTGCGCCTGCTCTCGGCCGGCCTGGGCGTGGCTGCGGTGGCCGCGATATTTCGGGTGGCGCGGGAACACGTCTCCCTGGCCGCGGCCCTTTTCGCCGCCGCCTTCCTGGCCGTCAACCCCCTGGCCATCTATATTTCGCGCGTGGTGCGCATGTATGCCATCCTGCTTTTCCTGCTCATCCTGGCTTCGGGATATCTGCTGCGCTACCTGCGGACCGGGTCCAGGCGGGACATGGCCGGGCTGCTTTTGTGCAACGCCGGCCTGGCCGTGACGCACTACGTCTCGTTCGTGATCATCGCGGCCGAGTTCTGCGTTCTGGCCTGGGCCGCATTTCGGGAAAAGGGGCGGGCGGCCTGGCGGGGCGTGGCGGTCTTTTGCCTGGGTTCCGGGGTGGCCGTGGGCCTGGTGCTGCCCTTTTTCGTCAGCCGGCTGCTGCGGACCCACCAGGGCCAGTTCATGGGCTATTCCTATCCCCAGGCCCTGGCCAACATCGGGCGCATCGTGTCCGAGGTTTTGTACCTGTTCAAGGATTGGCCGGTGCGCCTGGCCCTGGCCGGCCTGGCCCTGGCCGGGCTGGTTTTGCTCCTGCGCGACCGGGACCGCAAGGCCGGCCTGGTCTTCGGCGGCCTGGCCGTGTTGCCCCTGGTCTTTCTGGCCGCGGGCAAATACGATTACTACGCGTTTAACGTCTGGCACCTGTCCTTTTTGCTGGTCCCGGCAGCCGTGCTGTTCGGCCGGGCCGCGGCCGGCCTGGCCTCCCGGCCGCTGTCGGCGGCCATTGCCTCGGGCCTGGCCGGCCTGGCCGTGGCCGGTATGATGCTGACCGTGCACTGGGGCGCGTTTTTCGCCTGGGACACGACCATCATGCCCTTTTTCACCCTGTCCAAGCCCTTGGCCCGCAACCTGCCGGCCCTGCTCGACCGCACGGGGGCCGTGGTCTTTTGCGATTGCAGCACCTTAAACGGCTATTTCTGGTATGCCGACCAATTCCTGGCCCATGACCCGGTCCGGGAGCAGGCCATCGGCCCGGACGGGGAGCGCCGCACGGTCCAGTTCGTGTCCGGGGTGGGGTCATTCGGGGACTATGCCCGGTCCGAGCAGGAATTTCTGGCCAAATTCGGCCAGCCCAAGGCCGTGCGGGAGACGTTCCAGGCCAAGGTCTATGTCTTTGACCTGCCCAACCGCTCGGTGCAGCGCATCGAGGCCTTGCCGTACGCGGCCTCGTTCGACGCCGGACTGACGCGGTTTTACGAGACCGTGACCCGGGCCGAGCACGTCACCCTGGATTCGAACTGGGGCGGGGCCGCCTGTCCCACGGACGCGGACCGGGAAGCCGTCATCGAGTACACCTTCGACAACGTTGCCCCGGCCGGGGGGCAGCTCCTGGTCGGCCATCTGGGGTTTGTGAACACGGGCCGGCAAAACCGCTTCACGGTGCGCTGCCGCTTCGACGACGAGCCGTTTGGCACCGCGGCCGAGATCACGGGCCCCAGCGACGAGTCGGACCTGGGCTTTGTCCTGGAGCGGGAGCGGCCCTATGCGCGCCTGACCGTGCGCGTGGAGATGCGCCTGGCCCCGTACACGGCCAATTTTGCCGGGGGCAACCAGATGACCCTGGGGCTGAAGCGACTGGACTTGCAGGCGTTGCCCCTCACTCCGGCCAGGGACGTGCCGGGCAAAGGGGAGGGCTCGTGAGGATCTTGGGCGCGGCCCTGGCCGCCTGCTGCCTGTGGGCCATGCTGGCCGGGTGCCACGGGGAGCCGGCCGCCCCAAAACCCCTGGCCATGGTGGACCTCATGACCTTTGGCGCGCCGGCCCGGCTGGCGCTCTCCGGCATCGAGGGCCTGGAGCGTGACGAAGCGGGCATGTGGCGCTGGGGGCTCGGGCCGCAAACGTCCTTCCGGTTTTTCGCCCTGGCGGCCAAGCCCTATGTCCTGCGCTTTCGCCTCATGAACCCCATTCCGGACCAGACTATATCCATAACCCTGAACGGCCGGGAGCTGGCGTCCTACGGCCCCTTGCCGGCCGTGAAATGGCTGACTCCCTCGGTTGCGGACGCCGTGCGCTTCACGGCCAAGGCCGGGGAGAACGTCCTGACGTTTGGCTATGCCGACTGGAACGGCCGGCAAACCGTGTACATGCCAACCGACCAAAGGCCCCTGGCCACGGTCTTCCTCGCGTTTGTGCTCTACGCCGAGTAGTCCGCGCCGCCCATCGAACCCGACCCAGGCTCAGCCGAGCTTGAAACGGATGGCCAGGACGGCCCGGCAGGGCACGGGCTGGCCCTGGCGTTTGGCCGGGAAAAACGAGGACGCCCGGATGGCCCGCACGGCTTCGGCCACGAAATCCAGGCCCGAGTGTTCCAACACTTCCACGTCGCGCAGGATGCCGCCGGCATCGATGAAAAGGCGCAGCACCACCCGGCCTTCCTGGTTGCCGCTTCGAGCTTCGTCGGGATAGCGCGGCAGGCAGCGGTGTCGGAAGGTGGGGCCGTCGCCCTGGCCGAACTGTCCCACATAGTCGCCGCCGCCCCCGCCGCCGGGTCCGCTGCCGCCGGCCCCGGCCGACCCGGGGCCCTGGCTCGGCCCCAAGCCTGATCCATCGCCTTTCAGTCCCTGTCCTAACTCCGCGCCTTGGCTGGCGTTGGCTGCCGTTGGCGCGGCAGCCGGCG
>CAZBER010000032.1:0-38559 GCA_964490985.1 uncultured Desulfovibrionaceae bacterium | reverse complement strand
TGGCCTCCTTTTTGGGCTCGGGCAGGCGCGGGTCGGGCACGGGCTGGGGTTCGGGAGGAGCGGCCGGGCGGGCCAGCGCCTGTTCGGCCGGTTCCGGCTCGGTCGCGGCCGCCGGCTGGGCGGCCGCTGCCTGAGACGGTTCCGGGGACGGCGCGGGGGACTGTTCGGACACGGCTGCACTGCCGTTGCCGCCGCCCGGCATCCGGCCGTCGCCGCCGGACCCGCCCGGGCCGGCCAGGCCATTGAGGCTGATCTCGGCGACGACCTGGAGCCGGGAAACCTGGGCGTTTTCCAGGGAAAACGCTCCCATGCCGATGGCGGCCAAAAGGGCCAGGACATGGAAGGCCACCGAGGCCAGGACGCCAAGGCACGGCGCATGGGCCAGGGGCCGTGCGGTTTTGGGCAAGCCCTGGACTGTTTCCGCTCCGGAGGCCGGCGCAACGCGTGTTCCCGCTTCTTCCAGGCCGCACGTGGCGCAACGGTCCGGGCCGGCGTCACGGCAGACCAGAGCCGGATCAGGGGTGGGCAGGGCGTATGTGGTGCGGGCTTCCATGTCGCCTCTTGCAGTGTCACGGTTTTGTCTTTTTCTATGTCAGTAACAATAGGATACAGTAGAGATCACGAATATAATATTGCGTGATTGCTTGCAATATATTCTATTGTTGTCTATGCAGTGCTGCATGTCAAGGTAAGGATGTTGCTGTTGTGTACGCTGCTGTTGGTTTTTACGGGCGTGCGGTCTTGTTTTGCGTGCTTGAATGAATTTTGACTGTCATGCGTACATAAGATTGCGTGATGGTTCAGGCCTGGCGCCTGTTTCCCAGGCGAGCTGGCGGGCTCCGGCCAGTTGCCGGAAGAAGCGGCCTGCCCGGATGCCGGAAAAGGCCGCATCCGGGTCCGTGACGTGGCAGCCGGCCAGAACCGTGATGCCGTGGGCCAGGAGGCAGGAAGCAAAGGGCGTGGTGGGGCCGAGCAGGGCAACCAGGGCATCGGGCCGGCAAAGCGCCAGCAGGCCGGCCAGGGTGCCGTTAAGAAGCGTGGTGGCGGTGATGGCCACCAGGTCGGCCCGGGGCAGCACCACCTCGGCCATGGAGGCGTCCAGGTCGCCGGGCTGGGGCCGCTTTTCCAGGACCCAGAATTGGGCAAAGGCGTGGCGCACCTCGGAGACAAAGGGGAAGTGCCCGACCACGGCCACGGCCTTGCCCCGGCCGCGCGCCATGAGCACGTCCTGGCCCCAGGCCGGGGCGCACACGGCCGGGGGCGGCAGCAGGGAATTGATGGCGGCCATGGCCAGGGAGGCCACGTCCGTGCCCTGGCTGTCGGGTTCCAGCAACCGCCTGGCCAGGTCGTGGGCCGAGGTCCCGGGTTCGGGCAGGGGACAGGGCGGGCCGGCCTGGTCCGATGCCTGGTCGGGAGCGATGGTGGAGACCAGGGAGGCCAGGCCGACCCGCCGGGACGACACGCCGATCAGGCATTCGCCCCGCACCAGGCGGTCAATGGGGTGGTCCGGGATGCGCAGGGCTTCCTGGACAAGTTCGGCCAGCAGTGCGTCTTGGGTCAGGGCCGGGGTCAAGGTTGGATGCATGGCAGGCTCCTTGCGGTGAAGGGTGCGGCAGGCGATCCGGTTTTTCCTGCCGGAGCGGTTCGAGACAGAGAGACTGTATTGCAAAATGCTGTTTTCGATGTTTGATGTGTACTGCTGTAAAAAATAAAGTCAATTGACTCGTGCAGTGATAAAAATTGAAAACAGGAAAGGTTATTTCAAGAAATAAGAATGGGTTGTTTCGTTTTATACAGCCAAAAGGCGACTGAATAGTCGCAACAAATATAGTTTTTTCTTCAGAAACATGCCCGTTGCACTGCTGCGATGTGGCATGAAGGGATAGTATTGTCTTGGAAGCAAGCAAGCGCCGGCCGACGGCTGCGGCAACAGTGCCTGCTGTCGCGGCCAGGGTCGCAAACCCGGACACGGTGGGGGAACGCCGTTTTCCGGAAGCGCGGAGCCGGCTGCTTGCCATGGAGCGGAAGAGGTCAGGGAGTCCAGAGAACCGTTGTCACGTCAAAGGAGGGGGTATGAAACGTCTCGTTGTCCTGTTGTTGCCCGTGATCCTCAGCCTGCCGTCGCTCGTGTGCGCCCAACGGACGGACACCGCCGGGGAGGCGGCCGCCAAGATGGAAGACATGGTGGTCACGGCCACCCGCACCGAGGAACCCCTCAAGGAAATTCCGGGCCGGGTCGAGGTCATCACCAAAAAGGAACTCGACGAAATGCCGGTGCAGACCGTGGACGAAGCCTTGTCCTACATCTCCGGCGCCCAGTCCACGCGCTGGAGCGGCATCTATTCGTTCCGGGTGTGGCTGACCCTGCGGGGCCTGGGCGGCACGCAGCAGGGGCGCACCCTGGTCCTGCTCGACGGCGCGCCCATGAACACCGCAGACCTCGGCGACGTCAACTGGAACCGCATCAACCTGGAAGACGTGGCCCGCATCGAGGTCCTCAAAGGTCCGGCCGCGGCCGTCTACGGCAACAACGCCATGGGCGGCGTCATCAACATCATCACCCAGAAGCCGACCAAGTATGTTTCCGGCATGGCCAAGGCCAGCTACGGCACCTATGACGACTGGAAGCTGCATGGCGTGGCCGCGTTTCGCACCTCCGAGGACCCCAAGGGGCTCTATGCCCGGGTCTCGGGCCTGTACCACAATTCGCCGGGCTACAAATCCGCGCCCGACGACATGCAAACGCTTTATTCCGTCAAGAGCTTTGTCCGGGAAAAGACCATCGGCGGCAAGGTCGGCTGGGACCTCAACGAAGAAAACAACCTGGAGCTCAACTACGCCCGGGACGAGCAGAGCTTTGGGGAAGGCACCCAATACTTCGCCTATGACGGCCTGCACCGGACCTTTGACACGGATTACTGGCAGGCGCGCTACACAGGCTCCTGGGCCGGCTGGTCAGGCCAGATCAATGCCTATTTCACCAATGAACACCATGAGCGCTTCAATGAAACCTGGTCCAACACCTCGGACATCTCCACCTACAGCCGCGTGGATTCCAAGATCATCCGCCAGAACTACGGCGTGCTGACCAGCCTGTCCAAGCAGTGGGCATTCAACACCTTCACGGCCGGCTTCGATTTCCGGCAAGGCAACCTGGACGGCACGGATTATTACCGCACTGCCCCTGATTTCGCCACCAATTATGGGAAAATGCGGAACTTCGGCGTCTTTCTCCAGGACCAGCTGCGCTTTTTCGACGGCAAGCTGATCATATTGGCCGGGCTGCGCTATGACAACGCCACCACCTTTGACGGCCATTACGACACCACCTTAAGCGCCTTGAGCAAATACAATCAGTATTTCCCCGACCATACCTGGGATCAGTGGAGCCCCCGGGCGTCGGCAAAGTATTTCATCCTGGACAACTTGAGCGTCTATGCTTCCTACGGCCATGCCTTCCGGGCGCCGCTTCTGGATTACATGTACCGCAACGGCCAGATGAAGGGCGGCAACTACCAGTTGGCCAACCCGAGCCTAAGCCCGGAAACCCTGGATTCCTTCGAGGTGGGCGGCGACTGGCAGCCCCTGGACAACTTGAAGTTCTCCGGGTCCGGGTATTTTTCCGTGGGCCATGACTTCCTCTACAACGTCACGGCCGGAACAAAGCTGTATCAGTACCAGAACGTCGGCCAGGTGCAGATCTGGGGCATGGAGTGGGACGCCGAATACGCGCCGTTTAAAGACAAGAACATCCCGCTTCTCAAGCGTTTCACCCTGTTTGGCAACTACACTTTCAACGACTCCCGCATCGCCGATTTCCCGGGCCGGCCGGACCTGGTGGGCAAGCTGCTGGCCAATGTGCCGCAAAACTCCTTTAACGTCGGTTTCAACTGGCTCAATCCCTATGTGAACAACCGGGTCGCCGTGCAGTATGTCGGGCTGCAATACACCGATGACCTCAATTCCAGCGGCCTGACCATCGCCCCCCATGCCTTGCTCAACGCCAAGCTGTGGCGAAACCTCGATTTCCTGGGCGCTTACGGGGACAAGGTCGAGCTGTCCCTGACCGCGGAAAACATCCTGGACCACCGTTACATCAGCGTTCGCAACACCAACGGCGAAAATCCGGGCCGGATGCTCTTTCTGGAGCTGACATGCAAGTTCTGAGACCCCGCGAACTCACCACCGCCCAGGTCGTGTTTTTCGCCTCCATGGTGGCCCTGGACTTCGGCTGGGGGCTGGTCTTCAAGACCGCCCTGCAGTTGACCGCCATCCATCAGGTGGCCCGGCTGGAGATGATCGTGCCCATCATGCTCATGGTCGTGGTCCGGCTCATGCTGGACCGCTTCGGCACGCTCATTGCCTTTGAGCTGGCCTGGGGACTTTTGGCCGCCGTGTTCATGCCGGCGGCCGGGGGGGAGCCTGGACTTATCAAGCTCGTCCCGGCCCTGACCCAGGGCATTGTCTTCGACCTGCTCTTTTCCCTGTTGCGCCGGTCCATGCCCTTGAACCGGGCTTATGTGGCCGTTTTGGCCGGGGGGCTGCTGGGGCCAAGCGCGGCCATGGCCGTGCGCGTGGCCCTGGGCGTGCCCTGGGCCACGGCCACCCAGGTGCTTTTCGGCATCTCCCTGCTCACCTCATTGGCCATAAACGCCTTTGGCGTGTTCCTGGGGCTTTTGGTCTGGAAGCGCATCCGGCCCCTGCACCTTGTGACCTTGCTGCGCCTGCCATGATCGTTCTCGACAACCTGTTCGTTGCGCCGGCCGGTTCGGACCGGCCCGCCCTCCCGTTGGAAAGGCGGCCCAAAAGAATGTAGACTGCGCCAAAAGGGATTCCAAAGGGCGAAGCCTTTTGGCCGCCGGAGGCCTCCACACGACCAAGTCGGAACGCGACCCAAGGAGAAGAGGCTTATGCAGTGCGAATATTGCGAGCGGCGCTGCCGGCTCGGCCCTGAGTCGTACGGCTATTGCCGCATGTATTATGCGCCCCATGGCCAGGTGCGGGAGCGGTTTCCCGACAAATGGTGCGCCTATTCCGTTTCCCGGGTGGAATCGATCCCCTTTTACCACGCCTATCCCGGAGCCCGCTGCCTGGTGGTGGGCACGGCCGGCTGCAACCTGGACTGCCGCTACTGCTCCAATGCCTATGCGGCCAAGGAGGATCCGGCCGCGCTGACGGACATCCTGCTCGATCTGGCTCCCGAGACCGTGGTGCGCCTGTCCGAAAAGCACGGCTGCCACGCCCTGGTCTTCGCCATAAACGAGCCCACGGTGTCCCTGCCCACGCTTATGGAGGTGTCCCGGGCGGCCAAGGCCGCAGGCCTGCCCATGGGCTGCCTGACCAACGGCTATGCCACGCCCATGGCCACGGCCCTGCTGGGCGAGATATTTTCCTTTATCAACGTCAGCCTCAAAGGCCTTTCCCCGGAATTTTGCGGCAAGTACCTGGGCATTGCCGACAGCGCGCCCGTGCTGCGAAACATCGAACAACTGTCGCGGGTTGCCCACGTGGAAGTGACCACGCCTGTCATCGAATCGGAAAACGACCACGAGCTGGACGCCATGGCCGGCCTGCTGGCGGGCATCAATCCGGACATTCCCTGGCACGTGTTCCGCCTGCTGCCGGAACACAAGATGAAAAAAGAGGATTATCCGCGCATCGAGGCCATAAGCGAAAAGCTTGAGGCCAACCGCAAAAAGCTCTCCTTCATCTATTTCCACAACTTCATCGGCTCGCGCTGGGTCAACACCGTTTGTCCGGCCTGCGGCGCAGTGGCCATCGAGCGCCACAGCCTGGGTTGCGGCGGCGACAAGCTGGACGCCTTCCATTGCCAGGGCGACGCCTGCCCGGCCTGCGGCGCGCGCATCCCCATGCTCGGCGCCAAGGTGGCCTGGAATTCCAAGGAGGTGCTGGCATGAGCCTGGCCATACTCGACGCACGGCAGTGGCAGCAGGTGGTGGACCTGCGCAGCGGCCGGCCGGTGGAAACGGACACGCCCCTGGTGCGCCTGGTCAAGGGCCTGCTTGACCGCCATCCTTTCCCCGGCGACCGGGACCCGCGCGGCAATGCCTGGGTCACGGACACGGCCCTGGACCTCATTGAGCGCTACGATCCCGGGTTTGCCTTTGTCACCTATGCCCAGCAGTATTACTGCGCCCGGTATTCCAAGCTGGCTCCGGGCGAGCGGGACGCCCTGGTGGCGGCGGCCCTGGCCGAGGCCGGGCGTTTTGCCCGGGAATCCGGGTTTCTCACGGTGGTGGTGGGCTCGGGCGACATGACGCCGGCAGGCACGCCCATCGACCTGACGGGCCTGGACGGCCTGGCCGTGGCCAGCAACTGGTCCAACCGCTATGCCGGACTCTATGGACTCAGCCAAACCGACCACGAGCGCCTGGCCGCGCATCCGGACCTGGAGCGGATGGCTTCCCGCCAGGAGATCATCGACCTTTTCGGGGGCGGCCCCGAGGATGGACGGCGGCTGCCCGAATACATGGCCGTGGCCCGGGAAGGGCATTATTTCAAGACCGGGTCTCTGCGCCGCCTGATCATGATCCCGGCCCGAAACACCCGGGTGCCGGTTTCGGCCAACCTGGGTGACGTGGGCTCCATTATCGACGTCCGCGACCGGGTGCTGTCCCTGTTGGCCCAGGGCAAGGTGGCCATCGCCTACCTGGAGGGGGTCGGCTGCCGGGATCTTCCGGACTATGCAACCTGCGAAAACGGGCGCGACTGGTACTGCTACGAACCCGGGGACGGCCATTACCTGGCCGTGACCAGGGGCCGGCATTCGGTATTCGACTACAACGGCGGCTACCGCTACTACATGGATGACAACGAGAAAAAGGAATACCCGTTCTCGGGCTACTTCACGGAGCTGCCCCAGGGGACTCTCGGTGAAATCTATGGCGGCAGAAGCATTGCCGTAGGCAACCGCAGCATGTTCATGCACACTACCACCGGCTGCGACGTCACCTGCGAATGCTTTGCCCGAAACCTCTACAACCAGGGCACCATGGCGGTCATTCGCCGCCAGGACAAGTAAGGGAGGCTTTTGCGATGAAGGTGTTTTTGATGCCTTCGGCGACCAAAGGGCGTTGCCCTTTGGAAACCCGTAAAAAGTTCGCGGTATTGCAGTAGGACGGCACTGGAGTCAAACGTCGCGTTTGTTTGATGGTGGCCAAAATAGGCTGCCTTTTCCAAAGCCCCTGCTGACAGGCAGGGGCTTTGGCATGTCTGAAAGGGACTTATCCGTGGTCCAGGCCGCCACGGTCCCCCTGCCGCCCGCCCCAAAAGCGCCACATCGTTCCCAGAACCTGACCTGCTCGAAGAGGGACGACCCAGGCCTGGCTGCCCGGGCCAGAGGATGACCGGGAATGGCTGGCGCTGTTCGCTGCCGATTCCCGAAAGTCTGGAGCTCTATTGTTTTGGCGTAATTCATATTTGTCAAATGATATAGGCTTGGCCGTTGCCCGCAAGGGACGTTTCCTCCTCCAGCCTGCGGAATCACTTGACCAAATCGCAAAGACGCAGTGCAGCAAAGAAAACGAAAAGCGATACAACTTATGATTTTTGTTCTTTGGTTCCGGATTTTTTAGAAAATACGTCACGACGAATATCAATTCTATTTTTTTCGAGCCCAATACCCAAGCCTGCACAGGCGAAACCCAGGAAAAAAGCAAGAACCGCAAGCGCCCCAAAAAGAGCAGGCTGCTCGTTGAAATTCTTGAAGTTCTCTTTCACGGAAGCGATGCCCACAGATTGTTGCGCCAAAACAATACGCAGCACTTGACTCTGGTGCAGGAGTTCGATGATATGCTCCAGAGGACTATGGACGACACCCTGAACTGCTGCCGCCGTCTGCTCCCCGAACGGAAATTCTTCGAATCCTCCTCCTCCTCCCTCTCCTCCTCTTCCGCGACTGCCTGAACCGCACGCCCGCTCACGGTGGCCGTCTCCGAGATTCGCGAAGGGCCAAAGTCCATGTGCGTGTCTGGGTCGAGAGCTGTTTTTCAACACATATCGAACTGGTTTTATTGAGAATGATTTCTTCGCGATAACCGGACAACCTTGGAGAGAAGCAATGAACATCAGGCAGTTCGCTTCTGGCGCGGCACGTCTCCTGGCTCTGGCAACAGTAATCTGGGCTGCGGCGGCCCTGCCCTGGTGGGCCGACTCGGTCCTGGCCACAACCTATTATGTCGACGCCGCCTCGCCCGGAGGCAACGGATTGACCTGGGGCACGGCGTTTACCACCGTTCAGGCCGGGATCAACGCCGCCATGTCCGGCGATACCGTGGAAGTGGCCGGCGGAACCTACAACGAAATCCTGCATACCGTGAGCGACGGGGTGACCGTGGCCGGAAGCACCGCGTCCGGCCACACCGGCACGGTGACCGTCAAAGGCGCGGCCGGCCAGATCGTCCTGAGCGTATCCCACCAGACCACCTGGCGGCGCATTACCTTTGACGGTTCGGCCAATGCCGACGGCAATATCCAGGTGGTCATGATCACCGCCGGCAATCCGACCTTCGACCAGTGCGTCATCGGTCCCGGGCAGCAGTTGCTGAGCGTTGGCAGCGGCGGCGCAACCTTCACCCGGTGCACGTTCCAGGAAGCCCGGCGGGGAAACGCGGTCTACGGCCCGATCATCGATATCGCGGCCGGGGCGTCGGCCAGCGTGACCTTTGACTATTGCCTGTTCGGCGACATGGAGTTCGGCAACATCCAGGTGCAAAGCGCCAGCCGGGTGGACATCAACAACTGCCTGTTGGCCGGGTTCGCCGGCGCGGTCCTGTATATGCCAAGCGGCGCTGTGGTGAGCGGGGGCATTCATTTGCAAAACTGCCTGGTCCTGGGCAACGGATTTGCGGCCAATGCCCTCATCGACAACCAGGCGACACTGGGGGCGGCCTCCGTAACCCTGGCCAACTGCCTGGTCCAGCCCATGACCCCGGTCAACATGACCACGGCCAAATACAGCGGCGACGTCACGGAAACAAATCCCCTGACGCCCGGTTCGCCCAAGCTGACCCACGGCCGGCGGGAAGCGCTGCTGAGCCTTGGCATCGACGATGCCAGCAATATCGGTTTCTGGGCCCAGGTGGCGGATATGTGCAAGACCCATAACATCAAGACGACCCTGGCCCTGAATACGGCCGATGTGGCGAGCGCCGCCGATTGGAACACGATTCAGAGCCGGGTCAACGACGGGCACGAGGTGGCCGCCCACACCGCCCACCACGTCTACCTGCCCGAGACCAGGCTGTTGACCATTGGCTATGCCGGCCCGGAAACCGGGGCCACGGTGACCGTGGCCAGCTCCGGCACCCAGGCCACCACCCTGACCGTTGCGGTGCCCGACAACCCGGCCGTGGGCTTTAGCCTGGACCTCACGTCAGCGGCCTACGACACCATCGGCGAGGTCCAGGCCGCCATAGCCGGGCATGCCGGCTTCACCAGCGAAGTGATCTCGGTGCCCGACACCGTCTATACCACGGCTCTGGTCCTGTCCCGCGACCTGAATGCGGTCACCGATGTCTCCATCCTCAACACCACGGCCACGCTTTCGCGCAACGACACCCAGTTTTTCGCCGATGAAATCATTGCGCCCAAGACCGAGATCGAATCCAAGCTGACCGCCGCCGGCAGCGCCTCGGCCTATGCCTGCACCAGCTTCGTCTATCCGTACCTCGACACGGATGCCGCGGTGCTGGCCGCCGTCGAACAGGCCGGCTATACCGCCGCCCGCGGCGGCTATCACGGTTCGTATGCCATGGGCGGCTATTATGCGGCGGGCCAGCCCGGCGGCTACGACGTCCTCAACATCTGGTCCGCCAGCCCAGGAGACATTTTCGGCCGCAGTCTCGATGCGGCCACGTTGCAGGCCCGGGTGTCGGCCGTGCTCGAGTGGATGAAATTCACCGGCGTGGCCATTTCGCTCTACAGCCACGGCGCCGATACCTACAGCCTGGCCGAATGGACCGCTTTGGTTACGCTCCTGGCCGCGGATACCGAAGTCCAGTTCGTCACCCTTGGCGAACTCGGCCAATACGTCGCAAGCCATGCCCAATCCCATACCGGCACGACCTATGTCCGCACGTCCTGGCCGGCCGTGGCCGATTACATGCCGCAGGACGGGTCCCCCCTCATCAATGCCGGAGCGGTCTATGGCGTCGCCAAAACGGATTTTGCCGGCAACAACGTGCCGGCCGGCACGATCCCGACAGTGGGGCTGTACCAGCGTACGGGCTCCACGCCGGTGGTCTCCGTGAACATGGAAGGTCCCTATCTGCTGCTGTTGTTGCAGTAATAGGACGCCGTCCATCCCCGACGGGGAGAGATGGCCCAAACGCAACCAGGGGCGCGACTTGCCGTCGCGCCCCTGGTTGCGTTTGGGCCAGACCCGTGTCCGCGCCTTGCCGCTTCAACGTCCCGCCTCGCCCTGGCGCGCGTGCTCCCGAAAGGCCTCCTCGCCGTAAACATCGGCCATGACGTCCAGGGCAAACCGGGCCGAGACCGTGGCCGGTCCGCCGCCCATCTCCATGCCCACCTCCACGGCTTCCAAAACCTGGCCCAGGCCGGCTCCGGCGGCCGCCGCCTGTTCGATGTGCCACTGCATGCAGGAACGGCAGTCAATGACCACCGAGATGCCCACGGCAATGAGCTCCTTGGCCATCTTGGGCAGCTCGCCGTCGGCATAGGCGGCCCGTTCCATGTCCAGGAAGGCGGCATAGGTGGGCGAGCCCAGGTCGAGCAGGCGCTTGTGGGCCTTTTTGCGGTCGCGGGTCAGTTGGGACAGGACCTCGTTCATGGCGTGCCTCCTGTTCAACACTTCGAAACGGCCAAACCGTCATCGCAGCGTTGAGGCAAGATATAAATTGGATTGCGGCGCAAGGACAAACGAATTGATTCGAACCCCGCGTTCGGCAAAATCGAACAACGTGGGGCAAGATCGGCTGGGAGGCTACGAGCCGTCATTCCGGCGCACGCCGGAATCCAGTTCTTCCCTGCGAGGCTGGACCCCGGCTTTCGCCGGGGTGACGAAGAGAAACACACAAGCCCTTGTTCTAATGCCTGTGTCCCTGATCCAGTCAGACGATGCTCGGCGCAAACCCGGCCACGCGCAGGGCGTCGACAATGGACTTGGCATGCTCCCGGTCGCGGGTCTCGAAGGAGATTTCGATGCTGGCCTCCTTGGCCGGCAGGGCGAGCAAGGTGCGGTGGTGCTGAATCTCGATGACGTTCGCGCCAAAGTCGCGCAGCACCGCTGTCACCTTGGCCAGGCCGCCGGGCCGGTCGCTCAAGGGGATGCGCAGGGTGACGATGCGGCCGTCGCGGATGAGCTGGCGGGTGATGACCTGGGCCAGCAGGCGGGGATCGATGTTGCCGCCGCTGAGGATGAGGCCCACCTTGCGGCCTTTGAACCGCTCCGGCCGGGCCAGCAGGGCGGCCAGGGCCGCCGCACCCGCGCCCTCGGCCACGGTTTTCTCCACGAACAGATACAGGGCCACGGCCTGTTCGAGCTGGGCCTCCTCGACCAGGAGCACGGCGTCGACCCGGGCCCTGACCACCTCGCTGGTGAGCCGGCCCGGATACTTGACCGCAATGCCCTCGGCAATGGTGTTGCCGCAACCCTGCAACGGCTCGCCGCGCAACTCGCACAGCATGGACGGGTAGCAGGCCGCCTGGACGCCGATGACCTCGATGTCGGACCGCATTCCCTTGGCTGCCGTGGCCACGCCGGAAATGAGCCCGCCGCCGCCGATGGGCGAGACAATGACGTCGAGGTCCGGACTGGTGTCAAGCATCTCCAGGGCCACGGTGCCCTGGCCGGCCATGACCTGGGGGTCGTCGAAGGGGTGGATGAAGGTCAGGCCCCGCTCCTCGGTGACGCGCTTGGCCTCGGCATCGGCCTCGGCCAGGGTCTCCCCGGCCAGGATCACCGTGGCCCCGTGGGCCTGGGTGTGCTCCACCTTCACCGAGGGCGTGGCCGCCGGCATGACGATGGTGGCCGGAATGCCGAGCTTTTTGGCATGATAGGCCACGCCCTGGGCATGGTTGCCGGCGGACATGGCCGACACGCCCCGGGCGCGCTGGCCGGCGTCCAGGGTGAGCAGCTTGTTGAGCGCGCCGCGCTCCTTGAACGAGGCCGTGAACTGGTGGTTCTCGAACTTGACCATGACCCGGGCCCCGGTCAGCTCGGACAGCACCTGGGAAGGCAAAAAGGGCGTTGGCCGCAGCCTCGGGGCCAGCCGCCGGGCCGCGGCCTGGACATCGTCGAGCTCAATCATGGCGAGTCGTCCTCTTCGGGCTTTCGAAACATCAGGACAGGGGTTCGAAGCGCCCCTTCCGGCGGTTCTTGCGCACGGTGCCGGCCGCGAACACCCGGCCGTTCATGGCGATGTAGACCCCGGGCGGCAGGGACTGGACCGCGCCCACGGCGCAGCCCACGTTGAACGTGGCGTCCGAGGCGGCAAACCGGGCCGGGCTCATGGCCCCGGTCAGGACAATGACCTTGTCCGGAATGTCGGCCAGGACCCGGGCCGTCTCGGTCATGGTGTCCGTGCCGTGAGTGACCAGGACCAGACGCCGGGGATCGGCCGCGATGCGCCGGCGAAGCGCCAGGCGCTCCTCCTCGGTTACATACAGACTGTCCTTGCGCGCCACCTCGGTGACGTCGAACGCAATATCCACGTTGGCCCCGGCCAAGATCGCCCCGACCTGGGGCTCACCCACGGTGTAGTCGGACAGGTCGTCGAAATACACCTTGTCAATGGTCCCGCCCATAGAAAAGACGGCAAGCTGCATAGATGCCTCCGGCGGCCAGGGAGGGGCGCCGCCCCTCCCTGGACCCACCCTGCCAAGAGAGGCGCTGCCTCTCCTGGACCTCTCCGCCGGGGGGGATCATCCCCCCCGGACCCCCCGGAAGGGGGTATTTACATGTCACCGCGAGAGTAGCGGAGCCTGAAAAATCTTTCCTGCGGCGCTTCGCCGCTGGTGCCCTTGGTGGCGGAATTTCGGCGACGTGCTGGCCGGCTTTGCGGCCTGCGGGTCGCCGAAATTCCGCCACCAACCGGCAGTCGTCCCGCCGCCCGACGTTCCCGACCCTCTCCCATCCATCCCGTCGAGGGGGTCCGGGGGGAATCATTCCCCCCGGCCGCCGGAGGCATCTTACTTCTACGCCTCACCCGCCGAGATAGGCCTGACGCACGCGTTCGTCGGCGGCCAGTTCCTCGCCCGTGCCGGACAGGGTCACGACGCCGGTTTCGAGGACATAGGCGTAGTGGGCCACCTTGAGGGCGGCGTGGGCGTTTTGTTCGACCAGAAGCACGGTCATGCCCTTGGCGTTGATGGTCCGGATGATGTCGAAGACTTCCCGGACCAGCAGCGGGGCCAGCCCCAGGCTCGGCTCGTCGAGCATGACCAGGGCGGGCGAACTCATGAGCGCCCGGCCCACGGCCAGCATCTGCTGTTCGCCGCCGGAGAGGGTGCCGCCCTTTTGGTTGCGCCGTTCGCTCAAGCGCGGGAAAAGGTCCAGGACCCAGTCCAGGTCCTTGGCGATGCCGTCCTTGTCGGTGCGGCTGTAGGCCCCGAGGTGGAGGTTTTCCAGGACCGTGAGGTGGGGGAAGATGCGCCGGCCTTCGGGGGACATGACGATGCCGGATTTGACGATGGCCACGGGGTCGAGGCCGGTTATGTTCTTGCCGTTCCAACGGATGGTCCCGCGCCGGTTCTTGCAGAGGCCGGCAATGGCCCGCAGGGTGCTGCTTTTGCCCGCGCCGTTGGCTCCGATCAGGGTCACGATCTTGCCTGCGGGCACGCTGAGGGAAATGCCTTTCACGGCGTGGATGCCGCCGTAGGAGACGTGCAGGTCGCGTATTTCAAGCATGGGGGTCCTCCTCGCCGAGATAGGCCAGGATGACCTTGGGATCGGACCGGATGGCCTCGGGGGGGCCTTCGGCGATGGTCTGGCCGTAGTCCAGGACAAAGATGCGTTCGCAGATCCCCATGACCACCTTCATGTCGTGTTCGATGAGCAGGATGGTGAGCCCGAAGTCGTCGCGGATGCGCCGCACGAAGCCCATGAGGTCTTCGGACTCCTGGGGGTTCATGCCGGCGGCCGGTTCGTCCAGGAGCAGAAACGACGGGTCCGTGGCCAGGGCCCGGGCGATTTCCAGGCGGCGCTGGGCGCCGTAAGGGAGGCTCCCGGCTTTTTCCCCGGCCAGGTCGGCCAGGCCCACCACGGCCAGCAGGTCCAGGCAGTGGGCGCGGATGGCCCGTTCCTCCCGGATGGAGGCCGGGGTGAAAACCAGGCTTTGCAGCCAGTTGGTCTTCTGGCGCAGGTGCCGGCCGATCATGACGTTTTCGAGCACGGTCTCGTTGGTGAAAAGCCGGATGTTCTGAAACGTCCGGGCAATGCCGGCCTGGCAGACCTTGTGGGGCGGCAGCCCGCCGATGGGGCGGCCCTGGAAGAGCACCTGGCCCGAGGTCGGGCGGTAAAAGCCGGTGATCATGTTGAAGCAGGTGGTCTTGCCCGCGCCGTTGGGGCCAATCAGGCCGGTGATGCTGCCCCGGCCGATGGCGGCGGAGAAATCGCACACCGCCATGAGCCCGCCAAAGCGCATGGTCAGGTCGCGGGTTTCGAGAATCACGTCGTTTGGCATCAGGCCTTCCCCCGGGAAAAGAAACCGGCCAGGGAGCGCCAGGACAACTCGCGCATGCCCATGAGCCCCTCGCGTCGAAACAGGATGATGACGATGAGCGCCAGGGAAAAGACCACCATGCGCATGCCCGGAATGCCCGGCAGGGAAAAGCCCAGGATGTCCACCGGGTTTTCCACGAAGCGCAGCCATTCCAGCAGCACGGTGATGCCGATCCCGGCCAGAACCGAGCCGGTCAGCGACCCGAGCCCTCCGGCCACCACGATCATGAGCACGTTGAAGGTCAGGGTGAAAAGGAACATCTTGGGGTCGATGGTGGTGAGCAGGCTGGCCAAAAGCGCTCCGCCCACGCCGGCGAAAAACGAGCCCACGGTAAACGACAGCAGCTTGTAGCGGAACACGTCCGCGCCCATGGCCTTGGCCGCGGTCTCGTCGTCGCGGATGGCCTTGAGCACGTTGCCGGTGTTGCTCGTCAAAAGCCGCACGATGACGTACAGGGTGACAAGGGCCCAGGCGTAGTTCCACCACAGGTTGGCGTGGGCCGGGATGCCCTTGAAGCCCAGGGCCCCGTTGGTCAGGCGCGGGATGTTGTTGGCCACCACCCGGATGATTTCGGCAAAGCCCAGGGTGGCGATGCCCAGGTAGTCGTCGCCCAGGCGCAAAAGCGGTATGCCGACCAGGAGTCCGAACAGGGCGGCCACGGCCCCGCCGGCGACGACCGCCGCCAGAAACGGGGCATGGGCCGCAACGACCCAGTCATAGGCCGGCTGGAGAATGAACAGCGTGTCCTTTTGCTCCGGGGTCATGATCAGGATGGAGCAGACATAGGCGCCGATGGCCATGAACCCGGCGTGGCCGAGGCTGAAAAGGCCCGTGAAGCCGTAGATGAGGTTCAAGGACAGGGCCAGGATGATGTTGATGGCGATGAGGTTTAAAATCTGGATCTGGTACCCGTCGAAGTTGAGCTCGGCCAGGCGCAGGAAAAGGCCCAGGGCCACGATGACCAGGACATTGAGCAAAATGGTGCGGCCGCGTCGCATCAGACTTTATCCTCCGGTCGTTCGCCGAGTAAGCCGGTCGGTTTGACCATAAGGACCAGGATCAGCAAGACGAAGGCGAAGGCGTCCCGGTAGCCGGCCAGGTCCGGAAAAAAGGCCACGGTCATGATCTCGATGAAGCCCAGGGTCACCCCGCCGATGACCGCGCCCTGGATGGAGCCGATGCCCCCGAACACCGCGGCGATGAAGGCTTTGAACCCGGGAATGGTGCCCATGATGGGCTGGAGCTGGGGGTAGCGCAGGGCCCACATGATGCCGCTGGCCGCGGCCAGGGCCGAGCCGATGCCGAAGGTGACGGCAATGACCCGGTTGACGGGCACGCCCATGAGGTAGCTCGTCTCGATGTCCTTGCTGATGGCCCGCATGCCAAGGCCCGTCTTGGTCCGGTAGACGATGTAGACCAGGCCGAGCATGAGCGCCAGGGAGAGCAGGGGAACGAAAAGGGTCAGCGGCAGCACCCGCACCCCGCCCATGAGGATGGGATTTTCCAGCCAGGCCGGCCGGTAGACTTCCCGGGGGATGGCCTGGAAAAACACGATGGCCACGTTTTGCAGGAAAAAGGAGACGCCGATGGAGCTGATGAGCGCCGATATGCGCGGGGCGTCGCGAAGGGGCCTGTAGGCCACCTGGTCAACCAGCACGCCCAGGCTGGCGGTCACCAGGATGGCCAGCACCATGGCCACGGGCCAGGGCAGGTGGACCAGGGTGATGCCCCAGAAGACGAAGTAGGCCCCGAGCATGAAGATTTCGCTGTGGGCGAAGTTGATCAGGCGCAGGATGCCGTAGACCATGGTGTAGCCGATGGCCACCAGGGCATAGAGGCTGCCGAGCGTCAGGCTGTTTAAGATATGCTGGATAAACGTGGCCAGATTCATGGGAAGTCCTTGTCGCGTGTTGGCTGCCGGGCGTCGGGCATCCGGACCGCGCCGCGGTCCCTGCCGGGCGGACCGGAGTCCGCCCGGCAGGGCAGGCGCAGGGTGCTTTAGAGTTCCGGAACGATTTCGCCTTCGTAGGTCTTCTTGCCGTTTTTGATTTCCACCAGGCCCACGGGCTTTTCCGCGTCATGGGTGGCGTTGATGGTGGTGGTGCCGGTGACGCCCACAAAGCCCTTGGTCTCGGCCAGGGCCTTGGTGACGGATTCGGGATCGGCCTTGCCGGCCCGGGTGATGGCGTCGATGATGAGCATGTAGGCGTCGTAGCCCAGGGCCGAGTTCACGTTGGGTTCCTTGTCCGGATACAGGGCCTTCCAGCCGTCGGTGAACTTCTTGGCCATGGGGCTCATGTTCTTCATGGACGGGTCATAGGGGAAGGTGGTGTGGATGAATCCTTCCACGGCCTTGCCGCCGATGTCCGTGATCTTGGGGTTGTCCATGGCGTCGCCGCCCATGATCTTGAAGGTGGCGCCCAGTTCGGCGGCCTGCTTCATGATGATGGCGCCCTCGGCGAAGTAGGAGGGGATGAAAAGGACATCGGGCTTTTCGCTGATGATCTTGGTCAACTGGGCGGTGAAGTCCTGGTCGCCGGACTGGTAGTTGAGGGTGGACACCACCTTGCCGCCGAGCTTGGTGAAGGAGCGCTCGAAGTACTTGGACAGGCCCACGGAGTAGTCGTTGGCCACGTCGACCAGGATGGCGGCCTTTTTGAGGCCCAGGGTCTTGTAGGCATAGGTGGCCGCGCCGGCGCCCTGGTAGGGATCGATGAAGCAGACCCGGAAGATGTACTTCTTGCCCTGGGTGACCAGCGGGTTGGTGCAGCTGGTGCCGACCATGGGTATCTTGGCCTTTTCCGCCACCTCGCCGCCGGCCATGGCCAGGGAGGAGCCGTAAGTGCCGATGATGGCCTGGACCTTTTCCTTTTCGATCAGGCGCTGGACGGCATTGGCGGCCTCCACCTTGTCGGACTTGTTGTCCACGACGAAGAGCTCCACCTTCTTGCCCAGGACCGTGGGGGTCTCCTTGTTGGCCATCTGCACGCCCTCGAGTTCGAGCTGGCCGCCAAAGGCGTTTTGTCCGGTCAGGGGCAGGAAGACGCCGATCCGGATGGTGTCGTCGGCGCTCCAGGCCACGTTGGCAAAGGCCAGGACCATGGCCAGAGACAGAAGCAGCAATTTACGCATGTCACTCCCTCCACGTTGCAGGTTGTTGCCTGGTCGATCCCTTGGCCGGATCGCTACAGCGAAACCACGGCCGACAATTTTTTGGCCAGTTCCACCAGATAGCCGGCGAACTGGTCTTCAAACGCCTTCATGGAATAGGTGGCGGTGGACGAATCGAAGCTGACCGCACCGACCACGGCCCCGGTGCGCAGGGAAAAAAGCGGCGCGCCGATGGCGATGAGCCCGGGCAGGGACTCCTCGTTGTTGCGGGCGTAGCCCATCTCCCGGACCTGGGCCAACTCGGCCAGAAGCGCCTGGGCGTCGGTGAGGGTCTTTTCGGTCTTGGCCACGAGGTCCAGGCGGGCGATCAGTTCCCGCAGGGGTTGCGGGTCCAGAAACGCCATGGCCGCCTTGCCGGCGGCCAGATAGTGCAGGTCCGAGGCGTAGCTGAAGGAGCGGAAGGCCCGGGTGTCCTGGGAATCCCGACGGTAGATCAGATAGATGGAGTCATTGGCCAGGATGCCCACGTCCACGTGCAGGCCGTGGCGCGCGGCCGCTTCGTCCGCCAGCGGCTTGACCGCGCGCACGAGTTCGTTTCGTTCGAGGATGGCCAGGGACAGGGCCACGGTGCGCATGCCCAGCCGGTAGAGGCCCGACCGGGAATCCCGGGCCAGATAGCCCTGGGCGCAAAAGGTGCTGACATAGCGGTGGGCCGAGGTCTTGCTGATGCCGACCCGGGCGGCGATTTCGCCCAGGGTAAAGCCGGTATCCTCGACGCCGAGAAGGTCCAGAATGGCCAGCCCCCTGGCCAGGGTCTCGGATATCGTGCCTTTTTTTTCCACAACATGTCCCAAGTCGCGAAATTGCGTGACATTCGTTCCGCCAAACGGAACGCCTGGTCCAGATGGACGGCTGATACCTTACCATCGTGTTTCCTGTCAAAAGGGGAGTTTGGCGCCAGTCGGCGGCTGCGTTCTGGCGAGAGGTCGGACGCGTCCCGGACGGCAACTTGACTTTCGACCAACCTTGGTCAATCAGGAAACAGGCAAATGAGGGTGTTCCGCCACAGAAGCATGTGGCTTTGCGCGTACCATGGTCCTTGATAAGACAATTTTGTCGTCGATTCTGTTCAACAACGCGCCTGTCGGTTGCCATGAAAAAAAACCGGTTCAAGGAAGAGATTCTTTCTTTGGCAAAAATCAAGAACCCCTTGGTTCGCAAGGGCGAATTCCTTGCATTGCTCAACAGGGAATTGAACAAAAAAGGAGCAGGCCCTCTCTATGTCGTAGGCGGATTTGCCGTGGAAATATATACCGCCGGAAACTATGTTACGGGCGATCTTGATATCAAGGGTCCGAAAAAAGAAATCGAAGAGCTGCTGCTTGGCATAGGATTCACAAAAATCGACTCGACATTTGGCAGCAAAAAATTGGATATTTATATTGACTGGCTGGGTGAGGGACCTGAGTATCCGTATGAGGACAAGGACAGATTTGTTGAAATACAAGTCCGTTCCGGAGGACTTTCGATTCGAGTCATATCGTGTGAGGATATCATTTTAGACAGACTTCGAAGCGCAAAATTCTGGAAAGATGCAGATGCGCTGCTTTGGGCCGAAGCCATAGCGGAAGCGATTGAAGAGAGTGGACAAAAACTGGATTGGGCCTATCTTGCAAAAAGAGCCCAAGATGACGATACGCTTGATTTCCTTCAAAAATTGAAAAAATGAAAATAGTTACTTTAGAATCGCTGCAGGCTGCCGGGCGTCACGCCAAATACAAACGGTTTGTCAGCGGAAAACCGCTGCCAGGCAGGAAAAGACTTCGCGCCCGCACCCCTGCCAAAAGAGACCTCTTGAAGCGGGCCGTTCTGGACGCCTACCGGCGCACGCCGCCTCGATTTGAAAAAATCGAAGGCAGGCGGGTGCTCGTTCTGCCATGGCTCTCTGAGTAAATTTTTTCCCCTGCGCCGGGGGGTTCCTCTTCCTTTGCCTATTCCCGCTCAAGATTGTTTCCTCGCGACTGGGCTTCGATGAACAATTGGAAAAAAACGAGGCACAAGCTCATGGTCACAGGGCCGTAAATAAGGCCCAAGGGACCGAAGAGGAGCACGCCGCCCACAATGGACACGAATATCAGCAGCAGGGGCAGCTGGGCGCCGCCCCTGATGAAAAATGGCCGCACCACGTTGTCCACGGTGCTCACGACAAGCAGCCACCAGGCAAGCAGGAAAACCGCCTTGCCCGTCGCGCCCGCGGCAAAGAGGTAGACGACAAAGGGGATATGGATAAGCGCGAGGCCGATGATGGGGATCAGGGAGGCCAGCATGGCCATCATGCCCCAGAAGACGGGATCGATGCCGACCAGCCACAGGCCGAGGGCAGTGGCCAGGCCCTGGGACAGGCCCGCGGCGACGCCGCCGACAAGAATGGATCGCGTCACCGCCTTGAGCCTTCCCGCCAGCTCCTGCTCTTGCCAGCGACGCAGCGGCGAAAGCCGTCGCAAGCCCCGCACCACCCGCTCCGCTTCGGCCAAGAAGTAGAAGAGAAACAGGATGAGCATGACGATCTGGGCCAAAAAGCCGGCCATCTGACCGGCAATCCCCCGGCCGATGGACAAGAGCCTCTTGCCGATGGCCCCGGCTCCCCCGATCAGGCTGGCCCTGAGGCTCTGGGCATCGATGGGAATCATGTCCATGAAACCTTGCAGCCAGCCAGGCAGGTTGCGAGACTGGAGCCGGTCGAGCCAGGTTTGCATGTCGCCGTCGTTGAACCAGTGAATCCCGGCTTCGATGACGGAGCCCGCCTTGTTGGCCAGGACCACTGCCAGAATGGCGGCAGGCATGACAATGAACACAAAGGTGGCAGTGGCCAGCAGTGCGGCCGTGACAAAGCGCGACCCCTTGAGGGCGATCATGGTGCGCTTTCGCAGGGGGGCCAACAGGAGCGAGAGTATGGCGGCCAGGATGACGGCATGGCGAAACGGCCACAGCAGAGCGCCGAACATGGCCACGGACGCCATGAATACGAGGAGCAAAAAGGGCTGATAGAACCTCGCGTGCAAAGGCCCCACATCCTCGCCACCTGTTTCGCGGGCTTCCATGGCGTCCGACACATCGGGCTCGCGGGCAGGCGTCGGCGTTTCCGGCGCGCCTGTGGTTTCCGGATGGGGCTTCCCGTTTGGCTCGGGCATGGTGCATTCCTCCCTGGTTCGGGCGAACACGCCGCTTTGGGGGCTGCGCGTCACTCCCTTGTCATCGAGGCTCCCCAGGCTCGTTCCCGTTTCGGGGACGAGGCGTATCTTTTTCAATTTTCGGCGGACTGCCCGGCACCCACCAGCGGGTCATATCCCGCAGAGCCGCATCGCTGGGCGCAGCCCGCGTGCGCAACAACGAAAAGATGATGGAGCCGCCGATGATCGCGGACGTCATGAGCAAGGCCAGTTCCGTGGGCACGATGTTCTCGCCGAACCAGGCATTGACGATCATTTTAACGCCCACGACCACGAGCACAAGGGACAGGCCGTATTTGAGGTAATGGAAACGGTGGATGATGCCCGCCAGGGCGAAGTAGAGGGCCCTGAGGCCGAGGATGGCGAAGACATTGGACGTATAGACGATGAAGGGATCGGTGGTGATGGCGAAGATGGCCGGTATGGAATCCAGGGCGAAGATCACGTCCGTGAATTCAATGAGCGCCAGGACGATGAGAAGCGGCGTGATAAAGAGCGCGCCGCCCCGCCGGACAAAGAATCTGCCGCCCTCGAAGCCTTCGGTCACCCGGAAGTGGCGGCGCATGAAGCGGTTGATGCGATTGGCGTCCAGGTTGGGCTCTTGCCTGACCGTGATCAGCATCTTGATCCCCGTGAAGACGAGAAATGCCCCAAAGACGTAGATGACCCAGTGAAAGGTTTCCAGGATCGCCGCCCCGGCCAGGATGAGCGCGGCGCGCATGACCAGCGCGCCCAGAATGCCCCAGAAGAGGACCTTGTGCTGACAGTCCCGGGGAACGGCAAAATGCAGGAAGATGAGAACAAAGACGAAGATGTTGTCGATGGAGAGGCTTTTTTCGATCAGGTAGCCGGTCAGGTACTCTGTGGCGGCTTGGGAGCCCAGTGCGTAATGGACGCCCGCGCCGAAAGCCAGGGCCAAAACCACGTAGCCCAGACTGAGCAGCAGCGCTTCGCGCACGCCGATCTCCCGGCCGCGGCGGTGCAGGACGCCAAGGTCCAAGGCCAGAAGGGCCAGGACCAGCACATTGAAGCCTATCCATATCAATGCCGTTTCCACGAATTGCCTCCGGCCCGTAACAGGTGATGGCGTTGCGCCGATTGGGGCTGGCGCCTGCCGTCAAGGCAGGGCCGGCCCGGCCCGGGCTTCCGGTCCGGCCGGTTGCACCATCGCCGGGATGCGGCCCGGCTGGCCGCCCGGCGCGTGTCCCCTGGGGAGCATGGAGCCGACGGACAGGCCGGGCGGGAGAACCGTTTTGATCGGGCTGGCCATGGTGCCCACCTTGACGCAAGTCGATGCCTGTTGCCAAGCCCGGGGCCGAAGCCCCGGGCGGCGAACACGCATTATCTTTCCAACTGCTGGATGCCTTCCAGAATCCATTCGGGCCTGGCGGCAGCCTCGTCACGGCGGATGTGCCACACCTCGCGAATCTGCGCGGGCTGGGGGTCGGCCTGGTTTTCGCGCAACAAGACGTCATAGAGCACCGAGATTACGGTCTGCGTTCCTTGCCTGCCGGCCTCGATCACCCGGGCCTCGACCATGAGGATGTCGGTTTTGCCGGGAGCCGGGTCCTCACCCGCCTGGCGGGCGATTTCGGCAAAGACCTCGGGGCTCGTGAAGCCGCGTATGTCGGCGAGGTCGCGGCGGTCCCAGGAAGCCTGAAGCCGGGTGTAGAGGGCCTTGGCTCCGGAGAGGAACTCGGCCTCGTCCAGGCCGGCGGGCAGGACGACAGGGGGCGTCTGGCCGTACGTGCCGCCATGGGACGCTTCGGCCGATCGCAAAGCGCCCCAGGCATCGGTCGCCCGGTTCGGGGAGATATCCCCGGCAGGGCCGCCGGCGTAGGCGAAGCGGTCATTGGGGCCTGAAGCGGTCCGCTCCATCCGTGCGGTCTCCCGGGACGGCGCGCCTCGCCGGGCGCGGATGAACCGGAAGAGCATGAAGCCGCCGACGCCAAGCAGCAGCAACTCGAGAAGCCCAAAGCCGCCGAAGCCGCCGCCGAACAGCAGCGAACCGAGCAGGCCTCCCATGAGCAGGCCGCCGAACATGCCCCCCATGCCGCCAAGCTTCGAGAAAAAGCCGCCAGGAGCCTTGGCCTGGGGAGACGCCGGCTGCTGCATGGTCGAGGCGCTCGTATTCGGGGATATGGGCTTGTCGTAGCTCCTGGAATAGGAGTCCCTGCTGCCAAAGGATTTGCTCCCGCCGAGCCGCTTGGCTTCGGCGAGGTCAATGGACATGAGGAGCAGGGCCAGAGCAAACAGGGGCAGGGCGAGCCAGCGCAGCACAGCCGGCGAATCCGGGCCATTGCAGGCGAGGGCTTGGGCGCGGGGACCGACAGCCGTCGGCAAGTGTTTGGGAAGGGACAGGCGTGCGTTCATGGAACCTCCAGGTTACCGGGTTGGGCTGGAGGTCCCGAATAAAAAAACGAGACTTCCAGCATGATTGCTCATGCTGAAGGTCTCGCTCATCGGTGGGAACCGACGGCAAAGCCAAGCGCCGGGTACAAGCGCCAGTACTGTTGACTTTGCCCGAAAGAGCTACTCCCCTTCAGTTGGATGCCACTTTATGCCTCTTCCCGCAAATGTCAAGGGGTTCGGGGGCAGCCTGCGATCTCGCGGCTCCCCGCAGCCCAGGGGCCTTGGCGAACGCGCTCGAAGTCCTCCTTTGGGCAATCGATGCCTAGCTTTTCCCCAAACCCAAAAAGCGTAAGACCATTTGTCCGAGAGATTTCATCTCGTATGCATAGAGGTCGATTTTGTTTGAAAATCCTTTTATCTCAGTATCTTGTGCAAGTTTTCCTCCGGAAGCCCAAACATTGTAAATATTGATTTTTCCTTTTGACATATACGATAGCGTCCCTTGTTCGATCCGTTTTGCGTAGGGTTGACTGATGCAGACGTGAATATAGGTGCGTTTGCCCTCCTGGCTGGTCATTGCAACGTTTCCGATGATGAAATCGTCCAAATAAACCAGATCGTCATGTCGTATTGGCGCTTTGTCAAAGGAAAGAACATAATTTATGCATGGAGGATCGTGAGACGCGCGACTGTATTCGGTTGCAATGAATCCTTCCACGAGAAAGAGCAGAACTGCCCAGACAAATGGAGCAATCATGAGCGGTGCCTGAGGTGGTTTTGTTTGGTTGGCGCGAGGTTGGTGGCTGCGGAGGTTTTTTTATGGGGGGTTGTTTTCATATTGGGTGCAGATGGGAAAGCGGAGTCACGGCACACCTCTTTGGAGGCCCGACGTCCCAGCTAGGGGAACGTAGCCCAGGGGCGCTCCAAAGGGAAGCGCGGTGAACGACATCGCGGCCGGAGACGGTCGGGGCTGCGCCCTCGCCGACAAAAGCCGATCCCAAGCGCGAAAAAGGCGCATCAGGCCATCGGTGAATGGGGGGCACTGGCGGAATTGTGCAACGCAGACAACAGCCTCCGTGCTACGGATGGCCTCGCTGGGGCAAGCCCCAGCCCTCAAAGGTTTTGTAGCGGCAGGCTCTTTTCGAATTTTCACCAGCCCTTGACCTAGTGAATAAAAATCACTATCGAAGGATCAATGGGACCGCTCACACGCTTTGGCAAAATTCTTTTGCTTGTCAAAGGACTTGAGCACGGGCGAATTTATTTTCACCTGAGCGACCCGGATATCGATTGCGTTTTGGACCTCGAAACCCTGGAAGTTTTAGTCGGCCACGCCCCGGCAAAGATCCTGCGACAAGCCAGGGTATGGGCCAAAGAAAACCGCCAGGCCATCAAGGATGCCTGGGAGGAGCAAAATGGATGAACGCGCCGGACAAGTACCCCAAGATCAAGGCCGTTGAAGTGTTGCCGGGGAACCTGCTCCGTATCGATTTTGGCAAGGAAGGCTTCCGCGAAGTCGACATCATGCCGTCCTGCCAGGGGAGGTGGGCGACCCTACAAAATCCCGAGATTTTTGCCACGGTCCAGGTCAGCACGTACGGATCGGGCTTGGAATGGCCTTCTTTGGGCGAGGTGGGCGGCAATATCTTGTGGCGGCTCTCCGAGGAACAGCAGGGTAATGCGTGGCCAGCAGCGGCATTCGCGGCCTGGATGAAGCGCATGGGGTTTTCCGCTGCAAAGGCGGCTGAAGCCCTTGGCATCACAAGGCGAACCGTCATCTACTACAAGACGGGGAGCAAGATGATTTCCAAGATCGTCATGCTGGCGTGCAGGGCCTTGGAGATGGAACGCGAGAAGCGGGAAGCGGCTTAACCTCAGCAGGTCAAGGGGAAGTCGCAGGGGAAGGCCGAGCACCCAGCCGTGGAATGCGCATGTAAGCCGCTGTGGGGAGTCAGGCAAAATGAGAAATGGCGTGGGGCCTGGATCGGATAGGACGAACGTCGGCTCAATGTAGGACTGACGCGGGCTTTCGGGCGTGCGCCTGGCGCTTGGGGAGCCCGGAAGGCAAGATGAGAAATTGGCCAAAACGAGGCCGAAATTTTCAGGCAAAGTGAGAAGGCCTCGGTCTGCTGCGCGACGCTCGGGGTTTCCAGGTCAGCACCACAACAACCTTACCCCTCCGAACCCACCGCCTTGGCCTGGCCGGTAGGTTCCAGCCGCTGCTTCAATTCCCTGTTTTCCCTTCGTAATTCGCTCAATTCTCTTGCCATCGCCTCAGCCTTGACTTCCAGGTCGGCCAGGCGCTCCTCCAGCCGCGCCAGCGTCCGCTCGCTCCTGACCGCTTGATGGAACGCATTGATATTGCTGGCTAAAGCCGTCCGATAGATGGTGTCCGACTCCAAGACTTCGGCCGTCTTGGTGAGCATGTCCGACATCCGAAATTCTTCTTGCGGCGCTGCTGGCGCTGGCTCGGGTGGTTGGGCGGCTGGTGGGGTGGTTTCTCCCCTACGCATGGGGCCAATGCCAAAGAAGAGCCAGTCAGCATTTACCTCAAACTGTTGCGCAATTTGCTCTACCCATGCTGGCGGCAGTTGATGACGCCGTTTTGCTCCGCCCACAGATGAAGGCTTAATATCTAAAATTCTTGCTAAATCAGAGTCAGTTCTAACCCCGCACGCGGCCAATAAGCGTTCAAACTTTTCAGCAAACTGTTTCTCAGCATCTGAACTATGCTGGGAAGATTGCTGGGAAATGGCCTGATCGGGATGGTTTCCGTTTTTCATGAATAAAAACAGTATTTTACTTCATATTTTGATGTTTTTTACAAAAACACTTGGCTGGAAGTGTTTTTAACTATTGACGCCTTGAGCTTTAAACTCTAAATGTCGCTCGAAAGGGTTACGACATTGCCAGTTACGCCCGTACCTACCCCGGCCCCAGGCGGGGGGTCAATGTCCGGGCGGCGGGAAAGTTCGGATGCGGCAGATGACTCTCTTTGAAAATCAGGTCGTGGACCTGGAACCGCTGGTCAAGGCGGCCATGAACCGGGTTGCCGAGCGGGCCAAGGCGGAGCGCAATCTGTCGCGCGAGCAACTTGTTGATAAAATGAATGAAATCGCTGCGGCAAGCGGCATCAAGCTCAATCGGAACGCTCGGACCCTCAGCCTGGATATCTTTGAAAAGTGGCTCAATCCGGCCAGCGACTACATGCCCGTGCGCCTCTTTTTGACGCACGACCTCTACCAGCCCGCCGTGCGGGCCAAGATCGTCGAAAACTGCCGGGCCATCCTGGCCCGCTTCGAAAAGGAGGAGACCGATGGCTAGGCAGAAACCCAAGGTGATGGTGCTGGCGGACCTCAAGGAGGCCGACGCGGCCCTGGCCGAGTTGGCCGGCATCAAGCGCGATCTGGCCGCCGGCCTGTCCTTGGCGGCCGTTGGAAACATCATTGACGCTTTCGACAATTGAACTGCGAAACCGCCCCACCTGGGGCGGTCGTCCGGGCGTGGCGGCTCGGCCTGATGAGCAGCCGAGGAAATGCAGATGGCAAGGCAAGTGTGGACTCCGAAACGGGCAGCGGCCAAGTCGCGGCGCAAGGTCGAAGCAGCAAGGCGGCTACTGCAAGAAATCGCATACGAATGGGGTGAGGTAGACAATTACGTTGTGCTTGCTGTGGAAAACATTGAGCGCAATCTTGATGATCTGCTTGTGCAAATTGCCGAAGCTGTGTCCGTAGCAGAGGAAGAGGAGGATAATGTATGAACGAGAATCAAGAAAGAATCATTCGCATCGTGCGTAAGTTGTTTGACCTCTCCAGCGGCGCGGGCACGCCGGAAGAGGCGCAAAGCGCGGCGATGAAAGCGCGGCGGTTGCTCTCCGAATACAGTCTATCTCTGTCCGATGTGGAGTTACAAAAGGCCGCCCGGGAGCTGTCTTGCAGTGAGCGGAGGCAGACCCTGACGACGATCTATGCGCCGTCCTGGGTAAAAATCCTGTTTGGCGGCGTGCGCAGGGGCTTCGGTGTGGAGGGCTTCTTTGCTCACGTTGGCGCGAAACGCGCCGTTACTTTTGTGGGAGTCGAGCCCGACTTGTCGCTTGCATCGTACACCTTTGAATATCTGTCGGCGGCATCGGCAAAAAGCTCAAGAAGGACGGCACGGCCAGCCGCCGGGAAGTCTGTCTGCGGCCTGGAGACGTGACGGCCGTGCGTCCGCCTCTGCCCGGATGCGGGGGGGGGGGGGCAGCCTTCCAGGGAGAACGTCATGTATCTTGAACAGGTTGAAACCCTGGCCCAAGGGACCCGGCTGCTCGAAGTGTCGGCCGGTTACAAAAACTGCGCCGTCCCGGGTTCCTATGCCGCCCGCCTTTTCGGGGGCCATATGATCTGCCCGGGCTGCCAGCGCCTGTGCCTGCTGCCGTTGGAGCCGCGCTTCCTGGCCGGGGACCGGTTCATTGTCCGCAAACGCCCCAAGACGCCCGCTTCCGAGAGGTAAGCCATGGCCAAGCCCTTTGTTCCCTGTGCTGCCATCTACAACATGCAATCCAAAATTTTGTTCGGCAACCTGCTGCCAGCCTCGGGCTTATCCTATGAGGATGACAAGGCAACCCTCATCGACCTCTTCGGCCGCCTGAGCGGCCATCGTGACTCCTGGTCCAAGCTCACTCTTGGTGAGCGCAACCAGGTGCTGGACGCCTTGGCCGCCAAGTGGCTGCCCGAGCACGGGGCCGTGGACATCCCGCTTTTGCCCAAGCGCCTGCATGGTTGGCGCAAGGGCGACAAGGCCGATGGTTACGAGCGTCTGGACATTCCGAACGGGCCGCTGGCCCGCCAGAAGCGCTACATCGTCATCTTGTGGCTGCTGCTTGGCTATGAGCCCAAAACCTTGGACAGCCGGGTTAGTAAACAGTTCGGCGTGGATAAGTTCGCCTGGTTGTCCGACCCGGCCGCCCTGGCCACCCTGGCCAAGGACCTGTGGTCCCGGTGCCGTCGGGCGGGCATCGATCCGGAGCCGGCGGCGTGACGCATGGGGCCAGATGCGCGCGAGGCCTTACGGGCCGCCATTTTGGCCCGGCACCGGAGCCTTTACGCCTTCTGCAAGGCCAGCGGCATTACCAAATCGGTGGTGCTCCAGCTCCTGGCCGGGCGCTATCCCGGCAACGTGGAGCGGCAAGCGGCCCGTATCCGGGCCGCCCTGGCCGGGACGCCGCCCGATGGCCCGGCCCGGACGGCCCTGCCAGTGGAAGTGATCTACGAAGCCCTGGGGCGCGTGGCCTGCGGCCGGTGCCGGGCCACGGACAAGCGACGGTGCAAGGGGTGCCGGACGTTATGGGAGCGGCAGGCGGCCGAAATCGTGGCGCTGTATGGAGGGAGTCATGAGTGGCGGCAAATGGCTGGGGCAACCCGAGCTGGAAACAGGCATGGATGACCATCCGGACAACTGCTCCATATGCCGCAAAGCCCTCTACGCCAGCCGGAAAACTTCTCAGGTTGGTTGATAAGATCGCGCCGCCATGAGCGAAAAACGCAAAAAAACGACCACGATTTTGCTTCGAAACCAGGGCAAGGCGGTCAAGCTGGAGTTGTTCCCGGCCCCCGAATGGGGCGGCCCGGCCGATGCCTACCGGGTGCGGTTGGATGGCGCGTGGTACAGCCCTGGCGGCGACAAATACCAGTTTTTCGAGTCGCTTGGCCTGGCCTGTGTGGTGGCCAGGTTGGTGGCCGGCTTGCCGCCGCTGTCCGAGGCCGCCCCCTTTCGGCGTGGCGACCGGGTGTCGGTGCCGACCGGCCGAATCGGCCCCGACGGGGAGCCGACCTACGAGGGCACGTTTCTGGCCGGGTCGCCGATCCTGGCCATCGACGGCCGCTGGTGGGCGCCCGTGGTCGGCCGCGACGAGCCCGTGGCCCTGGATACCGTGCGGAGGCGGACATGAGCGTAGTGGATGATGTGTTGGCGCTGCTGGCCAAGGGTTTTTTGCCGTATGCAGGGCACGTGGAAGGCGATGCATATGCGGCGCTGGGCTGCGGCCCTAGGCGCAGGCCCCGGTGGTTTTACCGGGATCGCAAGTTCGTGTGCTTGGGATGTTCGAAGCGGTGCAGCGTGGTTGACCCGATCGGTTTCGAGCTGGTGTTGCCGGTGACGTTTCAGGCCAAAAAGCTGGTTTTTGCCCAGCTCCCGGCGGTATCCGCCAAGGAGTTGGTCACGAAAAAGGCGCTGCTGACCGTCCCCGAGGTGGAATTCGTGCTGTCCATCGGCCGCAGCCGCGTGTGGGAGATGATCCAGGAAGGCCGCCTGGAGAAACATCCGGATTCGCCGCCGGCACGGGTTACGGCGGAGAGCGTGCGACGGGAGCTGGTGCGGGCGGAGCCTGAGGCTACGCCCGCACCGGGGAGCGAAACCAAGCAGTAGAGGTCAATCCGTGGCAGACAGGCAGGCCGTTTACGAATGTATTAGTTGTCTGGTAGGCTAAGGGGAAAACAGGGAGGCTCCCCATGTCCCCACTTGTTCGCGGTTTCTTTTGGATATTGCTTGGCTTGTTTGCTTTCTGCCCCAGCACTTCTTATGGGCAAAACAATTTTGATTTTCGTTATGCTTGTTGGGGAGCATCGAAAGCTGAAGTCAAGGCCACAGAAAACGATAAGAAAATTGCTTACGACGATGACAATATATTTGTTGTTAAAGACATTTTAAACGGTCTAGATGTTGAAGTTGTATATCTATTTGTTGACGACAAATTAGTTCGAACAAAATATATGATCAAAGAGAAATATTCTAACCCTGATATGTATATCGCTAAATATAATGAACTTTTTGATTTAATGTCTTCAAAGTACGGAAAAGGTAAAAAATCGTCCATTCTGTCGCCAGAATACAAGAGAAATCCTGCCAATCTTGGCATTGGCGTTGGACTTGGTAAGGTAAATTTCTTTTCTGAGTGGAAAACTCCTAAAACTGAAATCAACATGATCTTAACGGGAAACAATTTTGACATCACACTTGGAATTGAATATTCTTCCATAGAACTCGCTCCTCTTGAGGCTGCCAAAAAGAAAAAGAAAGTTCTTGATAAGCTTTAAGAAGTCTCATTTTCGGGGCGGCCTTCGGGCCGCCCCGGCCTTTTCCTTCCGCCCCCGTCCGTCCCGCCATCCTCTCCGCCCGCGCCGCGCGGTAAACCGCGACAACTCGTCAGCCAAGGAGGCGTCATGAAACGGTTGTCGCTGCTTTTGGTCCTGGCTCTGATCCTTGTCTCCGCCCTTGCCGCGCCCACGGCCGCCGAGCCCCCTCCGGGGCCGCGCGAGGACGTGGCTGCCGTCATTGTGCGTGTGCTGGACGGCGGCGCGTGCATCGCGGTCGTGCCAGTGCTGGTGCGTCTCGACGCTGTCATTGCCCCCGACCTGGCCCGGGACTGGCTGGCCCAGCGGCTGCCGGCCGGCTCCGTCGTGACGCTTCGGGCCATGCGCCGGGATGCGTCGGCCGAATCGTTGGTTTGGGCCGGCGTGGAGGATACCCAGGGCGACGTGGCGAGCGAGATGCTGCGGCGCGGTTTGGTCCAGCCGGCGCGTGGCCATCCGCCGCCCCATTGAGGCGGCCCAACCCCCTCCTTTTCAAGGCGGTTTCGGCCGCCTTTTTTTTGCGTCCGCGCCCGTCCGCGCCGCACCGGATATCCAACATTGAAAGCCGTATGAACCAAGCAGCACGCTTGGAGGAATGCTGCATGGACCCGAACATCGAGACGCTTATTGTCAACAAGGCGGTCGACCGCGGGCTGCCGGCGCAACTGGTGGCGGCCCTGGTGACGAAGGAGTCATCCGGTAACCAATGGGCTTGGAACCCCGAGCCCCGATACCGGTATCTGTGGGACGTCAAGGCGAACAAACCCTTCCGAAAGCTCACCGAAGCGGAGCTGCTGTCCAAATTTCCACCCAAGGATTTTCCTGCCCCCGCCGGCGTTGATCCGGACGCCGAATGGTGGGGGCAGCAGAGCTCCTGGGGCTACCTCCAAGTCATGGGCGCTGTCGCCAGGGAGCACGGCTATACCGGCAAATTTTTAGGCGGCCTGTACGATCCGGATATGAATTTCGAGTTTGGCTGCCGTCACCTGGCCTGGCTGGCCAAGCGCTATCTGGCCTCGGCCGGCTGGCCCGGGGTCGTGGCCGCGTATAATGCCGGTTCGCCGCGCGTGCTCTGGGACGGCATATTCGAGAACCAGGCCTATGTGGACCAGGTCAAAACCATCATGGGCGGCGTCTGGCCGCAATAAGGAGGAGGACATGGACGCGCAAAAGCAACTCCAGCCGGCGGGGGGGGCACCGGCCCTGAACCAGGAAACCGTGGAATGGGTTTTAGGTCTCTTGGGCGAGGCGGCCAAGGGCCTTACCACTCCGACCGCGGCGGCCACGCCGGAAACCGAATCGCAGGCGGCCCCGGTCAAACCTGGGGCGGCCCAGAAGCCCGTCGTGGCCTCGCGCATTGAGGACTTCGCGGCCACGCTTTCGTCGGCCCCGGCCCTGGTGCAGACCGCTGAATCCCGGCTCAAGTCCAGCCGGCTGTGGACCGCCCTCGGCACCATCGCCACCTTGGCCGTCCAAAACCCGTTGGGCCTCAACCTGCCGCCGGCCGCCCAGCTCGGCATTGCCGGCGTGGCCATGACCTACATCGCCTTCCTCAGCATGAAGGGAGGCAAGTAGCATGGACCAATCGCTGGCGGCGACCCTCCTTAAACTGCTGTCCGCCATGGACGCGGGCTCCCTGGTGTCCCTGACCGCGCTGGTGACACTCACGCCCATGGGGTTGGTGTTGCTGATTGTGGTTTTCTGGCTGCTTGAGGATCGCCGCCGGCGCGCTGATCTGGCGCTCTACCGCCAGGACATGGACCGTATCCTCAAGGCCTACGGCGATGATCTGCGGCTGACGACCTCCTACTACAAAGACAACGTGAAGCTGGTCGCGGGCTACCAATCCTTGGCCACCGGCCTGCGCGACCAAGTGGTCCTTAATACCCAGGTTATGCAGCGCATGGTGGATGCCATCTGTACCAACCAATACTGTCCGCTGGGGCGTATTTCCAAGGGTGACAGCCCTATGCGTGGAGGCATCTAAATGGACCTCGAACGCGCTGCCTTGTTTGGCCAACGGGCCGAAAAAGAACTGACCGCTAAAAGCCTGGGGCTGCGGGCCGCCGGCCTGCGGGACTCCCTGCGCCTGCTGCTGCTCCCCACCCTGCCGGTCGGCAGCCTGGATGACGAACGCATCGCCAACGTCTCCCTGGACTTGGCCCAGACCGTCATCGACCTGCGGGCGGTCACGGCCGAGATCGCTGTCATCAACGGGCACCTCGGGAGCTGATCGTGGCCGGGCTTGAGGGTCGGCGGGAGCATGCCATGGAGACCGTGGAGCGCGCCGAGGAGTTGTGGTGCGTGGACGGATTGCCCTTTGATGAGGTGGCTACCCGGTGAATGTCGTCTGACTCTCTCTGTCGGCAATCTGTTGCTCTCGCGCTACAACGGCTACCGCCTCATCATCGACGACATGCCGCGTATCATCCCAGCCGACGGCGTGACATTGGCACCTACCGGGCTCACGGCCAACACCATCTATTATATCTACGCGGCCATGTCCGGCGGCAACATGGTCTTGGAGGCCTCCACCACCGGCCATACCCAGGACCCGCGCAATGGCGTGGAGGTCAAACTCGGCGATGCCTCGCGCACGTTGGTGGGCATGGCTCGGCCAATTGCCGGGCCGGCGTGGGCGGATTCGGTGACGCAAAGGTTTGTCATCTCGTGGTACAATAGACGTGCCCTTCGGCTCGAAAAAAGTTTTTCCGGTTCTCGGTCAACATCTTCATCGTCTTGGGTAGAGTTGGGCAGCGAAATCCGGGTAGAGTGCCTGCAGTGGGAACAAATTGATATATGGTGTGACGCGATGGCTCAAAATTCTACGGTCGGCCAAACTGTAAATACTGCGGTGTTTGATGATACTGGGAACTTCGAATGTAGTACATCGGCCCACTCTCCTGTTGCAAATTATCAAGTGGCCGAGAGCTGTCATGGGTTAGGCCCGACCAATGAAGGATACCACTATTTTACTGTTAAATGTTCAGTCAGCGGAGGCACGGGGACATGGGTATCGACGACAGTACTTCGCGCCATTTTTTGGGGGTAATCTATGTTTGGTTCAGATTTTGGCGACAAACTCATCGCGGCTGGTCTTGGCGGACTCCCGATTTCCTGGGGCGATGATGGCTCCATTGAGGGCCGAGAGAACCTGACGCCCGAGCAAAACGCGGCCCTGGATGCCGTGATCGCGGCGTATAACCCTGTAGAGGGTTTGAGGGCAGCCAAGCGACGTGAAATATCCGCTGCCTGTGATGTTGCCCTGGCTCCATTGGCAGCCGCCTACCCGGACAGGGAGGTTTTGTCTTGGCCCCAGCAGATCGCCGAGGCCACGGTTTTGGAATCCGACCCCAATGCCCCCGCACCCTTGATCCGCCAGATGGCGGCCAATCGGCCGAGCCTGGGCGAGACAGCCGAGGCTCGGGTTGCGGAGCTGGCTCAACGCATCCGCAACAATGCTGCCGATTGGAGTATTGTTGCCGGACCCATCATCGGCAAACGCCAAGCTCTTGAGGATCAGGTTGACGCTGCCCAGACCCCCGAAGAGGTGGCCGCCATTGTGGTTGATTTCGGAGGCGTGTCATGATTCGCCGCCGCATCCTGTCCATCGACGGCGGCGGCATCCTGGGCCTGATCCCGGCCCTGGTGCTGGCCGAAATCGAGGCGCGGACCAGCCGCCCGGCCGTACAACTGTTCGACCTGGTCGCGGGGACATCCACCGGCGGCATCATCGCCAGCGCCGTGGCCGCCGGCTTTTCGGCCAAGGTTGTGGTTGACCTTTACCGGCAACGCGGTCCGCAGATCTTCTCCAGGTCTCTGTGGCACCGGCTGATCACCGGCTTCGGCGTGTGGGGGCCGCAATACGAGGCCAGCGGCATAGATGCAGCCCTTGGCGCTGTTTTTGGCGCGCGCAGCCTCTCGAGTTGTTGGGTGGACCTGCTCGTGCCGGCCTATGATATCGAGGCTCGGACTCCGACCCTCTTTAAGAGCACCAAGGCAGTCGACCGGCGACGGGACTACTACTTGTGCGACGTCTGCCGGGCGACCAGCGCCGCCCCGACCTATTTCCCCCCGGCACGGATCACGTCCCTGGCTGGCGAGGTGGTGACGGCCGTCGACGGCGGCCTCTACGCCAACAACCCGGCCACCTGCGCCCTGGCCGAGGCGGCCAAAGCGGGTGGCCTGACCGACGTGGTTATGGTGTCGCTCGGCACGGGCCAGATCGAGCGACCCTATCTCTATGATGTCGCCCGGCGCTGGGGCCTGGCCGCCTGGGTGAGGCCGCTGCTCGACTGCATGTTCGACGGCCAGTCGGACACGGCCGCCCACCAGTGCCAGACGCTCCTTGGCGAGGGGCGCTTCGTGCGCCTCCAACCGGCCCTGGCCCAGAGCGTCGCCATGGACGACGCCAGCCCCGAGGCCCTGGCCACCCTGGAGGCGGTCGCCCGGGGCCTGATCGCGGATCAGGATGAGGTGATCGACAAGATTTGCGAGATGACGCTGCCCAAGGCGGCGTAAGCGGAGCAGGCGGGGCGGCGGCCACCGCCCCACTGGCCCGGCGGTGCAACGCCGGTCCACTGGCTTTCGCCAGCTGCCCCCTCCCCTGGGGGACCAAGGGTGACGAGGGCGTAGCAGGCGAGGGCGAAACTTGTAAAGGCCGTAAATGCAGGAGATTCGGTGTGGATGTCATAGGCTAATCGGCACGGAAGAGCATGGTGTCATCACCATAAAATGCCCCAAATGTGGGGCATACAACCATTTGAGGGCCGCGAGCCCCGAACAAGAGCCCACAGAGGCCTCATCCCCAGATGGGGGAGGAAGGTCTCATGAGCGCGATCGTTGACAACGACAGGAAGGGATTGGGGGGAACGCGTAACGCTCCTCCAGGGTGAGGCGTTGGGCATTCTTCGAGGCCTAGAAGAGGAGTTGGTTGACGCCGTGGTGACGGACCCTCCATACTGACGAAAAGAGAATCGGAGAGGGCTCAGGCCCACGCCTGGGCCTTCTCATTTTGCTTGAAACGATTTCTCATTTTGGTTGAAAGCTTACAGCCGCAAACCCAAAACGACCTAAATCCGATCACGTATTGACTCGGACTGTTCAGCTTGTACGCAATGTGTATGCCCCAAAGCAAAAGGGGTTACGATTTTTGATCGTAACCCCTTGTAATCGCTGGTGGGCCATCAAGGACTCGAACCTTGAACCAACGGATTAAGAGTTCTTTTTCAACGCCTTCACGAGCCTTCACTGGAATCCATAAAAGCGTTGACGTTCCAGGGCCTAACGCCTACTTCTTCTTCACCGGCCTTCACTCGAATAGACCCGGTTTCATCAAGAAAGTGGGGAGAGAGTGGGGAGAGGATTGACCTACGGATTCGCCAGGGCGGCATTCCGTTGGTTGCCAGGAGGGAAGCCATGGCCGTGACCTGGATCAAGACAAATTTCCCTGGTGTCCGGTTCTACGAGCACGCCACCAGGAAGCACGGAGTTCAGAAGGACAAATATTTCGCCATCCGTTTTCAGGCCTGCGGGAGGCGTCGAGAGGAGGGCTTAGGCTGGGCGTCTGATGGGTGGTCCGCTGCAAAGGCCGCCCAAGCCCTGGGGGAACTGAAAAAGGCAGCCACCACGGGAGAGGGGCCTTGCTCTCTGGCCGAGAAGCGCCAGCAGGCCGAAGAGAAGCGGCAGGCCGAGGCTGAAGCCCGAGCCCAGGAGGAGCGCGACAACGTGACATTTGGCCACGTCTTTCTCGACTCCTATTTCCCCATCGCCAGGAAGAACAAGTCGCTGCGGTCCTGGCAGAAGGAGGACCAATGCTATCGCCTGTGGATCGCCCCGGTATTGGCTGACAAGCCCCTCAAGGACATTGCTCCCATTCACCTGGAGCGCATCAAGAAGAACATGGCCGATGCAGGCCGGGCAGCACGGTCTATCACGTACACCCTGGCCGTGGTGCGGCAGGTGTTCAACTTCGCCCGGGACCACGATTTTTTTGCCGGGCAGAACCCCGTCACCAAAATCAAGAAGCCAAGTGCTGATAATCGCCGGGTGCGGTTCCTGACCCATGACGAAGCCGACAGATTGCTGGCCGCTTTGGCCGAGAAAAGCCCTCAGGTGCATGATATGGCGCTTCTCTCCCTGCACTGCGGCCTTCGGGCTGGCGAGGTCTTTTCCTTGACCTGGGGGGACGTGGACCTCGACAGGGGCGTGTTGACGCTGCGGGACACGAAATCGGGCAAGACCCGGGCGGCCATCATGACCGATGCTGTCAAATCCATGCTGGAAGCCAAAGAGCGCAGGGGCCCGGCCGATTTGGTCTTTCCGTCCGAGACGGGGAGGAAGGTGGGGCAAGTGTCGCAATCCTTCGTCAAAACTGTGAATGCCCTTGGCCTCAACAACGGTGTCACCGACCGCCGCCAGAAGGTTGTCTTCCATACCCTGCGCCATTCTTTCGCGTCCTGGCTGGTCGAGCAGGGCGTGGACCTCTACACCGTCAAGGAGCTTATGGGCCATGGCACACTGGCCATGACCGAGAGATACAGCCACCTTTCCCCGGACAAGCTGCGCCGGGCGGTCAAGACCCTGGAAGCGGGCATGGAGAAGGCCGCCAGGAGCAAGAAGGTCGTAAGCCTCGGAGACCGATAGCCCCTACATTTCCCCGGCCTAGCATTGGACTAGCTACCCAGTGCGAAAGCCGTCTTCCTGAACGGTTGGCCGGGGGATTTTGTCAGGAACAGGTACAGGAGCTTGACATGCCAGAATTGCATAAAGCCGATATATATTCATTTTGGAGATGGGAATACCTTCGGCGTAACAAGCTTTACCAGAAGCATTACAACGCCCTGACGAAATTTCTCAATAGCGACGATCTAATTTTAAAGGTGGATATTCTTCGACCGCCTACAGAATGGCTATGGTCATCCTTGATAAATGACTTTATTATGCCAATCGAAGCACTCAGCAAAATTAACGGATTTGTCCAACGCTTCCGTGTTCCTCCTTTTAACTACGGAAATGGTCCAGAAGTCCAAGATATTTTAGAGATGGCCAAAAGCGGAAAATACGACTTCTCACGTTCCATTGGCTTGCTAGTCACAGACTATCAAACGGACTTTTATACAAATGAGCCTGTTAGCAACGATTTTGACGACAGTATGTGTTCGGCCGAGAATCGAGTTATGCGTGCCTGGAAAATAATGCAAGGAGGCTACAACCGTACAAAACATCGTCATCTTTACGAGGCGATCTGCGATCTTCAAATGCTACACGTAGCGAATCCAAAATTTCATACAACAGATAAAGAAATGGTCGGGCGTGCAATTGGGCTTTATCTTTGGGATAACGTCGAGCGTGACGGAAAAAAGATGGCCGATGTAATCCGCGACCTTGAACAGCGCGGATACGCTCTCACCCGAACGGCATATTCTGAACGCAAGACGCACGCTGATCGCTGTATCACTGACCGCGAAGTCCGTCCGTTCGGGTCTAAGACCTAACAGCCCCACCTTTCGGAGTTTTGATTTTCTGAAACTCCGAACAAGCTCTCCCATCATTCGCCCATTGTGTCCCCAGGTGAGGCAGCGAGCCCACCAAAGGAGACACGATGGAAACAGTTGAACTTATCGTAGCCGAGTTGCAATCGGCTCTGCCGCCGGTCTTCGCCGGCCAATCCCTGGACAGTCTGACGGGCGACGCCATCCATTGGCCGAGCATCCAAAATGCGCGGTCTCGGGGAGAAATCCCGACCGAATGCTTTGCCTATGCCGGGCGTAAGGTTTTGGTCCGCCGTGATCCGTTCCTGAACTGGTGGAAGACGACCTTGCGGGCCGACAACGGCCGGCAGACCCCGGGGGTGGCTGCGTGAACACCAACGAAAAGCGCCCCGAGGCTTTGCGAGAGCTTCGAGGCGCGGAAAACGAAAAGTCTGTGTTCAGGATTTGGTTGGCATTTTCTCGCCGCCAAGTCAACGAAATCCGCATCGGTGGCCTTCTCTTTGGCCGTGATCTGCTGCTTGCCGGTCTGGCTTGCCTGGGCTGGCCGTGGTCGCGCCGGCTG
>CAZBER010000031.1:16660-44249 GCA_964490985.1 uncultured Desulfovibrionaceae bacterium | reverse complement strand
GGGGCCTCGCTCCCCGGCGGGTCCAGGGCAGAGCCCTGGCAGGGTCTGGGGCAGCGCCCCAGCCGCCGGAGGCATTCCTCGCACCTACACCACTACCCCTTCCAAGTCAGACGGCACAACGGCATAGCCACCCACCGCGCCAGGGGCCAGGACGCCCAGTTCGGCAGACCGGCCGAGGAGCCGGGCCGGGGTGGCGGTCAGGGCCGGCAGGACGGCCTGGGGCGGGAAGTTAGGGTGCTCGGCCAGGAGCGCCCGGACTTCGTTCCAGAGGTCGAGGTCATGGTTGGAGGCCAGGCTGTCGGTGCCCAGGCACAGGGGCACGCCGGCGCGCCAGAGGCCGGGGGCGTCGGCCGTGCCCACACCGATAAAGGCGTTGCTGCGGGGGCAGAGGCAGACAGTGGTTCTGGTTTGGGCCAGGAGGGTCATATCGGCGGGCGTGAGCCAGACGGCGTGCACGGCCAGGGTGTGGGGGCCGAGGAGGCCCAGGGCGTGGGCCTCGGCCACGGGAGAGCGGCCGGGCGGGAGGTAATCCCGGGGCAGGACGCGGCGGCGCAGGAGATCGGCCAGCGCGCCCGTGCCTGTGGCCAGAAGTTCGAGTTCGTCCTGGTGTTCGGCCAGATGCAGGCAAAAGGGCTGGCCGCGGCGGCCACAGACGTCCCTGGCCCGGCGCAGGTTTTCCGGGCTGGTGGAATACAGGGCATGGCCGCTGGCGGCCAGGCGGCCCAGGCGCGCCGTGGCCGCGGCCGTTTCCAGGGCGGGGGGAACATCGTTTGGGGGCAAGGGACGGAAGCCGAGGTATTCGTGGCAGACGAGGACGGCCAGCCCGGCGGCTTCCAGGGCGGCCAACACGGCCGGGCCGGCCCGGTTGCCGATGTCCACGGCCGCAGCCGTGCCCGTGGCGGCCATTTCGGCCACGGCAGCGGCCAGGGTTTCGTGGGGCAGGTCGAACAGGGGCTGAGCGATGAGCCAGGCCACCCAGGCGGCAAAGCCCTGGCCCTGGGGGGCCTGGCCGCGCAGATGGGACAGTTCCAGATGGACGTGGGCGTTTACCAGGCCGGGGACCAGGGTGGCCGGGCCGAGGTCTTCCACCGGGCCGGAGTAGGCGGCCAGCACGGACCGGCGGGGGCCGACGTCCAGGATGCGGCGGCCGTCAAGCACCACGGCCGCGTCGTCAATACCGCCAAAGGAGGCGGCCCCAGGGGCCATGGTCAGGACTTTTCGGGCCGTTACCGCCCGAAGGCCTGGGGAACCGGGCATGGCGCGCGTCAGCGGTCGAACACGCCCAGCGAGCTCTTGATGAACGCGCGCAGCTTTTCCACGCGTTCGTTGAATTCGACCAGGTTGGCGCGCATCAGGGATTTTTCGTCCTCCAGGGACTTTTGTTCCACGTTGTAGGGCGTTTCCACGATTTTTTGCAGGGCATCCCGGATGTTGTCGATGCGGTCGAACAGGTAGGCCTTTTCATCCTTGGTGAAGCAGTAGGTGGTCCTGTTGTAGAGGTAATAGAGGTCGCTCAGATTGAGGGCCAGGCCGAGGGTTTTTTCGATGCGGCCATTGAGGTCGACGAAAAAGACGTATTCCTCGGTATAGGGTCGCTTCTTTTCCAGCTTTTCCTGTTGCAGATGTTCTTTGACGTGAATGGCCTGAATCACGGACTCGTTGAAATAGTTCATGAAGTAGTTGATGCTTTGACGGATGTTGGGAGCATCCGTCTGCGCCACGGCCGCCGAGGCCCAAAACAGCACGCAGGCCAGGGCAAGAAACAGTCGCTTCATGGTCATCCACCACAAATGGTTGACGTTGCGCCGGGCTGGCGCAAAAGGCGCGCATGCCCGCCGTAGCCGGGTTTGGCACGAGAGCCCACGGGAAGTCAAACAGGATCGAAAAAAAGAAGAAAATCCTCCCGGGCCTCGAAGCGCACGGCCGACCGGGGCAGGCCCAGGGCGGCATAGTCCCGGGCCAGCTCGGCCTTGTGGCCGAAAAATTCGCCGGCAAACCGGCGCGGCGCGGCCAGGCCGGCCGGCGCGCGGCCGCAGTGGCGGACCTCGTCGGCCACGAGATCCAAAAGCGCCCGAGCCCGGACCATGGCCCCCAGGGCCGGATGCCACGGCCCGGCCAGCACGGCGGCGAGGAATCCGGGCTCGGGCGAAAGCCCGATGCGGGCCACCCGGACGCCGGCCCGCCACAGGACCGGCACGGCCTTGGCCAGGGCGTCGATGGTTTCGGCCAGGGTCCAGGGCGTAAATTGCCCGGCCTGGTACAGGGCGGCCAGGGGCGTGCCCCGGGGGACCAGGCAGGGATGCAGCCGGACGAGCCGCGGCTTGAGGGCCGCGGCTTCGGCCGCGTCAGCGGCCAGATCGGCCGGGGTATGGCCGGGCAGGCCGGGCAAAAGCTGCAAACCCAGGTCCAGGCCGGCCTCCCGGACATCCCGACAGGCCCGGCGAATGGCGGCCGCGTCATGGCCGCGCCCGGCCGCGGCCAGGACCGGATCGCAAAAGGTCTGGCCGCCGATTTCCACCATGTCCAGGCCGGCCGCGGCCAGCCGGGCAAGCAGGCCCGGGGCGCAGGCATCGGGCCGGGTGGAGCAGCGCACCCGGGAAACGAGGCCCCGCTCCTTCATGTGCCGGGCCAGGTCCAGGAACCGCCAGGGCCAGGGCTCGGGCAGGGCCGTGAACACGCCGCCGTAAAAGGCCAGCTCGTACGGCCCCTTTGCGGCGGCAGCCGCCTGGTCCAGGCTTGATTCCAGCTCGGCCAGGACCCGGCCCAGGGCCAGGGGCGGCCGGCCGGACTGGAGATGCTGGGCGCAAAAGACGCAGCGGCCCGGACATCCCTGAAACGTCAGAAAAACCGGCCACACCCGGCAGCGCCCGGCCGTTGGCTCGGGATGGCGGAACAAACGGCCTGGGGACTGGCTTTGCGGGTCCCGACCGCCGGGCTTTTGCCGGCCGTTTGGCGCGAGCTGCAATATTTTTCTCCTAAACCACTTGAAAAAATGCTTTTCCTTGACTATCTAGGACCCAATGCGCTGCTTAGGCCCAAACGTTATCGGACCGTTGGCAGCGACCCGCGCCGGACGGCGCGGTTCCAGGGGGTACGAAAGGCCATGCACCAAGCGGATTGCCTGTTTTGCAAGATTGTCAAGGGAGACATCCCCTGCGCCAAGCTTTACGAGACGGACCAGGTGCTGTCGTTTTTGGATATCTCCCCTGTCGCCCGGGGACATGCCTTGGTCATCCCCAAGGCCCATTTCCCCAACCTGTTCGAGCTGCCCGAGGAACTGGGCGGGCCGCTGCTGGCCGCGCTCAAGCAGGTCGGCCGCGCCGTCATGACCGCCACCGGCTGTTCGGGGCTCAACGTGCTGATGAGCAATTTCGAGTCCGCCGGGCAAGTGATTTTCCACGCCCACGTCCACGTCGTTCCCAGGACCGCCGGGGACGGCCTGTCCCTGTGGCCCGGCAAGCCCTACGACAGCAACGAGTCCATGCTCCGGCTGGCCGAGGATATCCGCCGGAGCCTGGGCGCCTAAGCGCTGGACCGTCAATCCACCGGAGAACGCCATGAATGGAAAGACTCTCACCAAGGCCGACATCGTCGACTACATCTACGAGAAAACCGAGCGGAACCGGGCCGAAGTCAAAGTGCTGGTGGATCACCTGCTCGACCTCATGAAGCAGTCCATCAAAAAGGACCATTCGCTTCTGGTCAGCGGCTTCGGCAAGTTCGAGTCCTATGACAAGAAGGCGCGCAAGGGCCGCAATCCCCAGACCAACGAGTCCATCATGCTGCCGCCGCGCAAGGTCGTGGTGTTTCGGCTGTCCCGCAAGTTCCGGGCCGAGCTCAATCCCGACGAAGTGTTGTAGGCCGCCGCAGTCCTGACTGGACGCCGCTTTTTTGCCCGCTATTGGGCAATGACGAACGCTCCCCGGAAAACCGAGGCCAGGCGCAGGCGGGCCTCCTCGGCCTTGGCCTCGGTGGGGAACAGGCCGGCATGCACCTGCCAGTACGGGGTTCCGCCAATCTCCGTGTAGCGGATGCGCGTGCCGGCGTATCCGGCGGCGATGATGCGGGCGTAGAGCTTGTCGGCATTCTCCCGCCGGGCAAACGCCCCGACCTGCACGTAAAAGGGCCCGGGCAGCTCCCCGTCCGGGGCAAGCCCGGGCACCTCGCCCTCCACTTCCACCCGCACCCGGGCCGTGCCCCGGCCGTACATGCCCAGTTCCCTGGCCCCGGCCAGGGACAAATCCACGATGCGCCCGGCCACGAACGGTCCCCGGTCGTTGACCCGCAGCACCACGAACCGGCCGTTTTCCAGGTTGGTCACCCGGACCATGGTGTGCATGGGCAAGAGCTTGTGGGCGCAGGTCATCTTGTACTGGTCGTAGATTTCCCCGCACGAGGTCTCGTGGCCGTGAAAGCCCGGGCCGTACCACGAGGCAACGCCCTCCTCGCGGTAGCCCCTGGCCGAGTGCAGGGGCGTGTAGGTGACGCCTTTTATGGTGTAGGGCCGCAGGGTGGCCGGGCCGCGCCCGGTGGAGGGAATGGGGGCCTTGGCGGCGCAGCCCCAGAGCAGACAGGCGGCCAGGGCCGTGCAAAAAAGCCGCCCCCAGGAGACAGGGGAAAAACAACGGGCGCGTCCAGCCATGGTCGTCCTGGTAGCCGGTTGCCCAGGGGGATTGCAAGCCCGTTGCGCGGCCAGAAACGCGGCCGTAAACCGCATTATCCAACATTTCGCCGAGGTAGCTACCCGTCCAGACGCCTGGAAAAAAGCTCCAGCAGCCGGGCTTCCTCCATGGGCCTGGCCCAGTAGAATCCCTGGCCCAGGTCGCAGCCGAATCCGGCCAGGTCATCCAGCTGGGCCTTGGTCTCGATGCCCTCGGCCACCACCTGGTAGCCCAGGTTGTGGGCCAGGCTGACCACCGAACGCACGATGACCCGGTTGCCGTGCTCCTCCATGCCGGCCACGAATCCCCGGTCCACCTTGAGGGTGTCGATGGGAAAGCGCTGGAGATAGGACAGGGAGGAATAGCCCGTGCCGAAATCGTCGATGCCGATGCCCACGCCCAGCTCCCGGAAGCTGCGCAGCTTGGACATGGCCGATTCGGGATGGTCCATGAGCACGGACTCGGTGATCTCGAGCTTGAGATCGGCCGGGTCCATGGCTTCCTGGCGCAGGCAGCGCACCACCTGCTTGACCAGGTCCGGCTGGGAGAACTGGCAGGCCGAGAGGTTGACGGCCATGAAAAAGGGGCGCGACCCCAGGATGCCCTGCCGCCAACGGGCAAACGCCTGGCAGGCCTGGCGCAGGACCAGGGCGCCCAGGGGAATGATGAGCCCGCTTTGCTCGGCCACGGGAATGAATTCCCCGGGCAAGGCCAGGCTGCCGTCGCAGCGCCGCCAGCGCACCAGGGCCTCCACGCCCACGGGCTCCAGGGTGTCGAGGCGGAAGATGGGCTGGAAATGCAGGTCGAATTCCTGGCGTTCCAGGGCCAGGCGCAGATTGGTCTCCAGGTCCATGACCTGCTCGGCCCGCAGCCGCATGGACCAGTCAAAGACGCGGACCCTGCCCGGCCCTCCGGCCCGGGCGTTGCCCATGGCAATGGCGGCGTTTTGCAAAAGCTCCTCGGGCCGTTCGTAATCGGCCGGGCCAAGCACGATGCCCATGCTGGCCGTGACGTAAAACTGCCGGTCGCCCACGGGAAACGGGGCCCGCAGCCGTTCCCGGATGGCCTTGACGATGTGCAGGGCATCGGCCGGGGAACCGATCTCCTCCAGGAGCACGGCGAATTCGTCGCCGCCCACCCGGGCCACGGTGTCCAGGCGGCCCACTTCCCGGCGAAGCCGCTCGGCCACGCGCTTGAGCAACCCGTCGCCGGCCAGATGGCCCAGGCTGTCGTTGACCATCTTGAACCGGTCCAGGTCCAGAAAGAGCAAGGCATAGACATAGTTGGCCCGGCGTCTGGCCCGTTCGATGGCCCGGGCGATGCGGTCCAGGCACAGGGCCCGGTTGGGCAGGCCGGTTAAGGCATCGTGGAAGGTGCGGTAGCGCAGGCGCTCTTCGCCGTACTTGCGCTCGGTGACGTCCTCCAGGACCACGGCCACCTGGCCGGGCTCGGGGCTGTAGGCCTGGGCCACGAAATGCATGTTGAGGTCGGCCAGGAAATTCTCGAAGCAGGCCGGCCGGCCACAGCAGGCCACGGCCTGGAACATCTCCAGCCAAAACGGCTCGATGCCCGGCAGGGCCTGGCGCAGGGCCTGCCCGACGATGTCGGTGCAGGCCAGCCCGGTCACCCTTTCAAAGGCCGGATTGGCGTCCAGGATGCGAAAATCGCCGTCCTGGCCCGCTTCGGGCAGGCCGGGCCGGTACTCCAGGAGCACAAAGGCATTGAGCATGCCGGCAAAAAGCTGGCGATAGCGGCGCTCGCTGGCCTTGAGCTCCTGCTCGGCGCGGTGCTTGAACAGGGCCATTTCCACGGCCGTGCGCAGCCAGCGCTCGTCCACGGGCTTGAGCACATAGCCGTAGGGCGCGGTGCGCTTGGCCCGCTGCAAGGTGACCTGGTCGGTGTGGGACGTGAGGTAGATGACGGGCACGGCGCATTCGGTCTGGATGACGCAGGCCGCGTCCACGCCGTCCATGTCGCCGGTCAGAAAGATGTCCATGAGGACCAGGTCCGGACGCAGCGCCTCGCACAGCTCCACGGCCTCGGCCCCGGAGGCCGTGACCCCGGCCAGGGTGTAGCCCAGGCGGCGCAGGACGGCCTTGACGTCCAGGGCCACCACGCGCTCGTCCTCCACCACCAGGATGCGCGGCGGCCGGCCGGCCAGGCCGTTTTCCACGGCTCCATCGCTTAGGCACGGGACTTGGAGTTCGTGGGCGTCCACGCTTTCCCCCGGATTCCAATGCGTTGCTCTCGAAGCTTCCATCTTTGACCCTTTTGTGCCGACTGTAAAGGAAATAGAGCCTCTGCAGGCTTACTAGTTCTTTTTTTCACGAAACATGCCACCAGAGAAATCCGCCCCAGGGGCCGAATTTCCTCTTTGGCAGAGGGAAATGCAAGGATGGAAAACGACAAGAATCCGGACGCTGCGTCAAGAAAGCCGACGCCACGGCAAGGAGGTTCCGTTGCAAGGAACCGCATCGGTTACGGGCTTCCAAAGGGCAGAACCCTTTGGTCCCGAAGGCTTCAAAAACGACGCTTCGAGGCCGCGGCTACGAGGCCGGCGCGCCCTTGCCCCGGCGGCTCAGGACCAGGGCCAGAGCCGTGGTCAGCTTGACCAGCTCGTCGTTGTTCCGGCGCACCACCCGGGCCAGCCGCCGGGCCAGGGCCGTGACCAGCTTGACGCCGATGTCCGGGCGCTGGGCCAGAAACGCGAAAAACCGGTCCCGGTCGATGCGCAAAAACCGGCAATCCGTAAGGCAGGTCACGCCCGCCGAGCGGATGTCGCGGTCAAGCAGGGCCATCTCGCCGAAAAACGGGCTTTGGGCCGCATCCAGCTCGGCCAGGGTCTTGACCGGCTTTTCGGCCTCCAAAGCCAGGGCCATGCCCTTGAGGATCATGGACTTGGTCACCCGCACCCGGCCCGAGACCAAAAGGAACATGTCGTCGCCCGCCTGGCCCTCCACAATGACCTCGCTGCCGGCGGGCAGGGACACCTCGACAAAGGCCGGCCGCACGGCCGCCAGCTCCTCGGGGGAAAGCCCGGCAAAAAGCTCGGCCCTGGTCCAGGAGTCTTCGGTCATGCCGCGCCTCCGGGCCTGGGCGCGCTTTCGGCCCCGGGGCCGGCGGCCTGGCCGGCCGGGGTCAGGCGCAGCACGATCAGGCCGTCGTAGCCGCCCAGGTCCGCGGCGTCGCCGGGATTGACGGCCACGGACGGCCCGCGCTGGCCGATGTCGCCCTCCTGGCCGTAGGCGGAAAAGAGCTCCAGGATGAACTGGTCCAGGGCCGAATCCGCATGCAGCAGATCCTTGATGGTGATGTCGCGGCGCTGGCGGAAGACCGCCACGGGCAGCTCCCCGCCCGCGGCCAGGGCCCGGCGCACCACCTCGGACCAGCGCATGCCCCGCTCCTCCCGGGTCAGGGGCCGGGCGGCCATGGCCCGGCCGGCCGGGCTGTCCTGGCCGCCGAGCAGGCGCTCCATGAAGTGCCACAGGGCCGGATGCTCGCCCATGGTCCCCAGGACCCGGCCGGCCAGCTCGCCCCGGATCAGGGTCACGTCCACCCCGGCCCGGGTCAGGTGCTTGCGGTTGGTTTCGAGCAGGGCTTCGGCGTACAAGGGCACCTTGGGGGAAAGGGCCCGGAAGGTCAGGGCGGCCAGCAGGCTCTGCTGGTCGGCCTCCTCCGGGGAGGCGTCGGCCTGGGACAGGATGTAGGCGGCCCGGGCCGCAGCCGGCGAGGCCCGGCCGAGCACGGCCTCCTGGGCCGGATTGCCCCGGCAAAAGGCCAGGCGGTCCTTCAGGCCCAGGTCCACCGTGGCCTCGGCAAAGGCCTCGGGGGTCATGGCGGCCACCACCACGACGCTGGGGCCGCGACTGGGGCCCGCGGCCGCATCCAGGGCCTTGACCAGGCTCGGGGCATAGGCGTTCCAGCCGAGCACCAGGGAGTGTCCGCTGGTTTTCACGGGCAACAGTCCCTCCCGCTTGCGGTTGCGGCGCTCGATGAGGATCGAGGCCAGATTGCCGGTCAGGGCGGCCATGATGCCGATGCCCGTGCCCATGATGACCATGCCGATGAGCCGGCCGGGCACGGTGGCGGGCACGATGTCGCCGTAGCCCACGGTGGACAGGGTGACCATGGCCCACCACAGGGCGTCGAACAGGGTCTTGTCCGGCTGGTGGCGCAGTTCGAACCAGTAAAAGCCCAGGGTGGCCGCGACCAGGATGAGGACCACCAGGCTCATGGCCGTGGCCAGGGTGGAGGCGAAAATCCGCCGCCAAGCGTTTCCTTGCATCGCGCCCGACCATCCCCTGGCTCTCTTCGGCCGACGACCGCCCCGCGCCGCGTCCCCGAAATCCGTCTCGACAAAACTCAAGGCAGCGTGAAACGGCAATGGGCGTCGTTTGGAACGCCCAATCCATCACGGGTTTCCAAAGGGCCAAGCCCTTTGGTCGCCGAAGGCTTCACGAACGACTCTTTTTGCAAACGCCCGTGCGCAACGGCTCAGGCCCGCAGGCGCGAGCGCCAGGTGTCCACGATCTCTTTTTCCCGGCGCACGGGTTCGCTGTCCGGGTTGCGGCGGCAGGCCTCCTCGGCCGCCTCGGCCGCCTGCTTCATCCAGCCGCCTTCCCGAAGGCTCCTCGAGGCCATGACGTACATGAATTCCGTCTCCTCGCCGTAGATGCCCCGGGTCAGCTCCCGGTAGCCCTGGCCGAAGACTTCCCGCACCAGCTCGTTTCGCTTGAACAGGAACCGGGCCAGCCAGTGGTTTTCCCGCTGGTCGGCCAGAAACAGGGGAAAAAGCTTGCGGCATTCGCCGAAAAGAAAACGGATGCGCCGGATTTCGCGCTGCATGCTCTCGGCGGTCTGCATGAGGAGCTGAAAGAGCTCCCGGCTGATGATGAGGTCGGGCTCGGGCAGCTCGCGCTCCTGCATGGACCGGAACCAGGGCGCGTAGTTCTGCTGCTGGTAGGCGTCTTCCTTGAGCTTCATGGACTCGTGGAAGATGTAGCCGATGCACCAGTCCAGAAACTGCCCGACCAGGCTCGACGAATTGCCGTCGCGAAAGAGATGGTGGGCCGTGTCCTTGAGCCGCCAGAGCAACCCCTTGTTCATCTCCTCGCCGAGCAGGTCCCGCAGTTCCTCGAAGGTCACGGTCCCGGTCCGGTCGAACTCCTGGAAAAGGCTCTCCAGCACCTGCACGGCCAGGCAATAGTCCCGCAGCAGGTCGCGCACGAATTCGCAGCGCTTCTCGTCGAACCAGGTATTGGGCATGGGGCGTCCTTGCCCGGGCTATTGCCCGGGAAACCGGGGCGGGGCCAGCTTGGCCAGGCGGCCCAGGCGCTGGTCCACCAGGGCGTACAGCGTTTCCGGGGGAAAGGTTCCGTCCGGGCCGGGCTGGCCGGTCGGCAGGCCGGTCAGGATTTCCATGGCCTCCTCGATGGTGGTCACCGGGAAGATGTGGAAAAGCCCCTGGCGCACGGCCTCCACCACCTCGTCGTCGAGCATCAGGTTGACCACGTTGTCGGCCGGCAGCAGCACTCCCTGCTCGCCGGTCAGGCCCCGGCGGCGGCAGACCGCAAAAAAGCCCCGGATTTTCTCGTTGAGCCCGCCCACGGCCAGGATGCCGCCGGACTGGGACACGGCCCCGGTCATGGCGTAGCACAGCTTGATGGGCCGCTCGGCCAGGGCCGAAAGCAAGGCGGCCAGCTCGGCCCCGGAGGCGGAGTCGCCCTCCACCGCGGCGTAGCTCTGCTCGAAACACAGCGATCCGGTCATGACCAGGGGCCTGTTCTGGGCAAACCGGCCCAGCAGGTAGCTTTTGAGGATCATCATGCCCTTGGTGTGGATGGGTCCGCCGAGCTCGGCCTCGCGCTCCAGGTCGAGGATGCCGCCGTGGCCCACGCCCACGGTGCAGGCGATCTGATGGGGCAAGCCAAAGGCATAGTCCCCGAACATGCGCACCGAAAGCCCGTTGGCCCGGCCCACGGCCTGGCCCGTGGTGGACACCTTGATCATCTCCCGGTCGTACTCTTCCAGGTATTCCTCCTCGAAGAGGTTGGCCCGAAAATCCCGGGCCCGCCGGGCCTCGGCCAGATGCCCGGCCGAAACGACGCCGGCCCCCTGGACCCGGGCCAGGGCGGCGGCCTCGATCATGAGCTCCCGGGCCAGGGGGATTTTGAGCGACAGCCTGGTCTGGTCCTCGGCCAGAAGCGAGGCGTGCTCCACCAGGGCGGCCAGGGCCGAACGGTCGAACGGCGGCAGCCCGGCCTCGCGGATCGCCCGTCCGGCCAGGGACAGGTAGACCAGGGTGTTCTCCGGGGTGCGGGGCATGGTCTCCTGGAGATGGGCCTTGAGCTTGAACAGCTTGCCGAAGCGCTCGTCGTTGTAAAGGAGCAGCTCATAGGCCTCGTCCGGCCCTACCAGCACGACCTTGAGCGACAAGGGGATGGGCTCGGGCTCGATGGTGCGGGTGCGCACGTGCTCGCCGCCCTCGGCCGGGTCCTCCACCCGGGCCAGGCCCGAGCGCAGGGCGCGCAGCAGCCCTTCCCAGGCTCCGGGATTGGCCGACAGATCGTCCACCCGGATGATGCAAAAGCCGCCGTTGGCCCGGTGCAGGGAGCCGGCCTTGATCAGGGTGAAGTCGGTATACAGCGCCCCCATCTCGGATTCGCGCTCGATGCAGCCCATGAGGTTGAAATAGGTGGGGTGGTCCTCCACGATGACCGGCGCGCCCGAGAGCTGGCCGTTGTCCACGAACAGGTTGGCCTCGTAGCGGTAGAAAATGTCTTCCGGAAAGCCGGCCTCGCCATGGGGCGCGGCCGGCGGCGCGGGCTGGGAGGGGTCCCGGGGCAAAAACGCGTCCAGGTTGTCCAGGATGTCGGCGCGCAGGGCATCCAGGAACTGGGCAATGGCCGGAAAATCGGCCCGCAGGCTGGCGAATTCCGCCAGCCTGGCGTCCAGGACCTCGCCCACGGTTTCCCGTTCCAGGTCCTTTTCCCGGTCCCGGTAGCCCCGCTCCTCCTTGGACAGGCGCCGCAGGGCCGTGCCCATCTCCTCCAGGAGCCGGTCGCCCTTGGCCTTGAGATTCTTTTTGAGTTCCGGGTCCAGGCGCTCGAACTCCTCGTCGGAAACCACCTTGCCTTCGAGCAGGGGATAGAGGGTGTAGCCGCCCTGGTCGTCGACGAAAAGACTGTAGCCTTCGCTTTTGGCCTGGGCCTCCATTCCCTCGAGCACGGTTTCCCGGTCGGCGTTGTAGCCCCGAAGCAGGGTCTGCTTCTGGGTCAGGTAGGCCTCGCGCTCGAACCGGGCCGGGATTTCCTCGCGCAAATCGGCCACGGCCTTGGCCAGGGCCGTCTTGAAGCCCCGCCCCTGGCCGGCCGGCAGGGAGATGGCCCGGGGCCGGTCCGGGTCCTCGAAGTTGTGGACATAGAGCCAGTCCGGGGGCGTGGGGGCCTTTGCCGCGGCCGGGTCCAGAAAGTCCCGGGCGAAATGGGTCCGGCCGAGATAGGGTTCGCCGGCCAGATAGACGTTGTATTCCCGGCCGCCGATGGACAGGGCCATGGACAGGGCGGCATGGGCCCGGGGCTGGGTCCGGGACAGGACTGCGGCGTCATCGGGAATTTCCCGGCTGTCCGCAAAGGGCAGGGACTGTGGCTCGCAGGTCGCGCGCAACGCAGCGGGACGAAGGGTTTTGGTCATGGAATCCATCTGGGAAGATATCGTTTTTTCAAGGCATCCGGCACTGCGGACACGCTTTCGGGACTTGTAGATAAGGCCTTCCGTCCGGTTTGTCATCACCGTCCGGTCCAGGCCGCGCGCGGGAAGCAAGGCCCCACCTCTGCCGGTCAAGCCCTCGGCGGACCGGCGGATGGGGCATCAAGACGTTTTGCCGGCCAGGCGGACCTGGCCGGCCCTGCTATCGGTTTCGCAATTGTTCGTTTTCCAACAGCAGCATGAGGAGATTGGAGGGGCCGCTTACGGATGCCGCGCCGAGGTTTCCGGCATAGGCCTGGGCCAGGCAGGTTTCGTAGCCGAGCGTTCCGGCCGCCCCGTCCCAGGCACAGTATTTGGCGGTGCGGTTCGGGATGGCCGGCGGGAATCCGTAGAGCTGGCTGGTGATGATCTTGTATTTGGTCTTGGCCACGGGGTCCGTGCTCTGGCACTCGAAAAGCGAGGCGTAACTTCCGCCGGCATCCTGCACGCACCGGCCTCCCGAGTAGGCCCATTTCTGGCCCGGCACCGGAGGATCGCCGCCATTGGGGCACAGCTCCACGGTGTAATCCGGCAATTGCACGGCAGCCGGATCATTCCAGGAGCAGGTGCCCAGGCCCAGGGCGTCGTCGTATTGCCAGGTGTAGCCGGCCTCGTAGCCCAGTTCCTTGAGGCGCTTGACGTAATTCGTCACGGGCGTGGCGTTTTGATAGGCGCCGGTCACGCCCTTGGAACATTGGGCGCCGCGGCATCCGGGACAGGTGCAGGTCTGGTCGGACGTCGAACCGCAGCTGTTGGCGCAGCAATAGAAATCAAAGGTGTTGGGCGGCCCGGCCGCCGGTCCGGAGACCAGGGCCTGGGGGTTGGGCGGGTTGCCAAAAATATCGGCCGAGAACCACTTGCAGGGGCTGGCGCAGGCAATGTTGGCGGTCGAGCCATCGGCGGTGGTCAGCAGGCTGATGCCGCCTGGCGTGGTGGCCAGGGTGTTGAAGGTGGTGGCCTGGTAGGTCGTCTTGTCGGCAAGGGTCATGCCGAAGGTCTGGGTCTGCGAGGCGTTGTAGCCGTATTCCTTGGGACAGCTGGCCATGTCCAGCATGCTGCCGTCGGCCACCGGCACCGAACAGGAGATGGTGGCGTTCTGGTTGTTCACGATGATGGAAATGGGGATGGTGTAGCCGTCCACGGCGGTCACGTCATAGCTGTCCGCCGGGGACAGCTTCCACTTGGGACTGTGGCCGTCGGCAACATTGTCGTTGCATTCCGGATGGAGGCCCGGGTTCGACAAGTCGGCTTGTTTGTTGGTCTTGCAGCCAAAGGTGATTTCGGCCCGGGTGTGGATGGCCCCCCCACCGGCAATGACGCAGGTGCCGCCGTTTGTGGTGTCCGAGCAGTCGTAGGCGAATTTCATGTTGCCGCTGCAGGCTCCGGCATCGGGAATGCAGAAATCGACCGTGTCCCCGGCTGCGATCACGGTCTTGCGGTAGGTGACGCCGCCCTCGGTATAGGCCTCGCCGCTCCAGTCGCCCCATTGGGCGGCGCAGGTGCCGCCGTCCAGGAACATGATGGCGTTTTTGGCGCAGTTGTTATGGACGTGCAGGCGTTGCGCAAACCCGGCCGGGCACAGCCCGGCCGCATGCCCGGGCGAAACGGCGCAACCCATGCAAAAAGCTGTCAGGACGAGAAACAGAAACGCTTGCGGCCGGACCTGGAGGGGATGCATGGCGACCTCGTCTGGTTGCGGCAAGACGGCGTTATTGAAAAATATATTGTTCTGTATGAAAACAAGGCCAACTGTAGCAATATTTCCCTACAACGTATGTCTGGCCGTTTTTACTGTTTTTGGAACCAGCATACAAGAAATACGTTGTGTTAATCAAAAAAAGCCATTTTTTTCGAGGCTTGTTTTCGCGTCACTGGATCAGGCCTTTTGCCCCTGTAGCGTCTCGGTTGCGCCTTCCCTGTCCCGGCACGCCAACGCCAGGGGCAGCCGCTCCCCCAGGCCGATCCCGGCCGGCGACACCAAGGCCCGGTAGGCCAGGACCAGCACCCCGGCCCGCACGGCCTCGGCCAGAAGCGCGGCATACTCCGGGTCTATCACGGCCGCCGGGGCAAAGCAGCGGCCGTCGGGCCGCTGCACGCAATAAAAGATGGCGGCCCGGGCCGCGCCGGCCCGGGCCAGGCGCGTCAGCTCGACCAGGTGCTTGCGGCCGCGCTCGGTGGCCGCGTCCGGAAACATGGCCGCGTCGTCCTCGACCATGGTCACGTTTTTGCACTCCACGAAACACGCGCCCGCCGGCCCGGTCAGGGCGAAATCCAGCCGCCCGCCCACAAAGGCCGGCTCCGGCCGAATGGCGTCGTAGCCGGCAAGCGCTTCGAAAGCGCCGGCGCAAAAGGCCAGGCGGAAAAGCCGGTTGGGCATAAGGGTATTGACCCCGACCCAGAAGCCGCCCCGAAAATCCGGCACCCGCACCATCTCCAGGGTGTGGGCCAGGCGGCGCTTGGGGTTGGCGGACACCGACAGGAGAAGGTCCGCGCCGGGACGCAACAGCCCCAGCATGGAGCCGGTATTGTTGGCATGGGCCGTAAAAAGACCTCGCGCCCCCCTGGCCTCCACGCAAAAGCGCTTGAACCGGCGCACGAACGCGGCTCCCTCCAGGGGAGCCGGAAAAGGCAGGAACACGTTTTTGTCCGGCTTTGGGACCACTGGATTTACCTTTTCCCTATTATTCACTACAAGGCGGGACGGCCGTTTCGCGGCCGTGTGCGAAACCTTCAACGCTTAAGGATTTCGGGCCATGCGCACCGCTCTTCGTATGCGTCTCGTCGCCCCGTCCGCCACCCTCGGCATGGCCGCCAAGGCCGCCGACCTGCGCCGCCACGGCCGGGCCATTCTGGACCTGTCGGCCGGGGAGCCTGATTTCAATACCCCGGACCACATCAAGGAAGCGGCCAAACGGGCCATTGACGACAATTTCACCCGCTACACCCCGGTGCCCGGCACCCCCCGGCTGCGCGAGTCCCTGACCGATTACTACAAGGCCCTGTACGGCGCGCCCGCCCCGAAAGAGGCCGTCATCTTCACCAACGGCGGCAAGCAGGCCCTGTACAACCTGTTTCTGGCCGTGCTCAACCCCGGCGACGAGGTGCTGGTGCCCTCTCCCTACTGGGTGAGCTACCCGGACATGATCCGCCTGGCCGGAGCCGAGCCCGTATTTGTGCCCAGCTCCCCGGAAAAGCGGTTCCTGGTTTCGGTGGAGGACCTGGATAAGGCCGCCACTCCGGCCACCCGGGCCCTGGTCATCAATTCGCCGTCCAACCCCACGGGCGCCCATTACACGGCCGAACAGCTCGACGCCATCCTGGCCTGGGCCGTGGACCGCGACGTGCTCATCGTGTCCGACGAAATCTACGACCGCCTGGTCTACGAGCCGGCCAAGCCGGCCTCTCTGGCCGCCTCCTGGGTCCTGCACCCCGAGCACGTGGCCGTGGTGGGCGGGCTGGCCAAGAGCTTCGCCATGACCGGCTGGCGCATCGGCTACTGCCTGGCCCATCCCGACGTGGTTGCGGCCATGACCACCCTGCAAAGCCAGTCCACGTCCAATATCTGCTCCATCTCCCAGCGGGCCGCCCTGGCCGCCCTGACCGGGCCGCTTGACTGCGTGGAGGCCATGCGCCAGGCTTTTGCCCGCCGCCGGGACCTGGCCCTGTCCATCATCGATACCTGGGAACGGGCCGTGTGCCCCCGCCCGGACGGGGCCTTTTACCTGTTCCCGTGCCTGCACGACTATTACAACGAGGACATCCCCAATTCCTCGGCCCTGTCCGAGGCGCTTTTGGCCGAGACCGGCGTGGCCACGGTGCCTGGCGTGGCTTTCGGCGAGGATCGGTGCGTGCGCATTTCCTACGCCACCAGCGACGACATTCTGGAAAAAGCCCTGACCATCATGGGGGATTTCCTCAAAAAACTGTGACCATTCCGGTTGCGGCCCGCCCTTTCCGGGCGGGCCGGCCAAGGAACGCCCATTCGTGAAACTCCCCGGCCGCTCGGACGGCGACCAATCCCTGGGGCTCGTCAAATTCCTGTCCTGGAGTTCGCTGGCCCTCATCCTGCTGGTCAACCTCTTTCTCTCCATCTTCCTGGCCAACTACGCCCGCCAGGACGTGATCGCCAAGCAGAAGGAATTCGCCCTGCTTCTGGCCGAGAACCTCAACCACCAGATATACCAGCGCTTCACCCTGCCCACGGTCATCGGCTTCGGCCGGGTGGAACTGTCCCAGCCGGCCCAGTACGACCGCCTGGAAAAGGTGGTCCAGTCCACCATCCACAGCTTCCACGTCAGCGAAGTGCGCATCTACGACTTCGACAAGCGGGTGTCGTTTTCCACGGACAAGGACCTGGTGGGCCAAAGCGGCTATGCCGGCGAGGCCATCATCGAGGCTTTGGAGCAGGGGACCTCCAGCTTCCAGCTCGTCACGCGCACGGGCATGCTCGGCGGCATCTTCGATTTCACCCCCAAGCCCGATTCCGTCATCCTGCGCGCCATTTATCCCCTGCGCACCGAACGGTCGCTGGTGCCCGGCAATCCCCAGGGATTCATCATGGGCGTGCTGGAATTCTCCCAGGACATCACCGACGACTACCAGAAGGTGGTGGCCTTCCAGCGCATCATCATCGGCACGTCCCTGGCCTCCTCCATCCTCCTGTTCATCATGCTGCGCGTCATCATCAGCCGGGCCGGCCGCATCAACGCCCAGCGCATCCAGGAGCGCGAACAGCTCGAACGCAAGCTCCAGCAGCAGGAAAAGCTGGCCGGCATGGGCCGCATGGTGGCCGGCATCGCCCACGAGATCCGAAACCCCCTGGGCATCATCCGCTCCACCGCGGAACTTCTGCTCAAGCGCAACAAGGACCAGGACGGGGTCAACGCCAGGCTCCTTTCCGCCATTTTCGACGAATCCAAGCGCCTGTCCAAGACCGTGGGCGATTTCCTGGACTATGCCCGGCCCAAGGCCCCCAAGCAGGAACCCGTGGACCTGGCCACGGTGCTGGACCAGGCCCTGACGTTTCTGGAAGCCAAATGCGAGGAGCAGGGCGTGGCCGTGACCCGGGACTACGCGCCGGGACTGACCGTGCTGGGCGACAAGGACCTCCTGTATCGGGCCTTTTACAACGTGCTCTCCAATGCCCTGGACTCCCTGGCCGAGAACAAGGAACGCAAAAACGGCGCGGCCATAACCGTGTCGGGCGCGGCCGCCAAGGGGGCGGTGACCCTGTCCGTCACCGACACGGGCCCGGGCTTTTGCCCGGAAAACAAGGACCGGCTGCTGGACCCGTTTTTCACCACCAAGGACAACGGCACAGGCCTGGGCCTGGCCATTGTCCGCAATATCGTGGAAAGCCACAACGCCGCCCTGACCCTGGAAAACGCCCCTCAAGGCGGCGCCCGGGTGACCATGACCTTTCCTCCCGCCTGACGGTAGCGTAAAGACTTGGAGGGGCTTTGCCCCTCCAAACCACCCCACCGGGGGAAATGATTTCCCCGGACCCCCTCGATGGAAAAGCACGTATGGCAAGCCAGATACTGATACTCGACGACGAGAAGAACTACCTGCTCATTTTGGAAGCGATGCTCACCGATGCCGGCTACGCGGTCACCGCCCTGGACGACCCGGAAACCGGCCTGGCCTTTCTGGAGGAATCCGAAGTGGACGTGGTCATCACGGACATGAAGATGCCCAAGGTCACGGGCCAGCAGGTCCTGGAGCACGTCAAGCGCAACTATCCCTACATCCCGGTCATCATCATGACCGCCTTCGGCAGCATCGAAGGCGCGGTGGAGGCCATGCGCATCGGGGCCTTCGACTACATCGCCAAGCCCTTTGCCAACGACGAGCTGCTTCTGACCGTGGAAAAGGCCTCCCGGTTCGCCGCGGCCCAGCGGGAAAACCTGCTGTTGCGCCAGTCCCTGGAAGACCGGTTCGCGGCCCAGCACATCATCGGCCGGGGCAAGGCCATGCAGCGGGTGCTGGAAATGGTGACCAAGGCCGCGCCCACCCGGTCCACGGTGCTCATCACGGGCGAATCCGGCACGGGCAAGGAGCTGGCGGCCAAGGCCATCCACTATGCCTCGCCCCGCAAAAACGGCGCGTTCATTTCGGTCAACTGCATGGCCCTGGCCCCGGGCGTGCTCGAATCCGAGCTGTTCGGCCACGAAAAGGGCTCGTTTACCGGGGCCGTGGCCCGCAAGCGCGGCCGGTTCGAAATGGCCCACGACGGCACCATCTTCCTGGACGAGATCGGCGAGCTGTCGGCCGAGCTCCAGGTCAAGCTCCTGCGCGTGCTCCAGGAGCGCAAGTTCGAGCGCGTGGGCGGGTCCGAGCCCATCGAGGTGGACATCCGGGTCCTGGCCGCCACCAACCGCAACCTGGCCGAGGCCGTGGCCGCGGGCACGTTCCGGGAGGACCTGTATTACCGCCTCAACGTGGTGCATATCGAGATGCCGCCCCTGCGCGAGCGCCGGGAGGACATCCCGATTCTGGCCGCCCATTTCCTGGAGCGCTACTCTGGAGAGAACAACAAGAAGTTCAAGGGCTTTTCCCCGGAGGCCATGGATTATCTCACGGCCTACGAATGGCCGGGCAACGTGCGCCAGCTGCAAAACGTGGTGGAGCGCTGCGTGGTCCTGGCCTCCTCCGACATCATCGGCGTGGAGGACCTGCCCGGCGAGATACGGGACGAGGAAAGCCAGTACAAGTCCGCCGTGGACCTGTTGCCCGTGACCATCAACCTCAACGAGACCCTGGAGAAGATCGAGGCGGCCTTGATCCGCCGCGCCCTGGCCCGCTCCAATTTCGTACAGGTCAAGGCGGCGGAAATATTGGGGATATCCAAGAGTTTGTTGCAGTATAAGCTCAAGAAATACAAACTGACCGGGCATTAGGCCGGCCACCCCCGGCCATCAGAGGTTGTCCGGCACCCAGATGCCCGACTCCGCGTCCCCCAGGCAGCGGGCCTTGCCCTCCAGGAATCGGATGCCCATCCAGCAGCAGACCAGGGCGTCCAGGGCGTCCTCGAAGCGCTTGAGACCGGCCAGGGTGCAGGCGTCGGCCCGGGGCATGGGAAATTCCGGGATGCCGGCCATGTCCTGGCGCAACAGGGCCAGGATGTTCGCAAACGTGCGGCAAAGCACCTCGGCCCGGGCCTGCCGATCGAGCTCGGGCCAGTGCTGACGCGACCGCGACACCTTGTATTTGAGGCGCTGCGCTCCGGCCTGGGCCATGTTCCCCTTCTCGATGAAAAGGCCCACCAGGGCCGCGTGGGGATAGACTTCCAGCAGCGCCGGCCCCGAACCCCGCCAATCCGTTGTGGCCAGGGAAAATCCCTGTTCCCGGAACCCGGCGTGCAGGGCCTCGCTCACCGGTCCGGGCCTTGTCAACGACGGGCTGTGGGTGCCGCATTTGAAGCGGCCAAGAGCCTGGGAGGCCTTGTTGTCCGAGACGCGCCGGCCGATGATGGGCGCATGCGAGAGCGGCATGTCCACGGCCACGGCCGCGATATCCGGCCCGTCCGCCTGCTGCCGCAAAAGCGCCCCGGCCCGATCGAGCAGCCCGGCCACGGGCGCCGGCCCGCCCCGAGGCGTTTTCCGCCACAGGTCAGGGCCGGTTGCGCCCTGCACGAAAAGTTCATAGCTCGGGGCCACGGCCAGGCAGGTCCAGGCTCCGTCCACCTGGGCCGCCAGGGCCACGCCGCTGGGATTTCCCGTTGACCAGGCCGCGTCTATGCCGAGAACCGCGCCCAAACCTTTCGAGGTAGGCAATGGCCTGCTCCTTGAGAACCTTTGCAAAAATCAAGCGTAACGCGAGACAGCAAGAGTGTTGCCTTGTAACACCTTAAATCTATTATGGGTTTCCAAAGGGCGAAGCCCTTTGGTCGCCGAAGGCATCAAAAACGACTCTCCTTCCTTTGGCAACACCATCCCTTGTTTCGATTTTTGTGGTATCCCCATCCGCAGGAGGCACCCCTATGATGCAATCATGCGCCCTGGCCATGGGCCTGCTGTGTCTGCTTTGCGTCTCCGGATGCGGCGACAAGGCGTATTACAAACGCGTGGACACGCCCACCACCCAGCAGCAGCGGGATTTGCAGGAATGCGATTTCGAGGCGGCCAAGGCCACGGGCAGCCTGCCCGATGCCGCCGAGCGGGACGAGCGCATCAAGGCCCTGACCGACAAATGCATGCGCGCCCGGGGCTATGAGCCCGACTAGCACCATACGATGCCTCGGTGCGAACATGAAGCGCGAGGAGCCCCGGACACCGGGAAGTTGCAACAAACTGAATCCATTACGGATTTCCAAAGGGCGGAGCCCTTTGGTCGCCGAAGGCGTCAAAAACAACCCTTTTCGCAAAAGCCTTTGCCGTTCGCTTCCACCAGCACCCGGTCCCGGCCGGCCGCCTTGGCCGCGTACATGGCCTGGTCGGCCCGGGCCAGCAGATCGTCCAGGGCTTCGTTGCCATACTCCACTTCCCGCCGGGCCATGGCCACGCCGATACTCACCGTCACCCGCATTTCCCGGCCGTCGGCGCGGCACGGCGATGCGGCCAGGATGTTGCGTATCCGTTCGCCCAGGGCCGCGCCCTGCCGGGCGCTGGCCCCGGTCAGAAGCACGGCGAATTCCTCGCCCCCGTAGCGGGCCGCCAAATCCGCCTTGCGCACGCTCCCCGCAATGATGGACGCCACATGGACCAGCACCTGGTCTCCGGCCTGATGGCCGAAGGTGTCGTTGACGGCCTTGAAGTGGTCCACATCCACCATGAGGCAGGAACACGGCTGTTCGGCCCGGCTGGCCACGTCCAGAAGCTTGGCCCCGCCGCTGTAGAGGAACCGCCGGTTGTACAGGCCGGTCAGCGGGTCCTCGATGCTCAGGCGTTCCTGTTCCTGAATATGCCCGCGCACCTCGTCGGTCATGGCGCAAAACGCCTCGTGCAGCTCCCGCAATTCCAGCGGCAGGTAGGCCGGGCTCATTTCCAGGGGGCAGGACAGCTCGAACCGCTTGGTCCGCAACTCCCGGACATACCGGGACAAGGACTCCAAAGGCCGCTCCAGGTTGCGGCAAAACCGCAGCAGAAGCGGCGTCAGCAGGAGCACCGAAACCGCCGCCCCGGCCACGATGACGATGATCTGACGCTGGTAGCCGGCCAGGACCGCGGCCAGGGGCTGCTCGCGCAAAAGCCGCCAGGAGCCGATGCCCAGGGGAAGGGATGCGCCGATCATTTCCTGGCCGTTTTTCCCCGTATACATCCCGCCCCCTTCGCCGACGGTCAGGGCCAGGGCCGAGGCCCGGGCCACCTCCAGCCCGCCCGCCGCCTTGATGGCCGCCTCCGGGGCCAGCATCCGCCCCTCGCCGCTGACCAGGACGGTTGCGCCGGTCTGATCCGTCAGCAACCGGCCCAGGGAGGCCAGTTGCACCGGCAGGGAAACCACGCCCCGGAACTCGCCCTTGGCATTGAGCACCGGCGTGGCGAAAATGCACATGGGCGCGCCAGAGACGCGGCTGATGCGCTCGCCGCTAAAGGTTGTCCGGCCGGCCTTGGCTTCCTTGAAATACTCCTGGTCCCCCACATAGACGCCGGTTGGTGCGTCCATGTCCACGGCCGTGTAGCCCTGGGCATTGACGAAGGCCAGCGAGGCCGCGAACTGGTGCGCCCGGACATAGGCCCGGAAAATGTTGTCCATGGCGGCCGGATCGCCCCGGCGCACGGCCTCCAGATCGGCCAGGAAACGGATGTCGTCGAACCGTTCGGCCAGCCAGGCCCGCACCACGGTCCGTTCCTGGTTCAGGGAATCCACGAGCTGGGACAGTTCGGAATGCAGGATGCGCTCCCGCTGGAACAGGGCGAAAAATACGGCGGAAAATCCCAGCGGCAGGCAGACGAGCACCAGCGCGTACGCCCGCAAGGCGCCGCGCACGGTGTCGATCCTCAGGAAGCGTTTCAATTTCATGCCTGTCCGGCGGGCGCGTTGCCAGGGCGAAGGCGGCGACGGATGGCCCGGACATCGGTCGCGTCGCGAGGGAAAGGTCCAATACCTGCCTACCACAGGCATGGTCCGGCGGCAACGTCCGGCCGGGCCGCCTTGCGCAAAACCCGTTTTTGGACCATGACCGTTGTGGCTCGCTTTGGCCAGCCATCATGACCATGCCGCCTTTTGCCAACGCCAATCCCGACCAGGGCTCCCAGTCCGCCGACGACGCCCGGGAGCGCGACGTGGCCGCCTATGTGGCCGCCCTGCGCGCTTCCGAACGCCTGGGCCCCCTGGTGGCCTGCCACCGGATATTTCCGGCCGCCGATCCGGTCTATGCCGATCCGGCCCGGCCGTTCATCCGGCCCGTGGCCGATGTCCTGGCCGCCCGGGGCATCTCCCGGCTCTATGCCCACCAGGCCCGGGCCACGGACCTGGCCCGGGCCGGCCGGCACGTGGCCGTGGCCACGCCCACGGCCAGCGGCAAGACCCTGACCTATCTTTTGCCCGTGCTGGAGGAGGTGCTCAAAAACCCCGATTCCCGGGCGCTTTTTCTCTATCCCTTGAAAGCCCTGGCCCAGGACCAGCTCAAGGCCATCACCGAGTTGACCGCTGCCCTGCCGCCCTCGGCCCGGCCCCGGGCGGCCATTTTCGACGGCGACACGTCGGCCCATTTCCGGCGCAAGATCAAGGACAACCCGCCCCACATCCTCATTTCCAACCCCGAGATGCTGCACCTGGCCCTGCTGCCGCACCACGAGGCCTGGAGCACCCTGTTTGCCGGCCTCACCCACGTGGTGGTGGACGAGATGCACACCTACCGAGGCGTCATGGGCTCGCACATGGCCCATGTGTTTCGCCGGCTGCAACGGGTGTGCGCCCGCTACGGCTCGCGCCCGGCCTTTGTCTTTTCCTCGGCCACCATCGGCAATCCCGGCGAACTGGCTTCCGCCCTGACCGGATTGCCCGTGGAAACGGTCACCGCCTCCGGAGCCCCGGCCGGGCCGCGCCATTTCCTGTTCATCAACCCCGAGACCAGCGCCTCCACCACGGCCGTCATGCTCCTGGCCGCGGCCCTCAAGCGTGAGCTGCGCACCATCGTCTACACCCAGTCCCGCAAGATGACCGAGCTTATTGCCCTGTGGATCAGTGAGCGGGCCAGCCCCTACGCTTCCCGGGTCTCGGCCTACCGCTCGGGCTTTTTGCCCGAGGAGCGCCGGGCCATCGAGGCCTCCATGGCGTCCGGGGAGCTTTTGGCCGTGGTCTCCACCTCGGCCCTGGAGCTGGGCATCGACATCGGCGGCCTGGACCTGTGCATTCTGTGCGGCTATCCCGGCTCGGTCATGTCCGCCTGGCAGCGCGGCGGCCGGGTGGGCCGGGCCCTGCGCGAATCCGCCGTGGCCCTGATTGCCGGCGAGGACGCCCTGGACCAGTATTTCATGCCCCATCCGTCCGATTTCTTCGACCGGCCGCCCGAATCGGGCCGCCGAGCCCCTGGCCGCCTCGGACACGGCCAAACGGGAAATCGCCCGCCTGGAGGCCAAGGGGCTGCTTCTGCGCGACGCCGACGCCGCGCGCTGGTTTGCCGCCCGCAAGCGCCCCCACCGCGACGTCAACCTGCGCGGCGCGGGCGGGCAGTTCTCCATCGAGGCCGCGGGCTCGATTATCGGCCAGATCGACGAGATGCGCGCCTACCGCGAGACCCATCCCGGCGCGGTCTACATCCACCGGGGCGTCTCCTATGTGGTGGACGCCCTGGACATCCCCGGCCGAAGCGTCAAGGCCAGCCCGGGCAAGGTGGACTACTACACCCGGGCCAGGGGCCAGAAGACCACGGAAATCCTGGAAGTCCTGGGCCAGACCGATGTTTCCGGCGTGCCCGTGTTTCTGGGGCGGCTCAAGGTCACGGAAACCATCACCGGCTACGAACGCCGCCGGGTGCGCGGCGGCCAACTGCTGTCCATCGTGCCCCTGGACCTGCCGCCCATGGTCTTCGAGACCGAGGGCCTGTGGTTCGTCATCCCCAAGGCGGTCCAGGAGGAACTCGACCGCCGGCTCTTCCATTTCATGGGCGCCATCCATGCCATGGAGCACGCCATGATCGGCATCCTGCCCCTTCTGGTCCTGACCGACCGCAACGATCTGGGCGGCATTTCCACCCCCATGCACGAACAGGTGGGCCGGGCCTGCGTGTTCGTCTACGACGGCGCGCCCGGCGGCGTGGGCCTGACCCGCCTGGCCTTTGCCCGGGCCGCCGAGGCCCTGGACCGCACCCTGGCCGCCGTGGCCGGCTGCCCCTGCGAGACCGGCTGCCCGTCGTGCGTGCATTCCCCCAAATGCGGCTCGGGCAACCGGCCCATCGACAAGGTGGCGGCCAAGTTCCTCCTGGAGCTCCTGACTTCCGGCAAGATGCCCGAGCCGGCCGACTGCCGGCCCGACTGCCCCGACTCCCCCAACCAACAACCACAAGCCAACGAATCCGCAACCGCCCTGCCCGGCCCGCGCCCGGCCCCGCCGGCCCGATACGGCGTCCTGGACGTGGAAACCCGCCGGGCCGCGGCCGAGGTCGGCGGCTGGGGCAATGCCCGCAAAATGGGCTTGTCCGTGGCCGTGCTCTACGACTCGGCCCTGGACGACTTCCTGGTCTACCGCCAGGAGGAACTGCCGGCCCTGTATGCGGCCCTGACCCAACTCGACCTGGTGGTGGGATTCAACATCAAGCGCTTCGACTACAAGGTCCTGGCCGGCGCCAGCCCCTTTGACCACGCCAGCCTGCCCACCCTGGACATCCTGGAACGGGTGTGCGACCGCCTGGGCTACCGGCTGTCCCTGGATTGCCTGGCCAAGGCCACCCTGGGAACCCAAAAGCTCGGCTCGGGCCTGGACGCCCTGGCCTGGTGGAAGGAAGGCCGCCTGGAAGAGATCATCGCCTACTGCAAAAAAGACGTGGCCGTCACCCGCGACCTGTACCTCTTCGGCCGCGAACACGGCTTCCTGCTCTTCACCAACAAAGCCGGCAAGGCCGTGCGTTTGCCGGTGGCGTGGTAGGGGGGGAGGTAAGATGCCTCCGGCGGCCGGGGGGGATCATCCCCCCCGGACCCCCTGAATGGGGGGAAATGGCGCGGACGATGCGGCGATTTCGATTTTTGCTTGTTGGGACGAGCTGATGACGGCATACTCGGCGGCAATGCGACGCCAACGGATATCCCTGTGCTGACCATCGAACGGCTGGCCAAATTCTACGCCCAAAACGGTTCGCCTCCGGCCTGCGCCGTGGCCGAGGTGAGCTTTTCCGTGCCCAAAGGCGCGTTCGTCTCCCTGGTCGGGCCGTCGGGCTGCGGCAAGTCCACCATCCTGCAATGCGCCTGCGGCCTCATGCGGCCCACCAGCGGCCGGGCCACCCTCAACGGCCGGGAGATCGTCAGCCCGCCTCCGGAAATGGCCCTCATTTTCCAGAACGCCGCGGCCTCGCTCTTCCCCTGGCACACGGTCCTCGGCAACATCCGCTTCGTGCTGCGAAGAAGGCCCCAGTCCGCCGCCCAGAAGGACGCCGTGGCCCGGCAGGCCCTGGCCGCCGTTGGCCTGGCCGATTTCGCCGACTACTACCCCTGGCAGCTCTCCGGCGGCATGCAGCAGCGGGCCGCCCTGGCCCGGGGCCTGGCCTACGGCGCGGACATCCTGCTTCTGGACGAGCCCTTTGCCTCGGTGGACGCCCAGACCCGGGAAGACCTGGAAGACCTTTTGGCCGACGTGACCGTGAGCCAAGCCAAGACCGTGCTCTTCGTCACCCACGACATCGACGAGGCCGTGTACCTGTCCGATACCGTGGTGGTGCTCTCCGGCCTGCCGTCCCGGGTGGCCCGGATCCTGCCCATCGACCTGCCCCGGCCGCGCCGCCAGATCGAAACCCGCGAACACCCCCGCTTTTTGGCCGCCCGCAAGGTCATCCACGAGTTGCTGCGCCGAGGCGGTGAGGGTGCGGACGAGAAGATGCCTCCGGCGGCCGGGGGGGATCATCCCCCCCGGACCCCCTGAACGGGGAAAATGACCATGGCCGAGTGCTCTTCCCCATCTTCCCAGGGCGAGGGGGTCCGGGGGGCATCATGCCCCCCGGCCGCCGGAGGCATCTTTCTCTTGTTTCTTCTCCTGGCCGCCTGGGAGGCGGCGGCGCGCACCGGCCTGGTCCGGCCCGACCTGCTGCCGCCCGTGACCGAAGTCCTGGCCGACATGGCCCGGCTGACCCTTTCCGGCGAGCTGCCCGGCCAGATGCTGGCCACGGCCGGCCGCACCCTGGCCGGCTTCGCCCTGGGCGGCCTGCTGGGCGCAGGGCTCGGGTTTTGCTGCGGCGTCTTCCCTGGCCTGCGCCGGGCGTCCTCGTTTACCGTGGAATTTTTGCGCCCCATGCCGTCCGTGGCCCTCATTCCCATCGGCATCCTGTTTCTGGGCCTGGGCTTTGGCCTGTGCACGGCCGTGGCCGCCTTTGCCTGCGCCTGGCCGGCCTATGTCAGCGCCCTGGCCGGGGCCGGCGCGACCGGGCCGGTGTTGCGGGACACGGCCCGGGTGTTCGGGCTCTCCCGCCGGGAGATCGTCCTGCGGGTCCTGGTTCCGGCCGCCCTGCCCCAGGCCATGGCCGGCCTGCGCGTGGCCCTGTCCGTGGCCGTGGCCGTCACCGTGACCACGGAAATGGCCGCCACCCAGACCGGCCTGGGATCGTTCATCCTGGAGGCGTCCCTGGCCCGGCGGCCCGAGCGCATGTATGCCGGCATCGTGGCCGTGGGGCTCCTGGGCTTTGCCCTCAATGCCGCCTTCGTGGCCGGCCGCAGGCGGCTTTTGCGCTGGATGCCCAGGCGGGAGGGCCGATGAGAAAGCGTCTGGCCGGCCCCCTGATCTTTCTCCTGCTGCTCGGGCTGTGGGAACTCGTGTCCCGGATCAAGCTCGTTTCGCCGCTTTATTTCCCGCCCGTCACCGTGGTGGCCGCCACGTTCTGGAAACTGACCGCCTCCGGCCTCTTGCCCGGCCAGGCCGGGCTGACCCTGGGCCGGGCCATGGCCGGACTCGGCCTGGCCGCGCTTTGCATGGTGCCCCTGGGCGTGGCCATGGGCATCTCGCGCCGCCTCTCCAACCTGCTCACCCCCACGGTGGAGCTCTTGCGCCCCGTGCCGCCGCCGGTCATCATCCCGGCGGTCATGCTCTTTTTGGGCATT
>CAZBER010000031.1:0-16650 GCA_964490985.1 uncultured Desulfovibrionaceae bacterium | reverse complement strand
CCATCGGCAAAGGGGAGTCGCTCGGCGTGGCCTTGCACGGCCCGTAAGCCGGCGGGGCGCGCCTGCGCCAACATCCCCAGCGAGGCGTCGCACACCACCACCGCCTGCACCCGAGACGCCAGAGCGCGGGAGACGCGCCCCGTGCCGCCGCCGGCCATCATCCCTGCGGTCATGCTCTTTTTGGGCATTGGCGAGGCCATGAAGCTCTTTGTGGTCTTTTTCGCCTGCTGCTTCCCCATCCTGGTCGGGGCCGTGGACGGCTCGCGCGGCGTGGAGCCCGGGTTTCGCCTCACCGCCGCCGCCTATGGCCTGTCCCGCTGGGATACGGCCCTGCGCGTGGTGCTGCCGGCGGCCGGACCAAGCGTGGCCGCCGGTTTCCGGGCCGCCGCGCCCATGGCCCTGATCGTGGCCGTGCTCTCGGAGATGATCGGCGGCACGGGCGGCATCGGCCACTACATCCTGCGCATGCAGCGCACCTTCGCCATTCCCGAGATGTATGCCGGCGTGGCCATGCTCGGGGTCATGGGCCTGGCCGTCAACGCCGGCATCAGCGCGGCCCTGGCCCGGCTTTTGCGCTGGCACGACGGCTGGAAGGGCGTTATCGAGAAAGAGTGATCGAGAAGGAGGAGTGAAGAAATGCCTCCGGCGGCCAAGGGGCCTTGCCCCTTGGAACCCCTTCCCGGTCGGTGTGCTCTTGGATTTGAAAAGCAACGAGGAGGATGCCGTGCGCCGTCATGTTTTGATCGCCCTGCTCCTGACGCTGGTTTGGGCCATGCCGGCCCTGGCCCAGGACAAAGCCCTCAAGGTCGGCTTCATCCCCGTGGGCGACTGCCTGCAATTTTATGTGGCCGAGGCCCAGGGCTACTTCAAGGACGAGGGCCTGGCCGTTTCCGGCGCGGCCATGAAGGGCGGGGCGGTCATTGCCCCGGCCGTGGAAGGCGGCGAGGTGGCCATCGGCTGGTCCAACACCGTGTCCATCATCCTGGCCCACGCCAAGGGCTTTGATTTCGCCTTCCTGGCTCCCGGAGCCGTGGGGATCAAGGCCAGCCACGACGTCCACGCCCTGCTCGTGCCAACGAACTCCCCGGTAACCTCGATCAAGGACCTGGCCGGCAAGACCGTGGCCATCAATACCCTGGGCAACATCAACGAGGCGGCCATGCGCGCCCTGGCCGAGCAGGCGGGCCTCAAACCGGACGCCATCCGGCTGGTGGAAGTGCCCTTCCCGGACATGGCCGCGGCCCTGGCCAAGGGCTCGGCCGACGCGGCCCTGGCCCTGGAGCCCTTTGTCACCGACGCCACCTCGCGCGGCGTGGCCCGCATCCTCGATCCCTCGCCCCACGCCCCCTTTGGCGACCGCTACCTGATCGGCGGCTGGTTCGCCAAAAAGGCCTGGCTCGCAGCCCATGCCAAGGAAGCGGCCGCCTTTGGCCGGGCCATGGCCAAGGCCGCCGCTTTTATCGACGCCCATCCGGACCAGGCCCGGGAGATTCTGAGCCGGCAGACCAAGCTTTCGCCCGAGCTGGCCCAAAAGATCGTGCTGCCGGAATTCCCCCAGCGCCTGGAGCCCGGGGAGCTCCAGGGCGTCATCGACGTCTCCGCCCGCTTCGGCCTGATCCCGGCCCCCTTCCCGGCCAAGGACCTCCTGGCCATCCCCGGTGAATAGCAGCGCACCCTTTCCGCCGACCCGACTCCGGCCCCGGAAGGGGTGGTCCAGGAGGGGCCCCGCCCCTCCTGGCCGCCGGAGGCATCCTCCCCTGCTCTCCTGCTTCCCTGCCCGCCTGGCCGGGCTTGCCCTTTTCGAACGCGTGCCTATTTTTTCAAACATGACTTGAGAAGGAGACCGCACGCGCCTTACGGCGTCGGCTGCCGCCGCACCTCGAATTGCAGCCCGGCCTGACCGCTTTTCCGTGGCGCTTCCAGTTGGCAGGCGGCCGCGTCCGGCGCGATCAGCCGGCAGCGCGCCCGGACATCCAGGGACAGGAACACGGAAAACGTCTGGCCGTCCGGTTCGAATTTTCCGATGAAGGGAACCGTCTTCTCCGCCACTCCCGGCGTCCTTATGCGCTGTCTGCCGAAGAATATTCGACCAAATTGCCGGGCCACATCCCAGGCCGCCGCGCCGCGCGCCTTGTCCTCGGGTTCGGCGGTCACCACCGGAGCCCCCTCCCACAGGCCGCGCATGCGCGGCGTGGCGGCCACCGGAGCCCCTTCCCAGACCCCGCGTCCGCCCGGCGCGGCCGCCTGCGCATCGGCCGCGCATGCGGCCTGGACGGGCAAAACCGACAACAAGGCGAACGACCACGCCATGAACCATATCCGCATAAACCCTCCTTGCCGAAACCGGCGGTTTTTCCCTGGCCTGGACCTCGATTTTTCCAGACAAATTCCCTTCAATTGTGCAATTTTGTCGTCTGGAGTGACCGGATTTCATTTTTTGCTTTACGGTCGTCCATTTTGTCACTATGAAAAAACCCCCCTCAAAAAGATTTAGTTTATTCGGAGAAGACCATGTGCCGCTTATTCGCCTGCAGCAGCCGGGATCCCGTCTCCCCCATGCGCGCCATCGAGGCGCTCAACGTCATGAAGGAAGGCCACGACGGGTCCGGCGTCGGCCTGTTTCTCCATGATCTGGGCGGCCCGTTCGGTGAGATGAAGGACGCGCCGATCCTCTCCGGCATTTTCACCGACGCCGGGCTCAAACGCCTGGATGCTTACATGGAGCAGCGGGGATTTTACGTCAAATCGAGCCTGGTGCTCGATCCCCGGACCAAGGTTCCGGCCGGCACCCCGGTCCGGGGCACCTACCTGGCCCGGGCCTACGACATTCCGGCCGAACTTGCGGCCGCGACCCAGGCCGAACGCGAAACCGCGTTCACGCTCATGCGCGTGGAGCTCCGCCTCATGGGCGAGGCCGAGGACGACATCCGGGTGTTTTCGTTCTGGCCCGACACCATCATGGTCAAGGAAGTCGGCGATCCCCTGACCGTGGCCGAATACCTGGGCCTGGACCGGCCCGAGCTCTACTGCCGCCGCATACTCGCCCAAGGCCGCCAGAACACCAACTACGCCATCAACCTCTACGCCTGCCACCCCTTCTTCCTCCAGGGCGTGTGCACCATGACCAACGGCGAGAACACGGCCTTTGTCCCCATCAAGGAATACCTGCTTTCCCGGGGCTTCCCCGGCTACATGGGCTACCAGTCCGACTCGGAAGTCTTCGCCCACATCATGCATTTCACCCTCAAGCGGCTGCACCTTGGCATCGAGCACTACAAGCACGTGATCACGCCGCTTTCCGACGCCGAAATGGAAGGCCACACCGACCGCGAGCTGCTGGCGCGCATCAAGCAGACCTGCCGCAAGCTCATCATCGACGGCCCCAACTGCGTCATCGGCTGCCTGCCGGACGGGACCCTGTTCATGGTCCAGGACCGCAAGAAGCTGCGGCCCGGGGTTGTCGGCGGCAAGCCCGGCATCTTTGCCTTTTCCTCGGAAATCTGCGGTCTTGACGCGGCCATTCCGGACCGCGACCAGCACGCCGACTTTCAACCCATGCACCTGGACACGGCCATCGTGCGCCCCGAATGCCAAGAGGTCACCTTATGCAATCAGCTCCACTCCTTACCCCGTCCACACTAAGCGTCAACGACCTGCCCTGGCAGGTGGACTGGGATATCCATACCTGCACCCTGTGCGGCCGGTGTACGGCCGTGTGCCCGGTGAGCGCCATCGAGCTCGGGGTCTTCCGCAAGCGCACCCTGGAGACCGTTCCCGGGTTGGAAACCAAGCCCAAGAGCAGCTTTTCCATTTATTACGGCATCCGCCAGCGCACCGATCCGGCCTATCGATGTATCGGCTGCGCCATGTGCAACATGGTGTGCCCCAATAACGCCATCACGCCCAGGTTTCGCCCCGAGGCCACCACGCTCAAGTTCCACAACAACCGGGGCGGCCAGGCCCGAACCCGGGGCGGCCGCCGCAACGATACCGGCAGCTTGCTTGACCAGATCAAGTTCATCCGCATCTCCATGCTCACGGACCCGGCCCTGGACGCCGGCCGCCACGAGTTCGACCTGCGCACCCTGATCGGCCGCATCCAGTCCCCCGAGGACGGGCTCACAGCCCTGGCCGAGCAGTCCTGGGTGCCGCCGGTGCGCGAAATCTATCCGCTCATGATCGGCTCCATGTCCTTTGGCGCCTTGTCCCCCAACATGTGGGAAGGCCTGGTCATGGGCGTGACCTACCTAAACGAGGAGCTGGGCATGCCCGTGCGCATGTGTACGGGCGAGGGCGGCTGTCCGCCGCGCTTACTTCGCTCGCGCTTCCTCAAGTACATGATTTTGCAGATCGCCAGCGGCTACTTCGGCTGGGACGAGATCATAAAAGCCATTCCGGACATGCAGGAAGATCCCTGCGCCGTGGAGATCAAGTACGGCCAGGGGGCCAAGCCCGGCGACGGCGGGCTGCTCATGTGGTACAAGGTCAACAAGCTCATCGCCGCCATCCGGGGCGTGCCCCAGGGCGTGTCCCTGCCCAGCCCCCCCACCCACCAGACCAAGTACTCCATCGAGGAAGCCGTGGCCAAGATGATTCAGTCCATGTCCATGGCCTGGGGCTTCCGCGTGCCGGTCTATCCCAAGATCTCCGGCACCACCTCGTCCACGGCGGTGCTCAACAACCTGGTGCGCAACCCCTACGCCGCGGGCCTGGCCATTGACGGCGAGGACGGCGGCACGGGCGCGGCCTACAACGTATCCATGAACCACATGGGCCACCCCATCGCCACCAACCTGCGCGACTGCTACGAAAACCTGGTCAAGGTGGGCAAGCAGAACGAAATTCCGCTCATTGCCGGCGGCGGCATCGGCAAGAACGGCAACCTGGCCGCCAACGCCGCGGCCCTGATCATGCTCGGGGCCAGCGCCGTGCAGTCGGGCAAGTACATCATGCAGGCCACGGCCGGCTGCGTCGGCTCCGAGCACGACCGCTGCAACGTATGCAACATCGGCGTGTGCCCCAAGGGCATCACCTCCCAGGACCCGCGCGTCTACCGCCGCCTGGATCCGGAAAAGGTGGCCGAGCGGCTGGTCGACGTGTTCCTGTCCTTTGACACGGAACTGCGCAAGATCGTCGCTCCCCTGGGCCGTTCCACGTCGCTGCCCATCGGCATGTCCGACGCCCTGGGCATTGGCGACTACCACGCGGCCGAACGCCTCAAGATCAAGTACGTGGTGTAACGCCAGGGGCTCCGAAGCAATCACCGCAGCAAGGCAAGCACGCACATGGAACACCAATCCGTAACGATACATGGCATTGAAAACGGTGTCCGGGTCGAATCCCGCATCCTGGAGGAACGCATTCAGCGGGCCGTGACCCAGGGCGCCCGGAACCTCCACATCGAGGCCTTTGGCCAGCACGGCCTGGGCGGCCGGCTGTGGGTGTCCAAGACCGAACCCGTCTCCGTGCGCATCACCGGCTCTCCGGGCCAGCGCACCGGCTCCATGGGCTTTCCCGGCACCAGGATCGTCATCGAGGGCCCGGCCTCGGACGACATCGGCTGGCTGGGCGCCGGAGCCGAGATCGTGGTGCACGGCAACGCCGGCAACGGCGCGGCCAACGCCATGGCCCAGGGCAAGATCATGGTCGCGGGCAACATCGGCGCCCGCGGCATGACCATGACCAAGCAGAACCCCAAATACCCCGCCCCGGAGATGTTCGTGCTCGGGTCCGTGGGCGACTACTTCGCCGAGTTCATGGCCGGCGGCACGGCCGTCATCTGCGGCGTGGAGCCCCAGAACCCGGACAATGTCCTGGGCTACCGGCCGTGCGTGGGCATGGTGGGCGGGCGCATCTACTTTCGCGGCCCGCACAAGGGCTTCAGCCTGGCCGACGCCAAGCTCGAGCCCATTGACGACGCGTCTTTCGCCTGGCTGACCGAAAACCTACGCACGTTCCTTGCCGCCATCGGCCGGCCCGAGCTGTACGACGTCCTGGCCGTGCGCTCGGACTGGCAGCTCATCGTCGCCCGCAGCCCGTTCGAGAAAACCGGCAAGACCCGCCGAGCCATGTCGGAGTTCCGCGAAAAGGTCTGGGACGGCGAACTGGGCCGGGGCGGACTCATCGGCGACCTGGTGGACACCGACCGCAGCCCCATTCCGCTCATTGTCACCGGCGAGCTGCGCCGTTTCGTGCCGGTGTGGGAAAACCGCAAATACGTCTCTCCCTGCCAGGCCAGCTGTCCCACCGGCATTCCGGTCCAACAGCGCTGGCAGCTCGTGCGCGAGGGGCTCATGGACGAGGCCATGGACCTGGCCCTGGCCTACACGCCCTTCCCGGCCACGGTGTGCGGCTATCTGTGCCCCAACCTGTGCATGCAGGGCTGCACCCGAAACATCGGCAACATGACGCCTCTGGATACGGCTCTGCTCGGCAAGGCCAATGTCACGGCCGGCCGCATGCCCAAGCTGCCGCCCCTGTCCGGCAAGCGCGTCGCCGTCATCGGCGGCGGCCCGGCCGGCATGTCCGTGGCCTGGCAACTGCGCCTGGCCGGCCATGAGGCCGTGATCCACGACCTGGAAGAAAAACTCGGCGGCAAGATCAGCCAGGCCATCCCGGAAAGCCGCATCCCCAAGGCGGTCCTGGACGCCGAGATCAAGCGCGCCCAGGAAATCCTGCCCCATATCCAGCTCAAAAAGGCCCTGTCCAAGGACGAGTTCGCCCAGATCGCGACCGACTACGACTTCACGGTCCTGGCCGTGGGCGCCAACAAGCCCCGCCTTTTGCCCGTGCCGGGCAAGGAACTGGCCATTGCGGCCCTGACGTTTCTTAAAAACGCCAAGAAGGGCAAAGCCGGCGTGGGCAAGCGGGTGGTCATCATCGGCGCGGGCAACGTGGGCTGCGACGTGGCCACCGAGGCCGCCCGCCTGGGAGCCGACGACATCACGCTCATCGACATCCAAAAGCCCGCTGCCTTCGGCAAGGAGAAGCGGGACGCCGAAGCCGTGGGCGCGATCTTCAAGTGGCCTTGCTTCACCAAGGAGATAACGGATGCGGGCGTGGTCCTGCAGTCCGGCGAGACCCTGCCGGCCGACACCGTGATCCTGTCCGTGGGCGACGTGCCGGACCTGGAGTTCCTGGACGACACCATTGCCACCGAGCGCGGCCACATCAAGGTCAACAAGCTCTACCAGACCACCAATCCCAAGGTGTTCGCCATCGGCGACATCGTGAGGCCGGGCCTGCTGACCCAGGCCATCGGCGCGGGCCGCGAGGCGGCCCAGGCCATTGACGAGATCATCACGGGCAAGCGTCCCCAGGAGGACACCCGCAAGATGCTCGACTACAAGCGGATCACCCTGGAATACTTCGACCCGCGCATCATGGAATTCGATTCCCTGGAAGCGTGCGCCAAGCAGTGCTCGTCCTGCGGCGCCTGCCGGGACTGCGGCCTGTGCGAGGCCATCTGCCCGGTGGGGGCCATATCCCACAAGGACCTGCCCCAGGGCGGCTTCGAAATGGCGGCCGACTCGCAAAAATGCATCGGCTGCGGCTTCTGCGCCAACGCCTGCCCCTGCGGCGTCTGGAGCCTGGTGGAGAACACGCCGCTGGAGTAGCGGTAGGTCAGTCAGGTAAAGAGATGCCTCCGGCGGCCAGGAGGGGCGAGGCCCCTCCTGGACCACCTCAACCGGAAAAGACAAGCAGGGCCGCTTCGCAAGAGGCGGCCCTGCTCGTTTATGGTCAGGACTGGATATGCATTGCGGCGACGAGTCGACGCCCCCTTTATCTTGACCGCCATACGGCAATGCCGTACATAATTCCATGCACTACGAGTTCGTGGAACTGGCCCCCTTTGCCGCTGTCCGGGACGAACTCTTCGACGACGCTGAATTCCTGGACCTCCAGTTGTTCCTTTGCGAACAACCCGAATCAGGGTCCGTTATCCCGGGCACGGCGGGCTGCCGCAAACTGCGCTGGACCGCCAAAGGCAAGGGGATGCGCGGGGGCGCTCGGGTGATTTACTTTCTGCGCCTGGCATCCGGCCAGATCGTCCTGGTGACCGCTTACGGAAAAGGGGAGCGGGACGACGTGCCCCGGGCGTGGCTGCGCAAGCTCAAGGAGGCGCTTGACCATGAGCAAGGCTAAAGAAGCCCTCGCCGACCTGATGGAAACCCTGGATGCGGGAAAGCCGGTGGAATGGGCGCGCAAGACCGTGTTTTTGCCCCAGGAGGACGGTTCTTGCCTGCGGCGGATCACCCGCCGCGACGGGACCGTGGAGAAAGAGGAAATCGTCCCGGCCGATCGCTGCATCGCCCTGGCGGCCAGGGCCAGGACCGGCCTGTCCCAATCCCGGTTCGCCGCCTTGCTCGGCATTTCGGTGCGCACCCTGCATGACTGGGAGCAAGGCCGGCGCGAGCCGTCGGGAGCCGCCAAGACCCTGCTGCGCATCGCGGTCCGCCATCCCGAGGTCCTACGCGAACTTGGCGGGGCCTGACCCGAATTCCCGAAAGCGTCAGGACTGGATATCGTCGAAGCGCCAGTGCTCCCAGCACTGGCAGGCGTCGATGCCCATTTTTTTGGCCATCAGGCACACGAGCTGCTCGAGCTGGCGCACCCGGCCACGCAGTTGGGCGATCTCCTGGGCCTGCTTCTCCAGGCACAGGCATTCCTCGCGTTCCCGCAGCATCATCCGCTGGTGGAAATCCGATCCCTGCATGGTTCCTCCGAAAATCGCGACCAGAGGCGCGGGCTGAGGAAACGGCGCTATCTGGCCAGCTTGAGCAGCGCGGCCAGGTTCGGGCTGAACATGGCTATGGCCAGGACGGCCAGGATAAGAAGGAGGCGAATCTGCATTTCCAGGCGCTTGATGTCGCCCCGGATTTCGGAAAATCCAGCGTCCATGCGCCCCTCAAGCTTGGCCATATCCGTTTTGACGGCCTGCAAATCCGCCTTGGTGGCCACTTCGGCCAGAAGCGAAGTCATGACCCGCTGGTCCGTGGTTTGGATGGCCTCCACCACGGGCTTGGCCGCTTCCGGCCCCAGGGCGGCCTCGATGGCCTTTATTTGCTCGAAGGTCAGCATGCTGTTTCCTGCGGCTACCTGGCCAGCTTGAGCAGCGCGGCCAGATTCGGGCTGAACATGGCAATAGCCAGGACGGCCAGGATGAGCAAAAGGCGTATCTGCATTTCCAGGCGCTTGATGTCGCCCCGGATATGGGCCGAATCCTCACGGGTTTCGCCCCGAAGGGTGGCGATTTCTTCCTTGTATTCCCCTTTGAACCTCGTCAGCTCCTCCTTGAAATCCCCCTTGAGGCCGGCCAGTTCTTCCCTCATTTCACCTTTAAATTTGGCCAAGTCTTGCTTAAATTCCCCTTTGAGATTGGCCAAGTCTTCCTTGAGTTCTCCTTTGAGATGAGCCAGTTCTTCCTTGAATTCACCCCGAAGCTTGGTCATGTCTTCCTTGGTGGCGATCTCCGCCATGAGCGAAGCCATGACCCGCGTATCTGTGGAGGAAATGGCCTCCACCACGGGCTTGGCCGCTTCCGGCCCCAGGGCGGCCTCGATGGCCTTTATCTGCTCGAAGGTCAGCATGAATTCTTCATGCCCGACCGGACCACAGGGCGTCAAGCAATCCCCTCTCCTTCCGTCTTCTCAAGACGAGGGCGGTTTTGCTTTCAGCAAAACCGCCCTCGCCATAGAGAGGTCTGGGAGGGGGCGCCCCCCTCCCGGCTCTTACTCTTCCTTTTCCCCTTCCCCGGCTTCCGGCTTTCCGCCAACAGCGCGGCGGTAGCGGCAGGACTTGTTGGGGCAGGCAATGATTTCGCCCTTGTCCCGGGTCTTTTTGCGCACCAGAATCTTGGAGTCGCACAACGGACAGGGCTCGTTGACGGGCCAGTCCCAGACCGCGAAATCGCATTGCGGATAGCTGTCGCAGGCGTAGAATACCTTGCCGCGCTTGGAGCTTTTTTCCACCAGAGTGCCGGTGCAGCCTTCGCGCGGGCAGGGCACGCCCGTGGAAAAGGGCTTGGTGTATTTGCAGTCCGGCCAGCCGGTGCAGGCCACGAACCGGCTGCCGGTACGGGACTTTTTCACCACCAGGTCCTTGCCGCACTGGGGGCAGGTGCCCACCGTGGCCACTTCTTCGGGCTTGCGCTCCCGGGGCACAATGGTCCCGTCGGCCGCCCGGTCGAACTCCTTGGTGTTCTTGCAGTCCGGATAGCCCGAGCAGCCCAGGAACTCCCCGGCCTTGCCGAAGCGGATGACCATGGGCTTGCCGCACAGCTCGCAGGCGATGTCGGTTTCCTTGCCGGCCTTGACCTTGGCCATGTCCTTGGCCGCCTTGGCCAGGGTGGGATAGAAATCGTCGGTGAAGTCGCGCAAAAGCGCCACCCAGTCGCCCCGGCCCTCGGCCACGGCGTCCAGGGCTTCCTCCATGCCGGCGGTAAAGCCCACGTCCATGATCTTGACGAAATGCTCGGCCAGAAGGTCGGACACGGTCTCGCCCAGTTCCGAAGGCACGAAATGCTTGTCTTCGAGCCGGGCATAGTCGCGGTCGATCAGCGTGGAAATGATGGCCGCATAGGTGGAGGGCCGGCCGATGCCTTTCTCTTCCAGTTCGCGCACCAGCGAGGCTTCGGTGTAGCGGGGCGGCGGCTGGGTGAACTTCTGGTCTTTTTTGAGCTCCCGCAGTTCCAGGGTCTGGCCCTCGGCCAGGGGCGGCAGGGATTTGGCCTCGTCCCCGGCCTCCATACCGTAGACCTTGAGGTAGCCGGGAAAGATCAGGCGCTGGCCCTTGGCCCTGAAAAGCCCCGGGCCGGCCGCGATGTCGGCGGTGGTGTCCCAGAACCGGGCCTCGCGCATCTGGGAGGCCACGAAGCGCTCCCAAATGAGCTTGTACAGGGAAAAGAGGTCCTTGGGCAAAGGCGCCTTGACTGCGGCCGGGGTCAGGGTCACGTCAATGGGCCGGATGGCCTCGTGGGCGTCCTGGGCTCCGGCCTTGGACCGGAAATGGCGGGCCTTTTCCGGATAGTAGTCCGGCCCCAGGGCCTCGATGATGTATTCCCGGGCCGCATCCCGGGCCTCGTCGGCAATGCGTGTGGAATCGGTGCGCATGTAGGTGATCAGGGCCACGGTGCCCTTCTCGCCCAGCTCCAGGCCCTCGTAGAGCTTTTGGGCCGCGCCCATGGTGCGCTTGGCCGAGTAGCCCAGGCGCTGGTTGGCGGCCTGCTGCAGCGTGGAGGTGATAAAGGGTGGGGGCGGGGATTTCTTGCGTTCCTTTTCGGCCACGGCCGCAACCACAAAGGGGTTGCCCCTGATGGCGGCCTCGGCCTCCTCGGCCGCCTCCCGGCTTCCGATCTCCACCTTCTTGCCGTTGTACTTGGCCAGCTCGGCCTCGAATTCCGGGGGCGCGTCCGCGGCCAGCCGGGCCTTGAACACCCAGTACTCCACGGGCACGAAAGCCCGACGCTCCTTTTCCCGGTCCACCACCAGGCGCAGGGCCACGGACTGGACCCGGCCGGCGGAAATGCCGCTTTTGACCTTCTGCCACAAGACCGGCGACACCTTGTAGCCCACCAGTCGGTCCAGGATGCGGCGGGCCTGCTGGGACAGAAACAGCTTTTCGTTGATGTCCCGGGGATGCGACAGGGCCTCGCGCACGGCCCGGGCCGTGATCTCGTTGAACTGGATGCGGTGGATGGGAACTTTGGCTTCTTTGAGGATTTCGGCCACGTGCCAGGCGATGGCCTCGCCTTCGCGGTCCGGGTCCGGAGCCAGATATATTTTCTGGGCATGGGCAGCGGCTTCCTTGAGCTTGGACACCACTTTCTGCTTGCCCGGAATGATTTGATATTGCGGCGCGAAGTCCTGCTTTTCATCCACCCCCAGTTTCTTGGAGGGCAGATCGCGCACGTGTCCCACCGAAGCTTCCACGGCATAGGCATTGCCGAGGAACTTCTTGATGGTCTTTACCTTGGCCGGCGACTCGACGATAATAAGGTCCTTTCCCATGGCAGGCGTGCTATAACCACCCTTGTGGGCCAGGGCAAGGGTTGCCGTTTGCATCGGGCCGCGCTAGTGCAGCGTTTTGACGCCGGGCGTATGACTTTCTTACAAATTCAACTGCAGCCCATTCGTTATTCCCATGGAGGGATCTTTTGGAAAAGACGCATCGTTTCGGGCAGGTGGTGATGCTTGGCCCCACCAACGCCGGAAAATCCACCCTGCTCAACCGGTTCATCGGGCAGAAAGTCTCCATTGTTTCCCCCAAGCCCCAGACCACGCGCAACAGCATACGCGGCATCCTGACCACGGACGAGGCCCAGGCCGTGTTCCTGGACACGCCCGGGCTGCACCGTCAAAAACGTGGCATCGCCCCGCTGCTGCTGCGCTCGGCCTACGCCGCCCTGGCCCAGGCCGACGTGGTCCTGGTGGTGCTGGACGCCGCCCAGTACGCCCGCCGGATCGATGCCCTGGAAAACGATTTGCGGCCCGTGGCCAAGGCCCTGCGCGACGGCAGCGCGCCCGTGGTGGCGGCGCTGAATAAGGCCGACGCGGTCAAGGAAAAGGGCCGGCTCCTGCCGGTTCTGGCCGCCGTCAGCGAGGCCCTGCCCCAGGCCGAGCTGTTTCCGGTCAGCGCCCTGAACGGCCTTGGCACGGACGAACTTCTGGCCGCCGTGCTCTCCCGGCTGCCCGAAGGGCCGGCCCAGTACGGCGAGGACGAGGTGTCCACGGCTCCGGTGCGTTTTCTGGCGGCCGAGATCGTGCGCGAGAAGCTCTTTTTGGCCCTGGGCGAGGAACTGCCCTATTCCACGGCCGTGACCGTGGAGGACTGGGACGAGGCGTCCCAGCCGGGCCTGATCAAGATCCGGGCCTCCATCCTGGTGGCCCGGGAAAGCCACAAGCCCATGGTCATCGGCAAGGGCGGGGAACGCATCAAGGACATCGGGGCCAAGGCCCGGGTCGAGATCGAGGAAATGCTCGATTCCCGGGTTTTCCTGGAGCTGTGGGTCAAGGTGCGGCCGGACTGGATCGAGGACCAGGCCCTCTTGCGCGACCTGGGCCTGGGGCAATAGCCGAGCCGTTTTACATTGCCCGAGGTTGCGGGTAGGGATTGCCCATGGGCAGTTTGGAGACTGTTGGAGATGCGCCGTGGAGATGAGTGCGCAGGAGCGTTTGGCCTGGGTGCACAAGCGCATTGACGGGGCCTGCCGGGCTTGCGGTCGGGACCCCGCCAGCGTGACCCTGGTGGCTGTGTCCAAAAAGCAGCCCCTGGAAGCCGTGGCCGCCTTATTCGCCGCCGGGCAGCGCGTTTTCGGCGAATCCTACATTCAGGAAGCCCTGCCCAAGATGGAGGCCGCGCCCAAAGGGGCACAGTGGCACTTCATCGGGCATTTGCAGCGCAACAAGGCCCGGCTGGCCGTGGGCCGGTTCAACCTGATCCACACCGTGGACAACCTGGAATTGGCCCGGACATTGCAAAAGAAAAACCGGGAACTGGGCCTGACCCAGGCCGTATGCCTGCAGGTCAATGTGGCCGGCGAAGTCCAGAAATCGGGCATCGATCCGGACGGCCTGCCGGCCCTGGCCGAGGCCGTGGCCGCCATGCCCGAGCTGACGCTTGCCGGGCTCATGGTCATTCCGCCGGTTTTCGACGACCCCGACGGCGCCCGGCCCGCCTTCTCCAGGCTGCGGGAGCTGCGCAACGGCCTGGAAACGCGCCTGGGCATGAAGCTGCCGGTCCTGTCCATGGGCATGAGCGGCGACCTGGAAGCGGCCGTCATGGAGGGGGCCACCCACGTGCGCGTGGGCACGGACCTTTTCGGGCCAAGGCAGTAGTAAGAGGCTTTGCAAAAAGAGTCGTTTTCGAAGCCTGCGGCGACCAAAGGGCTTTGCTCTTTGGAAACCCATAATGGATTGAGACAGTTACACCAGAACGTCCATTGCTGTTCCACGGTACGTTTGATTTTTGCAAAAGCCTCTTGAGGCATCCGGAACATCCGTACCGAAGCCGGGAGAACCAACGTGGCTGACGCAAGCGAAGCGCCGGAAGGCAAGAAAAAATCCGGATTCCTCAAGTACGTCATCCTCGTTTTGCTGCTGCTTCTGCTCGGCGGGGGCGGCTATTTCGCCTATCTCAAGTTTTTCGCCGCCAAGCCGGCGGCCGCCCCCGAGGCCGCGGCCGAACAAAAGCCCGAGGAAGCGGCCAAGCCCGAGGAAAAGCACGAGGCCAAGGCCGAAGAGAAAAAATCCGCCGAAGGCGGACACGGCGAGGCCAAGGGCGGACATGGCGAAAAAGGCAAGGACGCCAAAGCGCCTTCCAACAGCGTCTCTTTTCCGCCGTTTGTGGTCAACCTGGCCGACCCCAATGCCCGACGGTATCTCAAACTCGTCCTGGATGTCGAAATGTCCAGCAATCCCGAATTGCTGGAACAAAATATGCCCAAGATCCGCGACGCGCTCCTGCTTTTGCTCTCGTCCAAGACCTCCCAGGACCTGGCCACCCTGGAAGGCAAGATCACGCTGCGCAAGGAGATCGCGGACCGGCTCAACCAGACCCTGGGCCAGGCCAAGGTGGCCCGGGTCTATTTCACGGATTTCGTCATCCAATAAAAAACGCCACAGCGCGAGGGTTGTCATGGCTCCCGACGACATCGATCAGGACAAACTGGCCGCCGAATGGGCAGCGGCCCTGGATGAGCAGGCCGAGGACAAGCCGGCCACCCAATCCGACATCGATGCCCTGTTCGACCAGCCCGCCGGCGGCGGCAAAAGCCAAGCCAACGACGACGCCCTGGCCGCCGAATGGGCAGCGGCCCTGGCCGATGAAGAGGAACAGTCCATCAAGCGCGAACGGGATCAGGATGCCCTGTCCCGGCAAAGCGCCAAGGCCCAGTTCAAGAATTTGACGCAGGAGGCCAAGACCCCCCGGCCGGACAACATGCGCCGGGACCTGGACTTCATCCTGGACATCCCCCTGGACGTGTCGGCCGAACTGGGGCGCACCAAGCTTCTCATCAACGAACTCCTGCAACTGGGCCAGGGCTCGGTCATCGAACTCAACAAACTGGCCGGCGAGCCCCTGGAAATCTACGTCAACGGCAAGCTCGTGGCCCGAGGCGAAGCCGTGGTCATCAATGAAAAATTCGGCGTGCGCCTAACCGACATCATAAGCCCCATCGAACGGGTCAAACAGCTTGCCTGATCCCGCCACCCCCCTGCCGCCATCCGACTACGGCCTGGCCTCCACGGCCGTGCAGATGGCCCTGGCCCTGCTCCTGATCCTGGCCATCATCCTGGTGGCCTACTGGCTGCTGCGCCGCTTCGGCCCCAAGCTGGGCCTGGGGCCGGCCGGCCGGGGCGGCATGCTGCGGCTCATGGCCCATCTGTCCCTTGGGCCGCGCAAAAGCGTAATCGTGGTCCGGTTCTTGAATAGGGATCTGGTGCTCGGGGTCTGCGACCAGAGCATCACTCTCCTCACCGAGGTCCCGACCAGCCATGAAACAGACAGCGATTTCGCCGAGGCCCTGGATACGGCGGCCCGGACATCCGGCCAGGGTCCCGCTCCTTAGCGCCTTTTGCCTCCTGGCCCTCGTCCTTTTCGCCCTGCCCGCCGCGGCCCAGGACGCCCCCACCCTGTCGCTCTCCCTGGCCGCCGGCCAAAGCCAGCCGGAACGCGTCTCCATCCTGCTGGAAATCCTCTTCGCCCTGACCGTCCTGTCCCTGGCCCCGGCCATCATCCTCACGGTCACCTCGTTTACCCGCATCATCATCGTGTTCTCGTTCTTGCGCCAGGCCATGGGCGTGCCCCAGGTGCCGCCCACCCAGATCCTGGCCAGCCTGGCCATGTTCCTCACCGCGGTCATCATGTACCCCACGGGCAAACAGATAAACGACCAGGCCCTGCAACCCTACCTCAACGAACAGATCGGCTTCACCGAAGCCCTCAAAAAAGCCGAAGACCCCCTGCGCGAATTCCTCTTCAAACACACCCGGGAAAAAGACCTGTCCGTGTTCTACACCATCACCAAGATGGAACGGCCCAAGGACAAGCAGGAAGTGCCCACCCTCATGCTGGCCGCAGGCTTCATGATCAGCGAGATCAAAACTGCCTTTACCATCGGCTTTCTCATCTACATCCCGTTCCTGATCCTGGACATGGTCATCTCCAGCATCCTCCTGGCCATGGGCATGATGATGCTGCCGCCGGCCACCATCGCCATGCCGTTCAAACTCCTGCTCTTCGTCCTGGTGGACGGCTGGGGGCTCATGGTGGGCTCCCTGGTCAACTCCTTCAAATAACGGAGGCACGCCATGAGTCCCGATATGGTCGTGGGCCTGGCCCGCCAAGCCATCGAACTGGCCCTGTTCATGGCCCTGCCCATGTTGGGCGTCAGCCTCGTGGTCGGCGTCATCATCTCCATCCTCCAGGCCGCCACCCAAATCCAGGAAATGACCCTGACCTTTGTGCCCAAAATCCTGTCCATGTTCATCGCCCTGCTCATCGCCTTCCCCTGGCTCATGGACAAAATGATCAACTTCACCCGCGACCTGCTGATGAACATCCCCAATTATATCAAATAATAAAGAAATAGAGACGAAGATGCCTCCGGCGGCCGGGAGGGGGTCACCCCCTCCCGGACCCTCCCGATTA
>CAZBER010000030.1:0-47071 GCA_964490985.1 uncultured Desulfovibrionaceae bacterium | reverse complement strand
TATGGGGAATGATGGGAGAGGACAGGAATTGAGAGGAAATATATGTTGATGGCCTCTCACGCCGCTAACAGGGGTTCAAATCCCCTTGGGGACGCCAAGAAATTACAAGGGCTTACAGCTAAAACGGCTGTAGGCCCTTTTTCTTACCCAACACTATTCCCAACACAGATGGGTAAAATGTTGGGTTCGGACACCTCGACCACATACTCTGCATCCCCCCCAACCTAACTGCCTCTCAGTCTAGGTCCCGCACTCGACCGAACTCCGTGTCCAGCCTTGCCGACTTTCAGTTCAAAAATGAGCCACCCCACCCGATCTCGCACCATATGCCACATCCGTCCCAGGATCACTTTCAGCCCACCATGGCAACCTTATCTGGCTCGACAGCCAGGACACAGGAGAATGGCGCTATGTGCCTCGACAATTCGACATGGTGACAAAAGCCTGGCAGAGCGATAATGGAATTAATTAATCCACAGGGATTCAAGCATTTCAGATGTCGCCTTATCTATCAACTCATTGCAAAGAGGTCATAATCATGGTTGATTTAGACGTGGCAGTGAACCATATTGCTACATTTTTAGAAGAAAATTTGCGTGGTCGTATTTCCAGAATAGAAAACTCTTTGGAGAATGCAAAGAAACAAGATATTGAAAACATAATGTGCAATAGCGGCATAAATGATGAGCTTTTTAACTCTGCGTTGTCATTAAAAAACTTCGCAAGTACGATAAATATAATAATCCACGCAGTTGGAATTGTAACATCCCTTCCTTACATCATAAATGATGATGAAAAAATACAATATGTATCTTTAGGAGCCGGTAATACTGGCAAAAGGTTTGATTTAGAAACTAACAATAGAATTGCTGAATTTAAGTTTATACATTGGCAAGGAGGCTCAGAGACGATTCGTCAAAATGGGATTTTTAAAGATTTTTATTATTTAGAGAGAGAGCCCACAACAAAGGAAAAATATTTATACTTGACAGGAACTACGCATGCCATTTCTTTTTTTAATAGGAGAAGGGCAATTAAGAGTGTGTTAAGTCAAAATAATACGGCGATGAAAGATTTTTATAATTCATACAAGGACAGGTATGCGGTTGTTAATGATTACTATAGCGATGTAAAGAGCAAAGTTAAAATTGTTGATCTCGCTTCGATTGCTCCACAATTTACATCAATGGAATCCTCAACGACATAGATACAAGAGGCGGCCCACCTCCGAAGAAGCAGGCCGCCAATAGTGTCAAAAAGGTCCCGTCATGTTATCCCGTGGTCTCTTTTTCAGGTGTCAGTTGATTGTCAGCAGCGCCGGCCTTTTTTAGGTGTAACCTCGGTGTAACCTGCCGGCCTTTTCCAGGTGTCCACTCACTGTCCACTGGTAGACCGCCGGGGCCTCAGCCTGCTACCAGCTCGCCATGGCCAAGCCGTTGCTTACCGTCCTCCTAGGCTGGGATATGTACGAGTTTCACCTCGCCGTCGTCGCCGCGCTACGGAAAGCCGGCCTCCACGACGAAGCCCGGGAGCTTCACCAGCGGGGGCTGGACATGCAGTCCTTCTACCACATGCGGGAACTGGTCTTGGAGTACGTGATCTTGCGGACGGCGTGATGCTGGGCCGGGGCCTCGGCCTGTTTCTATCCCGCTCTACTTTAGATTCCTGGCAGGCGAGCATGTCGTCGAGTACCCACTCTCGCGTGAAGGATTTCGTGGAAACCGAAGTGGAAACCGTGTCGGGATGTCTGGCTTTGACAGGACCGCAAGCGACGCGGCCAGCCGGGGTGAACTGACTATTGCTTACCGGCGCTTGAGGAGAGCGAAGGAATCAGCGTTCCCATTTCTCTCCCTTTTTTTAAGCGCCGAGCGTTTGGGCAACGCCTCGAAAATCACGCTGGCAATGTGAAGTTTTCTCTAGTCCTCATGGGGTCCGCTTTTTCCGCTTCGGTTTCCGACCGTTATCGGCTGCCTTGGCCTTGCCCTCGGGCGTCGTCGGCCCGGTGGACAAACCGCCGTGGAGCGGGCAGCGTGCGCTTGTGTAGAGGTCTTTTCGCTTGCACGGTGTCCCGGCCCTGGTCTTGGCTCCGCAGGTCAGGCCCCGCAGTTCATCCGGGAAAGGCGGGAAAACGGGCGGCGGGTACTGGTAATCCCGGGCACGCCATTCGGCCGCCACCTTTTCGTGCTCGGCAAAATGATCTCGCCACAGCTTCCGCAGCCGGCGGCGCTCGGCTTCGTCAATGTCGTCCATGGGGTTCTCGCCTGTCGTGCTCATCCGTCCTGCCGTGCGTCCAGTTCTTCGGGCCAGGGTCGCGCCCGATGGCCGTAGGACCGCGCCCGCCGGTTCAAGAGCTTCCAAGCCTCCCGGGCGTCGATCTTGTTGCCCACCATGGGCATGAAGCCGCTATCCACTTGGCGGTTGATGTAGCTCGGATAGCAGCCCCACCATGCGGCGAACTCGCGCCGGGACATGAGCAGCTTTGCAGTATTCCGCATGTGAACACCTCCACGCTTTTGGCCGTTTGGGCATCGCTTGGTTGAAAGCATAATCCACCGATTCAAAAGGGTTTTCTCAGGGTGAACACCTATGACTGGTTGTTTTTTTTCTGTGCCTAGAAAAATCCTGCGGCTCCGTGCATCCGCTTTGAAAATGGCCTGAAAGGACCCGCTCACAGTCGCCGTCCATCGCTACGCCTGCACCTCATCGCGGTTGCCCAGCACGCGCCCCAGCCGTTCCACCGTCAGCCCCAGCAGATAGGCAACGCCCTGGACATTGAGTGCCGGCACGGGGCGGTTGTTCTCGGCCATTGTGGAGAGCTGGCCTTCGAGGACTTCCAGGGCCAGGACGGCCTGGGCCAGTTCGCGGCGTTCGGTCGCATTCATATTTCATCCTGTTCCGCGAGGAATTGCCGGGCCTCCCGAAGGAGTTGCCGCAGTTCCTGCCGCCGTTCTTGGGCCTCGGCAGAATAGTCGCCATGCTTCCAGGCGTTTTTATTCCCCACAGGCGCTCCCGTGCTCTTGCCGCCATGAAACCGGCATTTACCGTTGGCCATGGCCGGTTGCCGGCAAGGTTTCCCCGTCCGCTTGGACCGGGCAGAGCATTTCCTGACCGCCGCCAAGTTGAAGCGGCACGGCATGGGGTTCCTGCTCGATTGCGTGCTGACATGGGGTTGATTCGCTGTTTCCATCGGTGTCCCCCTCCCCCCGGGGTGTCTGGTTGACGTTGCCGACGATGGCTTGACCACCGGGGTAGACGTGGACATGCTCGACCACGACTTTTTGCTGGCCGCCTTTGCGGTATTTCGTCAGGGCCTCCACCTGGACAGCGAAGGTCCGCATGAACCGATCCGCGAAGGTCATGTTCATCTTGCGGCCCTCGAACGTCTGATCCTTCACGCAGGCACGCCGCAAGCACTCCATGGCCGCGTTGTGGCAAGCGGTCATTTGAGCGGCAAGCAGCCCTTCAAGTTCGTTTTGAGGCGCAAGCCCGGTCATGGTAGCAGCGACGGCGTTGCTATTATCTACTATCTCAAGCCCGGCCGATGGCGACGCATTGACCGCCTGGTTGAGGAGCTTGCAGCAAAAGTCAGAATCAACCGAACCGGCAGCCGCAGAGAAAGCCGCCATGGCATTGTCTGCCCCGTAGGACGTGTCTTGCGTGATGGCGTCCCTGCCGTTCTTGCCCGCTTTCGTCACGAACTTGACGGCGACGGGCGTAGCCTGCCGACGTGCCTTAAAGTCCTCAAAGCGCCGCTTCTCGCTTTCGGTCATGGGCTTCGGCGTTTCCTTGGCGGCCTCTTCCTTTTCCGGGGAAGGTAGCTTTTTTGTCTTCCTGGCCATGATGCTTGCTCCTATTGCTGGACGGGCCGGGCTATCTCACTGGCCTTGACGATGGCGGCAAGGCGCTTTCTGGCTCCTTCGCAGTATTGGCGCAGGAAGGACCAAACGGCATATTCACCAGCCGCCCGACTGCCGGCAAAGAAAAATGGAACACGATGCCGGACTATGAAGGAAAGGACGCTCTGACAGGCGCTATGTGGGTCAAGGCGGCTGCGGTATTTCCCGGCGGCCAAGTCGGACCATGGGGCCTCGACCACCACCATGAAGGCGTCCAGCCCCCTGGCGCGCTCTAGCTCCCGGACAAATCGGGGCCGGTCCTGGGCAAGACAATGAACAAGGTCGCCAAGCTCCTTGCGCTCGCAGGCAACCAGGCTTTCCAGGCCCTTCACCGAATAATCGCCCGTGGCCAGGCTTCCGTCCTCCACGGTCACGCCCTCGTACCTGGAGCTGTCGAAGGCGTAGCCGGCCTGTTCCCTGGTGTCGCGGATGATGAACATGGCTATTGCACCAGGGTCACGTCGTCTCGCGGGTTCAGGGCATCCGGTCCCAGCCAGCGCAGGGCTTTTTCCCGCGCCTCTTCCACGGTCACGCCCAAGACCCCGGCCACCGTCTCAAGGCTGAAATACCGCTCGCCGTTCGCGCCGTAGGCATCGGCCTGGACGCCGAAGGTCTTTTGGAAAGCCGACCGAAAACTTTCCCGGAGGTCTTCGGGGGCATTTCTGTAAACGTACTCCATGGCTGCCACATGAAGCAGGTTGTGGGCATCCACGGTCTTGCAGGCAACGTCCATGGCATGGTCGATTGACCGGAACTCGCGTTGCAGGGCATCCACCAGCCGCCGCTGGTCTTCCTCGGGTAGGGCGTCACAGGAACAGAGAACGACATCGCCGCCGCACGCGGGGCAGGGGTAGCTGGTCATATTTCGTCCACTCCTTTGAAATCTTCGCGGTTAAGGGCCTCGCCGGCAATGAACCACAGGCTTTGCATCATCGCACGTTGCCCGGCGGTCCAGGTGCGGGGGTACAGCGGCCAACGGCTCCCACCGTCACCTCGACAGAAGCGCAAGCCGGGATGCTGGCGCATGATGTCCAAGATGATCTTCACGGCCTCGGCGGGGGCCAGGGCGGGCAGCTTGTCCATGTGCTGGTGAAGGTAGGCCCGGGCATCGTCGAGAAGGCCCTCGGCGTACTCGATCATGCCGGCGTCGAGGGACGTCGGGTAGACCGCGAGGACGCGCTCGCCAGCCCGGACGATTCGCAGGCCACATGAGCGGCACAGGGCGCGCAGATCAAAGACAGCCCACTTCGCCTCATAGTCGGGATCACCGTCTTCGGCAGGCCAGGGGGACCAGTCGAGGTCCGTTTGTGGGTCGGGGACCGAAGCCCCCGTGCTTTCCTCCCCAGGATGGCCGTCACCTTCGATTTTTCGATTTTCAACTTTTGCGACTGCGACAGTTGCGACTTTTGCGACACATGCGGGCTTCGCAAGGAGGATTCCCGGGCATTGCGGCTGCGACAATTGCGACACGTGCGACAGGACAAGGGGAGGCGTGCCCGATGCGGTAAAGCGGGAAATCAATTCGCGCAGCATTACCAATCACCTCCCAGTAAGGCGGGGTTGACCTGAAGAAGCTTGCGCTTGCCGTCTTTCACGACTCGGACGCGATTTAATCCCCCCAGCACCTCCAGGGCTGTAGTTAACGCCTTTTCCGTCCGTACCCGGTAAGGTCCAAGGCGGGCGACGTCCCGTCTCGGGACTGCCGTGACGCCGTTGGTCCGACAAAATCGAAGCAGCCATGCTTCTAGTTTGGCGGCGGCATTGAGTTCCGGCGGCAAGGCAATTTCACCAAAGAAACGCCTGGCTTCATATAAATGCCATGCCACGATGGCCGCCGCTCCAACCATGTGGGGTTCGCCAATCTGTCCCTGCGAACCTGCCTCGAATAAATGGAAGAGGCAGGCGATCCGAGCGGCGTTGTCGGCGGCCTTGGATGCGACGTCCTTCACGTCGGCGAACTCACCCCCGGCGCGCAATTCGTTTTCAATGGCGTTGTAAAACTCCACCCAAGACCGCTTCGCCTCGGGCGACAGGTCGATTTGCGGCAGGTCCAGTCCCCCGGCTGCGTTGGGGCAGGGCATGCCGTCGAGCATTTGCGTGAGGCGGGCATGGAAAGCGGCAATGGGTGGACAATCTTCCGGTGGGTCCTGGTAGGGTCTGCTCCCCTGCGTCGATTCGGGATGCGCCAAAAGTGCCCGGGCAAGCCACCCGGAGCCTCGGGCCAGGGCAGCATTTTTATCCATGAAGGTCTGTATCACCTCAGGCTGGACGAAAAGCGAAACCGTCAGGCGGGCACACTCCACCAAAAGGTCCCCGCTGGTCACACGGTCCACCTCAAGCTGGCCGCCATCCCACAACACATTAATAGCACCGAGGGTCCGCATAATATTGTCCGGGTTCATGGCGTGCGCGCCAAAAACAATGCCGCCCTCAGCCGTAATAAGTCCGGCACTCGGCCAGATTTCAGCCAGTTTCGTTCGTAAGCTCTCTATGGTCACGTCGGAGTAAAAGAGACGGGGCACGCGGGGAGCGCATGGCTTCTTTGCTTCCACAAGGCGCATCCGTTCCCGCAATTCTTCGGTCGGCTTGCCACCCTTGGCCGCATTTTTGATGGCTTCCTCAATGCCACGACGTTCCGCCTCCCAGCTTCGCTTGTCCGCAGCGTGGGTACGCATGGCCGGGCCGGCTTCTTCCTGTTTGTGGGTCTGCCATTCCCGAATCGGGAGGACAAAAGCGGAGTCGCAGGTCGTTTTGCGTTCGCCGCTTTCACCTAGCCCAAGAAGGAACAAGGAACACGGTCCGACCAAGCGCGGGCCTCGGCGGACGTCGGCGATGCCTTGGCCAACCAGGGACAACACCGAAAGCGCCGACATGGCGGCCAGGGCCGGCGGACACTGGACATAGCCGATCACGGCCGTGACAGCGGCCCGGATCGTCGTCGGCAACGCATTGAGAGGATAGGCTTGCGAACCCGTATCCACAAAAAGCGGCTCCGGCTCCTGCCAACTGTCGCAACTGTCGCAGGTGTCGCGGTCGCAACTTTTCAAAATGGGCTTATCGGGTGCTTGTGAAGCGGTCCGTGGTTCCCGCTCCCCAGAGGTCAGGCCCGACCGTAACGTCGCCTGGGCCTCCCTGTCCGTAAGCCCTGCGGCCTTGGCGGCGTCGAGAAGGACACGCTCCACCTGCCCACGGTCGAGAGCTCCCCCGGCCACAAGCTGGCCAAGGGCGAACGCGGCGGCATTCAATGTGCTGTTGCGCTGTCCTTGAGGAGCGCCCGCAACCTTTGCCGCCTCGGCACCGAGGGCGGCCCTCCCGTAGCCTGTAGCGGCCTTGCCAGGGACGTGAAGCGCCACTTGCCTTTCGGGACCGGATTGTGGAGCCCGGGTACACGCAATCAGCCACGCCGGGGCATCGGCAATCGGCGTCCCGTTGGGCGAGGTCCAGGCATAGCGCCCACCAGATGGATGGCAGGAAGGGGGAGCGATGATATACCCACCCTCTCCGCGTACATCAAGGCCAGGCCCGAGCTTGCCGGCGCTGTTTCTGATTCCTTGTCCATCCGACGGCCACCGGAAGAACATTTGCCGACCGCCCGAGCCCGTGCGCTGTTCCACCGTGGCAGGCAAGAAGCCGTGCGATTCTTCCAGTCGGGCCAGCGCGGCCGGACCATCGGGTAAGTCAACATCAAGGACGAAGCAGCCGGTCACGGGACCCGTCGGAATGCCGATGGAGGCTTCCGGCTGTCTTCCCCACCACTTGCGGATTTGGTCCGGTTCCATGGTTGCTGCCTTAAATCCTGTCGGGACCAAAGGACGCTTGTCGATGGAACAGGGAAAGACCGGCCTGCCGCTCGCCGCATACCTGAGGGCATGCTCAAGCATGTTGACGGCAACGGGGGCAAGGTCGGGAATTGGGGGCAAGGCACGGGTGGCAGTCATCGCGCACCCCCGGCCCGGCCGATGGTGGCCAGCAAGACGAAGAACTTGACGACGGCGGCGGGGATGGAGAAAAGGGCGTTGCCAGACACCACTTTTCCCACGCCCGTAGGTCCACCCGACTTGCGGGCGTTTATGGTTTCCATGGTCGCCACCTAGTTCCGCGCTTCGGGATCGACGCGGCAGGCGGCCAGGAAGCTGTCCAAGTCATCTTTTAGGTAGCGCACCGAACGCCCCACCTTGATATAGGGCGGGGCCTTGTGAGCAGCACGCCGCGCCTGCAACGTCTTGACGCTCAGCCCAAGATAAATAGCCGATTCTTTCTCGCCCCAGGCTTGCTGGTTGGTCATGGTTTTCCCCATGGGTTGGGGGGCGAGGCCATCCTTGTGCGGTTCTCTTACTTGTCCGCCTTTTCCCCCTGTGCCTGCGTCGGTCTTCTCGTCGATGTCCTCGTCGAGGTTGAGGAAGTCGAGGAGGTCGGTGACGTTGTGGGGGAAAAAGTAGGTGAAGAGGTCGCGCGAGAGGTAGACAAAGGTCTTGCAGGTCGGCGGGCGGGTGCGGTACAGCGAGGTTGTCAACACCTGTTTTGCTGTCGGAAGTGCCAACTTCCGTCCGCATCTCACTCGCCGGGGCCTGGAAACCTTCCTCGCCCCGGTTTTTTTTACATTTTTCCTCTTGACTTTTCCGTGTTTCTCGGACAGGCGGCCTCGCTTCCTCTTTCCCTACCCTGCGGCGCGGGGTGCGGGCCGTTCCTTTCAATGGCTACAGTTTACCCGAGGTCATTTTCTAAGCCAAGGGGGGCGGGTTTTGTTTGCCATCGGCCCTAACCCGGTGAAACTGTGCGAGACACCCCTAAGGTGCGGCTTGATGCAGCCAACCTGCGCCAAAGGGGTTTGAGGCGCAGAGCAAATATTTTTTTAAGGGACCGTCGTCGGTATTTTCGACCGTGGAGACTATAAGTCGAGCGCCACCTTTAGTGCTTGGTCAAGCGCGTCCCTGTCCATGCGGCCGATGATGCGATGCACGGCCTTGGTGGCGATGGTGGCCACACAATCGGCCATGACCACGGAGTCGGAGAGCAAGCCGGAGGCCCGGCCTTCGGGGCTGGCCAGGGGGATGGATACCCGAAAGGCTTTTCCGGCGCGGCGCGGGTTGCTTGTCACCATGGCCACCAGGACTTGCGGCAAGCCCGTGTCAAGTCCGTCAGCCTGAATGATGACCACCGGGCGCAGCTTCGCCGTCAGGCCGTCCGTGTTGGGGAAGACAGCGAGCGCCACGTCACCGCGTTTCAATGGGCTTCCTCGCTTCGTCGTAACGGTCGTAGGCGTCCATCTCCGGTGAATCCCAATCCGTGGCAAACGCCTCCAGGCGGGAACGTGTCTCCCTCCCCTCGGCCGGAGTCATGCCGAAGTCTTCGATGGGGAGAGATCCGCCCGGTTGGCTGGCAAGGCGTTCCTGGATGGCTTCCCACTCGGCAAGGGGGATGACCACGGCCACGCGGTTACCCTGTTCGTCTATCTGGTACTGGATGCCCATGATGTCACCTTCCTTGCCGCCGGAGCGGAAGCGGCCAGCCTGCAACGTTGAGGCCCTTTCTATCATCGCTCTTTCCCCATTGAAATAACCTTGCCATCCATGGATTCCCTTGGCTTGCCGACATTGCCCAAGAGATTGCCGGCTACTTCGGACGCCTGCTTGAGGGCGTCGTCACGGAGGTGCGAATATCGCTTGGTCATCTGCGGCGACTTGTGGGTCAGGAGTTTTTGCAAGGTCAGCATGTCCACCTGCCCCGAGGACGCCAACGTGGACGCGAAAAGATGCCGCAGCCCATGCAGGGGGCGGAAGTCGGCAGGCAGGCCGGCGCGGGCCTTGATCCGGTTTGAAGCCACCTGGATGGTTACGCGCTGCTTGCCGCCCTGTCCGGGGAAGACGTAGGGCGAATTCTCCACATGGGGATGGCCTTCAAGCACGTCCCTGGCCGCGTCGTTGAGCGGGATTTTTTGGCTCTTGCCGCCCTTGGGATGGCGGATATGGATAAAGCCGCGCTCGAAGTCGATGTCCCGCCATTCGAGCTTGAAAAGCTCGCCGCGCCGCATTCCAGTGAACAGGGCGAGCCGCATGAAATTGGCGGCCTGAATGTTGGGTTCGTCCTCGATGGCCTGGACAAGGCGGGCCAGTTCGTCGGCGTCGAGGTCTTCCGTGGTTTCGTTGTCCACGCGCGGCATGCTGATCGTCTGCTTGCGCGGGTCGGGGGAATCGCACAGGCCCTTTTTGACGCCGAAGCGGACAAGACGCTTGAACAGGGCCAGGACGTGCTTGACGGTTTGCGGGGACTTGCCTTGTTTGAGCAGGCGAGATCGCATGCGGTCGAGGTCAAGGGTCAGAACCTCGGCAGGTTCCTTCTCCCCGAAAGCGGGCTTGATATACGTCTCGAAGCGGCTGCGATCCGTCGAAAGGGCGTGGTTCTCGGGCTTATGGGAAGCGTATTCGGCCCACAGCTTGGCCAGGGTCCAGCGGCCGGCCTCGGCTGCCTTGGCGGCCTTATCCTCTTCCCGGCGAGCCTGATTGGACAGGGCCTTACCTTCAATGCGTTCCGCCCTGATTCGCGCCGCCTTCGCCGGGGTCATGGCGTCCTGGTGCTGGCGGCCGGCTTTCTCCTCGATGAGTTTTCCGTCGCGGCGGTACATCACGTAGAAAATTCGTTCTGGCTTCCCCGAAGCCACGGCCTGCCCCTCGACGTAGTAGACACCCGGATAGGAAGTCTTGAAGCGTTGCTTCGCCGGCATGCCGATAACCTCCCTCGAAATTCGTACCCAACACTATACCCAACACGCAAGGTCAAAATACAGATGGCACGATGGGAGTCAAGGGGAAAGTCCTAAGAAATTTTATGCAGTAAAATAAGATATTATGGGGAATGATGGGAGAGGACAGGAATTGAGAGGAAATATATGTTGATGGCCTCTCACGCCGATAACAGGGGTTCAAATCCCCTTGGGGACGCCAAGAATGCAACGGTTGATCTACGGACGCCGTAAATCACCTTCCCATAGCCCTCGGGGTGCTGCCCCGAGGGCTTCTTTTCTATGGGCCGCACCTTTCACCGCGAACAGGTGGCGGATGCGTGGACCCCAAAAGGCCGTAGGCCAGCCCGCCTCCGGCACCATGAGGCTACAGCCGTGGGCGCACGGCGGCGGCAGCCGAGAGAGCCCCCTGAGCGGTTCGCCCGTCCCGCCCTTGCGTCAGGGCTGGGTCATGGCAGCGGTCATTTTGGTCACATTGTTTTTGAACATATCCAGGTAGGTAGCCCCGGACGCGTCGGGCTTGGACAGGGCGTCCGAGTACAACTCGCCACCGGGTTTGACGCCCGTTTCCTTGGCGATATTTTCGATCAGCCGGGGATCGGTCATATTTTCGATGAACAGTGCTTTGACATTTTCCTTCTTGATCTGCTGGATCAGCTTGGCCACATCCTTGGCCGAGGGCTCGGATTCGGTGGAAAAGCCCATGGGAGCCAGGAGCGTGACCCCGTAGGCCTGGCCGAAATAGCCGAAGGCGTCGTGGGACGTGATGATCTTGCGCTTGGCGCGGGGAATCTTGTCGAATTCGGCCTTGACCCAGGCGTCCATGGCGTCGATCTTTTCCTGATAGGCCTTTGCGTTGGCCGCGTAGACCGCAGCGCCCTCGGGGTCGGCCTGGGCAAGCGCTTTTTCAATATTCGCCACATAGGTTTTGCCGCTGGCCAAGCTTTGCCAGGCATGGGGATCGGTGATTTTCTTGCCTCCCTCGTCCTCGTCGATCATGGTACGCGGCTTCACCCCCTCGCTGGCCACGACCACTTTGCCTTTGTAACCCGAGGCCTTGACCAGCCGGTTTATCCAGCCCTCGAACCCCAGGCCGTTGACCACGATCAAATCCGCTCCGGCCAAGGCCTTGGCGTCGGCGGGAGTGGGTTGGTAGACGTGGGTGTCGGCATCCGGGCCAACCAGGGTCGTCACGGCCACCCGATCGCCCCCGACATTTTGCACCATGTCGCCCAAAATGGAGAAGCTGGCCACCACCTTGAGCGGTTGGCCGGCGCGCGCACCAACCGGGGCCAGACACAGGCACAGCAGCATGGCAATGATTCCTTGGCGCAGCATACCGATCTCCTTTTTATTGTTGCAGGTGCGTCCTGGGCGGATACAGGCGGACCAACCCCTGGTGCGGCCCAAGGCACAGTGAGACAACGTACAAAGCCCCGGCGGTCAGCACGATGGCCGGCCCGGAAGGCAGATTCCAGTAATACGAACAAAGAAGCCCCAAGTACCCCGAAACCAGGGCGAAAAGCGTGGCCGCAACGATCTGCGACCAGACCTGGGCGGCCCAGAACCGGGCCGCCGTGGCCGGCAGGATGAGCAGGCCCACGGCCATGAGCGTGCCCAGCGCCCTGAACCCGCCCACCAGATTGAGGGCCACCAGGGCCATGAACGCCAGGTGGACCAGAGAGCCCTTGCCGCCCACGGCGCGCAGGAAACCGGGATCAAAGCATTCGACCACCAGCGGCCGGTACAGCACGGCCAGCGCCAGCAGGCTTACCGTGGCCACGCCGGCCACCAGCACCAGGGACGGATCGTCCACGGCCAAAATGGAGCCGAAAAGCACATGCATGAGGTCCATGCTGTTGCCCCGAAGCGAAACCAGCAGCACACCCAAGGCCAGGGAGATGAGGTAAAGCGCCGCCAGGCTGGCGTCCTCCTTGAGGGGGGTGAGCCGGGAGACCGCGCCCGAGATCACGACCACGCCCAGGCCCGCGAAAAACCCGCCCACGGTCATGGCCGACAGGGACAGGCCATAGAGCAGAAACCCCGCCGCCACCCCGGGCAGCACGGCATGGGACAAGGCGTCTCCCATAAGGCTCATGCGCCTAAGGACCAGAAACGTGCCCACCGGCCCGCAGCCCAGCGCCAAGGCCAAAATGGCCACCAAGGCATGGCGCATGAAGGAAAACTCGACAAACGGCGCGCAAAACGTGAGCCAAAGCCAGCTCATCGGGACGCTCCCGGACAAGGGGCCGCGTTCTCGTCCCAGGACCCGGCCAGGCTTCTGGCCTTTTCCAAATGGGCCGGCGTGAGGACGTCGGGCGTGGGGCCCCAGGCAATGGGTTCCCGGGCAAAGAGCAGACACAGGGGAAAATGGGCCCGGACCTGGTCCAGGTCGTGGATCACCGCCACCACCGTGCGGCCCTCTGCGTGCCAGCGGCGCACCACGGCCAGGAGGTCGTCCGTGGTTTTGGCGTCGACCGCCGTGAAGGGCTCGTCGAGCAGGATCACCGGGGCCTCCTGGAGCAGCAGGCGAGCGAACAGCACCCGCTGGAACTGGCCGGCCGACAGGGAGCCGATGGGCCGGCCCTCGAACCCGGGCATGCCCACGGCCTCCAGGGCGGCCAGGGCCTGCGCCCAATGCGTTGGCCCCAGGCGGCCCGTGGCCTTGACGCACCGCCAATGGCCCAGGGCCACCATGTCCAGCACGGTCACGGGAAACGACCGATCGATGTCCGCCTGCTGCGGCAGATAGGCCAGTTCCCGTGGCGCAAGCCCGCCCAGGTCGATGGCGCCGCCCATGGGGCGCAGCAGGCCGACCAGGGTTCGCAGCAAGGTGGACTTGCCCGAGCCGTTGGGCCCCACCACCGCCGTCAGCGAGCCGGGATCGAACCGGCAGGACAGGTGGTGCACGGCCGGGTGCCGGTTGTAGCCCACGGTGAGGTCGCGCACGACAAGGGGCCGGGGCGGATTTATCGCAGCGCCCACCACACCGCGCTCCACAAGGCGGCGCAGGCCGCGCCGGCCAGGACCAGCCGCTGCCCGGCGGACCAGCCCAGGGGGGAAAACGGAACCGTTGCGGCTGCCCGCGGACGGCGCCGGGCCGCGCCGCCGGGAGCGGGACAAGAAGAGGGTGCGTTCATAATAAATGAGAAATTTTATCAGTTAAAAGCCTCAATACAAGCCTTGTCCTCGATATGGCGGCAGCGGACAGCCAGGAGGATCAGCAGCAGGCAGGGGGTGGCTGTTGCCGGCCCTGACGCCCGCAATCCGGGCACAGGCCGAAGAATTCCAGATGATGCCCTTCCACGGTAAAGCCGCTTTGGGCCGCCAGGAGCTTTTCCAGGATTCCCAGGTCGCAGTCCGTGACCTCGCGGGTGCGGCCGCAGGCCCGGCAGACCAGGTGGTGCACGTGCCCGGACGGGCCGGCCAGATAGCGGTGGCTGCCGTCCGGGTCATGGACAAAGTGCAAGAAGCTCAATTCCTGTAAGGTGTTGACGATCCTGTAGACCGTGGCCTGGCCGATCCCCTGGCCCTTCAAGGCCGCGCAGGCCTCGGGCAAGGTATAGCCCCGGTCCGTGGCGGCAAAAAGCCTCCACACGGCTTCCCGCTGGGGCGTGAGCCGCAGGCCGATCCGGTGCAGGCTGGCCTGGAGCTCTGCCAGGCGTACAAGTTTTCCGCGTTGCATAGGTGATAAAAATTATCGAAACCAGAAACCGGCGTCAACCCCGCCCGTCAAAAAGCGTACGGCTCGGACTGCCGCCACTCGTACATGTAGATTTCCTCGGGCTGGGGCGTGGCCGGCTCGAACGCGTCCGCGGCAAAAAACGCGGTGGCGGAAATGGAGGAAAACGACATGCCCGGCAGAGTGGGTTCCTTGGCGTCTTGTTGCGGGAGCCGGTCGAGCCTGCCGTAGACCACACCCCAAGCCTTGTCCTGGGGCAGCGGGGTTCCCGGCGGCAGCTTGACCCGGAAGCCCACGGCCGTGGCGTCGGCGAAACAGCACCAAAGGGCCAGCCGAAACAGGACGAATTCCCCGGAAGCGTCCAGGGCCGGATCCCGGTGGATGAAACCGCGCATGGCATAGGGACGGTCGAAGGCATCGGAATGGAGTTCCGAGGCGATGTGGTAGAGTTCCCCGGTATTGATGGGGATGTATTCCCGGCCGCCCGCGCTCAGGCGGGCCGGCGTCGCCGGGGGCGGCGAGTCCGGCAGGGCGGGCAGCATGAAGGGATCTTCCTGGGCGGCCGTCGGGCCCTTGCCCCCCACCCCGACCCAGAGCACCATGGCCGAAAGCAGCACCCAGCACACGCACCGGCCCAGGCTCGGCCGCGTCACCGGACGCACCAGGGCGTAGCCGCCCAGAAGCAGCAGCAGGCAAGCGGCCGCCAGGGTGACTGCCTTGAATTTGGGATTGAGAAACATCCAGTAGTTGCCGAAAAAAACCAGCCAGCCCATGAACGCGCCCAGCCCTGTCATGGCCGCGCCATCCAGGCGGCTGGTCAGGAAGGCGGCGCGATGCAACGTTTGGCTCATGATGCGATCCCCGAGGTCAGGCCGAGCCCCAGGCAGACCATCAGGATGACGGCGGCCGGGATCAGGGCCAGCATGCGTATGAGGCGGCGGGTGAAGACCTGCCGCCACATGAGGACGAGTTTGATGTCGAGCATCGGCCCCAGGGCCATGAAGGCCAGCTTGGCGGCCATGGGAAAGCTGGCGAACGAGGCGGCCACGAAGGCGTCGGCCTGGGAGCACAGGGAAAGGACCACGGCCAGCCCCATCATGCCGATGACGGACAAAACCAGGTTGTTTTCCAGGACCATCAGGAGGTCGGTCGGCACGAAGGTGGTGAAGGCCGCGGCGGCCATGGCCCCGAACACCAGCACCTTGGCCATGTCCAGAAAGTCGGCCAGGGCGTGGCGCATGGCCGATTCCACCTGCCTGGCCCGGCTCGGCCGCAGGCTGGACAGGGGCGCGGCATCGGCCAGGGAACCGAAGGGCGAGGCCGCCTGTCCGGAGGCCACGGCCTGGCCATGGTCGTGGTTGTGGTCGTGGCCGCAGCCGCAGGCGCAACCGGCATCCGGCGCGACTCCGAGGCGCAGCAGGCTTTCGGGCTTGCGGCCTCCGGCCCAGAAGCCCACGGCCACGGCCGCCAGGGAGACAAGGCCGCACCGCCAGGCAGCCACGCCCCAGTTCCCCTGGAAGGCCACCACGGTCGCCAGGATGGAAATGGGATTGATGACCGGCGCGGCCAGCATGAACGCCAGGGCCGCGCCCGGCGGGACGCCCTTGGCCAGAAGCCGCCGGGCCAGAAAGACCACCCCGCATTCGCAGCACGGCGTGGCCGCCCCCAGGGCCAGGCCGAAAAACGTGGACGCCAGCCGCCCTCGGGGCAGCAGCCGCTCCAGCCGCTCCCGGGGGACAAAGGCCTCCACCAGGCCCGAAACCACGGCCCCCAGCAGCAAAAACGGCGTGGCCTCCAGGATGACGGACAGGCTGGCCTGGGCGAAAAGATTCGCATTGTCGAAGATGCTCATAGGCCCCTCCTAAGCCACACCCCGAAGCGGTCCGTCAACCACGACACGCCGCAAAATCCATTAAAATTCCCTCATCCTTTTTTGCTTCGGACAATTTCTTCCGGCGGAACCGTCCCTTGCCGGCGCTCGCGTCCGGCCTTGACCTCCCGCTGCTTCCGGGCTATCCACGCACCGTTTCATGAGGATCGTTCGAGAAACGGAAGACGGTGCAAATCCGTCGCAGACGCGCTGCTGTAATCGGGTTTTTCGGCTGCCGTCCACTGAGCCCCGCTCGGGAAGGACGCTGCCACGGCCTCGGGTCCCTGGGACCGCCCCGTAAGCCAGAAGACGCCTCGAACGCGGTCGGCATTCAGGCCTCGCGACATGGGCCGGAGTGACCAGAAAAGGAACCCGCCAGGGCGGACCCTTTCTGCACCCCTGCCCGTTCCCCACGCCGTTGGGAACGGGTTTTTCTTTTTCCGTGTCCCGCCTTCCGGACAGGCCATGCCGACCTCCACCCCAACGCCTTTCAGGCACATGAGGAGCATTGCGCATGGTAACGCATCTGTTGGGATTTCCCCGCATGGGGGCCGACCGGGAACTCAAGGCCGCCCTTGAAGACTACTGGGCCGGCAAACGGGATTTGGCCGCCCTGTCCCAAACCGCCGCCGCCCTGCGGCTTCGCCATTGGGAGCTCCAGCGGGACGCGGGCATGGACCTCGTGCCTGTCGGCGACTTCTCCCTGTACGACCACATGCTGGACATGGCCGTGACCCTGGGCGTCGTGCCCCGGCGCTACGGCCAACCCCAAGGTCCCGTGGATTTGGACACGTACTTCCGCATGGCCCGGGGCGGCCAGGATGCCGGTTCCGATGTCACGGCCCTGGAGATGACCAAGTGGTTCGACACCAACTACCATTACCTCGTGCCCGAGTTCGAGCCGGACCAAACCTTCACCCCAAGCGGCACAGGCATCCTCGATGCGGCCCGGAAAGCCCGGGAGGCGGGATTGACGCCCAAGGCCGTGCTGCCCGGCCCCTTCACCTTTCTCATGCTCGGGAAATGCGTCGATCCCGATGCCGACCGCTTTGCCTTGCTCCCCGGCCTTCTGGACGCCTACCAGGAGCTCCTGCGCCGCTTGAGCCGGCTTTGTCCCTGGGTGCAACTCGACGAGCCGATCCTGGCCCAGGACCTGCCCGCCTCCCTGGCGCCCCGGTTCCGGGACGCCTACAGCGGCCTGATCGCGGCGGCCGGGCCGGCGAAACTCATGCTGGCCACCTATTTCGGCGGCATTGACCACAACCTTCCGTTTGTCGAAAAGCTGCCCCTCGGGGCGCTGCACATCGACCTGGTCCGCGCTCCGACCCAGCTGGCCCTGGTCGCCAGGAGCCTGGCCCCGGAAGCGGCCTTGTCCCTGGGTCTCGTGGACGGCCGCAACATCTGGCGCGTGGACGCGGCCGCGGCCATGGCTCGCATAGGCCTGGCCCAACAGCATCTGGGCCCGGACCGCCTCATGCTCGCCCCCTCGTGCTCCTTGCTGCACTGTCCCATGGACCTTGACCGCGAAACCGCCCTTGATCCCACGGTTAAAAGCTGGCTGGCCTTTGCCGTGCAAAAATGCCGCGAAGTGCGCCTGCTCGCCGACGCCGTCGCTCCCGGCGGCCGCGACCGGCCCGAGGTGGCGGGCGCCCTGGCCGCAAACCGCCGGGCCTGGGAGAACCGGCGCAACAGCCCCCTGACCACCAACCCCGCCGTGCGGGAGCGGATGGCGGCCATTACCGTGGACATGTTCCACCGCCCGGCCGGCTATCCCGAGCGCGCCGCCGTCCAGCGGCAAGCCCTTGGCCTGCCGCTCGTTCCCACCACCACCATCGGCTCCTTCCCCCAGACGCCGGAGATCAGGCAGGCCCGGCGGCGGTTCAAAAACGGCCAGATGGACGCCGCCGCCTATGAGGCCTTCCTCAGGGGGGAGATCGCGGAAATCGTCGGCCGCCAGGAACGCCTCGGCCTGGACGTGCTGGTCCACGGCGAGCCCGAGCGCAATGACATGGTGGAATATTTCGGCGAACGGCTGGCAGGGTTCTGCTTTACGCAAAACGGCTGGGTGCAAAGCTACGGCGCGCGCTGCGTCAAGCCGCCGGTCATTTACGGCGACGTGTTCCGCCCCGGCCCCATGACCGTGGACTGGTCCGTCTACGCCGCCTCCCTGACGCAAAAGCCCATGAAGGGAATGCTCACCGGCCCGGCCACCATCCTGTGCTGGAGCTTCGTGCGCGACGACCAGCCCCGCGAAACCACCCGCCGCCAGATCGCCCTGGCCATACGCGACGAGGTGGCCGACCTGGAAGCGGCCGGCATCCGCGTCATCCAGATCGACGAGCCGGCCCTGCGCGAAGGCCTGCCCTTGCGCCAGAAGGATTGGGAGCTCGCCCTGGCCCTGGCCGTGGACGATTTTCGCCTGGCCTCCTCCATCGCCAGGCCGGAAACCCAGATCCACACCCATATGTGCTACGCGGAATTCAACGAGATCGTGCCGGCCATCGCCGCCATGGACGCCGACGTCATCAGCATCGAGGCCAGCCGCAGCCGCATGGAGCTTTTAAGCGCCTTTGCGGACTTCCAGTATCCCAACGAAATCGGGCCGGGGCTTTACGACATCCACAGCCCGCGCGTGCCCTCTGTGGAGGAAATGGAAGCCTTGCTGCGGCGCGCGGCCAAGGCCATCCCGCCCGAGCGCCTGTGGGCCAACCCGGATTGCGGCCTCAAAACCCGGACCTGGCCCGAAGTCACCGCTGCGTTGGCCAACCTGGTGGAAGCCGCAAAACGGGTGCGCGCGGCCTTGAACCATTCCTGAAACGAAATCACCTCTTGCCTCCTCCAAGGGAAAAACGGGCCAGCGCCACGGCGTTGGCCCGCTTTTTCATGGTAGCGCTTTAGCCTGCTCCCCTACCGCGCTATCCAACCGCAAAAGTATGATTTTCCGGGTGTTGACAAATAAGTTCCATTTTTTTAATCGACTAGTGTTACTTTTTTTAAAAAAATTTGCTTAAAAGAGTTAAGGATCGTATTTTTATATGTTTTCATTCAATTTCAACCCTTTACCTGCAAAGGAGCCTCCATGCCGCGCCGCTGCGTCCCTGTTGCCGGACCTCTCCTGCTGCTCTTTGCCCTGACCGCCGCGCCACTGTTCGCCGCCGACCCGCAGGGACCGGAAAAAGATGGCCACGCCATGCTCGAGGAAGTGCAGGTCGTCTCCTCGCCCATTATCGAGGGCAACCACGTGGACGGCTTCGCCAACGAGACCACCACGGTCTCCAAAGAGCAGGTCTGGGACCTCAATGCCCCGGACCTGCCCTCGGCCCTGCGGCGCACGCCCGGCGTGACCATCTCCCGCTTCGACAACATCGGTTCCTTTGGCGGGGCGGAAGGCGGGGCGATCTTCATTCGGGGCAAGGGAGCCAGCCGGCCGGGCGCGGAAATCGCGGTCATGATCGACGGCGCGCCGGCCTACCTCTCGGTCTGGAACCACCCGCTGCTGGATTTCCTGTCCGTGGACCCGGCCAATGCCATCACCGTCTACAAAAGCCCCCAGCCGCTCAATTTCGGCAATGGCCTGGCCGCCGTGGACATGGAGCCGAAGTCCATGGCCGCGGACGGTTTCAAGACCCGGGTCACGGCCCAGTACGGCTCCTCCAACACGCCCCAGGAAACCGCCGAGACCGGCGGCAGGATCGGCCGATTCGACTACTACGCCGAGCAGAGCTACCGCTATTCCTCAGGATCGCGTCCGGTTTCCGACGGCATGCTCACGAGCTACTACGGCCGCCTGGGCTATGGCCTCACCGACAACTGGTCGGCCCGCGCCACAATCATCCGCACGGACAACTACGCCATGGACCCCGGTCCCGAGGGAGACGCCAGCCAGCGCCAAGGAAAATTCGTCACCCGCGACTGGCACATGGTGGCGACCGTGGCCAACGCCTATGAGGACGTGGCCGAAGGCACCATCAAAGGCTACTGGAACACCGGCCAGGGCTACTGGTACAACCAGTCCGGCTCCTCCAACGACACCAAGACCGATTCGGACCTCTACGGCCTGCGGGCCAAGGAAAAACTCCGCTTCTGGCAGGGGGGCGAAATCGCTTTTGGCGCGGACATGGACTGGATCAGCGGCCAGACGGAATTCACCACCGACCCGTCCCTGACCATCCGGTCCCTGACCGACTGGTCGTTTTCCCCGGGCGGGGTCACGCACTTCGACCGCATGACCTGGTCCATCTTCTCGCCCTTCCTCGGCGTCTCCCAGATGATCGGGTCCAAGGACGGGTTGTACGCCACCCCGTCGGCAGGGTTGCGCTACTTTGGCCACAGCCAGTTCCAGTCGGAATGGTCGCCGCAAGCCGGGCTGCTGCTCGGGTACAAGGACCTGGAACTGCACGGAACCTATTCCCGGGGCGTCAACTACCCCGGGCTCAACGTGGCGGCCTTCTCGCAAAACGTGATCACGTCCCTGGGCCAGAGCTGGCGCAGCCTCAAGGCCGAGACCATGGACCACTTCGAGGCCGGGGTTGCCTACAGCTACGAAAAGCTCCTCAAGCTCGACCTGACGCTTTTTTCCGACAACGGCCACGACCGCTATGTCATGTACCCGGCCAGCGGCATGCCCCAGGGGTTCGAGAACTTCGGCACCTATTCCATCTGGGGCCTGGAAACCACGGCCACCTACACGCCGCTTACGGACCTGTCCCTGTTTGCGGGATTGAGCGCCATGGGGCACGCGCCAAAGTATCTGCCGTACGTGCCCAACGTAAGCGTCAGCTTCGGGGCCAACTATCGTTTCCTGGAGCATTTCAAGATCGCGGCCGACGCCCAGTACGTGGACGAGATGTACGTGCTGTCCGAAGCCCGGCGCGTGGACACCCGCAACACCGCAAAGGTGGACGGCTACTGGCTGGCCAATGCCAAACTTTCCTATTTTTTCACTCTTCCCAAACCCAAGGTCGAAACCGAGCTGTTCGTGGCCGTGCAGAACCTGACCAACACCTTCTATAAATACAAACCCGGCTACCCCATGCCCGGGACCGGCGTCTCGGCCGGGGTGGCCCTCACGTTTTAGGGACAGGGAGGACGTCATGAACCAGGACATCTCCACAGCCTTCGACCGGCGTGAGGTCTTTGCCAAACTGCGGGCGCACGACCGCATGTGCCACGGGAAGGTTTACGCCTGGCTGGAAGGTTTTCTGGCCGGAAGGGGACGCAGCGACCTGCGGCTGCTGGACCTCGGCTGCAACGACGCCCGGGACATGGCGCGCGTTCTGGCCGCCGGGGATGTGGCCGCCTACACGGGCGCGGACACGGATGCGGATTGTCTCGATGCCGCCAGGGCGTATCTGGCCGACAGCCCGGCCGTTGTGGACCTTCGCGCCGCCGATGCCCGGGAGGCCCTGGCCGGCCTGACCCGGGCCGTGGACGTCATCTGGATGGGGCTTTTGCTGCACCATTTCCCCAGGCCGGAAAAGGCCCGGCTGTTCGGACAAGCCCTGGCCGCCCTGCGTCCCGGAGGCGTGCTCCTCACCCACGACCCCCTGCCGGGTGACGGCGAACGCGCCGATGCCTTTTTGAAACGGTTCGAGCAGGAGATCGATGCCCACTGGACCGAACTCACGCCGGACGAGCGGCGCGTGCTGCTCGACCACTGGAGCCGACACGGCCGTCACGACGCCGTGGACGTGGTGGAGCGCCAGGCCCGGGAGGCTGGTTTCCGAACCGTGCGCCGCCGGCTCTTGGACACGGCCGGGTTCTATGTACTGCTGCGTTTCGAGGCTTGAGGAAAAGCAAAACCGAGGGAAGCACCATGACCGCTTGCGCCGCAACCGACCCCAGGGCCGCGTTTTTCGATGTCCGGGCCGCCAACTGGGAAGAAAACTGTTATCCGCCGTCCGTCCGGGCGAAGCTCGCCCCCCTGGTCGCCTCCTTCCACCTTCCCCAGGCAGGGACGGTCCTGGACATGGGCACCGGCCCGGGAACGCTGGTGCCGTATCTGCGGGCGGCCTTGGGACCTGCCGGCCGGGTCTATCCGTTCGACCTGTCCTTCGAGATGCTGCGCCAGGCCAAGGCCAAGCTCGATGCCTGCGATCCGCCGCCGGTCCAGGCCACGGCCATGCGCCTGCCGTTTCGGGCCTGCTCCTTTGACGCCGTGGTCTGCTTCGCCGCCTTCCCGCATTTCGAGGACAAGGACCAGGCCCTTGGCGAAATGGCCCGGGTGGCCAAGGCCGGCGCGCCCATCATCGTGGCCCATCTGCTGAGCCGCCAGGAGCTCATGGCCCACCACGGCGGCCACAGCGCCGTGGCCCGCGACCTCCTGCCGGACGAGGCCCGGATGCGGGAGCTGTTTCGCCAGGCCGGCCTTCCCGCGCCGGCCATCATCGACGCCCCCGGCCGCTATCTGGCCAAATGCCGCAAATCCGCCGGCTTGGCGGAGGCCTGACCATGACGTCGCGTCTCTTCCGGCTCCTTCCGCTTTTTGTCACGTTGCTGTGCTCGTGGGTGCTGGCGGCCCGGCCGGATGTCGCCCGGGCCGAATCGCTCGTCATTGCCGCCGGCACCAGCCTGGTGGCCGACATCGTCAACGATCTGGGAGGCGGCGTCATGACGGCAAAGGCGATCATGCCGGCCGCCGCCTGCCCCGGCCACACCGACCTCAAGGCCTCGGACCTGGCCCGGCTCCACCAGGCCCGGGCCATCCTCCTGCACGACTGGCAGGCCCATATGGACGCGGTCATGGGTCCCCTCCAGGCGGACGCCTCCCTGGCCGCCAAGGTGCGGGTCGTGGACGCGCCCGGCAACTGGATGGTGCCGGACCGCCAGGAGGCGGCCACTGCGGCTGTTGCCCGGATTCTGGCCGATATCGATCCGCCCCACGCCGTGTTGTATCGGGAAAAGGCCCGGGAACGGGCGGCCGCCATCGCCGGACTGGCCGAGACGCTTGCCGCCAGGGCCGCGCCGGCCAGAAACGTGCCCGTGCTGGCCGATGCCCAGCAGGAGCCGCTGCTGGCCTGGTTCGGCTTTCACGTGGCGGCCCGGTACGGCCGTTTCGAGGAGTCCGGTCCCCAGCAACTGGCCAAGGCGTTGCAAACCGCCCGCCAGGCCAAGGTCCGGCTGGTGGTGGACAACCTGCAAAGCTCGGGCGGCTCGGGCAAACCCTTGGCCGAAGACCTCAACGCCGCCTTTGTGGTCCTTTCCAACTTCCCGGGCGCGTTTCCAGAGGCCCCGACCTGGGCCGCCACGGTCACGGAAAATCTCGACCGCTGCCTTGCCGCCCTGGCCAGCCATGGCAACTGAGCCGGCCCTTTCCCTGCGCCATGTCGCGGTTTCCCGGCGCGGGCGACGCGTTTTGCAGATCGATGCCCTGGAGGTCGGTGGCGGCCAGGTGCTGGGGATCATCGGACCCAACGGAGCCGGCAAAAGCACGCTGCTGCATGCCGCCTGCGGGCTTTTGCGGCTTGCGTCCGGCGCTGTCCGTCTCTTTGGCCGCGACCTGGCCGGTCCGGGCGGGACAAAGGCCAGGCAGGACATCGCCTTGGTCATGCAGGCCCAGGCGGTCGATCCGCGCCTGCCCATCAGCGTCCACGAATCGGTCATGTCCGGCGGCTATGCCCGGCGCGGCTGGCTGCGAAGCCCCGGCGAGGCCCTGGCCCGGCTGGCCCGGGACATGCTGGGACTGGTCGGCATTCCCCATCTGGCTTCCCGCCCCCTGGGCCAGCTGTCCGGCGGGGAACGGCAACGGGCGGCCATTGCCCGGGCCTTGACCCAGCAGCCGCAGGTCCTTCTCCTCGACGAACCCACCTCTGCCCTGGACTGGCGCGCTCAACGCGACATTCTCGGCTGCGTCGCCGCCTTGCGGGAGCGCCTGGGCCTGACCGTCCTGCTCGCCACCCATGACCTCAACAGCCTGGAAGGGCTGTGCCACGAGGTGCTGTGTCTGGATGCCGGACGGGCGATCTGGAAGGGATCGGCCGAGGAGGCCCTTGATGCCGCCCGGTTGAGCGCCCTGTATCAGGCCGAGGTGGCCGTGGCGGTCCATGGCGGCCGGCGGGTCGTCCTTTTTTGAGGGAAATGGCATGGATGCTTTTTGGGACATGGGGTTTATGCGCCACGCCGCGCTGGCCGGGCTTTTCGCCGGCGTGGCCTGCGCCCTGGCCGGTGTGTTCGCGGTGCTCATGCGCCTGACGTTCATCGGCGTCTGCCTGGCCCATGCCGCTTTTGCCGGCGGTCTTCTGGCCCTTCTTTTCGGCTGGGATCCGCTGTCCGGAGCGCTCTTGGCCAGCCTGACGGCCGCGGCCGCCATAGGGCCGGTGGCCGACCGGGGGGAGATTTCCCCGGACACTGCCGTGGGCGTGGTTTTTTCCGCCATGCTGGGCCTGGCCATCTTCTGCCTGGGGCTCCTTCCCGGTCCCAAGACCGCGGGCCTCAACCTCTTTTGGGGCAACATCCTGACCATCAGCCGGCGCGACCTGTGGCTCCTGGGCGGCGTGGCCGTGCTGGCGAGCCTGGCTATCACCCTTTTTTTCAAGGAAATCCAGGCCGTGGCCTGCCATCGCCAGGTGGCCCGGGCCAGCGGCCTTCCGGCCACGGCCATTTATTACGGCATCCTCCTGTTCACGGGCCTGACCGTCACGGCCTGCATGCCGAGCATCGGGGGGCTTCTCATCTACAGCCTGCTCATCACGCCGGCGGCCGCCGCCTACCAGCTCACCTACCGCCTGGGGCGTCTTTTCCTCCTGTCCGCCCTGTTCGGGGTCGTTTCCTGCGAGGGCGGGCTATTTGTCGCCTGGAAGCTCGATGTGCCGGCCGGAGCCTCCATTGTGCTGGTCTCGTTCCTGATTTTCCTGGTTTCCCTGGCGCTGTCGCCCAAACGAAAGGCCGGCCGCCGTCAAGAGGCCTAGTCCCATGGCAGGCCTCCCGCCCGAACCGCTGCCAAAGGGGCCGGCACGGCCAGGCCGGGCCTGGACGGGCTGGGCGTGCTCCCTGGCCCTCCATGCGGCCTGTCTGGCGGTCATCCTGGGGCTTGGCCGGTTTGTCGCGGTCCATCCCGCCGGCGGCGGGGGCGGCCATGGCGGCCGAGGCAACGGCCGGGGCGTGCTTGCCGTGGACCTGTCGCACCTGGGGACAGGCTGTCCGTGGCCGGGCGACGAGGAACGAACGGCCGGGGCGGACGATGCGGAAGCACCGCCGCCCGAGGCCTGCCAAAACAATGCCGCACCGATCCTTGCCAAAGCGCCCCAGCCCGCGCCAGCGCCCAAGGCCAGACCGACGCGCCCCACACCTGCGTCGCAAAAGCCACGACCGCCCGCCCCAACAGCCGCAACCGGCACTGCCCCTGCTTCCGCAGCATATGCGGACCAACCCGGGGGCGGCATGCCGCCAGGCGGCCAGCCAGGGCCGGGGCATGCGGACGGCAGCCCTGGAGCCGGCCAGGGCACAGGATTTGGCGGCGGCGAGGGACAGGGAACCGGCCCTGGTATCGGCAGCGGACAGGGCGAAGGCGTTGACAGCGGCATGGACCTGGCGGCAGTGGATGCAAAGCCCAGGATCGCCAGCCAGGTCGAACCGGATTATCCCGAGGCGGCCCGCCGTTCTGGGATCAGCGGCCGGGTTGTGGCCCGTTTTCTGGTCACGGCCGACGGGCATGTCTCCCGCATCAGCATCGTCTCTGCCCAACCCACAGGCATTTTTGATCAATCGGTCCTTGCCGCCCTGGGCAAATGGAAATTCCGGCCGGCCCGGTTCAAGGGCCGCGAGGTGGCGGCCTGGGTCATGCTGCCGATCCGGTTCGACCTGAAAAAATAGGCTCTGTCGGCGCAGGCAAAATTCTTGTCGCTGCTAAAAGCTTTCTGCGCCGTTTGTGCCACCGCAGGCAACTTGTTTCGCCTGTTGCGCCAATGCGCCTTGGCCGGAGCGTGTGCCGTGCAACAAAAAGAATTATCATGCCGACTGTACAGCAAATCCGGGATGGCTATCCTATCAGGAAAAAGGAGGTTCCCATGAAAGGCGACCATGAGCACCGTCATGAGCATGCCCATGAGCACACCCACGAACATGAGCATGAGCACGAACATCCGGACTTGGGCAAGCACAGCCACAAACATGCGCACCCCCATGCCCACGGCCATGTCCACGAGCACAAGCATCCCCACGACCACGGGGACGCTGCGGACAGCCATGACCACGAGCATCCGGGCGATCACGGGCCGCATGACCATGAACACCCGGGCCATGCCGGCGAACCCCATGAGCACGGGCATTGATGCCTTGCTTCCCTGCACCGTGAGGCCGGGGGCGAACGCCGCGTCCGTCCCCGGCCGCATCACACAGCCGCCGCTGTAACCGGCTTTTTCGGCTGCGCCGGGCGCCGGCGCATTTCCTGGTTTTTGTTCGCCCTTTTCCTCGGTTTCCAACCATCTCTTTTCGCTGTTTGACTTGCATTTTTCCAAGCCGGCGTGTACCAACGGCGTTGGTAACACGTTTTTTATTTTTATATGTTTAAAATCAGACTTTTTTAAAATTCATCAACTATAGCTTGAAGAACCCGGTGTGGCCAGCCGCCCGCTTCGGCTGAAGGAGCCATCGTGTGCGATTCCCGGATTGAGTGGCGTTCCGAAACCGCCTGGCCTGCCGCGCCGGCCGCGATCGTTGTCGGGTGCGGCGACTTGTGCGGCGGCGACCTCGGCATCGGTCTTTACGCCCTGGACCTCCTGGCCAAAGTAGACTTCGGTCCGCACGCCGGCCGGGATGTCGGCTTTGCCTGCCTGGTCGGCGATTACCGCAACCTGCCGGCCGTGCTGTGCCAAATGGATATGGGGATAATCGTCGCTGGGGCCAGGCTCGGGAAAAAACTTGGGTCCATCCGTGCCTGGGGCATGGATCGGCTGCGCACATACCTGCGCAGTATTCCGGAAGAGCCGTGCGGTCTGCGCTCGCTCATGGACAGCCTGGAACGCCTGGAATGCAGCGGCTCCCTCCCCGAAACCCTGCTGCTGGTGCTGGTCGAAGTCGAAGCGACCCAGGGCGTCGGGCTTTCCGCCTCCGCCAGAAAGGCCTTGCGCAGCGTGGTCGAAACCATTCTGGACCATCTGGCGCAGTACGGCGCCGCAACAAAACGGATGGGCGCCGTCTCCAAGCTGTATGCCCTGCCGGACCTGAATATCCTGGTTTGAGGTCCGGCAGACAAAAGCGTGCCGTAGCGATCGACTTTCGTGCGACGTCCGTCGAACCCGGAAAGGCGCTTCGGCCGCCTTGGACGCAACGATCGAAAATATTTTGAAAGGAGGAATGCCTGGGAAAAAAGTGCTCTCTGGCCTTGTTTGAAAACAATCCTGGAGGAATGTGATGAGCAGAATTGAGATGGAAAAAGTTCTTTACGAGCAGCAGGCGCCTGCCGCGGGCGCGGACCCGGACACGCTCTTTTTCGTGCAGGTGGACGAAAAAAAATGCATCGGCTGCGATTCCTGCCTGTCGTACTGCCCGACCGGCGCCATTGTCGGAGAAATGGGCGAGCCGCACAAGGTCGTCGCGCCCGAGACCTGCATCAACTGCGGCCAGTGCCTCACCCATTGCCCCCAGGGGGCCATTTACGAAGAGCAATCCTGGGTCCCGGAAATCGAAGCCAAGCTCAAGGATAAAAACGTCAGGGTCGTAGCCATGCCCGCCCCGGCCGTGCGTTACGCCTTGGGCGACGCCTTCGGCCTGCCGGTCGGCGCGGTGACCACGGAAAAGATGCTGGCCGCCCTGCAAAAACTTGGCTTTAGCAACATCTGGGACAACGAGTTCGCGGCCGATGTGACCATCTGGGAGGAGGGCTCGGAATTCCTGGCCCGGCTGACGAAAAAAAGCGACAAGCCCCTGCCCCAGTTCACTTCCTGCTGTCCCGGCTGGCAAAAATACGCCGAGACCTTTTACCCGGAACTGCTGCCCCACTTCTCCTCCTGCAAGTCCCCCATCGGCATGATGGGCGCCCTGGCCAAGACCTATGGGGCCGAGCAGGCCAAATACGATCCGGCCCGGGTCTACACCGTGTCCATCATGCCCTGCACGGCCAAGAAATACGAAGGCCTGCGGCCCGAGAACAACGCCAGCGGTCACCGGGACATCGACGCCACCATCAACACCCGGGAACTGGCTTACCTGCTCAAAAAGGCCGGCATCGACCTCAAGGCCATGCCCGATGGCGCGCGCGATGCGGTCATGGGCGAATCCACCGGCGGGGCCACCATTTTCGGGGTTACCGGCGGCGTCATGGAGGCGGCCCTGCGCTTCGCCTACCAGGCTGTGACCCAGAAAAAGCCCGAAAGCTGGGACTTCAAGGCCGTCCGGGGATTGAACGGCTTCAAGGAGGCCACGGTCAATGTCGGCGGCACGGACGTCAAAGTGGCGGTGGTCCACGGCGGCAAGCGCTTCAAGGAAGTCTGCGAGCAGGTCAAGGCCGGGAAGTCGCCCTACCACTTCATCGAATTCATGGCCTGCCCCGGCGGCTGCGTTTCCGGCGGCGGCCAGCCCATCATGCCCGGCGTCCTCGAGGCCATGGACAGGCGCGTGTCCCGATTCTATGCGTCCATGAAAAAACGCCTGGCCCTGTACAACGCAAACAACGCCTAAGGAGGCGGCCCATGTCGATCATCCACTTCACCCGGCGGGGATTCGTCAAGGCTGCTTGCGTGCTGAGCGGCGGGACGCTCCTCGGCCTGCGCTTCACGGGCAAGGCCGTGGCGGCCGTCAAGCAGCTCAAGGAATACATGCAGGACCGTATCAATGGGGTGTACGGCGCGGACGAGAAATTCAAGGCCCGGGCCTCCCAGGACAACGCCCAGGTCCAAGCCCTCTACAAGGGCTACCTGGAGCACCCCCAGGGGCATAAATCGGAACACCTGCTGCACACGACCTGGACGGACCGTTCCAAAGGCCTGGCCCGGATCACGGCCGAAGGGAAATACCCCAATCCCCGGGCCAAGGAATTCGAGGCTACGGCCTATCCCTACGAATAGATCCGCCTGACCGGGATCGGCCTGCGGGGAGGGCGTCGCGCCTGATCTTGAGGGTTCTCCCGGTCTTCTGAAGGAATGTCGTTTTGATCTCGGAAAATATATTCCGGCTTTAGAGGCTCTTGCAAAAAGAGTCGTTGTTGAAGCCTTCGGCGACCAAAGGGCTCTGCCTTTTGGAAACCCATGAGGGGTTGAGGGCGTTACAACGTAGCGTCCATTGCTGTTTTACGTTGCGTTTGATTTTTGCAAAATTCCCTAACTATAGAAAAAGCCCTCGTTGATATGAGAACACTGTTTGTTCGGAGGAGATAAATTTTCTCATTATTTGTACTGTTTCTGTTTTTTGCATTGGCTACGCACTTAAGGCTTTATCTATAGTCGTTAACAACATGGCAATGGAATTTTGATAATTCGTAATTGTCTCTCGCCATTTGGCGAGACACGCCTTCCCTCTGTCCGTAATGGTGAATTGCCTGCGGGCAGGTCCGCTGCTCTGCAGATTCCAGGTGCACGTGACCAGCCCCTCCTGTTCCATGGACTTGAGTATGCGATACACCCCGGCCGGGTCCGGGGGCTGATCGCGGAACATGGGCTCTCCAGCCAGCCGTTCCAGGATCAGGTATCCGTGGAGGGTCTCCTGGGCCAAAATGGCCAAAATCGCAGGATGGACCAGTCGGGCCAGATTTTTCCCTGTGCAGGGGCAATCGACTAAATCGAACATTTTTAATTCCTTACAAAGCGCTCCTCACCTGCAAGCCCCGCTTGGGGCTTACCCCGAAACCGGCAACGCCACATGCCGTGTCCATAGCCAAAGAGCCCTGTCCCTGTCGAGGATATGGCCTTCACATTCTGACCGCTGCCGGCGATGCCTGTGATTGGGTGTGCATGGCGCGGCGAGAAAGCGGTTTTCTTTTATTTGACTTAGTCTATTAGAAGCACTAGTCATATTCACGCCTTGCCCGATCGGGGTGGTCGGAAAAAAATTCAATCCCCCTGCGAAGCCGGCAACGAGGTAGATATGCAACCTGGTACTCTCGATGATACCAAATACACGTGTGAAGACTCCGAGCTGCTTCTGAATACTGGCGTCAGCGATCGGGACATCAAGCATCTTCTTGATCGTGCTGACGCGATGACGCGCACGCTGTCCGCGAACAGAGGCTCTGTCTGGAGCGTCATCGGTATAGACAGCACGCCGTGCCAAATGGACTGCTCCTTTTGCAGCCATGCCGCCAAGTGGGATGCCTACACGGTATCGCCGCCGCTTTCCGCCGAGGCGGTTGTCGCCAAAGCCGGCCAGTTGGCGGATGGCGGGGCTGATTTCGTCGTCCTGCGCACCACGCAGTTCTATCCGCTGGACCGGTTGCTCGCCTTGGGCAGACGCGTCCGGGATCGGATAGGCGACGACATCCACCTTGTCGTCAACACCGGCGAAATGGACCTGGATACGGTCAAGGCCCTCAAGGATGCCGGCTTTTCCATGGCCTACCACGTGGTTCGCCTGCGCGAGGGCATTGATACCGGGCATACCGTCGCAATGCGCCTGCGCACCATCGAAACGGCCCTGTCCGGCGGTTTGGAAGTGCAATATCTCATCGAACCGTTGGGGCCGGAGCATTCCGCCGCGGAAATCCTGACCGAAGCGCGTCGCGCCCGGTCCATCGGCGCTTCCGGGACCGGCGTCATGGCCCGGGTTCCTGTCATGGGCACCCCCCTGGCCCGTTTCGGCCAGGTGTCGGAGGCCTATCTGCGCCGCGTCGCGGCCGTGGCGCGGCTGGAATATCCCGACGGCGGCAGGCACCTGTGCGTGCATCCGCCCACCCCCAGCACGCTGCACTGCGGCGGCAACACCATCATCGTCGAGCAGGCCGCCAATCCCCGGGACACGATATCGAGCCAAGGCCCGTGGCGCGGATTCGATCTTCCCACGGCCCGGGCCACGCTTCGGGCAGCAGGCCTCACGGTCCGTCCGGCAAAGGAATCGCATTGAGCCCGGCGGGCAAAATCGAGCACATGCCCCGCTCCAGCAACCGGCCCCCTTGCCGCACCCCTTAAAATATTCATACCTTATTGATTTTAAATAATTTTTTAAAATTATACGGGTGACATTTTATACTTGACTTAGTCTATTAGAAGACATAGTCAATAGTTGCTGCGCAAAAAAGTGGCCGCCTTTTTTCAGGCATGCCCCACTGTGCGTCCGGAGAGCGACAGCATCGCTGGGAAGCGATACATTTCAATCTTCAAAATGTGAGGGGCTCATCATGAGCAAAGGAAATACCTTAACAGGAGCCTGCCTGGCCGAATGCATAGGCACCTTCTTTCTTGTCTTTTTTGGCGTGGGCTCCGTTTTTGTGGCGGTCCTCACCGGAGCCTTGCAAGGCCTTTTTCAGGTAGCCGTGGTATGGGGACTGGTCATCGCACTGGGCATCTATGCCACCAGCATGGTCAGCGGCGCGCATTTCAATCCGGCCGTCACCATAGCCTGCTCGATCTGGCGCTCCTTCCCGCGCGCCAACATCATTCCCTACATACTTTCCCAGTTGACCGGTGCGTTTCTGGCGGCCGCCTTGCTTTTTTCCTTGTTCAGCGGCGTCCTCAACACCTACGAACAGGACAAAGCCATTGTCCGGGGGCAGGCGGGAAGTGAAAAAAGCGCCATGCTGTTCGGCGAATATTTTCCCAATCCCGGGAACTTCGGCACGGATCAACAGGCCTACAAGACGGTGAGCCATGTCCAGGCCATGGTCGCCGAGGGCATCGGAACCGCGATCCTGGTCTTTTTCATATTCGCCCTGACCGATCTCCAGAATGCCAACCGCCCCAACGGCACGCTTTTTGCGCCGTTTATCGGCCTGACCATCACCATCCTCATCTCGGTCATCGCCCCCCTGACCCAGGCGGGTTTCAACCCTGCCCGCGACTTCGGCCCCCGTCTTTTCGCCTGGATGGCGGGCTGGGGAGCCATCGCCATACCAGGGCCGCGCGGCGGCTTTTTTACGGTCTACATCCTCGCCCCCATACTGGGCGGCGTTGTGGGCGGCGGATGCTATGACCATCTGGTCAGGCGTTTTTTGCCGCAAAGCGAACCCGAACGCATCGCCGGGTAAATCGATCCGCAAACCGGCCACAAAGGAGGCTTTTGCCATGGAAAAAACGCATCTCATCCTGATTGGTGGCTTTCTGGGAGCGGGAAAAACCACCTTGTTGCGGCAGGTTGCCGACCGCCTTTTTGCCCAGGGAAAACGCATCGGCTTGATCACCAACGATCAGGCCCCGGATTCGGTGGATACGGGCCTGCTGTCGCAAAACGGCATGCCGGTGCAGGAAGTCTCCGGCAGCTGCTTTTGCTGCAACTTCCCGGGGTTCATGCACGCTGTCGAAAAGCACCAAAACGAAGCGCATGCGGATGTCATCATAGGCGAGCCGGTCGGCAGTTGTACGGACCTTTCCGCCACAATCCTGCAACCGCTCAAGGACAAGTTCCGGCAGCGATTTGCCCTTGCGCCGTTTAGCGTATTGGTCGACCCGCAGCGGGTACGGGAAATTTTTTCAGGCGCCCGCAAGCAGTTGCATGACAGCGCCGCCTACATTGTCCGCAAGCAGATGGAGGAGGCCGACACCATCCTCATCAACAAGAGCGATCTGCTCTCCTCCGAGGCCTTGCAAGAGATAACCGACCTGCTCAAGCAGCACTACCCGGACACGGAACTGCGACAGATCTCCGCCCTCACCGGCGACGGCGTCGACGCCTGGCTGTCTTCGGTTCTCGAGGACGAAAAATCCGGCTGCAAAGTGGTTGACGTGGATTACGACACCTATGCCGCAGGCGAAGCCGTGCTGGGTTGGCTCAATGCCGCCGTCCGTCTTTCCGGCCCCGACAATTCCCGCTGGCAGGCCTTTTTTGCCGATCTGGCCAATGGCCTCAAGGACGCCTTTCAAAACGCATCCGCTGCCGTCGGCCATGTCAAAATGCTCTTGACCAGCGGCAGCGGACAATGCGTGGCCAGCCTGACGCGCACGGACGGCGATGTCATGCTCAATTGCGACATGTCCGCAGCCGATGCGCAATCCGATTGCATCATAAACGCCCGAGTGGAAATGTCGCCGGAACGGTTGGAGCGCATGGTGCGCGAGCAGTTGCAGAAATCCTGCGACAAGCACCGGATCGATGCCGCAATAACCAACTTGAAAAGCCTCAGTCCGGGCCGGCCGAATCCGACCTATCGCTATGACGGCGTTGTTGACGCCTGCTGACGTCTTCGGCCAAATCTGGCATGTCTCGAAAAGACAGGGGCAGGTCGCCGGGCCGGCTCCTGTCACCCGCCGGGCAGAGGAGACACGGCATGGCCTCTGGACGGCGCAGTGGGCGACAACGCATAAAATCCGCAAACCGGCGTTGGGGAGGAAACGATGCTGGCTGTGCTCCGCCTGGTTTTCGCGCTGACGATCCTGGCCCTCCCCGCTCCGGCCCGGGCGGCCGACAGCGGGCCGTTTCGGGTGGGGACCTGGAAAACGGCCCAGACCATACAGCCGTTTCTCTATGAGCGGTTCTCGCCCCACATCCAGGTGGCGGTCCACCCCTTCACCAATCCGGGCGACCAGAAGGCGGCGCTTTTGGCCGGCAGCCTGGACATGACCGGCACCACCCTGGCCCTGGCCATCCAGGCCGCCTCGCGCGGGGAACCCGTGGTTTTGGTGGCCGCGCTCTGCAACAAGTGTTCGGCCCTGGTGGTTCGCAAGGACTCGGGCCTCACGTCCGTCAAGGACCTGAAAGGCAAGCGCATTGCCTATGTGCCGGGCACCATGCATGAGATTTTGCTGCGCGAGGCCCTTGTCCACGCCGGACTGGACCCGGCCAAGGACGTGACCTTGGTGCGCGTGGATTTCTTCGATATGGGCACGGCCCTGGCCAAAGGCGACATCGACGCCTTTCTCTCCGGCGAACCGCTTCCCACCCAGGCGGTGCTTCAGGGATATGGGGAAATCCTGGCCTACCCCTACTTCGATGACGCCATCGGCCCCATCAACGCGGGCATGCTCGTGCGCCGGGAAACCGTCGAACAGCACCCGGAAACCGTGGCAACGCTGGTGGCGGCCCATGTGCGGGCCACCAAGGCGCTTGCGGCCGACCAGGCATTGTGGCTGGGCGAGGCGGCGAGCCGCTTCGGCGTGGAGCCTGCGGTCCTCGAAGCCGCGGCCCGGAACATGGAGCTCGCCTGGGACATGGACGACGTGTTCCTGCGGCGGCTGGCCGCCCTGGGCGCCCGCATGAAGGCCCTGGGCATGATCGAGCAGGAGCCGGACTACGACAGGCTGGTCGACAGGCGGTTCGTCGCCGGGCTGCGCAGCCAGTAGGGCCGCTTGCGTCGCGTGCCGTGGGCCTGGGGCATTTCCCTGGTTTTGCCGCTGGCCATCCTGTTTTTCTGGTGGGCCGTCAGCCGGGAAGCGCTGGTCCCTCCCTATCTGCTGCCGTCTCCGGGCAGCGTGTGGACGGCCCTGAAAGGCTACGTATCGGGGAGCCCGGGGGCAAGCGCGTACCAGGGGCGGTTCGGAAGCGACCTGATCGCCAGCCTGTCCCGGGTGGGCGGCGGCTTTGCCCTGGCCGCGGTGTTCGGCCTTCCCTTGGGCGTGGCCTCGGGCCGCATGCCCCTGCTGTCCCGCCTGCTCTCGCCGCTGGTCAACGGCCTGCGTTCCGTGCCGGGAATATGCTGGCTGCCCTTGTCCCTGGTCTGGCTCGGCATCGGTTTTCGCTCCACGGTCTTTCTCGTCGCCCTGGCGGGGTTTTTCCCCATCTATCTCAATGCGGCGGCCGGCACGGCCACGGTCCCGCCGGTGCTTATCCGCGCCGGGACCATGCTGGGGCTTTCCCGGGCCGCTGTTTTCCTGCGCGTCATCATGCCGGCGGCCATGCCCCACATCCGCGCCGGCCTGCGCCTCGGCCTGGGGCTCGGTTTCGCCTACCTGGTGCTCGGGGAGCTGACAGGGGTGCCGGACGGCGTCGGGGCCATGATCATGGACGCCCGGCTGGTGGGAAGGGTGGACATGATCCTGGTGGGAATCCTGCTCATGTCCGCCCTGGGCTGGCTGGCGGACGTCCTGCTCGGGCTGGCCCTCGGCGCAGCCTTCAAAAGCGCCCGACGCCTATGACGGATGTGCGCTTCGAAGCCCGGGACATCGTCAAGGCGTTTACGGTTCAAGGGGAATCCCGGACCATTTTGCCGGGCGTCAGCCTGCGGCTGCGCCACGGCGAGATACTGGCCCTTCTTGGCCCCAGCGGTTGCGGCAAGAGCACCCTGCTCAACATCCTGGCCGGCTTTTCCCGTCCCGACGCGGGCAGCGTCCTGCTGGACGGCCAGCCCTGCCGGTCTCCCGGGCCGAAACGGGCCGTGGTCTTCCAGGAGGACGCCTTGTTTCCCTGGCTGACGGCCCTGGAAAACGTCACCATGGGCTTGCGCGCCGCCGGCAAAGGCAGGGCCGCGCGCCGCGCGGAGGCCGAACGCATGCTGGCGCGCGTCGGGCTGGCCGGTTTCGAGCGCCATCTGCCCAAGGCCCTCTCGGGCGGAATGCGGCAACGGCTGGCCCTGGCCAGGGTTTTGGCGCTTGAGCCCAGGGTCCTGCTCATGGATGAGCCGTTTGCCGCCCTGGACGCCATCACGCGGGAGCAGATGCACGAACTGCTCATCGCCCTGCACCAGGCCATGAACATGAGCATTCTCTTCGTGACCCACGACGTTTCCGAAGCCGTCCAACTGGCCGATGCCATCCTGGTCATGGGCCAGGCGGGCCAGGGCGTGGTGCGGCGTTTTCCCCTGCCCGCGCCGCGCCCCAGGGTCCGCACGGACAGCGCCTGCCTGGCCATCCAGGAGGAGGTCCGCGATATGCTGCGGCTCGGAACCGGATAAAGGGGCGGGTTTTCTTGGCTTTGGCCAAAGGGAATCGGCGCTCGGCTTCGGGAAAGCGAAAAAAAAGCCGGGGCCCGAGAGCCCCGGCCAGATCGCCTGGGAAACCGGAAATAAGACGCCTAGAACGTGTACTTCAAGCCAAAGGCCGCGTGCCAGAGGTCGCCGTCGCGGGCCTTGTTGACCAAACGCCGGCCCCAGACGCTTTTTTCGAAGTCGCCGTGAGCCCAGCCGGTTTCTGTAACGAAACCGAGGTTTTCGTAGATCTGATAGGTGTTGTCGAAGCCGACACCCACAATGTACTCGCCCTGGGTCAGGTCGCGGCCCATGGTGTAGTAGGGGTTGCTGCCCAACAGCAGGTTCAGGTTGCGGATGGCCGAGGCGGCGTTGGTGCCGCGCAGGTAGACGAGGCTCAGGCGGTGGGAGAGCTTTTCCACGAACGAGATCTTGTCGAGGGCGGCGCCCAGTCCCCAACTGCCTGTGGGGTTGACGCCCTGGGTGTAGTCCTTGGCCAGCTCCTGGGAGCTGTCGAACAGGAAGTTGTTGCCCGGACCCCAGTTGGGCATGATCGTGGGCATGCGCTCGGAGCCGTTGCGGATGGAGCCGTCCTCACCCGTGGACCACCAGCCGAAGATCTGGGGAGTCAGCACGTCCCAGCCCGTGTACTCGGCGCCGGCATCGATGAACCAGCCCTGGCGCTTGTTCGCCTTGCGGTCGCTTTCGGCTCCGGCGCCGTAGACCACGTCGGCGTAGAACTTCACCGGATCAAGGGCCGACACTTCAAAGGTGCCGCCAACCCACCAGATGGGATTCTGGGCGTTTTTGAACCCATTGGAACGCGTCATGGCATTGAGCACCGCCCCGGCGGAGAACAGGTTGTCGCCGAAGGTCGAATTGGGGCCATAGGAGCCGGCGGTGAAGTAGTTGGCGCTGCGGCCGGCCACGGCCAGAATCCCGTACGGGGTGGCCTTGAAGCCGGGCAGGGTGATGGGCAGGGCCAGGAAGTAGGCGTCCAGCTCATCGGCCACCTGGGTGGTGGTGGGATCGTAGGTCCGGTTGTTGTCGAGCATCCGGGTGAACGCGGTCACCAGGGACAGGGTGTCCGGAATGAGCGGGGCGTTGATCACCAGGGCGGCGGCCCGGTCGCCGCCGTAGATCACGGAATCGCAGAAGAACGCATTGGCCGGGAAGGAGAAATCCTGCAGGCCGGCGGTGACTTCCACATCGCAGCCGGGCCATTTGAATTGCAGGTAGGCCTGGTACACGGCGATGGACACGGCCGGGTTGGCGGCAGTGAAGGTGCCGTGGCCCCAGATGTCCTCCACCTTGATGCCGAGCCGAAACTTCACGGCCTCGTTGGCCACGAAATCCGAGCGCAGACGGAAGCGCTCCCAGATCTGGAAACGTTCCTCGGTCTGGGTGCCGGCGGGCGTGTAGTTCAGGGCATTGTCGTTCCAGGTGCCGGTGCTCCAGCCGGTGAAGTTGCGGTTCGCCCAAAAGTTGCCGTAGACGAGGGCATCGCCGACCATCTTCACTTCGGTGGCCGCGCTGGCCACGGTGGCTGCGCCGAGCACGAGCACGGCCAGCAACAAAATGCCGCGCAAACGTTTCATGAATCCTTCCTCCTTGGGTTCCTGTTCCGGTTTCCGACGAACCGGCGCCGCGAGCCGGCCGAAAAACCAACCTCACGGCGCCATGGCGCTCCTTGGCGAAAGGAACGCACCTTCTTGAAAAGGGAAGTCAACGCCATGCGTTGTCGTATGCCGCGGCCGGAGAATGTCGGCATCACACAGGGCGCTGTTTTCCCAATATCGTAAAAGACAAGGGCCATGCCAGCCCTTTGGGAAATTATTGCATAACCTTTTCAAATATTTAAGGCGCCAGGAAAGGCAGGCTGCGCGGCTGGATTCCGGCATGCGTCGCATCCGGCCCAGGGAAAGCACCCGGGATTTACGTTTGGCGCTTAAGCGGCAGGCACAAGGAACGGGAAAGAAAAAAACCGGGAAAGGGCATGATCACGCCGCCGGCCAGAACTCGCCCCTGGGCGTCATAGAGCGTGGCCACCTGGCCCGGAGCGGGGCGCGGCAAGGGCGCGGCAAAGGCGATGTCCAGGGTTTCCCCGCGCCAAGCCACCGAAACCGGGCGGGGAGGCATGCGGAAGCACGTTCGGATGGCAAGCTCGCCGGGCCACTGCTGCGGCGGGATCAGGACATTGACGTCCGCCACCCGGCATCCTTGGCTGGCCAGAGCCTGGCGCGGCCCCACGCACAGGGCGTTTCGGGCCTGGTCCTTGGCCAGCACGTAAAGCGGCTCGGTCCAGGGGATGCAAAGCCCCCGGCGCTGGCCAATGGTGTAGCGCCAAAGCCCCTGGTGCCGGCCGATCTCGCGGCCGTCGGCCAGGACCACGGGCCCGGCCCCGGGCAGGGCGACGCCCCGCTCCAGCAAAAAGCGCCGGTAATCGTTGCCCGGCACGAAACAGATGTCCCGGGATTCGCGCGGCAAGGGAGGGGCCAGCCCGCGCTCGGCCAACCGGACCCGGACCGCTGTCTTGCGCTGTGCGGCCATGGGAAAGACCGCCTGATCAAGGACGTCCCGGGGAACGAGGCTGAGAAAATAGCTTTGGTCCCGGGTGTCGTCCAGGCCGCGCACCAGGGCGGCCCGGCCGCTTGAGTCCCGAACGATGCCGGCATAATGGCCCGTGGCCAGCTGCCCGGCTCCCTGACGCCTGGCCGCCTCCCACAGCAGGCCGAATTTCATGCGCCGGTTGCACCAGGCGCACGGATTGGGGGTCTGCCCGGCGGCGTAGGCCGCGGCAAAAGGCGCGATCACGGCCGCGTCAAAAGCCTGCCACAGGTCCAGGACAAAAAATTCGACGCCCAGGCCACGGCAGATGGCGGCCAAGGCCCGGGCCACTTGCCGGCGCTGCTCGTCTGGCGGCAGGAAAAAGGCGTGCAGGGCCACGACACGCCGCCCGGCCTCCACCAGGGAGACCAGGGACATGAGGCTGTCCGTGCCGCCGCTGACGGCCACGGCCACGACATCCGCCATGGGGCGCTCCGAATCGGGCAGGGTCCCGAACCGGGCCGTTCGGCCAGGATCGCGCCGAACGGCCCGGCCCGAACTATTCGCCGATGCCCTCGAACAGCGGGGTGGACAAATACCGCTCCGCGGCATCCGGCAAAATGACCACAATGGTCTTGCCGGCAAACGCGTCCAGGGAGGCCAGGCGGATGGCTGCGGCCGCGGCCGCCCCGGACGAAATGCCGGCCAGGATGCCTTCTTCCTTGGCCAGCCGCCGGGAAGCCTGGATGGCTTCGTCGTTTTCGATTCGCTCCACCCGGTCCACCACGGACAGATCCAGGGTGTCCGGAATAAACCCCGCCCCAATACCCTGGATTTTATGCGGCCCGGGTTTGATCGGCTTTCCTTCCAGGGTCTGGGTGATCACCGGGCTGGCCGCCGGCTCCACGGCCACGCTCTCGATGTTTTTTCCTCGGTTGTGTTTGAGGTAGCGGGACACGCCCGTGATGGTGCCGCCGGTGCCCACGCCGGAAACCACCACATCCACGGCCCCGTCCGTATCCGCCCAGATTTCCGGGCCCGTGGTCCGCTCGTGAATGGCCGGGTTGGCCGGGTTCTTGAACTGCTGGGGCAAAAAATAGCGGGACGGGTCGGATGCCTTGATTTCCTCGGCCCGGCGCACCGCCCCGGCCATGCCTTCGGGGCCGGGGGTGAGCACCAGCTTGGCTCCCAGAAAGGCCAGCACCCGACGCCGCTCCAGGCTCATGGTCTCGGGCATGGTCAGGGTGAGCGGATAGCCCTTGGCCGCGGCCACAAAGGCCAGGGCAATGCCGGTATTGCCGCTGGTGGGCTCGATGATCTCCTTGCCCGGGGCCAGCTCGCCGCGCTGCTCGGCATCCTCGATCATGGCCGTGCCGATGCGGTCCTTGACGGAATAGGCCGGGTTGCGGCCCTCGATCTTGGCCAGCAGCACGGCTTTGCCGTTGGACAAGTGGTTGAGACGGATCAGGGGCGTCCTGCCAATGGCGCTTGAAGCGTCGGTAAAGATCTGGGACATGCCTGCCTCCTTGGGATGGTGCGGTACCGGCCAGTGGGCCGATGCTTGTTCATAAACATCACTAAAACGATGTTGTTGATGAATTTAATAAAATATCCCCGTCCCCCTGTCGAGGCTTTTCCAACCACCCTGCCAAAAATTGTTCGACAACCAGGGCCAGCCGCCCAAGTGACCATCATAACAAATCGTTTTTCCTCACTTTCGAAAAACAAGGCGTGGAGCATAGCGGAACTGCCGCCTTGGGCGGGATATTTCCTAACTTTTTTGATCAAAATAATGATATTTTTCTAAGCCATTATCTTTTCAGGAGTAATACAGAAAAATGCGCCGTATGGGCGGTTGACGCCCTGGACGGGCCATTATATCAGTAGATCGACTGTTTTAGTGATGTTTAAAAAACCGCTTTCCCACGACGCGCCCCCTTTGGCCCGAAAAAGCCGGGCCAGGCGCGCCGCAACCCGTCAAACGAAAACGCCGGCCCGCTCCCGGCACAGGAGGACCCCATGAGCCTCGCCTTGCAACACTCCCGTCCCCAGGAACCGGCCCTGGCCGATGTGCTGGCCAAGTATCCGGAAATGCCCCGGCTGGTGGCCCTGAAAATCGACGTGCAGCGCCGGGGCGTGCACTATACCGAGCGCGCCCTGGCCCAGGTGGACCCGGACCGGCACCAGTTGCGCGGGGCCTACCTGTTCGGCTCCCGGGACGCGAGCCTGTCCGCGGTTCCGGAATCCCTGCTTTTGCGCGACGGCACCACCATCCTGACCGACCCCACGCCCCTGGCCCATAATCCTTATCGCGTGGATGCCCGCGACGGCCGCTTCGTCCTGACCGACCACGGCGAAGAGCTGGAAGAGGTGGAGCTGTGGCCCGCCCCGGCCTATTACGACAAATACACCAGCTCCGGCCTGCCCATGAAGTACGTGGTCACGGCCCGGCCCCAACGCCTCAACATCTTCCAGTCCAGCTTCTGCCATTTCTGGGGCAACGGCAACGGCTGCCGGTTCTGCGACATCGTCAGCCACCAGAAGCAGCAAAAGGCGGCCTGGGACATCCCCACGCGCCTGAAGCCCCAGGACGTGGCCGAGACCATTGCCGAGGCCCTCAAGGAGCCCGGCCGGTTCACGAACATCTGCCTGACCGCGGGCACGGATACCGGCGGCCCGGAACTCTTTGACCGCGAAGTGGACCATTACATCGAGATTTTGCAAGCCGTGGGCGAGCTTTTCGAGCCGCAAAAGTTCCCCAGCCAGCTGATCGGCAGCGCGTTCAGCCAAAAGCAGCTGCGACGGCTTTACGCGCAGACCGGGCTTTCCAGCTTCACCACGGACCTGGAAGTCTTAAACGAACGGCTTTTCGGCTGGATCTGCCCGGGCAAGGCCGAAGCCCTCGGCTACCAGGGTTGGAAGGAGCGCCTGATCCGGGCCGTGGACATCTTCGGCCGGGGCCGGGTGGGCACCGGCATTGTCGGCGGCGTGGAGTTGGCCCGACCCGAAGGCTTTACGGACGAAAACCAAGCCCTGGAATCCACTCTGACCGAAGCCGAAGACCTGGCCCGCCACGGCGTGACCACGGTGTTCATCGTCTGGGTCCCCCGCCCCGGCTCCGAATTTCGGGGACAGCAAAACCCGTCCCTGGACTACTACGTGCGCCTGGCCCTGGGCCTGCACACGATTCGGGCCGCCTACGGCCTGGGTGTGGATTTCGACGACTACCGCCGGTGCGGCAACCATCCGGACACGGATCTGTCGCGCCTGCTGTGACGCGCAAAAGAAAAACCAGCCGCCCGGCGGCGCAACCCATCGGAGGAAACCATGGCCGCGCCTCTCAATGACGCCATACGCACCCTTTTCGAGGACGAACGGACCGTGAAGGTTCTGGCCACCACGGACGCCAACGGCCGTATCCATGCCGTGGTCAAGCAGTCCCTCTCCCTGGACGGCGACGGCAACATTGTCCTTTGGGAATTTCTGGAGTCCGCCACCTCCAACAAGAACCTGCTCTACGGCCTGTGGCACGACAAACCCGTCGCCGTGCTCCTGGCCGGCCCGGACGGCGTCAGCTACGGCCTAACGGGTCGTCCGGTCCGGTCCATCGTGGCCGGCCCCCGGTTCCAGGACGCCTACCAAAAGCTGCGCCAGCGCCGCGGCGACGTGGACCTGGCCGCAGTCTGGATCATCGAGCCCGAGGAAGCCGTCAACGAAACCTTTGCCGTGCGCCAGGCCGAGGAAAACGCGGCCCATCCGCTGTTTCGGCACCTGGACCGCCTGGTCCGCCATCCCGGCAACTGACCCGAAAGGCGCGCCGCTGGCGCGCGGGAGAACGGCATCATGAAAACACTGCCCCTGCTTCTCGCCTGGTTGTGGACCGCCATCGCCCTGGCCCAGCCGGCCCTGGCCGCCGAGGCCAAGACCATCCGCGTGGCCCTGCAACCCACCCCCATGTACGCCCCCATTTTCGTGGTCAAGGCCAAGGGCTGGCTGGAAGAGGCCGTCAAGCCCCTGGGCGCGACCGTCCAATGGAGCTCGTTTCCCGCCGGCCCGCCCATCAACGAGGCCATGGCCGCCGGCCAGCAGGACATCGGCTTTATGGGCGACACCCCGGCGCTCATTGCCCGCGCCGCCGGCCAGGACACCCGCGTCATCGCCCTGACCGCCACCGGCCCCAAGTCCCTGGCCGTCATGGTGCGTCAGGACTCCCCCCTGACCTCGCCCCGGGACCTCAAGGGGAAAAAGGTGGCCGTGGTCAAGGGTTCCTATGCCCATCACCTGCTGGTTCTGGTCCTGGCCTCCGCCGGGCTGACCACGAGCGACATCGACCTGATCAACCTGCCCCACGCCGACATCGCCACGGCCCTGGCCAGCGGCGACATCGAGGCCGGGTGCTTCTGGGAGCCCCTGGTCACCCGGCTCACGGAAAACGGCACGGCCCGGGTCCTGGCCGACGGCACCGGGATCAAGCAGGGCGACCTTTTCATCATCGCGGTCAATGCCTTTGCCAGCCGCAACCCGGACCTGACGGCCGCGTTCCTGCGCGCCTTTGAGCGCGGCCGGGAGTTCATCCGGGACCATCCGGACGAGGCGGCCGCCTGCATTACCAAGGACATCGGCCTGCCCCCGGACCAGGTGGCCAGGCTCCTGGCCAAGCTGGACTTCAACCCGGCCCTGACGCCCCAGACCACGGAAGAGCTCAAAAAGACCGAGGCCTTCCTGCGCGCCTCGGGCATCACCAAAAATCCGGTGGACATAGCCGCCTTCCTCGACCCCCGCTACCTGCAGGCGGCCGGCATCGAGTAGGCGCGGCAAACCAAAGGGACGTGCATCATGGAACCACGGGAACAAGCCCTTCTGCCCGGCATCGGGCGCGCGGCGCAATACGCGGCCCTGCCCCTTTGCCTTGTGGCGGCGTGGCAATTGGCGGCCGCGGCCGGCCTGGTCACGCCCGTGACCCTGCCGGCCCCGACCCGGGTGCTGGCCACGTTTTGGGAACTGGTCCGGGACGGCGGCCTGGTGCGGCACATCGGCGTGAGCCTTTGGCGCGTGTTTCAGGGAGCGGCCCTGGCCGTGGCCCTGGGCGTGGGACTCGGGGTGGCCATCGGGCTGTCCCGGTCCCTGGCCAGGCTGTGCGACGCAGGCATCCAGATCCTGCGGCCCATTCCGCCCCTGGCCTGGATTCCCCTGGCCATCCTGTGGCTTGGCATCGGCGAGCTGTCCAAGGTCTCCATCATCTTCCTGGGCGCCATCTTCCCCATCCTTATCAGCGTCATCGACGCCATCCGGCAGACGGACCACAAGTACGTGGAGGTGGCCAGGATCCTGGAGACGCCCCGGGGGAAGTTCATCCGCCAGGTGGTGCTGCCCGGGGCGCTGCCGGCCATCATGACCGGCATCCGGGTCGGCGTGGGCGTGGCCTGGATGTGCGTGGTGGCGGCGGAGATGATCGCCGCGGCCAGCGGCGTGGGCTACCTGATCATGGACGCCCGCCAGCTTTCCCAGCCGGACACGGTCATTGTGGGCATGATCACCATCGGCGTGTGCGGCAAGCTCATGGACATGGGGCTCAAGCGCCTGGAAACCCGCCTGATCCCCTGGAGGGCGTCGTATGTCGGCACCTGAAGCGCCCCTGGCTCCGGCAGCAAGCCTGCTGTCCATCGAGGGCCTGCACAAGGCCTTTCGGACGCGGGCCGGCAATGTGGCGGCCCTGCGCCATATCGACCTGGACATCGCCGAAGGGGAATTCGTCTCCATTGTCGGGGCCAGCGGCTGCGGCAAGTCCACGCTGCTGCGCATCATCGCCGGGCTGGAACAGGGCTCCGAAGGCAGCGTGTTTTTGGCCGGAAGCCGCATTTCCCGTCCCGGCCGCGACCGGGGCATGGTCTTCCAGGAGCACCGCCTGCTGCCGTGGCTGACCATCGAGGACAACGTGGCCTTTGGGCTCAGTGGGGCGGACAGGGCGGAGAAGGCCCGGCTGGTGCGGGAACACCTGTCCCTGGTCGGGCTGGAGGGGTTCGCCGGGGCCTACCCGCACCAGCTTTCCGGAGGCATGGCCCAGCGGGCGGCCATTGCCCGGGCCCTGGTCAACCGGCCGCGCATCCTGCTCCTCGACGAGCCCTTCGGGGCCCTGGACGCCCTGACCCGCATCCAGATGCAGCAGGAAATCCTGCGCATCCGGGAAGCCGGCCGCACCACCATGATCCTGGTCACCCACGACATCGACGAGGCCATCTTCCTGGGCGACCGGGTGGTGGTCATGTCCAACCGGCCCGGAACCATCAAGCGGATCGTGGCCGTGGACCTGCCCCGGCCCCGGGACCGGGCCGGCTACGAGTTCGTCCGTATCCGCAAACGCATCTACTCCGAATTCTTCGCCCAGGCCGAAACGCCGTTCAGCTACGCCATCTGACAAGGCCTGGGCCGGGAAGGCGAGGTGAGCCATGAAGATTACGCTGGTCAATCCTTCGTTCTACGACGGCAAGGAATTCCGAAACCGCTTCGAGGACTACCTGCAATGGATCAAGGGCGGAAACCTCTATGTCGCGCCCTTCGAACCGCCCCTGGGCCTGGCCTGCCTGTGCGCCTTTCTCAAGGCGCAGGGGCACGAGACGCGCCTGATCGACATGCAGGGGCTTTGCATGGACAGCCAGGAGCTGGCCCGGCGCCTGGCGGCCCATGATCCCGACCTGGTCGGCATCACGGCCATGACCCCGACCTTTCCCGAAGCCCTGCGCGTGGCCCGCATTGTTCGCACCGTCGCTCCCCGGGCCCATACCGTGCTCGGCGGCGTGCATCCGACCCTGGACCCGGACGGCGCGCTGGCCGAGCCGGATGTGGATTTCGTCATCCGGGGCGAGGGCGAGGCGGCCCTGGCCGCCCTGGCCCAGGCCCTGCAAGACGGCCGGTCCCCGGAAGGGATCGACGGGCTGTGCCATCGCCTGGACGGCGCCCTGGTCATCAGCGGCAAGGCCCGGCGCATCGACGACCTGGACAGCCTGCCCATGCCCGATTACGCGGCCTTCCCCATTGACCGCTACATCGAGCACAACCAAAGCCTGCGCGGCATCCGGGGCATTTCCATGATCGTCTCCCGGGGCTGTCCCTATCAGTGCGCCTTTTGCGCCGTGCATCAGACCATGGGCCGCAAATGGCGCATCAAGTCGCCCGGACGCGTGGTCGAGGAAGTGGCGGCCCTCAAGGCGGACTACGGCATCGAGGGCATCTGGTTCAAGGACAGCATCTTCAACCTGGACCGGCAGTGGGTGCGGGAATTCTGCCGGCTGCTGCTGGAAAAACAGCTCGGCATCCGGTGGCAGGCCCTCACCCGCATCGACCTGATCGACGAGGCGGAACTGCGGCTTATGCGCCAGGCCGGCCTGACCCAGCTGGATCTCGGCATCGAGACCGGCTCGCCCAAGAGCCTGGCCCGGCTGCGCAAGAAAATCACGGTCCAGGCCATCCGGGAAAAGGTCCGCCTGGCCAAGCGCTACGTCAAGGTCTTCGGCTTTTTCATGATCGGCATTCCCGGCGAGGACGAATCCGACGTGCGCCAGACCTTTGACCTGGCCAAGTCCCTGGAACTGGACCGCTTCACCTGGAGCATCTACAGCCCCCTGCCCGGCTCGATCCTCTATGACGAACTGATCGCTGCAGGGAAAATCGAGCCGTACCGCCTGGACTACCAGCAGGTGCATTTCACCAAGGCCTACGGCGGCATCTGCGACATCGCCCCCGAGCGCCTGGAGCAACTCTACCAGGAAATAAACGAGTACTTCTACAACCGGGAAAGCCGGGACAACAGCCTGGCCCGGGCCGGCTGACAGTCCCGCCCACGGCGGCAGCGCCGCCAAACACGACAAGGAAGGACGCATCATGATCAATGCCAAGGGGAAGTATCTGTTCAGCTCCGAATCCGTGACCGAAGGCCATCCGGACAAGGTGGCGGACCAGATTTCCGACGCCGTTCTGGACGCCCTGCTGGCCCTCGACCCCGAGGCCCACGTTGCCTGCGAGACCCTGGTCACCACGGGCCTGGCCTTTATCGCCGGCGAAATCTCATCCCGCGCCGCCGTGGACTTCCCGGCCGTCGTGCGCGAGACGGTCAAGGAAATCGGCTACAACAGCTCGGACATGGGGTTTGACTGGGAAACGAGCTCCGTGGTCTCCTCGGTGGGCAAGCAGTCCGTGGACATCGCCCAGGGCGTGACCCGGGCCAGGCCCGAGGAACAGGGCGCGGGCGACCAGGGCATGATGTTCGGGTTTGCCTGCGACGAGACCGAAACCCTCATGCCCGCGCCCATTTCCTGGGCCCACAAGCTGTCGCGCCGCCTGTCCTATGTGCGCAAAAAGGGAATACTCGATTTCCTGCGGCCGGACGGCAAGACCCAGGTGGCCGTGGAATACGCGGACGGCAAGC
>CAZBER010000029.1:0-47282 GCA_964490985.1 uncultured Desulfovibrionaceae bacterium | reverse complement strand
GGACAGGACCGCTTGCACGGCCTGCTCGTCCGTCGCCTCGCGTACCCGTTTTTTGGCCGCCAGCCGCGTCGACTCCACGGCCGCGCCCAGGGTTTGCCAGGATTTGGCCATGGTCAGGATGGTTTCGGCCACGGCCTGGGGCGTGTCGCCGGTGATGCCCACTTCGCCGGCGATAAGGGGATAGTCCACTGGGTCGGGATTTTCGGCAGCCAAAAAGTCCCGGGCCTGGGCCTCCTTGGCCATGTAGGTCATGACGCGGCCAGGCGTCAGGCTCATGTGGGGCTCAAGCAAGGCATCGGCCTGGGCGTCGATAGCGCTTTCGGCCTGGGCCTGCACGGCGGCCAAGAGGGGCGGCGTCCAAACCCGCCATTGCCCGGCCGCATCCCAGACAAGTCGGGCGTCCCAGGCGCAGGACAATTCCTGGCGGTCGTCGGCCTGGACCACGTGCTTACGACCCTGGGCGTCAACCCAAAAACTCGTCCGCTCCGCCACGTCAATGATCTCGCCGTCCACACAGCGCAGCCGGGCCAGGGGCAAGCCCTGGAGGTCCTCGGAAAACGGCACCCCGCCGTCGGCTTGCCCGGTGACAGTGCCCGTAACCATATCGCCGTCGATCAGTGCGCGCATCTATGCCTCCACATAATAGTCCGTGGCCAGGGCCACATTGTACGATGTGCTGGCCGTGTTGGTGTCAACCATAAATATCGGATGCATCTTATATCTGGACACATCCGCATAGAGCGTGCCCGTGCCGTCGGGATACGTGCCGCTGTAATAGGTCATGACGCCTTCGGGGCTGGTTGCGGCCCCGTTGAATTGGTAGTCGCAACTCGCGATCTTAGTGAGCGGAGTCCTGGCCCAATTAAGGGTCAGGGGCGTCACGCGGGCCAGGCCCAGTTGCCCAGTGGAACGGGACACGCGGGTGGGCTTTCGCCCGTCGGGCCACCTCGGCCACCGTGAGCCCCTGATCGACCATCCAGGAGCGGATTTTTCGTCCCTGTCTCATAACCCAGACTCCAGCTTTCGTTTTTTCGCCCGCAGGCTCCTGATCTCCCGTTCCGTGCGAGCCCATTCCAGGAGCTTGGCCTCCTCCCCGTCGATCACCCGCCAACCCTGGCCATGCGAACGCGCCAGCACGTCGAGCGGTTCTTTTGTCCCGAAGGCGTGACAAAAGACGTTCAGCGCCCTGGTGCTCGGGACGTTCTTGGACTCCCGGGGGTTTAGCCATTTTTCGAGGGTGGCCAGGGTCAGGGCCTCGGCGTTGCCGCCGCACAGCCGCACGCCGTGGCGTTGGGCCGTCTCGTTGAGACGGTCGACGGCCTCGGCCCGGGACAGCCCGGATGCCTCAATGATCCGGCTCATGGACGCCGCTATATCCGCGTCCACATTGAGGCTGGGCAGGTCCAGCAGGCTGGGGCGTCTGACGCTTGGCATCAAATCCGTAATCCTCGATCCGATTTTTCCGGTGGGCCGGACATTGCCCGAAGACTCCGCCTCTGCTAGGTATGAGTCTCCCGGTAACCCTGTACCCTCACGAGGCCAGGATTATAGTCATAGTTCATGGTGATCAAGACAAAATTCTACTTCGTAGAAGATTTTTTCCAAGTTAATCTGTAAAAATCTATAATAACCTGGAATGTATTGCTATTATGTCTATGGAAGTTTCTGAAGCAACTTCGCAGAACCCTTCGCAGAACCCCGCTCGTTCTACGAAGGAATTTGAGGATAGGTTTAACCGACTGAAAGAGGCATGTGGTGCAGCCAATGACTCGGCGCTGGCAAGATGTCTTGACATTACGCAGGGTTCAATAGGCGTAGCGAAAAAGAGGCTAAAAATCCCTAGTGGATGGATAGAACAAATAGCTGTTAAATATAACGTTTCTACGGACTGGCTCTTTTTCGGTATCGGGAGCAAGCCTATAGACAAAACTCAAACTGCGCCCGGGGAGGCGCAAAATGCCCGCCCCGCCCCCGATGGCGACCCAGCCGTGGTCAGTCCGCACGAGACTCTGCCCACTTCTGAATTGGAGGAACTGCGCCGGGATAACCGGGAACTGAGGCTGGAAAACAAGGAATTGAGGCGCGAGAATAAGACGCTGGTCAACGAAAACGCGGCTCTCCGCATAAAGCTTGCTCAACTTCAAGCTCGTGCGGCACCGAACGCTGAAGATGAACCCGGAAGAGAAACAAGGAAAAGCGCGTAGGCTGCAAGGTGATCCAGTTGGTGCATCCTGGGAAGAAGCTGTATTGAACTACCTATGGTCTATATAGCACAAGACAGCCCAAAAACAAGCTTTATTATGCATTTAATGCATATATAATGGAGTTGCTTATGCGTGTTTTTCTCCCATTGTTCTTGTGCCTGAATGTTTTTTTGCCTGGATTGTGCCTTGCTGACGACTGTACCGATATCGGCTTGACCAAGGCGGAATGCGATAAGCCTCGCAAAGAAAAACCCTGTATTTCCAAGAATTATAGCATCAAGAATCCGTTCCCGCTCCAGGATTTGGTTGGAAAAAGCGAAGCCCAGGTACGAAATGTTCTGGGTAAACCAGATGGATGTGAAAAATCTAAATATGGTAGAATTTGTTACTACCAATGCGGCGACATAACAATTGCGTATATCAACAGGATGGCAGACTGGTTTACGGTCAAGCCAAAAGATACGATCTACATGGATATCTCCATATCTGCATTGGGACTTCCGTTTACAAAAGCCGATTCTTTCCAGAACCATTCCGGTGCTTGGCTAAATACGAACGGCCTGCTATCTGTTCAGATGTTTGCGGGCGAGAAAGGAATGGTGGGGTATTTCTACGTCAAGGCGCGGACGCCGTAGCCGAGGCGGCCTTCAAAACCAGTTGTCGTTTTTTCGCCGTCCGGCCTGATCGCCTTCAAAAGCAACTTTTCGCGCGGACTCGCCGGCCCCGGGCACTTGACACCCCCGAATCCCTTGTCGCCTGGGGCTTCCCGTCCCACTAAATCCCGTCTGGTCCCGTCATATCCCAGGTCCCGGGTGTGTCAAAAGCAGATGTCGCGGAACACGGCGGCGCTTCGCGCCATGCCGCGATCCGGCCGGTTTTCCCTTTACACCCTCCCCCTGCCGTGCCATTGCGGGATAACGTGCAAAAAGCCGGTCCGGTTCCGGTCCGGCCAAACACATTCCCGCAACCCAAAGAGGAGATCGCGACATGTCGAGCATCACCACCAAGGACGGCACGCGGATCTACTACAACGACTGGGGCCAGGGGCAGCCCGTGGTCTTCAGCCATGGCTGGCCGCTGACCGCCGACGCCTTCGAGGACCAGATGTTTTTCCTGGCCTCCCACGGCTACCGCTGCATTGCCCATGACCGGCGCGGCCATGGCCGCTCGGGCCGGACTTGGCACGGCAACGACCTGGACACCTATGCCGACGATCTGGCCGAACTCGCTGAGCACCTGGACCTCAACGACGCGGTCCATATAGGGCATTCCACGGGCGGCGGCGAGGTAGTCCGCTATATCGGCCGCCATGGCACCAAGCGGGTGGCCAAAGCCGTGCTCATCGGGGCCATACCGCCGCTGATGCTCAAGACCCCGGCCAATCCCGGCGGCCTGCCCATGGACGTGTTCGACCAGTTGCGCGCCAATGTCCAGGCGGACCGGTCGCAATTTTTCAAGGACCTGACCCTGCCGTTTTACGGCTACAACAGGCCCGGGGCCAAGGTCTCGGAAGGCGTTCGCGAGTTTTTCTGGCTGCAGGGCATGATGGCCGGCTTTCCGGCCGCGTATTTTTGCATCAAGGCCTTTTCCGAAACGGACTGCACCGAGGATTTGAAAAAAATCGACGTGCCCACCCTGATCATCCATGGCGATGACGACCAGATCGTGCCCATCGGCGCTTCGGCCATGCTGTCGTCCAAGCTGGTCAAAAACGCCGTCCTGAAGGTGTATGCCGGCGCGCCCCATGGGCTGTGCACGACTCATAAGGATCAGGTCAACGCAGATCTGCTGTCTTTCATCCAAGGATAGCCGTACCATGCCTGGACCGGAGGCGACATTGTCTTGGACCAAAAGACAATGCTGCCTCCGCATCAGGGACGAACGTCCGCGTTGCCTGGCGCATGCCGCTTTAAAACGCTCCTACCCGCTGTAACGGATATTTTTGCGTCCAAAATCCCGGGTTTTTGCGCGCCAAAACTGGCGCGCTGCTGTTTGTCATCGAAAAAAGACTGATCTGCCGCACCCTTGTCCAGCCGTCCGGGCAAGGCTTTACACCGATCCAAGCGCCGGGTATCAGGTTTGGCCATGGAAAAAAGCATCATGACCGAGCCGACGACCGCGACTCTGCGCATCGGCGAAGACAGTATCGAGCTGCCCATCATCACGGGCGATCATGTGGAAAAAGCCGTGGATATCCGCCAACTGCGCGCCAAGACCGGCTGGATCACCCTGGATCCGGGCTATGCCAACACGGCTGTGTCCAAAAGCGCCATTACCCATATTGACGGCGAAAACGGCGTGATCCTCTATCGCGGCTACGACCTGGAAGAATTGGCCCAGCGCTCCACCTTTGTGGAAACGGCCATGCTGATCATGTTCGGCGAACTGCCGAACCGGGCCGAACGCGAGGAGTTCCGGATCATGCTGCGCGACCAGGAGCTGCTGCACGAGGACCTGCTCAGCCATCTGGACGGATTCCCGCCCAACGGCCACCCCATGGCCATCCTCTCGGCCATGATCAATGCCATGGGCAGCTATTACACCGAGCTCTACGATATCACTTCGCATGAGGATTTCCGGCTGGCCGCGGCCAAGATCATGAGCAAGGTGCGCACCATTGCCGCCTTCAGCTACCGCAAATCCCAGGGCCTGCCCCTGATCTACCCCAATCCGAACCTGGATTACTGCCGCAACTTCCTGCACATGCTTTTTTCCGTGCCGTTTTGGTGCTACGAGGCCCCGGATCCCATAGTCAAGGCCCTCAGCGCCTTTATGATCTGCCACGCCGACCAGGCCCTGGACACTTCCTGCGCCACGGTGCGCATGGTGGGATCGAGCCAGGCCAACCTCTTTGCCTCGGTGTCCTCGGGCATCTGCGCCCTGTGGGGCCGCCATCATGGCGGGGCCAGCCTGGCCGCCATCCGCATGTTCGAGGACGTGCAGGCCGGCCGCACCACGGTTTCCCGCATCATCGACGCGGCCAAATCCCGCAAGGGCCGGCTCATGGGCTTTGGCCAGCGGGTCTTTCACGTGGAAGACCCCCGGGCCCGCATCATCAAGAAGACCTTTCAGAACCTGGTGCAACAGGGCTACGCCAAACGCGACGCCTTTTACGAGATTGCCCAGGAGATCGAGGAACGGGCCATGGCCGACGAATATTTCGCCTCGCGCCAGCTCTTTCCCAACACCAACTTCTACTCCAGTCTGCTGTTGCGCGCCCTCAACATTCCCAAGCGCATGTTCCCGGTCATAACGGCCATCGGCAACATGCCGGGCTGGATCGCCCACTGGAATGAAGAGACCGGCGCCCCGGATCAGCGCATCCATCGTCCCCGGCAGGTGTACATGGGGCGCAAGCGCCATGCCTACACGGCCATGGAAAAGCGCTAGGATTGTGTCCTCGAAAAGTCGTGCTGACGCACTTGAATGAGTATCTTTTCTTAAAAAAATACGGACGTATTTTTTAAGGGACACAGCGCTAGCCCACCCGTTCAAGACCATTGCCTTATCGAGATCAGTGAGGATTATGCAGTACCGTTTTCGCCTGTTGTTGTTTTGGCTTGTTCTGTTCCTGGCCCTTGGCGGGGCCGCGACCCTGACCCCCTCGAAAGTCCTGGCCCAGGCGACCGACAAGGCGTCTGCCGATAAGCCGCAGCCCGACGCCGCCCAACCGGCCAAGCCTCAGGCCCAGCCGGACAAGCCGCAAAATCAGCCGGACAAGACCCAGGCTGCGGCCGCCGACCAGGAGCAGCCCAAGGACTGGCAGGTGCTGCTCTCCATCCACCAAGAATCCCTGGTCCAGCAGGCCTCCCGGTTCAAGTCCATGGAAGAGCTTTTGCCCAAAAACGTGCGCCAGTTCCGTTCGAACCTGGCCAACCTGGAGGGCAAGCTCGACGAACTGGGGCTGATCATCAGCCTGTCCGGCGGCAATCCCTGGGAGCTGCGGGCCGTGCTCAACGACATGACCAGGCTTCGCCGCAGCACCGAAACCCTCATGGCCCCGTTTCGGGACACCCGCGAAGAGCTGGAAAAAATTTCGGTCCGCCTGGATTCCCTCAAGGAGGAGTTCGCCAAGCGCCAGGAAGAGGACCCCGAGCCGCCCATTGCCGACGCCATCAACTACTATGTCCGCTATGTGACCGGCGTGAAATCCGGCCTGTCCCGGGTCCGCTCCACCCTGGACAAGGAGCTGGGGCCGGCCAAGGATTTTCTGGAGGGAATCGCCAAAAACGAGGAGGCCTTGCGCCAGCAGATTCCCAAGGCCTGGAAAAGCTATTTTTTCATTCCCGCCTCGGATTTGCTGTCCTGGAAAGCCTGGTCCGAGAGCCTGACGCGCCTTCGCCTGTGGAGCCGTTCCAACGGTTCCATGCTCCGTTCCCTGATCTGGGGCGCGGATTCCACTCTGGCCATGGCCGTGGCCACCAAGGCCGCCGTGGGCCTGGTGCTGCTGGCCCTGGCCGATCTGGTGGCCGCGGCCAGGCTGCGGCGACGCTTCCCAAGCCTGGACAAAACCACCGTATTGCGCCATCTGCGCCGGGTCTGGCGCCTGGCCGGCTTGGGCCTCATCCTGCATTGGGTGGCCTTGGGCGCGCCGCTGTTGCTCTATGAGATCTTGAATGGGGCCACGGAAATCCTGCTGGCCGCGGCCCTGGCCGCCTTTTCCTGGCTGCTGGCCATTGCTTCCGGCCTGATGGAAGACCCCAAGGCTGAAAGTCCCCTGCGCCGGCTGTGGATCATGTTTTCCCTGGGCCTATTGTTTCAGATCGCCGACATTCCGGACCCCCTGCTGACGGCCTCCTGGCTGGTGCTGATGCTGGTCTTTTTTCAGATCACCCGCAAGGCGGCGGCCCGGGATGCCGGACTGCTGCGGCTGCTGTCCCGGGTCACGCCCGGGATCGTGGTCCTGATCATCCTGGTTTCGACTCTGGGCTGGCAGCACCTGTCCGTGCTCATCCTGTCGGGCTGGTTCCTGTTCATGGCTGCCGTAGAGATCGGCGCGTCCCTGTCCCGGCTGGTGTCCCGCTGGCAGATCGCGGCGGCCGGGGAAGGCGAATCCGTGTTCACCCGGGGCGCGATCTCGGGCCTGGGATTCCCGCTGATTTTTCTGTCGCTCTTTTTCCTGGTGCTCTATTGGTTTTCCACGGAGCTGGGCGGACAGGAGCTTTTTTTCGACACCATTGCCGCCACAGTGGCCATCGGCGACATCAACGTGACCCTTGGCCGGCTGGCCGTGATCCTTACCGGCTTTTTCCTGGCGCGTTCGGCCATCACCGTGATCCGTTCCCTTATCCGGGATTTGCCCCGGCTGCGGCCGGGCTTTGACCCCGGCGTGCGCGACGTCCTGGACACCACCTCCATGTATCTGCTGTGGGGCGTCTATGCCCTGGTTTCCCTCTTCCTGCTGGGCTTTTCCTTCACCAGCCTGGCCGTGGTGGCTGGCGGTCTGTCCGTGGGTATCGGCTTTGGCCTGCAAAACATCGTCAACAACTTCGTGGCCGGCCTGATTTTACTGTTCGGCCGCTCCATCCAGGCCGGGGACACCATCCAGATCGACGGCACCTGGGGGCAGGTCCGCAAGGTCAACATCCGCAATACCGTGGTCCAGACCTTTGACAATGCCACGCTTTTCGTGCCCAACTCCGATCTCATCGCCGGCAAGCTCATCAACTGGACCCACCGCGATCCCACGGTGCGCCGGGAAATCGCCGTGGGCGTGGCCTACGGCTCGAACACGGAAAAGGTCCGGACCATCCTGCTGGAGTCGGCCCGAAACCATCCCCGGGTGCTCGGCAACCCCGAGCCCTCGGTTCAATTCCTGAATTTTGGGGAGAGCTCCCTGGATTTCAAGCTGTTTTTTTGGGTCGACAATGTCTCGGCCGGCATGTCCACCACCTCGGACATCCGCTTTGCCATTGACAAACGCTTCCGGGAGGAAGGCATTGAAATCCCCTTCCCCCAGCGCGAGGTGCGTATCGTGGAAGGCATGGAGAACGCGGTCCACGCCGCTGCCGGCGCGAGCGACTGATGCGTTGTCTTTGCTGCCTTCGGCGACCAAAGGGCTTGGCCCTTTGGAAACCTATAAGGAATTTGGACGCTTGCAGCGCAATGACACGGGGCTTTTTTGCGGGACAGCCGGCCGGGGTTTTGCTAGGCTGACGGGGAAAGGAAATATCATGGGACACTTCGTCCGAATGCTCCTCTGCCTGCTTTTGGCCGCGCTCCTGGGTGCGGCCTGCAGCAAGAAGGCCACTCCCCCGGCCATGCCCCAGGTGGCCAATCCCCTGCCCGGGCCGGGAGCCGGCGCTCTGGAAATGGAGCGCTACCAGTTGGAGGAGGAGAAACGGACGCTGTCCGAGAAATACGCCGACAACATCGAGCGCATCCAGGCCATCAACGCCCGGCTCATCCAGATCAACATCGAGCTGCAGCGCCATATAAATCCCCATTATTAAGGCTGCTGCCAAGGCCCCATGCGCTGGCAGCCGGGCCGGAAGCCGCCGTAAGGTGCATGCCATGTTTGGACGATCCGCGAAAAAAAAGCCTCGCCATGACGCCATAACCGCCTTTCTCGGCGCCGGCACCCAGTACCAGGGCCAGTTCAATTTTCAGGGCGTGGTGCGTATCGATGGCGATGTCATCGGGGACATTGTTTCCGACGGCACGCTGGTGCTCGGCGAGGAAGGTTCCGTGGAAGGCCGCATCCAGGTGGCCGAACTGATCGCCAACGGCCGCATCGTGGGGGATGTGCAGGCCAGCCAGCGGGTCGTGCTCAACAAGCGCTCCAACCTGCGCGGCAATCTCTTCTGCCCGGTTCTGGTCGTCGAAGACGGAGCCGTCATCAACGGCTGCCTGTGCATGAGCGACTTGGAAGAGCTCGATGCCGTCCAGGGCCGGGACAACCCCGAACTTCCCGCATCCCTGGAGGCGGTTTGCCGGTCCCAGGCCGGAAATTAACCATTGCCAAAACAGTGCCGGCCATTTACACGGCGAACACGCCAGCGTTCCGCTTTCAAGGAGTCCCGCCACATGGGCCAATTTTCCCTCGATACTGACCAGTTCCCCCTGGAAGACCAGATCAAGAACCTGGGCGACGACGAATTGCTCGATTTCTGGGAGGAAACCCAGTACCTGGAGCGCCTTCTCGTGGAGGAGGAAAGCCCCGAAGCCGACCATTCCCTGGAATACGAGCGGGTCATCCTCCAGGAGCTCAGGCTGCGTTCCTGCCGCCGCACCCTGGAGCGAAGCAGCTAGGCCCGCCTCCCCCGCAATTCCCGCCCTTTTCCGCACCCCCGTCTGAAAAAGCGATCCCTCAGGCAGTGGCGCCCTCTTGCTCCGGCTGTCCGGGCGGGGCGGCCTTTTCCTCGGTCCGCCCCGCTGTCTCCGGCTTCATGGACAGCTACAGGGACAGGCCCGTTGCGTGCTGTCCTGTCCGCTCCCGCCAAACAGCCTTTCCAGGCCTCGGCCAAGCCGGTTGACACGGGCAACGGGATACGGCTAGGAGTATTTCATACTAATTTTATATGAAATAAAAGCGAGCGCCACACACAAAACAGACCCACAACACCGCGCACGTTCAGGAAACGCCGGGAAAATCGCCGCGCCCGGCGCAATGCCGCAAACCGGAAAGGAAGGGACTTCATGACCACGCAGCCATCCTCCTTGGGCCTGGGCACCCTGGCCCTGCACGCCGGCCAGGCCGACGACCCGGCCACCCATGCCCGGGCCGTGCCCATCTATGCCACGGCCTCCTACAATTTCACGGACACGGACCATGCCGCCAACCTGTTTGCCCTCAAGGAGTTCGGCAACATCTACTCCCGGCTGATGAATCCGACCAATGACGTGCTTGAGAAACGTCTGGCCGCCCTGGACGGCGGCGTGGGGGCCCTGGCCTTTGCCAGCGGCCAGGCCGCCATCACCGCGGCCGTGCTGACCCTCACCCATGCCGGGCAAAACTGCATTGCCTCCAAGAACCTGTATGGCGGCACCTGGACGCTTTTCACCCAGACATTCAAGAATCTTGGGGTCTCGGTCCGGTTCTTCGATCCCGGCCGGCCCGAGGAAATTTCCGGGCTGGTGGACGAAAACACCCGTTGCGTCTATCTCGAAAGCCTGGGCAATCCCAAAAACGACGTGCCGGATTACCGGCGCCTGGCCGACATCGCCCACAGCCACGGCTTGCCGATCATCATCGACAACACCGTGACCACGCCCATGCTCTTGCGACCCATCGAGCACGGCATGGATATCGTGGTCTATTCGGCCACCAAGTTCCTGGGCGGCCACGGCGTGCATATCGGCGGCGTGGTCGTGGACAGCGGCCGTTTCCCCTGGGCCGAGAACCCGGACAAGTGGCCGGAGTTCAATGCCCCGGACGATGCCTACCATGGGCTGGTCTTCAGCCAGGCGGTGGGGAATCTGGCCTATGTGGTCCACATGCGCACCCACTGGCTGCGCGACACCGGGGCCTGCCTGAGCCCCTTTGCCGCATTCCTTTTCCTGCTCGGGCTGGAAACCCTGCATTTGCGCATGCCCCGCCACTGCGACAATGCCCTGGCCGTGGCCCGATGGCTTCAGGCGCATCCGGCCGTGGCCTGGGTGAACTACCCGGGTCTTGCGGACCATCCCGACCATGGCCGGGTCCGGGACTATCTGCCCAACGGGGCCGGGGCCATTGTGGGCTTCGGCATCAAGGGCGGCCGGGAAGCCGGAGCCCGGTGCATCGACAACATCAAGCTGGCCAGCCACCTGGCCAATATCGGGGACGCCAAGACGCTTATCATCCACCCGGCCTCCACCACGCATCAGCAACTCACCGAAGCGGAGCAGCGGGACGCCGGAGTGACGCCGGAATACATCCGCATCAGTGTGGGCCTTGAGGATGTGGAAGACATCCTGGCCGACCTGGACCAGGCCTTGCGGGCTGCCGTGCCCGATGCATCGGTCTGAGGAACGTCCTGGCCGGCATGAAAAAAGGGAGGGCGGTCGCCCGCCCTCCCCGTGGAAGTCGTGAAAATCCCGGTGGTTAAACTTTGGGCGCCGGGCGGCCGATGCAGAAGTAGGCCAGGCCCAGGTCGGCCAGGAGCTGGGGCGAATAGAGGTTGCGGCCGTCGAAGATGATCGGGGCCTTGAGTATCTTTTTGATGCGGCCGAAATCCGGGTTGCGGAACTGGTTCCATTCCGTGACCACGGCCAGGCAATCGGCCTTGTCCAGCACGGCGTACTGCTCGTCGACCACGGTCAGCAGGTCGTTGCCCTTGAAGTGCTCCCGGGTGTTGGGGCCGGCCACAGGGTCAAAGGCCACCACGCGCATGCCCTTGGCCGTGAGGTCCTTGATGAGCTCGAAGGCCGAGGCCTCGCGCACGTCGTCGGTGTTGGCCTTGAACGCCAGGCCCCAAAGAGCCAGGGTCTTGCCCTTCACCCCGCCCTGGGGCGCGAAGTAGTCCTCGATCTTTTTGCTCAGCACATGCTTCTGGCGCTTGTTGACGTCGTCCACCGAAGCCAGGAGCTGAGGCTCGAAGTCATAGCGCCGGGCCGTGTCGATGAGCGCCTTGACGTCCTTGGGAAAGCAGGAGCCGCCGTAGCCCAGGCCCGGATAAATGAACTGGTAGCCGATGCGGTGGTCCGACCCGATGCCCATGCGCACTTCGCGCACGTCGGCGCCGACCTTTTCGCACAGGTTGGCGATCTCGTTGATGAAGGAGATCTTGGTGGCCAGCATGCAGTTGGCCGCGTACTTGGTCATTTCGGCCGAGCGCACGCCCATGACAATGACCTTCTCGCGGCTTCTGGCGTAGGGAGCGTACAGGGCCTTGAGCAGCTCGCCCGTGCGCACGTTGTCTGTGCCCACCACTACGCGGTCCGGCTTGAAAAAGTCGTTGATGGCGTCGCCTTCCTTGAGAAATTCAGGATTGGAGACCACGTCGAACTCAATGGCTTCGCCGCGCTTCTTGAGCTCCTCCGCAACAAGCTTGCGGACCTCGTCGGCCGTGCCCACAGGCACCGTGGATTTGTCCACCACGATCTTGTAGTCTTTCATGTTGGCGCCGATGTCCCGGGCCACCTGATACACGTAGGACAGATCGCATGAACCGTCTTCGCAAGGAGGGGTGCCCACGGTGATGAAGACGAACAGGGCGTTCTCCATACCCTCGGACACCTTGGTGGTGAAGCGCAGCCGGCCTTCGGACACGTTGCGCTTGACCAGTTCATCGAGTCCCGGCTCGTAGATATGGATTTTGCCCTGCCGCAGATTTTCCACAATAGTGGGATTGACGTCCACACAGCAGACATCGTTGCCCATTTCGGCGAAGCAGGCGGCGCTCACCAGACCAACGTAACCGGTGCCTACGATACAAAGATTCATACCTTATACTCGTTGTTAGGGTTTGCTCCCGAAGACGCGGAACGTCTTGCGGGAAGGGGCGGAATTTCCGTTTTTGGGAATGCCCCCTACGCGGGAAAAGTGGCGTCCCACTTACGGAGAGGTCAGGCTTTTGTCAACACAATCACGTCATGGTCAAAAAAATGCGGCCAAAATCGTTGTCCGCGCCTGGTTCAAGGCCGGTTTGTCACGAAATCCCAGGCCCACGGCCATTCCTTTCTCCTGCACTGCATCCGCAAAGACCTTCCCACCAAGCTTCTTGCGCCTTGTCCCCGCCCCGGATGCCTGATAGCACCCTCCCTCTGCCCGCAATTACAACCGGAGTATGTTCCATGATTCCCTTGGGCTCCCTGGTCAACGGCGCGGCCATCATTGTCGGCAGCCTGCTCGGCTTGCTGCTCCACGGCCGGTTTCCGGACCGCGTGCGCATCATCATGTTCCAGGCCCTGGGACTGTCCATCCTGACCATTGGCCTGAAAATGGCCCTGACCATGACCTCGCCCATCCTGGTCGTGGTCAGCATGCTGGCCGGGGCCATCCTTGGCGAGGCCTGCGACATCGAACGCCAGATGGCCCGGATCGGGGATCGGGCCAAGGGCATGCTGCGCTCGGAAAACGCCCTGTTCACCGATGGCCTGGTCACGGCTTCGGTCATCTTCTGCTCGGGCTCCATGGCCATTCTGGGGGCTTTTGACGAAGGGCTGCGGGGCGACCATTCGATCCTTTTCACCAAGGCCCTGCTCGACGGAGCCACCTCGCTGATCCTGGCCACGTCCTACGGAGCCGGCGTGGCCCTGTCGTTCGTGCCCGTGGCCCTCTACGAATCCTTCCTGACCTTCCTGGCTTCCTCGGCCCACGGTTTTTTCACGCCGGACCGCATCCAGCAGCTGACCGCCGTGGGCGGGCTGCTCATTGTGGCGATCGGCATCAACATGCTGGGGCTTTTAAAAATCAAGGTCTCGAACCTGTTGCCGGCCATTGTGGCGGCCGCGCTCCTGGCTCCCTTTTTCGTGGGCTAAGCCCCGCTTTGGCGTGGTTTTCTTTACGCGCCCGGGGATTTGCCGTATACCGGCCCGGCCATGCATGAACTCTCCATTGCCCAAAGCCTGCTGGCCGTCATTGAAGAAGAGATGGTCAAGCACGGCAAGGAAACGTGCATCACCGTCAAGGTCAAGCACGGCCGGCTGGCGTCGGTGGTGCCCGAGGCCCTGGCCATGGCCTTCGAGGCCCTGACCATGGATACCCGCCTGCACGAGGCCAGGCTTATTCTGGAAGAAACGCCGGTGCGGCTTCGCTGCCGCTCCTGCGGCCACGAGTTTTCCCCGGATGCCCCTTCGGCCGCCTTTGCCCCCTGTCCGGCCTGCGGCGAGGAGTTGGGGCATACGGTCCTGTCCGGCCGCGAACTCTATATCGAATACCTGGAACTGGAATAGCGGAGACACCCCAATGAAAATTCCCGTGGTGCGCAACATCCTGGAGGCCAACGCCCGCATTGCCGCTGAGCTCAAGGCCTTTTTCGCCGAAAAAGGCATCCTTGTTTTAAACCTCATGAGCTCGCCCGGCGCGGGCAAGACGACCCTCCTGGAGCGCACGCTCACGGACCTGCGCGGAGAACTGACCATGGCCGTGGTCGAGGGCGACCTGCAAACCGACAACGACGCCCGCCGCGTGGCCGCAACCGGAGCCCAGGCCGTGCAGATCAACACCGAGGGCGGCTGCCACCTGACCAGCTCCCAGGTCCAGGAAGCCGTCAGCAACATCGATTTGTCGGGCCTGGACATCCTTTTTATCGAAAACGTGGGCAACCTGGTCTGCCCGGCCGAGTTCGACGTGGGCGAGGATTTCAAGGTGACGTTATTGAGCGTTGCCGAAGGCGACGACAAGCCCGAAAAATACCCGCTGATGTTTCACATCTCCGCGGCCATGCTCCTCAACAAGGTCGACCTGCTGCCCTACGTGGATTTCGACCTGGACCGGGCCGCCCGCCACGCCCATATCCTCAACGAATCCATCAGCGTGTTTCCGGTCTCGGCCCGCACCGGCGAAGGGCTTGACGCCTGGTACGACTGGCTGCGCCAAAAGCTTCGGGAGAAGCGGGAACGGGAGCGGGAGCGGAAATTATCGTAGCGGCTTTCGCAAAAAGTTGTTTTTGAAGCCTTCGGCGACCAAAGGGCTCTGCCCTTTGGAAACCCATAATGGATTCAGGATGCTACAAAGTAAAATCTATTGATTTTTTACGCCGCGTTTGATTTTTGCAAGTGCCTCTCAAGATATGCCTGCAGCGGGCAGGAGGGCATAACTCCTCCTGCCCCATTCCCCAGAAGCGACCGTGCCGCTAGGCTAACTCTCTGACAAGTATTCCCGGGGATTGAGCCCAAAAAGGCAAAACACCTCATAGGGAATGGTCCCCCACCAGGCGGCCAGGTCATTGGCCGTGATGGCTTCCGGCCCCTGCCCGCCCAGGAGATGGATGGCATCTCCCGGCGAGACCGCATCCACGGCCGAGACGTCCACGGCCGTGAGCTGCATGCACACCCGGCCCACAATGGGCACGCGCCGGCCCGCGATCCACATGAACCCCTGGTTGGAGAGCCCGCGGCTGTAGGCATCGGCGTAGCCCGCGGCCACGATGGCCACCCGCATGTCCCGGTCGGCGGTAAAGGTGCGGCCGTAGCTGATGGACCGGCCGTGCGGCAGGTCGTGCACGGACACCACCCGGGTGATGGTCTCCATGGCCGGTTGCAAGCCCTGCCCCTGCTCCTCCTGGCTTGTGCCCAGGAAAGGATTGACGCCGTAAAGGGCAATGCCGGCCCGCTGGGCCTGCCAGGCATGGCGGGTATGGGCCAGGATGCCGGCGGAATTGCACAGGCTGGCCTCAAAGGAAAAGCCGGCCCGGGTCAGGGCCTGGCAGACCGTGGCAAAGCGAGCGCCCTGCTCCTCCACGAAATCGAAGGCCGACGGCTCATCGGCCGTGGCCAGATGCGAACTGACCAGGCGCACGCCGACAGCCGGATTTGCCTTGAGGCGGTCCGCCAGCTTGGGCACGTCCGCCTCGGTAAACCCCAGCCGGGCCATACCTGTGTCGAATTTGAGCGCCACCTGGGCCATCTGCCGCTTTTGGGCGCACCGCGCGGCCAGACGGTCGAGCTGGCCAAAGTCGTGGATAAAGGGAATGATGTCCTTGGCCAGGACCATGTCGTCGTCCTCGGGCAAAACCGGCCCGAGCAGGGACACGATGGCGGCGGTCGAGCCGGCGTCGCGCAGGGCCGCGCCCTCGGCCACGGAGCCCACGGCAAAGGTGTCGGCCCCGGCTGCGGCCAGGGCTCCGGCCACGGCAAGCAAGCCATGGCCGTAAGCGTCGGCCTTGATGACCGGGATGACGTGGCCGCCGCCACGGCACAGCAGTTTGTAGTTTTCCACGATGCGCCGGGTGCGCACCCGGGTTCGCAAGTAGTTGTAGGCAATGGTCATGACGCGCCCCCTTGGCAGCATTGGCGTTCCCACGGGCCGGCCGCATAATTGATCCGGCGGCCCGGCCACGGACAGCTCCCTACGCCCATCGCGTCAACATTTCCAGCCATGACGCCCGGCTAGCCCGGAGCGGCGAGTTGGCGTATGGTGCGGCCATGTCGGAATCCGCCAAACATCGCACCATCCGGGTGCTCCCCCCGGAACTCCAGAATCAGATCGCCGCCGGCGAGGTGGTGGAGCGGCCGGCCAGCGTGCTCAAGGAACTGGTGGAAAATAGCCTCGACGCCGGGACCGCGCGCCTGGAAGTGGCCATCGAGGGCGGTGGCCGTACGGCCCTGGTGGTCACGGACGACGGCTGGGGCATGACGCCGGAGGAGTTGCCCCTGGCCGTCACGCGCCACGCCACGAGCAAGATAGCCTCCATGGCCGAGCTCTCCAGCATCAAAAGCTTCGGGTTTCGCGGCGAGGCCTTGCCGAGCATTGCCTCGGTGTCCACGTTTACCCTGACCTCCAAGCACGAAGCCTTTGAGGAAGGGGCGTTTATCCGCGTGGAAAGCGGCCGCATCGTGGAACGCGGTCCGGCCGCCATGGCCCGGGGCACGCGGGTCGAGGTGCGCGATCTTTTTGCCGCCGTGCCGGCTCGGCTGAAGTTTCTCAAGGCCGAGGCCACGGAGACCAAGCGCTGTACCGATGCCTTTTGCCGGGCGGCCCTGGCCCGTCTGGACGTGGCCATGAAGCTCACTATCGGCGGCCGCACGGCATTGCGCTTTCCGGCCGGCCAGGGGCTTTTGGCCCGGCTGGCCGCCATCTGGCCCCCGGCCGTCACCGAAGACCTGTTTGAGATGGAGTATCGCCTGGGTCCCCTGCGGGTCTGGGGAGCGCTCGGCAAGCCGCTCAAGGCCCAGGCCAAGGCCGATCGCATGCTCTTTTACGTCAACGGCCGGGCCGTGCTGGACCGGGTGCTGCTGGCCGCCGTGCGCGAGGCCTACAAGGGGCGGTTGCTCTCCCGCGAATACCCCCAGGTTGTGCTGTTTCTGGAAATGCCGCCCGAGGACCTGGACGTCAACGTGCATCCGGCCAAGACCGAGGTGCGTTTCCGGGACGAACAGGCCGTTTTTTTGGCCCTGCGCCGGGCCGTGGGTCAGGCTTTGGACAAGGCCCTGGTCTTGCGCACCGTGCCGGCCCCCGAGCCCTGGGTGGCCAAGGATGCCGCGCCGCCCAAGTTCGCTTCTCGCCGGGACTTCCTGGACGAGCTGGTTCGGGCTTCTGCTCCGGTTCCGGACCAGACCACGCCTGCCACGTCCGTGCCCGATCCTCTTTCCCGGCCCGATGTGCCGCCATCCCCGTTGCCCGAGGCCGCGCCCGGCGTGGCCGAGAGCGCGCCCCTGCCCCGGCCCGCGGTTGTGCGCCATTTCGAGCCGCCGGCTGTGGTCCGCCATGCCCGGGGCGAGGTGGCCGAACGGATGGAGCGGCCTGAACGGGCCGGGCCGATCGGACGGATCGGGCGAACCGAGCCGCCCGAAGCCTTGCAGGCCAGGGCGCCCGAGGAACTGGAGCCTGCCCTGCCGCCTGGGGTGCGCTATCTGGGGCAGTTCGCCGACACCTACCTCATTGTGGACCTGGGCCGGGAACTGGTGCTGGTGGACCAGCACGCGGCCCACGAACGGGTCATTTTCGCGGCCATGGCCGCCACGGGCAGCCGGGGCGACAGCCGGCCCCTGGGCATTCCCATGGAAATGCCGCTGCACCCCTCGGAGCAGGCCCGGCTGCGGGAGCTTTTTGCCGAACTTCGCGACCTGGGTTTTGTGCTGGAATCCCCGTGCCCGGGAGTCGTGGCCGTCACCGGCGCCCCGCCCGGCCTCACCGTGGGCCAGGCCAAGGAATACCTGTCCGCCGCCCTGTCGGGCCAAGCCAAGACCATTCAGGACCTGTGGGTGCTCATGAGCTGCAAGACGGCCATCAAGGCCGGCACGCCACTGACGGGCGACGAGGCCGTGGCCCTGCTCTCCCAGTGGGCCAAGGCCCCGGACCGAGACTACTGCCCCCACGGCCGGCCGGTGACGGTACGCTTTGGCCTGCGGGAGATGGAGAAGATGTTTAAAAGGAAAAAATGAAAAGACAGAGATAATCCAAAAGAGTTGGCGGCTCGGTTGAGGCGTGTCTTGACCGGCTTCGTGCTCTCGGGCATGAAAACGACATGCTGACCTTCGAGCAAATCAAAGCCATTGAAACCGCCTTGGGACCGGATGCGGCCAAACCCGTGGTGGAGGCCATTCAGACCACGGATGCCCGCGTCATGGCTTCGCTCCTGTCCGAGGTGGCCACCAAGGCGGATTTGGCCAACCTCGAAGTCCGCATGGTCGACCGCTTCGGAGCCATGGAAGCCCGCTTCGGAGCCATGGAAGCCCGACTGGCCAAGCTGGAAAACATGGTCAAGGTGCTCATCGGCTTGACCGCCCTGGCCGTGGCCTTTTTCAGCCCTGTGGCCGAAAAGCTTCTCGGCCTCATCAAGTAGGCCGCTCTCCTCACAAATACGGATCGTTCCCGGCCAGATACCCGCGCACGTAATCCGACACCCCGTCTTCCAGGGACATAAACTCCCGGTCATAGCCGGCCGCCCGGAGCCGTTCCGTCCGGGCTTCGGTGAAATACTGGTACTTGCCCCGCAAGGCCTCGGGCATGTCCACGTATTCGACCTTGGGCTCCCGGTCCATGGCCGCAAAGACCGCGGCCGCCAGGTCGTTCCAGGTCCGGGCCGCGCCCGAACCCACATTGCAGATGCCATTGGCCTGGGGATGCTCCAATAGCCAATCCATGACCGCCACAGCGTCCTTGACGTACAAAAAATCCCGCTGCTGCCCGCCGTCCGGATACGGCGCGTGATAGGACTTGAACAGCTTGAGCTTGCCGGTTTCCCGTATCTGCTTGTAGGCCTTGCACACCACGGACCGCATGTCGTTTTTGTGGTATTCGTTGGGGCCAAAGACATTGAAGAACTTGAGGCTGGCCAGCTTTTCCAAAAGTCCTTCCCGCTTGGCCCACAGGTCGAAAAGGTGCTTGGAATAGCCGTACATGTTCAGCGGCCGCAGGGCCTCAAGCCCCGCGGGGTCGTCGTCGAAACCGGCCGAGCCGTCGCCGTACGTGGCGGCCGAGGAGGCCACCACCAGCCGCGCCCCATGGGCCAGGGCATAGCGGGCCACGGCCTTGGCATAGGCGAAATTGTTGCGCATCAGGTATTCGGCGTCGGTTTCGGTGGTGGATGAACAGGCCCCCAAATGAAACACGGCCTGCACGCCGAAGGGATCGGTCCCGGCCGTGATGGACGCCAGGAAGGCATCCTTGTGCAGGTAATCGGCAAAGCGGCGGTTCACCAGGTTTTTCCATTTTTCGCCGCAGCCCAGGTTGTCCACAACCAGAATGTCGTCCCGGCCGGCCGCATTGAGCTTCCAGACCAGGGCGCTGCCCAGAAATCCGGCGCCGCCGGTGACGATGATCATGATCGCCTCCCTTGCCAAAGTTCCCCAAAATGTTCACAAGGCGTCTTTCCGCCGCTTGCCACAGGGCGGGATTTCCACTACCCGAAGGCCCCGAAGGAGACCACCATGCTTGCCATCCTCGACTACAAGGCCGGGAACCAGACCAGCGTGCTGCGGGCTCTGGACAGCCTGGGCATCCCCTGCCGCATCACCGCCGATCCGGCGGCCCTGGCCGATGCCAAGGGCATCATCTTTCCGGGCGTGGGCGCGGCCGGCCAGGCCATGCGGGAGCTGACCACCACGGGCCTGGACGCGGTGTTAACAGAGCAGGTCGCGGCCGGAAAGCCCCTGCTCGGCATCTGCGTGGGCTGCCAGATCCTGCTCGATTACAGCGCCGAGAACGACACCAAGGCCCTGGGTATCGTACCCGGCGAATGCGCCATGTTCAACCGGGCCCTGGTGGACGAGGACGGAGAGCCCATCCGCATCCCGCACATGGGCTGGAACAGCGTGCGCCTGAACGCTCCCTGCGAACTGTTCGACGGCATCGATCCCAAGGCCGAATTCTACTTCGTCCACAGCTACTTCCCGGTGCCCAAACCCGAATACGTCATCGGCGTCACGGATTACGGCGTGCGTTTTTGCTCGGTGCACGGCCGCCAGGGGCTTTGGGCCGTGCAGTTTCACCCGGAAAAAAGCGGCCGTCCGGGACTTGCGCTCCTTCGCAATTTCGCCGCCTACTGCCGGGAGGCTTAAGCCATGCTTTCCAAACGCGTCATTCCCTGCCTGGACGTCCGCGACGGCAAGCTCACCAAGGGCATCAAGTTCAAGGGCAACGTGGACATCGGCGACCCGGTGGAAACGGCCCGCATCTACTACGAGGAAGGGGCCGACGAGCTGGTCTTCTACGACATCACGGCCTCGGCCGAGGGCCGGGGCATCATGCTCGACGTGGTGGACAGGGTGGCCCGCCAGATTTTCATTCCCTTTTCCGTGGGCGGCGGCATTTCCACGGTGGAGGACATGCGGGCCGTGCTTCTGGCCGGCGCGGAAAAGATCTCGGTCAATTCCGCGGCCGTCAAAAACCCGGACATCATCAGCCAGGGCGCGGCAGCCTTCGGCTCCCAGTGTGTGGTGGTGGGCATGGACGTCAAACGGGTTCCTGTTTCCCCTGCCATTCCCTCGGGCTACGAGATCGTGATCCACGGCGGCCGCAAGCCCATGAATCTCGATGCCCTGGAATGGGCCAAGACCGTGGAAGCCTTGGGTGCCGGGGAAATCTGCTGCAATTCCATCGACGCCGACGGGGCCAAGACCGGCTACGAACTGACGCTCACGCGGCTGATCGCCGAAGCCGTGACCATCCCGGTCATTGCCTCGGGCGGTGCGGGCAACCCGGACCACATGGCCGACGCCGTGACCGCAGGCAAGGCCTCGGCCGCACTTATTGCCTCCATTGTCCACTACGGGGAATACAGCATCAAGCAGTGCAAGGACCACATGGCCGCACGCGGCGTGAAGGTGCGCGAGGTGTGGTAGAAAATAAGATGCCTCCGGCGGCCGGGGGAATCATTCCCCCCGGACCCCCTGAAATGAAAAGGCCCGGGAGGCATTGTCTTCCGGGCCTTGAAAATTTCTGCAATCGCAAGTGGATATCAGGAAGCCGGAAACGGCCGGTCCTTGGGCCACTCGGGCGCCACGTACGTGCCGGACTTGCCGCCGGACTTGTAGAGCAGCCGGATTTCACTCAAGACAATGTCTTTTTGCACGGCCTTGCACATGTCGTAAATGGTCAGCGCGGCCACGGACGCGGCCGTGAGCGCCTCCATTTCCACGCCCGTCTCGGCCGTGGTGGACGCCTCGGCCTCGATGCGCACGACGGCCGCCGCCTCGTCCACGTCAAACCGCACGTCGGCAAAGGCCAACGGCAGCGGATGGCACAGGGGAATGAGATCGGCCGTGCGCTTGGCCGCGAGAATGCCGGCGATCTTGGCCGTAGCCAGAGCATCGCCCTTGGGCAGGGCGGCCGTGGCCAAAAGGCGCATGGTTTCCCGGGAAAGCCGGACCTCGGCCCCGGCAATGGCCAGTCGGCGGGTCTTGGACTTGGCCCCCACATCCACCATGCGGGTGCGGCCCTCGGCGTCAATATGGGTCAGAACATCGCTCATGGCCGCCCCCAGGATTTTTGGGAATCTTCGTGACCACGCCGGCTACTTGAAATCCGGCACCTTGACATGGCGGTCGATGCGCTTGGCCGCGGTGGCGTCTTCCTTGGCCTTTTCCACCTCGCCGAGCTTCATGTACAGCATGGAACGGTTGCCCAGGGCCTCGGCGGATTTGGGATCGATCTCAACGGCCTTGGAATAATCGGCCAGGGCCTTTTGCTGCTCGTTTTTGGCCTCGAAGCACATGCCGCGCAGGTTGTAGGCGCTGGCCAGGTTCTTGGCCTCCACGGTCGAGCCGGCGTCAATGATCCGGGAAAAGGCCGCAATGGCCCCGTCCATGTCGCCCTTGCCGGCCGCGGTCATGCCCTCGCGGTAATCCTGGTCCGGATTGGCCAGGGTCACGCCGGCCAGGGCAAGACTAACGACCAGGGTCAGCACGACGAAACGCAGCGTTCGCATGTCAATTCCCCATGGCCTCTTTGGCTTTGCGAATGAAATTTTTGACTTTTTTCATGGGCTTTTGCTCGTCGAGCTTCTCGAACTCGAGCAAAAGTTCTTCCTGCTTCTTGGTCAGGTTTTTCGGCGTCACCACCGTGACCTCAACCAGCAGGTCGCCCTTCTGGCTTGTGCCCGGCACGGGCAGGCCAAGGCCGCGCAGGGAAAAGACCTCGCCGCTTTGGGTGCCCTTGGGAATATCCATCATTTCATGGCCGTCCAGGGTCGGCACCTCGATCTTGTGGCCAAGGGCCGCCTGCACAAAGGAAATCTCGGTATGCAGGATCAGGTTCTGGCCCTGGCGCTCGAAGACCTTATCCGGCTCCACGCGAAGGACCACGTACAGATCGCCGGCCGGGCCGCCGTGCAGCCCGGGTTCGCCCTCGCCGCGCAGGCGCAGCCGGCTGCCGTCGTCCACGCCGGCCGGCACCCGGACCTTGAGCTCCCGGGTCTGGCGGGTCACGCCCCGCCCCCGGCACTCCTTGCAGGGATGGGCAATGACCTTGCCCTCGCCCCGGCACACGGGGCAGGCCACGGCAATACGGAAAAAGCCCTGGCTCTGGATGATCTGGCCCGATCCGCCGCATTGCCGGCAGGTCTCGGGCGACGTGCCGGACTCGGCTCCGGAGCCGCCGCATTCGGGGCACTGGACGTTTTTAGGGATCTTGAGCGTCACCTCGGTGCCCTTGGCCGCGTCGCGGAAGGACACCGTCAGGTCGTAGCGCAGGTCATTGCCGGCCTGAGGCCTGGGGCCGCGCGTGGCCCGGCCGCCGAAGCCGAAAAACTCGCCGAAAATGTCGGAAAAGGCGCTGAAGACGTCATCGGTTGTGCCGAAACCGCCAAACCCGTTGCCCCCCAGCCCCTCGTGCCCAAAGCGATCGTAGCGGGCCCGGGTCTCGGGGTTGCGCAACACCTCATACGCCTCAGCCGCTTCCTTGAACTTGGATTCGGCGTCCGGATCGTCGGGGTTGCGGTCGGGGTGGTATTTGAAGGCCATCTGCCGATAGGCCTTCTTGACTTCCTCGTCGCCAGCGTCCCGGCCAACGCCGAGAACTTCGTAATAATCCCGGGGCATTGTGTTTCAGCTATTGGTTTTCAGGAAGCACCACGCCCGCAACCTCGATGGATTCGGCCGGCAACACTTCGCCGGCGGCGATCTCACGCAGGGCAGTGACCACTTCCTTGTTTTTGCACTCAATCAGCGGGTCGTAGCCTTCACGGTATTGATGCACCCGTTTGATGGCCATCTGCACGATCAGAAAACGATTGTTGATCTTTTCCAGGCAGTCTTCGACGGTAATACGCGCCATGCGTTTCTCCTTGCGCGCCGGAAGCGATGCGGCATTTGCCAGGGCGCGTTTCGCTACCCTGGTAAGACGTTTTTGCGGCCAGTCAAGAGTGCCCTGTGGAGCGCCCGTGACGGCAGTGGGCAGTCTGATGCCGTGAAATCCAACGCGAAACCGAAGTTTATATTCCAGACCCCGCAGTGGCGTCAAGGGGCAAGTCCTTCTCCGGCGGCCCCAGGTAGCGCACGGCCAAAAGGGTGATGTCGTCGGACTGGGGCGCGTCGCCGGCATAGGCGCGCACGGCCTCGAACACCCCTTCCACCACGGCCTTGGGATAGCAATTCCGGTAGGCGCGGCAGACTTCCAGCAGCCGTTCGTTGCCGAAAAGCGCCCGATTTATGTCCATGGCCTCGGTCACGCCGTCGGTATAGAGCACCAGGGCCTCGCCCGGAGCCAGGGTCAGGGTGCCGGTGCGATAGATCGCCTCCGGAATGGCCCCGAGCACCACCCCGCCCACGCGCGGCACAAAATCCGTTATCTGGTCCCGGCGCAGGACCAGCGGCGGGTTGTGGCCGGCATTGGCGTATCGGAGCGTGCCGGTGCCCAGGTCCAGCACGGCGCAAAAGGCCGTGACAAAAAGCCCGGAGTCGTTGTCATGGGCCAGCTTGGCATTGACCTTGGCCGCCACCTCGGCCGGTCCCCGGTCCGGCCGGGCATAGGCCTTGAAAAGCGTCATGGTCACGGCCATGACCAGGGAGGCCGGCACGCCCTTGCCGGCCACGTCGCCGATGACCAGAAAGATGTGGTCCGCATCCAGGGCGTAATAGTCATAGAAATCGCCCCCCACTTCCTTGGCCGGATCCAGTATGGCGAAAAGCTCCACCTCGGGCCGGTCCGGAAAGGCCGGGAAAATGCGGGGCACAATGCCCATCTGGATGTCCCGAGCCACGCGCAGTTCGCCCTCGATGGCCTCCTTGGCCCGCCGGGTTTCACGCGCCTCCAGGATGTTTCGCATGATGAAAACAAAGATGGCCATGCCCACGGCATTGGCCGTGAGCATGGGGACCGTGGCGGCCTTGATCACGGCCAGGGCGGTGTCAAAGGGCTGGCCCAAGAGCAGACTGGTCACCATGTGAAAGGTCTCGATGCCCAAAGCCAGGACAGCGGCCTGGACCGTGGTCGGCAGCCGGCCGCGCCGCTGGTTGTAGACCAGGCCGCCGATCAGGCCGGCGGCCACGGTGGAGAGCGTGCAGCCGTAGCACGTGGGGCCGCCCAGGGTGAAGCGATGCATGCCGCCCACCAGCCCGGCCCCGAATCCGGCCAGGGGTCCGGCCAAAATTCCGGCCAGGGCCGGGCCGAGATCGCGAATGTTGATGACCGAACCCAGCATGGGAATGCCGGACAGGGTGCCGTAGATGGAGAACAGGCCAAAGGTTGCGGCCATGATGGCCAGGTTGCGGGGCGTGCGCTTACCGTCGAGGATCTCCGCGAAAACACGCGTCCCGGCCAGGACGTAGGCCAGAACCATGAGCACGCAAACGCTTTGCAGCAGACTGATGAGAATACCCAGGTCCGACACCATATTGCGCCCCTAGTAGGCCAGTTTGCCAAGCGATTTGAGGATAAGCGTGGCGCCCATGGCGAACATGCCCATGAGGCCCATGCCGCAGGAAAATCCGGCCAAAAGCACAGGCGCGTACTGCCGCCACCTGGCTCCGTAATGCTTGAGAAAATAAAACCGGCCCAAAAGCGCGCCCACCACTTCCAGGATAAGCCCATGGGGCACGCTTTGCCCCATGCCCCGCACAATGCCGTAGACCAGGAGCACGGGCAGGCCGAAAATCATGAGCAAAACATACGTCACCAGCCCCAGGCCCAGGCCGGCGGTCACGTACCAGCCATTGAGGGCCTGGAAAAACAGCGAATTGCCTTCCAGGGTCGAGGTCTGCATGAGCAGGGTGTTCAAGGCCTGGAGGTGCCACAGTTCCTGGGCATAGGGATAGCTGGCCGAGGGAATGGGGGCAAGCTGCCAGATGAACTGGGAAAAAAGCAGACTGGCCACCATGACCACGGGAAAGACCACGATTTCGGCCTTGATGATGCCGCGAAGGCTCGTGCCCGTGAGCTCGATTTCGCGGAAATCCACTGTGGCTTTGCCGTAGTTGTGGATGGGGATAGGCGCGTACCAGATTTCGATGCCCTGGTAGCCGAAAAACCTGGCTCCGGCGATGAAGCTGGCCTCGCGCACCAGGGGCAGGCTCACGAACTGGCCGGCAATGCCCTCCATGCGGGCCGTGATGTAGGAAATAAGCGGCGTATAGACAAATCCATAGAAGATGAAGAACAGCCAGGGGAACTGGGGCACCAGCCACAGGCACAGGCCGACATAGGACAGGGTGGAAAAGACGTAGATGCCGATGGACACCCAGAAGTTGATGTCGCCCCGGGCCTTGTTGGAGGTAAAAAGCGCCTTGTAGGCCGCCCCCCCCACTCCGCCCTGGCGAAACGACCGGATCACGTGCCAGATGCCGATGGCGCCGATGGCCAGGCCCAGGCCAATGCCAAAGGACATGTAGAAGTCGAAGTTGTTGGCAAAAACCGTGTCCACGGTGCCCATGCCCTGGTGCCAGCGGTGCAGGATGCCGTGGCGAAAAAGGATCGGGTTGGCCACGAAGGTGATGATCAGGCCGCAAAGCCCGCCGATGACGGCCCAAAACGGCAGGACCATGCCGGTAAAGACCAGGCCCAGGTCGAACTGGATGCCCGTGGCCACGGCCGGCAGCCAGGCTTCGGTATTGCGGGTGAAATCGGCCCAGGGAATGGGGATCAGGCGCACCGGCTCGGTGAAGATGAGCCCGGAAACAACGGGGAAAAGAACATAGAGCGCGCCAAAGGCCAGGCCGATCATGCCGCCGATGGAAAAGACCCGCCATTTCCAGCCGGACTTGCGGTCCTCGGTGGATTCGGCCAGGGCCATGGTGCCGAGCGCCCCCACCGGAGCCATGGGAAAGGGCAGTTTTTCCACGTCCGAGGTGACGCGGTACAGGGCATAGCCCAGGCCGAAGTGGTCGATGCGCTGGATGATCTGGGAGCCGACCAGAAGCAGGATGGGCACCAGCCAGTCGCGGTGCAAAAACGTGCGCGTCAGCAGAGATTCCGACGTCGGCAACGGGGCCACCCAGGTGGGGATGAGTTCGGTTAAGCCCAGCATCTTGGCCGCATCGGACTGGACCAGGTACTGGTTCCACAGCAGGCCGTGGAAGGGCGAGGCCATGGCCGCGCCGGCCATGTAATACAGAAGAAAGATTTCCTGCTGCTTGAGTTCGGTGTAGGCGCGCTTGGCGATCTCGGCAAAGAGGATGATGGTGACCCAGCGGGCGGCCGGGCCAATGCCCGTGCCAATGACGAGTTGCAGATACATGCTGCCCGGCATCATGAGAAAGCCGATAAAGACCGCGCCGACAATGGTCTTCCAGTCGAAGCCCTCTTCAAAATGCGACGGCGCGGGCAGCAGGTCGCGATATTCGGCCAGTTCCTTGTCGTCGTACATCGGCGCGTCCTAGTTCGGCAAAACCAGATAACTCTGCCCGGTATAGAGGCCAATGAGGGCGAAGATGCCGCCCATGAGAAAATCGCCCAGGATAAGGCCCACAAAGAGCAGTTGCACCCGCCGCATCAGCGCGATGCCGCCGTAGCGCAAGGTCAGGTGGTTGCACAGCCAGCCCACGAAAAAGGAAAACCACAGGATGCGCAAGGCCGAGGAATACATGGTGAGAAAACCGATGGGATGGATGGGCCACCAGTAGAACTGCTGATAGGCCACCACCAGGGCCAGCATGACGACCGCCCCGGCCGTGGCAAAGCCGATGGTCCAGGGATTGGGGTCGGCCGGAGCCTCGATGAGGCGCTGCACGTTTTCATAGACCGTGCTCACGGTCTGGGTCTCCCAGTCCACCTGCAGGTCGCGAAGCCCGTATTTGTGGCAAACGGCCAGCATGGCGACAAAGGACACGACCACGGCCAAAGCCAGGGCCAGGACAATGGCGGCCAGATAGAGCCTTTTGGGCCGGGTCCTCTCTCCGACCTTGGCGGCGTGAAAGAGCGAAGGCAAAAGGGATTCGCGCAGATCCACGAAAAACACCTTCTGCATGACCGCGGCCATAAGCAGGCCCAGGCGGCTGAAAATGCCGGTGCCGAAAAAGGCCAAAAGCCCGTCCGTGGGGGCAGCGGTCAGGGTGAAGTAGGCAATGCCGCCCTGGCAGATAATGCGGCTGGCCACCAGCATGACCATGAAAAAGGCGGCCATGAGCAGCAGGGCCTGGAAAAGCGGCATGCCAAAGGACACGCTCCAGGCCACGAGCCCTGCGCCGCCGAGCACCAGGCCCCAAAGCGAAGCAGGCGCGCCCACCCATTCGGCCTCGTCCGGGCCGCGAAAGCGAAAGGTGGCGGCTTGCCTGGCCGTTTCCCACAGATGATGGCGGGCCAGCCAGAGCAGAAACAGGAAAAAGACGCCGTAGGCCCCGATCATCTGGGTCTCCTCAGGCGTGGTCAGGGTCGGACCGAAGGTCACGCCCAGGGCCGAGGCGGGAATCTGGTGGCCGATGAGGTCGAAAACGCCGTGGAGCAGGCCGCCAAGCAGGAAAAAGAGCCAGAAGCTCAAGGAAATCTGGCGGGCGGTCAGGTAGGCGAACCCGATAAAGGCCGGATAGATATAAATTTTCAGCTTGGTAAAGCCCGAGAAAAGCCCGGTCTGGGGGAAATACGGCCCGGCCAGGATCAGGGTGGGGATCTGGGGCACGGCCGGATCGTAGAAGCCGATGCCGTTTATGGTGTGCAGGGCCACGCTCATGAAAACGCCCACCAGCAGGTAGCGGTCGGCGAAAAAGCCGGCCAAACCATTCTGGTCCACGGCCCGGGTCATGAATTCCGGCAGGCGCAGCAGCGGGAAGTTCATGCGCTCATTGGAAATCCACTGCCTGGCAAAGCAGTTGGTCAGGCACAGCATGACAAAATAGCACAGGCCGATGAAAACGCCCCAACTGGCCAGAGGGCCGGCCCAGGCCCGCCAGGGGATGGCGGCCAGGACTTGGCCCCAGGTCATGGCGTAGCCGCCGGACAGGCCGTTATAGAGGGTTTCCACGGCCTCGCGGTCCGTGGGGTACCAGCCCTTGGGCAAAAGCGGCCCGAAAACGGCGTTCCACTGGTTGCCCTCAGTGGCAAACTGGATGGGAGCGGTCAGGTTGATGAAAAACGTGCGGGCCAGGCCTGTGTGGGCCACGCCCGAGACCACCACCATGAGCATCCAGCAGACCATGAGGTCCGTGCCGGATAAAACGGCCTTGCCGCGCACAAGCCGGCCCAGGCCGGCCGCCAGGAGCGTAAGCCACACCAGCAGGAAAAACGGGGCCAGGGGAAAATGGCCGCCGCCCAGGGGCGTGGCGCCGTAGTAAAGGTTATTGAGCGGTGTGACGGCGCAGATCACAAGCCCCAAAAAAAGCCCCAGGACAACGGCCCGAAGGCGGATGGCGCGCGCCGTCATGCCCGCCCCTCCCCTGCGGTTTCGTCTTTCCGCAACCGGATCGGGGAGGCGTTGACCACTTTATCCTCGTAGGAGACGCGCACGGGCTCTTCCAGGGAGCGCCAGACGAGCAACTGCTTGCGCAAGTCGTTTATAAAGCCCTTGTTGAGGCGTTTCCACATGCCTGCCTCGCCGGCACCCCGGGAAAGTTCCACGTCGATTTCCATGAAGCCGGGCGTTTCCATGGCCGGGATGAAATAGATGGTCACGGCCTGCTTGATGCCGAAGTCAAAGGGAGCCAGCCAGACCGTGGCGGAAAGCCGTATGCAGGCCCGCAAATCGCAAAATTCCGGATGCACTTCCTTGGGATGCGGGGACGCGCCGGGCAAATCCCACGGGCATTCGAAGACGTATTCCACGTCGGCCGTGGAGAAAAGGCCATGGGAGATGTCCTGGTGGGCGTGGTAGTACTCGTAGAGGAATCCGCCGGCGCATTCCTGTTCCCGGACCCTGACCAGAAAGGGCAGCCGGGTCCGGATGACGCCGTCTGCGGGCTCGGGCAGGCTCCAGGAACGGTTGACGTCCGGGATGGCGATCTCGCCGGCCACCTTGGAGGGGTAGACGACCGAAAGCAGGACCACGCCGATGACCAGGAGCATGGCCGCCACCCCGGCCATGGAGGAATAATTGGCGGTCATGCCGGCCCACAGCCGGGTGCCGGACAGGAGCCCGGAGGCGGTCTGGGCCAGGAGGTAGCCCAGCACTACGCTGAGGACGGCAAAGGCCACGGCCTCGGCGATAAACAGGAACGAGACATGGGAAGGAGCCAGTCCCACGGCCGTATACACGCCGATTTCGCGCTTGCGCTCATAAACCGCCCCGATCATGGTATTGAGCACGATCAGGACGGAAATGACCAAGGGGATGAGGATGTTGGGCACGCCGGCATAGCCCAGGGCATCCGAGGCATGGTACAGGAAGGTGCCATCGGCCTGTCCGGAAAAAATGGCCAGGCCGAAACGGTCGGCCAGCTTGCCGGCCAGGACCGTGCCATCGTTGCCGGCGGCCTTGCCCATGGCCATCCGATCGGCGGGCGGGGCCACCACAACGGACTTGAGCTGTCCGCCAAGGCCCATGAGGGTCTCGTACGGCACAATGGCCACCAGATCATCGTCGAGATGCTGATAGCGGCTTTGCAGAACCTTGATGTCCTCGCCCGACTCCGCGGCCTCTTTCTCGGCCTCGGTCTCCTCCACGGCGACCTCGGAAGGAAAGATCACCGGGGTAATGGATTCGCCGTCCAGGTCCACCCGCTCGTCCAGGGCGTTTTTGCGATACATTCCCGTCACGGTAAAAGGCCGGCCAAACAGGGTCACGGCCTGGCCCGGAGCAACGCCCAGGCGGTCGGCCATGGGCTGGGGCAGGATGATGGCGTCGCGCTCCCCGGGCGCAAACCAGCGACCGGCGACCAGAAGCCCCTGTAGCCGTCCGATAGCGGACTCGGCCAGGGAAAGGCCAAGCAGGCCCTGGACGGTTTCGTGGAGGCTGCCGGCCCGGATTTCCGTGGTGGGCGAGGTCGTCTTGTCCGAAAGCTCCAGCCAGGCCAGGGGCGCCACCACGTCCGTCCCACCGTAGGCATCGGTCAGGACGGACAAGGCTTCCGGCGGCAGGCTGCGCCAGCCCACGTTTTTGAGCAGCACGCCCACATAGGGCGCGGTGTCGGCAAACCGCACCGCCCCCTCCTCCCGGGTGGATTTGACGGCGGTAAAGCTCATGATGGTAAAGGTCAGGATGACCAGGGTCAGGCAGGTGAGCACGGTGCGGACCTTGCGGCGGCGCAGGTTGCTCACTCCTATGACAAAGGCCGCGGCAAAGGCGCGCATGCCGCCGATTTCCGTGGTCTTGACATGGGCCGCCCGCTTTTGCAGGGCCGTCATCTCCCGCTCGAAACGCAGGAAGATGATGGAGGCCACCATGACCGACAGGCCCAGGATGAAAAAGGCCAGGATGACCACCAGAGGACTTGAGGTGAGCTTGAAGGCCGGATGCACTTGGTAGACCACGGCGATCACGGCCAGGAGGATGCCGAGAAAAGCCATGATGCGCTTGTGGATGTCGGCGAAGTTGAAAACCACCCGTTCCAGGCAGTAGGCAAAGGGCACAAACAGGGCGATGTAGAAAAGCACGCCCAAGAGCACGTCGCGCTGGGTCTTTTCCACGTCGTTGTAGACGCGAACGGCCAGGGCCCAGCTCGTGCGGGCCGCCGAAACCATGTCGTCGAAACGAAGGGCCGCCTGGGCGGACTCGGCCGTGGCATAGAGCTTACGGCCGCGCGACTCCAGGTCGCGGATGCGCTCGTTGACAATGCCGTGGTCTTCGAGGTTTTCGATGCGCGGCCCAAGCAGGTCCCACATATCCCGGGCCCCGAGCATTTCCGTGACCGGCAGGATGGGCCACTTTTCCACGGGATAGCCGATTCCGGTGGGGTGTTCGGGAGAGGCGTTGAGCAGGATGAGCTTTCGGGCCAGGACCGTATCCGAGAGAATGCATTTGAACGGGGTGCCGGGCTCGAGGAAAAGGGACAGCAGGGTCGAGTCCAGGGTATCCAGGCGGCTGAACCAGGAGCGCAGGGGCGGGGCCTCGCGCCGGGCGTCGAGCAGCTCGATGCGGGTAAAATAGCGGAAGGAGCGCGGGTCAAAGGCGGAAAAGAGCGTAGTCTGGTCGCAGCCGAACATGATGAGGTCGGTTTCCATGGCGTTTCGGTTCATCTTGATCCGATACGCGTCCTTGCCGGTCTGCTTCTTGTCAATGGCCCACACGGCCTCGCCGGTGTCCGGATCGAAGCGGAAGCCCTCGATGACGGCCTTGTCCAGGACGAGCTTCTTGTTGGCCAGGCCGTTGACCTGAAATTCCCCCTTGGCGTTGGTCATGGCGTAAAACCGGGTCTTGCCCTGGTAGACGCACACCACCGTACCCGGGGCCGGACGGTCGGGGAAAAGCTCGCCCTGGCGGATGAAGTTGACCCGGCCGGCGAGGATGGAAAAGACGTTTCTGGGCCGCTTTTCCCCCACCTCGAAGGACGGGTCGGCCATGGCCGCCACCAGGGCGGACACAAAGCGATTCTGGCGGCCCAGGGCCTCGAAATCCACCCGGTCCGGGGTGTCGGACGGGGTTCCCCAGGCCAGGCGGCCGTCATTGACCGTGGCCAGGGTCAGGCCCAGGACGCCGGCCACGGCGCCGATTTCACCGCCAAGGCTCGGCCTGTCGGGCAAAAGCCCCTGCCAGGGATGCTGGCGGTCGGCGCGCATGCCGTCACGGAAGTAGTCCGGCGGCAGGCCAAGTTCCCGGGCCGAAGCCGCGGCAACGGCCCCCAGGGAGCGGTTTACGCGGCCAAAGGACTGGGCCAGGTTGACATCCGGATTGACCGCAAAGGCAAATCCCCCGCAAAAGCCCCCCACGCCGTCGCCATGGCTGGAAAGATAAAGCGATACCGAAGCCACGATATCCTTGTCGCCCACGAGCTTGCGCAAGTCACGGGCGCTGGACACGCAGGCCTCTTCCTGTTCGGCCGATTCCCGGGCCTCGGCCAGCCGGGCCTTGGCGGCCGGAATCAGGGCCAGCAGGACTTCGGTTTCGGCGCTGGAGAGGTTGCGGAAATTCTCGCGCCACATGAGCCGGCGCAACTCGGCCCGGCGATCGGCCATGGCCGCGATGGCGGCCTGATCCTCGGCCCGTCCGGCCAGGCGCAGGCGCATAAGCGCGGTGGTGACCGCGTCCACCTCGTCCTTGAGGCCTTCGACCAAGGCTTCCCGGACAAGGGGGGCGTCCAGGGAAAGGGGCGCACCCTGGCTGTCGGTCGTCTCGGGCGCTCCCTTGGCCGCTTCCACGGCATCCAGGGCGGCTCTGGTGTCCCCGGCCTTCTGGGCGTCAGCCTTGAGGTCCCGGACCTGGCTGCGCAGGTCCTTGCCCTTGGCCCGCAAGGCGGCGAAAAATTCCCGCATGCCGGCCAGGGACTGGGCATGGCCGCTGGTGGCGGCCAAAAGCACAGGCCGGGCCGGGGGATGGGCGACCAGTTCCCGGGCCAGGCGCAGCAGGGCCGCCACCGAGGCGGCCTCGTCGGCGCCCGGGGCCCGGCCCGGAACATAGGCCGTGGCGTCGTAGAAGGCCTCGGCCACGAGCAATTGCCCGGCCAGGGCGGCATCCGTGCCCGGAATGAGCACATAGACGTCCTCGGCCACGGCCGGCTCCCAGCGGGAGGTGGCTGTCAGGACCGCTTGGGGACTGTCCGGCGCACCGGCCAGGGCTTTGTAGTCGCCCCAAAGGGAACGGGCCGTGGCCGCGTCCATGACGAACCGGGGAAAGCGCGCCGGCGTCAGCTCGAACTTGTCCTGGAAAAGCCCGCGATCAGCCGGCTGTCCGGCCGGGCTGTCGTCCACGTAAACCAGGGCCTTGGCCCCGAGCTGGGCCGCGTTTTGCCAGTTGCGGCCGGAAGCCAGGTCCATGAGCACAATGGCCCCGGCAGGCTGCTTGCCGTCGAAATCCCGAAACGCGCCCCCCCCGGCGTAGACAACCGGGCCGGCCAGCCCGTCCGGGGGAACGGCCCCGGGTGTGAGGGCATTGAGGGCCACCGGAGAAACCGCGGCCTGCCCTGCCCCGCCCGCCAGGGCCAGGGAGGCCGGCCCATGGACCATGACCGGCAGGCGGTAGCGCAACCGACCGACCTCCCCCACGCCCAGGCCCCGAAAATAGGCCTCCAGGGCATCGGCGGCCAGGCGGCAGCCGGCGGTGCCGGTGGAGCGGTCGCCAAGGCCGGCCAGGGCATCCAGCACGGCCCTGTCCAGGTCGTCCCCGGAAGCCGCCAGCCAGGTCTGGGCCAGGGCCGCACCCTGGCTGTCCTGGGCCTTTTTGTCCCGCTTGGCCAGAGCCGGGGAAGCGACCAGGGCCAGGCAGGCAAGGCAGACCAGGACAACGGCCCAAAATCGGCCAGGCGGCAGGCGGCCCGGAATCGGCGGCACGGTCGGCATCCGGGTCACTCCTCCTTGGTCCCAATGGCGCCCACGGAAATATCGAGCTGGTCGCGTTCCTCGATCTTGTCGATGCGACCGTCGCGAATCCACACCACCCGGTCGGAGACATTGAGCATTTTATAGTCGTGGGTGGCCGAGATGACCGTGACCCCGCGCTCGCTGCTGAGGCGTTTGAGCAGGGCGATGATCTCCTCGCCCGTGGTCAGGTCCAGGTTGCCGGTGGGCTCGTCAGCCAGGATGATGGCCGGGGTGTTGGCCAGGGACCGGGCAATGGCCACGCGCTGCTGCTGGCCGCCCGAGAGTTCCTGGGGCTTGTGGCTGTGTCGTTCCCGGAGCCCCACCAGGCCCAGGAGCTCCAGGCCCTTTTCCACGGCCTCATCCTGGGAGGCCCCGGCGAAGATCATGGGCAGGGTGACGTTTTCCAGGGCAGTCATGACCTGGATGAGATTGAAGGTCTGGAAGATGTAGCCGATCTTGCGGTTGCGCAGCCAAGCCAACTCGTAGGCGTCGAGCTGGGCGATATCCACCTCGTCGATGAAGACCTTGCCCGAAGAAGGCTTGTCCAGGCCGCCGATCATGTTGAACAGGGTGGACTTGCCCGAGCCCGACGGCCCCATGATGGAAAGGTATTCCCCGGCCTTGATGGTCAGGTCCACGCCGCGCAGGGCAGTGACCACCTGGGAGCCCATCTTGAAGGTCTTGGCCACGCCGGTCACCCGGACGATGTTGTGCGCCTCGGCCATCGCTTCCGCCTTAAGACGTTGTCAAGTTTTTGAAAGGCATGGGTTATTCCTGGGCCCGCATGGCTTCCACGGGCCGCATGCGGGCGGCCACCGCGGCCGGATAGACCACGCCCAGAAGGCTCAATCCCGCGCCCACCAGCACCGAGATACCCACGGTCCCGGCCAGGGCCAGGACCGAGACGTGGGCCAGGGCCGCCAGGCCGAAACGGACCAGGCCGGTCAACAGGCCCACAGCCAGACCGGCCAGGGCTCCGATCAAGGAGCCGGCCAGGCCCTGCATGCCCGCCTCCAGCAAAAAAAGGCGCAGGATAAAGCGATCCAGGGCTCCCAGGCACTTCATGGTGCCGATTTCCCGGAACCGTTCGGTCACGGCCATAAGCTGGGCATTGACGATGCCCACGGTGCACACCAGAAGCGACAGGGCAATGATCCAGCGTTCCTTGGGGCTGGCCCCCAAACGCCGAGCCTCGTCAGCGGCCGTGGTCCCGGCCGGGGGCGTGACCGGCAGGTCGTAGCCGGCGTCGATGAGGGCCGCGCGCAGGGCCGGGACCTCCGAGCGCAACAGCCCGGCGGCCACATCCGAACCGGTGAGGATGAAGCTTAAAAAGGCCACGGCCAAAACCAGGCTGGCCACGGTGATCATGGACCGAAAAAACCGGACCTGAATGCTTTTGAGGCTGATTTCCAGGGATTTTCGAAACGGCAGCACCACTTGCCGGGAAATGGCCTTGTTCCGCTTCGAAGCGGCCTTGGAGGAAGCGCCGTCTGTATGCCGCATGGGCGAAACCGCCGCGACCCGTTGGGGGTCGGCCTGACGTCCTTCCCCAGCCAACCCTGGGGATTATCATCCGGTTTTTTGACAGAAAGCGCCATGCTTGCCAAGGCGCAAGACGGCGAGGGGACGACGGATTTATTTCTTGGTCCGGCGACGGGGAATTTCGATGCCGTATTTCTGGATTTTGTAGTTGAGCGCCCGGCGGCTGACGCCGAGAAGCGGAGCGGCGGCCTTCTGAACCCAGTTGGACTGCTCCAGGGCGCGCACAATAGCGGCCCGTTCGCTCTCTTCCAGGGAAAGGGGTTCGTTTATGCGGTCCGGGGCCTTTTCGGCCAGGGGCAGTTGCAGGTCTTCGGGCGCCAGCACGCCGTCGGTGCACAAGACCACTCCGCCTTCCAGGGAATTGCGCAGTTGCCGGACATTGCCCGGCCAGGGATAGGCCATGAGAAAGGCCATGGTCTCCGGGGGCACGACCACGGGGGGAATACCCTGGGCCGCGCAGAACTGGCGCACGAAATGCTCGGCCAGAATCGGGATGTCCTCGCGGCGCTCCCGCAGGGGCGGCACGCTGATGGTCACGACCTTGAGCCGATACAGCAAGTCCTCACGGAAAACCCCTTCGGAAACCTGCTCAAAGATGTCGGCATTGGTGGCGGCAATGACCCGGCAATCCACCTGGATCTCGCGCACGTCTCCGATGCGGCGGATCTTGTGGTTTTCCAGGAAGCGCAAGAGCCGCACCTGCATCTCGGGCGAGATGTTGCCGATTTCATCGAGAAAAAGCGTCCCCTGGTGAGCCTGCTCGATGAGCCCCTTCTTGTCCTTGACGGCATGGGTGAACGATCCCTTGACATGGCCGAACAGCTCGGATTCGAGCAGCCCGGCCGGCGTCGAGCCGCAGTCCACGGTGACCAGGGGGCCGTTTTTGCGGGGGCTGCGGCGGTGGATCAGGTTGGCCACCAGCTCCTTGCCGGTGCCGGATTCGCCAAGCACCAGCACATTGACGTCCCGGGGAGCCACCCGTTCGATCATGGCCGCCAGGTCCCGCATGGCCTGGCTTTTGCCGACCAGGCCGCTTTCGCCGAAATCCGGGGCCTGTTGCGCCTCCGGGCCGGCGACCTTGGCAAAGACCTCGGTCACCCGGGCCAGCAGTTCCTGGCCGTCAAAAGGCTTGGTCAGATAATCCACGGCCCCGTGCTTGATGGCTTCCACGGCCCCGGGAATGCTGCCGTGGGCGGTCAGGAAAATAATGGGGAGCCTCAGTCCCCGGCGCTCCATTTCCTCAAGCAGGCGCATGCCGTCCATGCCCGGCATGCGGATGTCGGAAATGACCAGGCGCACCGGGGTTTTGGCCAGCACGTCCAGGGCCTCCTGGCCATCGGAAGCCGTGACCACGTCATACCCCGCCGAAACCAGGCGCACCTCCAGCACTTCCAGGATATGGGGATCGTCATCCACGGCCAGGATGGTCTTGCGCGAATCGCCGGAGCTGTTCATGGGCACCTAATACTGACGAGGCTTTTGCAAAAAGAGTCGTTTTTGAAGCCTTTGGCGACAAAAGGGCTTTGCCCTTTGGAAACCCCTAAGGAATTCAGGTCGTAACGGAACGTCCATTGCTGTTTCACGGTACGTTTGACCCTTGCAAGACTCGCTGACGCATTTTTTAAGGGACGCAACATTAGTAATTGGTAAGTCCCTTCTTTTTTTCCTGGATTTCCCGATGGATGGTTTCCAGGGCCTTGACCTGCTGCTGCAGGCTGCGGCGCACCTGCTCTTCCCGTTCGGCAAGCTTTTTGGCGCATTCCTTTTCCGTGGCGGTCTTGAATTCCTTGAAGGCAAAGCCAGGCTTGAAGGAGCGCAGCATGGGCAACACGAACCGGGGATCCTCGCCGCTGCCGCCGGAAGGAGAATTTTTGGCCCAGGCTTCAAGCAGGTCCATGGCCGTACTCAGCTCGGCATCATTGCCGGCCTGGGCCAGCTTGACGGCAGCCAGGGCGAAAAGCGCCTTCTGGCGCACGGCCGGATCGGTTTCAGCGGTGCAGGCCTCGCGCCACAGGCTCGTGGCCCGCTTGAGCTCGCCGGCCTCGTAGGCGCGAAGCCCCTGGTCGTAGGCGGTTTCGCGCTCAATGGTGCGCACCAGAACCGGCTTGACCGGCGCGGGCGCAGGCGCAAGGGCCGGAGCCGGGGTCTGGGCCGGGAGTTCGGGAGGCGGCGCTTTCTTGGCGCAGCCCAGGCCAAGACCGATGGCGAGGCAGCAAAGGCCCCGAAGGATACAAGTGTCCAGACGACGAAACGCGTTTCCGGCCATGTTAATTTCTTGCCCCATCCACTGGAATTGTAAAGTAAAAAGTACATCCCTTGCCGGGAAGGCTGGACAGCCAGATATTGCCGCCATGGGCTTCGACAATGGTCTTGGCAATGCTCAGGCCCAGGCCGATGCCGTCGGTGGAGCGCTTGGTGCGCGTTCCCCGGTAGTATTTGCTGAAGACATGGGACTGCTCGTCCTCGGGAATGCCCGGCCCTTCGTCGGCAATGCTGAAAAGGAGCTTGCGGCCGCCGTCGGCCATCTCCAAGCCCACGGTGACCGAACGCTCGGCCGGGGAAAACTTCACGGCATTGCCCACCAGGTTGTACAGGGCCTGGCCCAGAAGCTCCCGGTCCCCGACCACGGACACAATGTCCCGGGCCACCCGGGAGGCCAGGCGGATGCCCTTGGCCTCAGAGGCCGGGGCGGCTTTTTCCAAGGTTTCCCTGACCATTTCTTCCGGATTGAAGGGCGCCGGAACCAGGTCCACAATCTGGGAGACCATGCTGGAAACCCGAAGCAGGCCGGTGAGCAGGGTCGAAATGCGCTGCAATTCGTCGCTGGCAATGTCCAGGAAGCGTTTCTGGCGCTCGTTGATGTCCCCCAGCACGCGTTCGCGCATGAGATTGACCGACTCCCGAATGGAGGTCAGGGGGGTGCGGATTTCGTGGCTGACCATGTCGATGAAGTCCGTGCGCATGCGCTCCTCTTCCTTGAGCCGCACGGTCATGTCGTTGAAGGCAGTGCCCAGTTCGCCCAGTTCGTCCTTGGACAGGATGCGGATGGGCTCGAGGCGGCCGTCGCGGATATAGGCCCGGATGCCCCGGCGCAGCTCCCGCAGGGGACGGCTCAGGGAATAGGTCAGAAACAGGATGCCGAGCAGCCCCACGCCAATGGACACGGACAGGCCGGTAACGCCCCGACTTACGGCCACTTCGCTGATGCGGTAGAGCTCCCGCATGCCGGATTCAATGACCCGCTCGTTGTCCCGGCGGGCGCTGACCACGATGCGCATCCACTGGTTGAGGGTTTCCTGGTCGATCCAGGGCTCCCGGGTCAGTTCGCGGCCCTGGGCCAGGTCCGGAAAGGCGTTTCGAAACTCGGCATGCAGCTCCTCCCAGGCGGAAAAGCCCTCGTAACGAAACCACAGGATGCTCCAGATGGCGTTTTTGTACTCATTGAGGGCGGTCATGAAGTTCTTTTTGTATTCGTCGGAATGGAGGATCTCATATTTTTTCTGGTTTTCCTCCATGGCCAGCAGGCTGTCCACCAGGCGCTGGGAAATGGACAACACCTCGAAGCGCACCTTGACGATGTCCCGGGAGATGTTCACCGAGTCCTTGATGTAAATGAGCAGGTTGGAGGTGGTGAAATAGGCCGTGGCCAGGATGACGATAAAGACTACCAGCAGCTTGAACAAAATGCCGTAGTACTTGATGGGCTTGCGATACAGATACATATGGGGAAAACCGGCGGCCGTGAACGCGCCGTCTGCCAGGGCCCGGCCGGGCGGCTATTTGGCGGCGAAAATTTCCTGCTCCAGGACGCGGGGCCGGCGCATGTTGGAGATGACCAGCCGTTGGCTGCTGGTGGCGGTCAGGATCATCTTGCCGTAGCCCAAGAGGCCGCCGAAAAGGCCGGGTTCGCACTTGACGGATTCGATCTTGCCCAGGTCCAGGGAGTAGGAGCCAAACAGGGCGTCGTCGCACACCAGGCGCTTTCCGGTCAGGGCCACCCGCAAGGTGAAGAAGGAAAACAGACGAATCAGGGCCAAGACGGTAAAGATGATGAAAAAGATATAGCGGAAAAGCCACACCGCGACCTGAATGATCTTGGGCAGGAATTTTTCCAGCTCTTCCGGAGCCTTGAATTGCAGGAGGCCAAGCAGGGCCGGACCGCTGGACCAGACGATCAGGGCCAGGGCGAACAGCATGGCGGCTTTGGCCAGCACGACCCAGTGCTTGCCTGTCCTGTACCGGATATCCTCACCCTCGTAGACGAGGCCCGCAAGGCTCATATCTCCCTTCTCCCGGCGTCAAATCCTTATCCTCGCGCCTGTTGGCCGCGAACCGCAACAATTCAGGGCTCTAACCGAAAACGCGCCACATGGCAAAGCCTTCCTCAGCGACCGGGCCAGGACGCCAGGGCCCACCACCAGGCCCCGATCAGGCCGGCCGCGGCGCAAAGCCCGGCCAGGCGCTGGCCGGCCGGGCCGGGACGGCCGCGCCGGTCCAGGAAGCCTCCCGCCGCCAGGCCCATCACCGCTCCAGACAGGAAGCCGAACAAGTGGCCGGCCAGGTCCACTGCCCCGCCCTCTTCGGAGCCGACCCCGAGCATGGCCAAAAGCATCAGCGCCGCCCCGGCCGGGGCGGCCCGGCGGAACGAAAACGCCGTCCAGCCTTCGGCCAGCCGCGCCCCGCCAAGCGCCCCCAAGGCTCCGAACACGGCCGTGGACGCGCCCAGGAAATGCTGGCCCGGCCCCTGGGCCAGTGCCTTGAACACATTGCCCGAAACGCCGGCCGCCAGGCACAGGGCAAAGCCCAGGCCGACCCCGGTTTCCCGGCACAACAGGACCAAAAACAGCCCGCCGATCACGGCATTGCCAATCAGATGGGCCGGATCGGCATGCAGGCACAGGGACGTGGCCGCGCGCCACCACTGCCCGGCCAGCATGGCCGTCGAATCCCCGGCCCCGAGCCGCCGCCAGGGAATGGCGTAGCCAAAGGGGGCCGCATTGCCGAGTATGAGGCCGAAAACAGCCGTCAAAAGGCCCACCACGACCAGGACCGGAAACCAGACCGGCGGGCGCAATGGCGCGGCCTCGGGATCGGGCAAGGGAAGTTGCGAGCGCTCCCGGGCATAGGCCTGGATTTCGGCCAGGGCCTCCTCGGCCCAACGGCGGGGAACGAAAAGCCGCCAACCGGCCCCGTGGCGGCGCAGGGTGTGGGGGATGCCCCGGGCCGAGAGCACCTGGGTCCACTCCCTGGCCCGCACCTCCGTAGCCGGACCGTCGCCTGGTCCGCAAAGGGCCGCAGTCAGGTCCCGCTGGCCCGGACGCGGCCAAAGCGAGACCCGGCCGGGAACAAGGGACGGCCGCCGGAGAGCCCTGGGCGAGTGCTGCTTCACGCGTCGGTATCGTTTACGGCCGGATTGCGGGACATGCCGGTCGTGGGCCAAAATAAGCCGTCCGGCGGCGCTTCCCGGCTGCCCCTGTCTTTGATACAGGCGGTTTCATGAACCAAGAGCACAAATACATCTATTCCGGCTTCCTCCTGCTGATTCTCGGCGCGTCCCTGACCCTGGCCTATATCGTGCTGCGCCCCTTCGCGAACATCCTGATCATCGGCGTGGTCCTGGCCACCCTGTTCTACCCGGTCCACCGCCGCTTGGCCCGGATCTGCGGCGCCCGCCGCACCCTGGCCGCCCTGCTCACCACCGGGCTGATTTTCACCTGCATCATCATTCCGCTTTTTTTCTTTCTGGGATCGCTTTTGGCCCAGGGAGTCCAATCCGTCAACGCCTTGCAGGCCCGGTTGGCCAGCACGGACTTCAAGGCGCTTTTCGGCCACGACGCCATTGCTCCCTACATGCAATGGATCGAGCAGCACCTGCCCTTCCTGGACGTCAAGAAGCTGGCCTTGCAGGCGGACCTTATCGACATTTCCAAAAACGCCGGTCAGATCCTCCTGGACAGCGGCACCAAGATCGTGGGCAACTTCTTCGTCCTGGCCATGAATTTCGTCATTCTCATGTTCGTGCTCTTTTTCCTCATCCGCGACGGCGAGCGCATGCTGGCCCGGCTGCGCTACCTCCTGCCCCTGACCACGGAGCAGGAAAACCGCATTTTCCGGCAACTCGACGACATCGCCAAGTCCGTGATCCTGGGAGCCTTCGTCATTGCCCTGGCCCAGGGCGCGGCCGGCGGGGTGGGGCTTTTCATCGTGGGCATCCAGCCCTTTTTCTGGGGCTTCATGATGGGGTTCGCCTCCCTGATCCCGGTGGTGGGCACGGCGGTCATCTGGCTGCCGGTGTCCCTGTACCTGATTTTGACCGGGGAGTGGCAATGGGGGGTGTTCCTGATCGCCTGGGGCATTCTGGTGGTCTCCAGCATCGACTCCGTCATCCGTCCCCTGGTCATGCAAAACCGCTCCAAGATGTCCACCTTCTGGGTCTTTCTTTCCATCATCGGCGGCCTCAAGTTCTTCGGCGCCCTGGGCATCCTGTACGGCCCGCTGATTCTCGGGCTGGCCATGGTCATGCTGTCCCTGTATGCCGAGGATTACAAACACGTGCTCGACGACCGGTGCAAACTGCCCGGAGGCGGCGGACGGCTGGAGTGATCCCGCTTCGGCTTTCCCAAAAACGAGCGGCCCCTCCGGAGAGGGGCCGCGAAGGGGCGCAAGGGGCGGCCACAGGGCCGCCCCACAGTCAGACCGGGCAGTCGATCCCCCTGGTCGAGCCAGGGCCGGCCAAGGGACGGAAACACTTCTTTCCCGCGCCGCAGATCGGGCATTTCCAGGTTTCGGGCAGGTCCTCAAAGGCCGTGCCCGCCGCTATCTTGCCCTTGCGGTCACCCTTGTCCGGGTCATAGATGTATCCGCAGTTGGTAGTCTGACACTGCCACATATGTTCCGGCGCGGACATATTCGCTCCTTGGTCGGCAGCTTCGCCCGGGTTCCTGGCCGCTAGGCCACCTTGAAAAAGGCCTTGGCCAGAGCCTGGCACACCGGGCACTTGTCCGGAGCCCCGTCGGCGATCGTATAGCCGCAAACCGAGCACACATACCAGTCCTTGGCCGGATAGCCGTCCACATTGTCGAGGGCTTCCTGGTACAGATGGGCGTGCAGCTTTTCCACCTCGTTGGCGTAGGTGAAGGCGCGCTCGGCCGCCTTGTCGCCCTCGGCCTTGGCCTCCTCGATCATTCCCGGATACATGCTCTTGAACTCATGGGTCTCGCCGGCAATGGCGTCCTTGAGGTTTTCGGCCGTGGAGGCAATGCCCTTCATATTGCGCAGATGGGCGTGGGCGTGGACGGTCTCGGCCTCGGCAGCGGCCTTAAACAGCTTGGCCACGCCGGCATGGCCCTCTTTTTCGGCCTGGGCGGCATAGGCGAGGTACTTGCGGTTGGCCTGGGATTCGCCGGCGAAAGCAGCCTTCAAGTTCTCAAGCGTCTTGGTCATGGTCATGCTCCTTGTGTGGTTTGAGAGGTTTCGTGTGTCCCGAAAGGGCAAGACAAGCCCGACATATGCCGCGCACCACCACCTGGGCGTCGCGGGGACAGCCCCACTGGGCCACGGCCGGCGGCAGGTCGGCAAGCCCGACTCCGGGCATGGAAAAGTCCTCGATCCGGCCGCACGACAGGCACACCAGATGATGGTGCGGCACCGGATTCCCATCGAAGCGCCCCTCCTCGCCGCCGCCCGGCACCCGCACCACCAGCTTCCGCGCTTCCAGGGCGGCCAGGGTGCGGTAGACCGTGTCCAGGGAAATGGACGGAGCCTCCCGCCGGACCCGTCGCCAGACCGCCTCGGCCGAAGGATGATCCTTGGCCTCGGTCATGGTCTGGTAGACCAGATACCGCTGGTGCGTAAACTTGAGTCCGTGCTCGGCAAAGATGCGCTTCATGGTTTCCATCATAACAAGAACGATTCCTATTTGCTGTTGATTCCTATCTAAGAAAACGGGCCGGCCCGGTCAAGCGTTTTTTTCCGCAACGCGAAAAAAATCAGACCCGCCACCACAGCCGGCCGGCCCGCCACAGGCCGGCCAGGGTCATGGGCCGGCCTTGGGCCAGCTTTTTGGCCAGATACAAAAAGAGATAGGCCGTCTGCAGGGCGTCGCCAACCGCGTTGTGGGCCGGAAAAAGCGGCAGGCCGTAGCGGCGGCACAAGGCGGGCAAGGAAAAGCCCACATGCTCGGCGGCAGCGGCCGAGCCCGTAAACGTCAGCCGCTTTTCCTCGTGCACCTGGGCCAGGCGCAGGGTGTCGATGCACGGGGCGGACAGGTCGCCGCCGAAATGCCGCCTGGCGGCGGCATTTAAAAAGCCCATGTCCAGGTCCGCATGGTGGCCGACAAGGACAGCCGGCCCGCAATACTCGATAAACGCGGCCAGGCTGGCCTCCAGCGGCGGCGCATCGGCCAGTTGGGCCGAGGTCAAGCCGTGGATGAGCGACGAGGTTCGGGATACGCCGGCCGGCGGCCGAACCAGGGTATGAAACACGTCCCCGGCCAGGATGCCCATGTTGCTGATGCGCACCGCGCCGATGGACACGATGGCGTCTTTTTTCGCGTCAAAGCCGGTCAGTTCGGTGTCCACGGCCACGAAATCCAGCTCTGCCAGGGGCTGGCGGAAATCACGACCGGCCAACCGGTCGCGGTGGGCGGCCAGCACGGGATGCGGGGGCGGTTTTCGGAAGATATAGCAAGGGTTCCAAAAGCCCGGGGATCTCATGGCGCGACCTCCGCACCAGCCTGCGCTTTCGCCAGGGCCAAACGCAATGCTTCCACAGCGGCAAACGCGGACTTGAGCGCCTGCCGCTGCCGGGCCGAAAGCGAGGCCGGCCGGGGCCGGTCCGCCTCTTTCCAATCCCCGGGCCGCGCCTGCAGCCGGCCCACCAGGCGCAGGCGCTCGAAAAATTCGAACGCTTCCCGGGCCCGATCCGCCACCCCGCCGTCCACATACCCCTGCCGGACCAACCGATCCAGCCGGGCCAGGGTGCCGGTTTCGGCAAGGCCGACGCGCAAGGCCAGCAGCCGGGCCATGGCCGCAATGGGGCCCGAACCCCGGCCGGCCAGGTCGAGCACAACATCCCCGCTGCCGTCGCGCTCCATCAGCCGGCCCTGGTAGACGCCCAGGGGGACGGGACGGGCGGCCCACTGCCCGGCCAGGCGGGCAAGCGCGGCAGCGCTTGGGACCAAGGATACCTGCTCCCGCAGCCGTCCGGCCAAGGACCGGTCCCCGGCCACGGGCCGGGCATCGAAAAGCCCCAGGGCCGGATCATCGGCAGCCAGGCCGAAATCGGCCAGCACGGCCGCCAGCCGCTGGCCAAGGGCGCTTGGGGAAGTGCAATTTTCCGGATTGGCCAGGGACAGGGGCCAGGGAGCGCGGTCCAGGCCGCAGTGGGCCAAGTGTTCCGAAAGCTTTTCGGCCATGGCTGCGGCATAGGTTTGGCCGGCTTTTTCCACGATAGGGTCGCTGTCATCGCTGACCACGGCCAGGCCTAGCCCCAGGCCGGGCAAGAGTTCTCCGCGCCCGGCCTCGCCCAGGGCCAGCCAGCAGCAGGCGGCCGGGGGCGGACCATAGGCCCGGGCCAAAAGCTCCAGCAGCCGGGCCAGCACCCGTTCGGCCACCATGGTCAGGATGCGCCCCACGGCCGCAGCCGTGGCTCCCCGGGCGGCCAGGGCCGCGGCCATGGCCTGGTTGCGGTTGCTTAGGCCATAGAGGTCCTCGAAGGTCTCGGCCCGACGAATGGCCCGCAGCAAGGCCATGGGCGAGCGGCCGTGGGCCAGGAGCACGTCGTTGGCCGTGACCAGACCGATTATCTCTCCATCCCGCGCAACGGCCAGATGGCGGATGCCGGCCTCGGTCATGGCAATCAGGGCTTCGAAACAAGGAGTGTCGGCCGCAACCCCGACCACGGGCGCGGACATGAGGGTTTCCACCGGAGCGGTCAGGCCCAGGCCGTCTGCCACGGCCCGACGCAGGTCCCGGTCCGTGACAATGCCGATGACCGCGCCGGAGACCTCGCGCACCAGCACCGAACCCACATGAGCCTCCTCCATGATCCGGGCCGCCTGGCGCAGGTTCATGCCCCGCCGGACATCCACCAGGGACCGGGAGGCCACCTCCCCGACCCGGCGCGTGAACAGATAATCCCCGTCCTGCTCCCGGGCCGGCGCGGCCGGCTCGCCGACGAGCTCCGCAGAAGCCGGACCGGCAGCCAGGGCATTTTGGAAATATCCGGCCAGGGCCAGGTGGCGCTTGGCCACAACGGCAAAGGCCGTTCCATCGAGGCAGACCAGGAAGGTATCCTCCACGGCCTGGACCCGACAGGCGGCCGTACCGCCGGCCAGGGCGGCCCCGGCCCCGAAGCACTCCCCTTCTCCGCGCAGATCGACCAGGGTTTCCGCCCCATTCCCATGCCGGCGCAAAAGCCGCACCCCGCCCCGCTGCACGCAGCACACCCAGGGAAACGCGTCCCCCTCGGCCACGATGTCCTCGCCGGCCAGGAAAAAGGTCACCCGGCTGGAAGCGGCCAGATCGGCCAGGGCCGCTTCGGGCAGCCGGTCAAACGGCGGCGCGGCGCGCAGGAAGTCCTGGACAGCCTCGGGTTGCAGGGACGGATCGCGCGGGGGCATAGAGTCTCCATCAGGTCAAAAGATGCAGGCCAAAGCGGTGCGTCAGGATTTCCCGCAACTGCTCCACGGTGCGAAACGCCGCCCTGAGGGCTTCCCGGTCCCGGGGAGCAAGACATCCGGGGCAGACCAGATTGTCCGGCGACCGGCCCTGGCCCAGGGCCGCCACCTGGCCGCGCAGGCGCAGGGACTGGACGCAGGCGAAAGCGGTCCGCACCTGCCCGGCGAACGCCTGGCCCAGGGTTCCGTTGGCAACCAGCCCTTCCAGGCGCTCGGTTGTGCTTACGGCAGCAAGTCCCGTGGCCAAGGCCAGGGCCTTGATGCCGAGGACCAGGGGAAAAACGCCGGACCATTTGATATCCAGACTCTCCCTGCCGAAACCGAAGAACTCCGCGGCCAGGTGGCCAAACAGCATGGGCGGCGAGGAAAAATTCAGAGCTTCCCGGGCCAGATAGCGGGCTAACAGGGGCGTTTCGGCCAGGCGGGCGCGCAGGTATCCGGCCACGGCCGCCACCAGCCCGGATTCGCCCATAACCGGCCGCAAATCGGCCCACAGGGAGACGTCCACAACCGCCTTGGCGTCGCCACGGGCCAGGGCCGCGTCGATATCCCGGCGCCAGGCGGACACGGTTTTACGCCAGGCGGGGTTTTGGGCCATGATGCCCTTGGGACAGGCGGCAATGCCGGCTGCCTCAAGGATTTCGGCCAGACGCCGGGCAAAGGCGGCAAAGAAGGCGTCGTCGTTGGCCGCGTCACCGAGAATCAGGGCATTGTCCTGATCCGTGGCCAGATACTGTTCCCGGCGGCCTTGGCTGCCGAGCACGGCCAGGGCGAACGCTGTCGGCGGCGGGCCAAGCCCGGCCAGGGCCAGCTCGGCCGCCCGGACAAGGAGCCGGTCGTAACAGCCGCTGGCCAGCCGGCCCACGTCCAGGGCGTCTTCTCCGGCGCGCCGAGCCACCATGGCCCGAATTTCGGCCAGGGATTCGGCCAATTGATCCGCATTTTCGGCCTGGCTTATGTCCGCATCCACAAACATGGAGGCTCCTTCCCCGGATGGGGTGGTCCAGGAGGGGCCAAG
>CAZBER010000028.1:35414-51630 GCA_964490985.1 uncultured Desulfovibrionaceae bacterium | reverse complement strand
TTGCCGCGTCACCGCGGCAACTGGTGGGCTCTTACCCCACCGTTTCACCCTTACCAGCGCCGCGCAGGCGCTGGCGGTTTGCTTTCTGTGGCGCTCTCCCGGGATCGCTCCCGCTGGGCGTTACCCAGCGTTCTGCCCTGTGGAGCCCGGACTTTCCTCCCCGGGCCTTGCGGCCCGCGACGATGGCCTGTCCGACTCCCCGGAAAAAGCATAAGGCTGTTTGCCCGCATCGTCAAAGGGCAGGCGACGGCGTGCTTGTGGCCCGACGCCGCGGCTGGTAGAATTGGTTTTGTTGATGATTTCGAAGCAGCCGGCCGCGCAGGGGAGGCCCCTTATGAAAACGTGTCTGTTCATTGTGGCATTTCTCGTGGCAACGCCGGCGGCCTGGGCCACGGACTGGAAATTTCTGGCCGCCCATGACGACCAGTCCGTGGCGCTCTATTACGACCGGCATTCGGTTCGCCGGTCGGGCGACATCGTGAAGGTCCGGGTCAAGCGCGTTTTTTCCGAGGACGAGGGCCGGGAGATCGCGGCGAGCCAGGGATTTGCCGATATCGTGGCCTACAGTGTGGAATACACGGCCCTGGACTGCGCCAGAAAGCGGCGGGCCAACTTGCGGGTGACCTGGTTCGGGGTGGAGGGCAAAGTGCTCGACCGCACCATTTCCTCGGATTATTCCTGGCGGGACATGCGGCCCAAGGGCCTGGGCCAGGCCCTTTGCGAGGAGCTCGATTAGGCGGTTTCTCCCCGGGTTTCTTTCAGCAATCGGGAGAGGGTGGCCAGCAGGGCCGCCTTGCGCACGGGCTTGCTCATGTAGGCGGTGCATCCGGCGGCCAGACAGGCGGCCTCGTCCTCGGGAAAGGCCCGGGCCGTCAGCCCCAGGATGGGCGTGGGGGAAAGGCCCTGGCCGCGCTCGTATTCCCGGATGGCCCGGGCGGCTTCCAGGCCGTCCATCTTGGGCATGACATGGTCCATGACCACGGCATGAAAGCCGCCGGCCTTGAATTTTTCCAGGGCTTCCAGCCCGTTTTCCACTTCCACGATCTCAAAGGGCAGGTTCTCCAGATACAGCCGTATCACCTGCCGGTTGCCGGCGGAATCGTCGGCCAAAAGCAGCCGTCTGGGTTCACGGCCGGTCGGGAACTGCTTTTCAAGCGGCGCGTCCGAAGCCGGCTGCGGCGCAGACGACTGTTCCTGGCGGACCGTTTCGAGCCGCACCTCCACTGCGATGGTGGTGCCCTGGCCCAGGCTGCTTTCGATATGGATGTCTCCATCCATGAGCACGGCCAGGCGCTTGGCAATGGCCAGGCCCAGGCCCGTGCCGCCGCGCCGGCCGGAAGGGGACTGGAAAAAACTGTCGCACACCCGCGCCACGTCCTGGGGGGCGATGCCGATGCCGGTATCCCGGCAGGCCAGGCGCAGCCGGAAGGCATTTGCCTCGGCGGCGGCCAGGACCTGGACGCTGAGACGGATTTCGCCTTCCTGGGTGAACTTGCAGGCATTGGCCAGGAGGTTGGCCACGATCTGGGTCAGGCGCACGGAATCGCCGAAGGCGCGCCTGGGCAGGTCGGGCGGAAGGTCGCAGTAGAGGGAGAGGCCTTTTTCCTCGGCCTGGGGCGTGAACACGGCGCAGGTCTGGAACAGGGCGTCGGGCAGGTCGAAGGCTTCGGGCAGCAGGGTCAGCTTGCCGGCTTCCAGCTTGGACAGGTCCAGGATGTCGTTGATGATGCGCAGCAGGATCATGCCCGAGTGCTGGAAGATGTCCACATAGCGTTTCTGGCGCGGGGTCAGGTTGCTTTCGGCCAAAAGGTCGGCCATGCCCAGGATGGCGTTCATGGGGGTGCGGATTTCATGGCTCATGTTGGCCAGGAAGTCGGACTTGGCCCGGTTGGCTGTTTCGGCCCGTTCCCGGGCCGAGACGAGTTCGCTTTCCAGGGCCTTGCGGTCGGTGATGTCCGCAATGAGCATGAGCAGGCAGCGGCGCTCAAAGGCCTCGATGATGGCCGCCGAGCACAACCCGATGATGCGGCGGCCGCCAACGTGGCGAAACGCCAGTTCCCGGTTGATGACGGAATCGGTCCGGGCCAGTTCCGCCAGCAGGGTGCCCCGGTCGTCGGGATTTTCCCAAAAGCCCAGCTCCAGGGTGTTTCGGCCGATGGCCTCTTCGGCCGCGATGCCGGTGAGTTGGGTAAAGGCTCCGTTGACCTGCAGCATGCGGGAGGAATCCTCTTCGCTGATGGTCACGGCCAGAGGGGAATACTGGAAGATGGCCGAAAAGCTCATGCGGCTGCGGCGCAGGGCCTCCTCCGCGGCCTTGCGTTCGTCGATCTCGTTTTGCAGATCCGCGGTGCGAAGGCGCACGGTTTCTTCCAGTTCGCGGCGGTTGCGCTCCATGGATTCCACGCGCCAGCGGTAGCCGGCGTAGAGCAGGCTGGCCGCCGCCAGGGCGCTGGCAAGCTTGAACCACCAGGTGCCCCAAAACGGCGGCACCACGGTGATGGCCAGAGACGTTCCGGATTCGTTCCACAAGCCGTCGTTGTTGGCCGCCCGGACCCGCAGGACGTAGTGGCCGGGATCGAGATTGGTATAGGTGGCCTCGTTGCTGGTGGACGGCGGCGACCAGTCCGCGTCAAAGCCCTCGAGCTTGTGGGAAAAGCGGTTTCGGGCAGGGTCCGCGAAATCGAGGGCGGCAAAGGTGAACCCGATGACGTTGTCCTTGTGGGAAACGGAGACGGACCGGGCCTGGGCCATGTTGCCGGCCCGGGTATACGGTTTGTTGAGCACGGTCATGGCCGTGACGACCACGGGCGGGACGTGCCGGTTGGGTTGGATGCGCTGCGGGACAAAGGCCGTCACGCCGTTTACGCCGCCGAAAAAGAGCTCGCCGCTTGGGGAGGCGCCGTAGGCGTTCATCCAGAATTCCAGGCCGGAGAGGCCGTCGCGGTCCGTGAAATTCCGGATTTCGCCGGTCTTGGGAGCGTAGCGCGACAGTCCCCGAAAGGTGCTGATCCAGAGGTTGCCGGCCTTGTCCCGCAGCAGTCCCTGGACGCCGTCATTGGCCAGTCCGTTCCTGGTGGTCACGCGTCGGCATTGGCCGGTGCGGGGATCGAAATGGTTGAGCCCATTGTCCGTACCCAGCCACAGGTGTCCGGACGGTTCCTCCAGGATGGGGGTGACGCGGTTGTTGGACAGGGTTTCGGGATGATTGGGATCGTGCTCCCAATGGGAGAAGGTTTCGGTTTTGGGATCGAAACGGTCGAGCCCGGCATTGGTGCCGATCCACAGGATGCCGCCTTGGCCCGGGGTGATGTGGCGCACCCGGTCGTGGCTGAGGCTTTGGGCGTTGTCCGGATCATGGAAATAGCGTTTGGCCTTGCCCGTCTCGGGGTCAAAGCGGTTGAGCCCGCCGGAACTGGTGCCGATCCACAGGATGCCGCCCTCGTCCTCGCTGATCCACCAGATCTTGTTTTGGCTCAGGCTTTGGGGATCGGCCGGATCATGGCGGAAATGGCGAAAGCCCTGGCCTGCCGGGTCGTAGCAGTCCAGGCCCTGGTCCGTGGTGCCGATCCACAGCCGGCCGCGCCGGTCCCTGTGCAAACAGTTGATGCCGTCGTCGGCCAAACTCGACGGATCGCGGCCGTCGTGGCGAAAGCGGGTCACAGCCCCGGTGCGCCGATCCACGCGGTTAAGCCCGTGGTAGCGGGTGCCCACCCACAGGATGTCGTCGTTTTCGGGCAGCACGGCGCTGACCGCGTTGCCGGACAGGCTGTCGAAGTCGCCGGGCTGGTGCCGGTAGATGGAAAAGGCCTGGTAAGCGGGGCTCAGCTTGCTGACGCCGCCGGAATAGGTGCCGAACCAGAGCATGCCGCCGGCATCCTCCAGCATGCACATGACGTCGTCCTGGGCCAGGCTTTCCGCATCGAGCGGGCTGTGACAGGACAGGACGGGGCGCAGGCTTCCGGGCGCGTCGGGATCGGCCAGCATCCGGGCCAGGCCATGGTTGGTGCCGACATAGAGCTGGCCGCGGCTGTCCCGCTGGGCGAACCAGGCGCTTGTACCCGGCAGAAAATGGTCCTGGCCGTCGCCGGCCAGGGAATAGCGGAAGGCCCCGTGGGCTTCGGTCAGGACCCACACGTCGCTTGCATCGACAATGTCCATTCCCTGGATGCGCGCTTCGTCGGGAAGTGTCCCCAGCAGGCCGGGCAGCAACCGTGTGACGGTCCGGTCCATGGGATCGACGCGGTAGAGGGCGCGCGGCGTAGCCACCAGGAGCAGCCCGGCCAAGGTTGCCTGGATGGAAAGGACCGGGCCGCGGTCGGGCTTTTCGCCAGGCCCGGCAAGCTCCAACAGGCGGGCCTGGCCCGAGGCTTCGTCCAGGCAGGCCAGGCCCGCGCCGCCGCCGATCCACAACCGTCCGGCCGTGTCGCGCTCCAGGGCCCGGATTTCCTCGTCCGCGTCGCCGCCAGGGTAGGGATGGGCCGTGGGATAGGGGCGAAAGGTGTCGGCCGACCGGTCATAGGCGGCCAGGCCGCCGTTTTTCGTGCCCACGAGCAACAGTCCGTCATCGTCGACGTGCAGGGTCCGGATGCTGTTGTCCGGAAGGGAATTGGGGTTGCCGGGGGTGTTGCGGTACACCTTGACGCTCGAACCGTCATACCGGTTGAGGCCGTCGTAGGTGCCGATCCACAGGAAGCCCTGCTTGTCCTGGGCCAGGCAGACGACATACGACTGGGAAAGGCCTTCTTGCAGGGACAGCCGCTGAAAGCGCAAGGCAGGTTGGCCTGGAGCGGCAGTGGCCGGGATCAGACACGACAGGGAAACAAGGATGAAAAGCAGGCCCAGATGTCGGGATGCGCTGGCGTGTTGTCCCATGCTCAAGTGCCCGTGCGGCGGATTCCCCGAAGCCGGTGGTATGTGAGACCTGTTTGCGAAAAAGCGCGATGTTCCGACAGGCCGAGTGGCGCAACGTGGCGCAGTATGGGTGAAATGAAAAGATAGTTCAACCTCTTTATACGGCAAGCGGCGCCGTGACGCAGCGGCTGGACGCCTCTCCGCCTATCCTGGCCGGCATGGATGCCGCCGCGCTTTCGCCAAGCAATCGATTTGTCTATTGCATCGGCCGGACCTCGGAGGCCGGCCGCCTCACCAGACCGCCTTGTAGGCGCGGGGGGCCAGATTCCAGGTCGGACCGGAGACGTGCACGGTTGTGGTCGGCTGGCCCGAGGCGTCGACCAGATCGCCCCCGGCATGCAGCCAGCCCAGGATTCCGCCGGCAATGTTGGGAATGGTCAGGCCCTTTTTGGCCATGGCCGCCGCGAACCGGCCGCTGCGATAGCCGATGGTGCAATAGACGACCACGGTTTTTCCGGCAAAGCGGCCCGGATCGGCCAGATAGGCCTCTTCGGTCACGGCCCCGGGCAGGGTGGACACGGCCCGTTCGGCCGGCGTGCGCACGTCCACCGGCACGAGCCGGCCCTCCCGGGCCAGGCGCACCGCCTTTTCCGGGCACATGTCCGGGGCATCGGGAAACTCGGCCTTGTAGCGGGCATACATCCGGGAAACAAGGGCCTTGCGGCTGGCGTCGTCGGCCGGTTCGGCCGGCGTCTGGGCGCAGGCGCAAAGGGCCAGGACGGTCAGGGTGGTCAGCATGGCCAGGCTCCGGATTCGAAGCAAAAAGACGTTCATGGCTTTGGCTTGGGGTTTGGGGGAGGGGCGTTGTCGCCTTTGGTGCCGGAACCAGGGGAACCAGGCCGCTCCCGGCGGCCTGCGGCCGGCAGTCAGGCGCCGCCTGGCCCGTCTTTCTTGCCGGTGAGGCAAAAAACGATCAGTCCGGCCAACGTGGCGACCATGAGAAGAAGGTATTCCATAGCCGCCATCTTTAGCAGCCCAGGCCCGATCCGTCGACGGTTTCCCGGCAGGGCCGGCTTTGTCAGCTTCGGATGACAGGCGGGCTAAAACGATCTAAAGGGAACAGCGACACCATGCGTCGGCCCTGGCGACGCGTTTGTGGAGGATGTATGCGGAAAAAAGCATGGTTGATCGCGGCCATAATGCTCCTGTCCTGGTCGCGGCCGGCCCTGGCCCAGGATGAGGCGGACAAGGTGCGGGCCGTGTTGCGCGAGCATCCGGAAATCCTGCTGGAAGCCATCCGGCAGCAGAGCCAGGCCGTGCTGGCGGTGCTGGAGGATGCGGCTCGGGCTCGCCAGAAGGAACTGGAGCGAAACCGCTTTGCCCAGGAACTGGCCAAGCCCCTCAAGCCCGCCCTGGCCGGCCGGATCTCCCAGGGACCGGAAAACGCTCCGGTGACCATTGTGGAATACTCGGATTTCCTGTGCCACTACTGCGCCCAGGCCGCCGGCACGGTGCGGGCCTTGCTGGAAAAGCACCCCAAGGACGTGCGCCTTTTCTTCAAGCACTTTGCCACCGGGAAAAACGACGTCCGGGCAGCCTTGTATTTCGAGGCCATCGCCCTTCAGGATCAGGCCAAGGCCTGGGCCTTTTCGGATCAGGCCTTTGCCCGGGCCTCGGACGTGTCCGCCAAGGGCGACGAGGCCCTGGACGCCATGGCCAAGGGCCTGGGTGTGGACATGAAGCGGTTGGCCGAGGACCTCAAGCGCAAGGACCTGTCCGACCGCATTCAGGCCGACGTCAAGGAGGCCCGGGAATTCGGCTTCGAAGGCACGCCGGTCTTTTTGATCAACGGCGCCCCGGTTCGCGGCGCCGTGCCTCTGGAAACCCTCGAGGAATACGTGTCTGTGGCCCAAAAGGCCAGCCAACAGCCTAAGTCGCCGGCACAATAAGCTTTTTCTTCTTTTTCCGCCTTCCCCGGACCGGGTCTTGTCTTCGGGCCGGGGGAGGCCTATGAAAGGGGAAGCCGGAACGTCCGTTCCGGTCGGGGTTGCGCCATGCCGAGCGTCAGACAGATTCTTGTCCAAAATGTCGTCAAGAACATCCCGGTAGGCCTCCTGGTCATTGATCCCGGCGGCGGGATCATGGTGGCCAGCCCTTCGGTCGAGGGGCTCCTGGGCCTGCCCCGGGCCTCCCTGGAAGGGGCGCACTGGAAGGTGCTCCTGCGCCCGGAACCGGCCAACGAGCACTTCAACCGCAACGTGGCCGAGGCCGTGGAGTCGGGCCGCGCCTTTCGGCATTGCCTGGCGGATTACCTGCGGCCCGACGGCGAAGCCAGGCGTTTTTCCCTGACCGCCTCCTGTCCGGAAAACGATGGCAAGCGGGTGGGCGTGACGCTGCTCATCGACGACGTCACGGCCCTGTACCGCAGCCGGGAGCGCGAAACCGCCATATTGCGGGAAAAAAACCGCCTGCAATACGACATGATCGAAAGCTTAAACAACCTGGCCCTGTCCGTGGCCCATCAGATCCGCAACCCGGCGGCCACCATCGGCGGCTTTTCCCTGAAGCTTTTACGCGAGCACAAGGAACGCCATCTGTCCACGGAATATCCCGACATCATTTTCCAGGAGGCCCGGCGGCTGGAGGACATTGTGGGCGCCGTGGTGCGCCTGGCCTCCCTGCCGCATCCGCGCCTGGAGGCGGCCCGGCTCAATGGGCTGGTGGAGGACGCCGTGGCCCGGGCCGGCGAGGTGGCCGCCCTTTTGCACAAGCGGGTGGAATGGGCGCTTGCCCTGGAAGACGTGGAGATCGTGGCCGACAAGAATCTCATCAGCCAGGCCCTGCATGAAATTTTGCTCAATGCCGTGGAGTTTTCCGGCCGGGACATGGTTCGGGTGGAGGTGAAACTGGCCCGGCGCGACGACGGGGTAGCCCTGTCCATTGCCGACGACGGGCCGGGCGTGCGCCAGGACCTGCGTTCCTTTGTCTTTGATCCGTTTTTCACCACCAAGGTGCGCGGGGCGGGCATTGGCCTGACCCTGGCCCGCAAGGCGGTCCTGGAGCACAACGGCGAAATTCATTTGCGCGACAGGCCGGAGGGCGGAACCCAGATGGTCATGCGCCTGTTTGACACTCCCGAGGCCGGGCTGGCCCTGGAAGCCTACGAAGGCCCCACGGGCCTGGATGTGCGGGAGCTCAAATCCAAGGCCCGGGAACTGGGGCTTGAGGTTTCGGGCCATACCACCATTGATGCGGTGCGGGCCGTCCAGCAGGCCGAGGGCTTCGCGCCCTGCTTCGCCTGGGGCGTCCATGACCGTTGCGGCCAGGACCTGTGCGCCTTTCGGCGCGAATGCGTCAAGACCGTGCGCATCGACGAGGCCAGGCGGATCGTTTACGGAGGCTGCTGATGTCCGGGGCCTGGCCGCACCACCTTCGCCCGGGCCGGCTGCTGGCCGTCGCCGGGATTTTGGCGGTCGTTTTGCCCGGGCCGTGCCTGGGCAAGACCCTGTACGGCTACGAGGACAGCCTGGGCATGCTGCATACCAGTCCTGTCAAGGTCAACGAACACTACAAGCCCCTGGCCGAGGGCGCGGTGGACCACGGCACCCTGGTGCGGCTTTTGCGCGAGAAAAACGCCATGGGCGGCCCGCCGCCCCCGCCGCCTCGGCCGGCCCTGGCTGCCGTGGACCTGGGCGAGCTTCCGGAGCGGGGAGCCCGGATCATGCAGGCGGCCGAGCCGTTTTTGGGCGCTCCCTACCGCCTGGGTGGCGACACCGCGGCCGGTATCGACTGCTCGGGCCTGACCAAAGCCGTCTATTCCCGCTTCGGTTGCAATCTGCCCCGGCAAAGCCGGCTCCAGGCGGAAGTGGGCGCGCCCGTGGCCGCCTTGGACCTGGCCCCGGGAGACCTGCTTTTTTTCTCCACCAACCGGGAGGTGGGCGTCAACCACGTGGGCATTTACCTGGGCGGCGGCAAGATGCTCCATTCCAGCTCCCGTCGCGGCGGTGTGGCCGTGGACCGGCTGCCCGGCACCGAATACGAACGCTGGTTCGTGGCGGCCAGGCGGCTGGCCCAGACCCCGGTTCCGGCTGTGGCCGGCCCGGGCGGTCTGGCCAAAAAGGCATTTTGAATGCCTTCGGCGACCAAAGGGCTGGGCCCTTTGGAAACCCATAGGGGTTGCGGCGTGTTGCAACCGCAAGCAGGCATCCCCGTGGACACTGCTGGGGAAGTTGCAAATGGGGAGAGGGCATGAGCGATAGCAGGGTTCGGGTGGACCCCGAGGCCTGCGCGGGGTGCGGGTTGTGTGTCTCCGTGTGCCCCTCGGGCACTTTGGCCATGGCCGGGGACACGGCCGCGGTCCAGGCCGCGGACTGCATCGGCTGCGGCCATTGCGCGGCCGTGTGTCCGACCGAGGCGGTGGCGTTGGCGGAAAGCCAGGCCGGCGACGGCTGGGCCGAAGCCTTTGCCACGTTTGCGCCGTCCGGGGCCATGATCCAGCCCGGGGCCTTTGCCCCGGCCGCCCTGGTGGACCTTTTGCGCTCGCGCCGTTCCTGCCGGATATTTGAGCCCCAGGCCGTGCCCGGTCCTGTGCTGGAAGACCTGGTGCGGGCGGCCGTGACCGCGCCGTCGGGCACCAACTCCCAGGCCTGGACCTTTACGGTGCTGGCTGCCCGGCCGGCGGTCATGGCCCTGGGCCAGGCCGTGGCGGAATTTTTCAGGCGCATCAACCGGCTGGCCGCCAGCCGGCTCATTCGCCGAGCCTACGGCCTGCTGGGTCGCAGCGAGCTGGAGGACTATTACCGGGAGCATTACGCCTCGGTCTGCCAGGCCTTGGCCGATTGGGACCGGGACCGCACGGACAGGCTTTTTCACGGCGCGCCTGCGGCCATTTTGGTGGGATCGCGGCCCGGAGCCAGCTGTCCGGCCGAAGACGCGCTTTTGGCCACCCAGAACATGCTGCTGGCCGCCCATGCCATGGGGCTCGGCACGTGCCTGATCGGATATGCCGTGGAAGCCATGCGCCACGACCGGCGCGTGGCCCTGGCCGCCGGCGTGCCCAAGGGGGAGCCGGTGTACAGCGTGGTGGCCCTGGGCTGGCCTGGGGTGGCGTTTGCCCGGCCCACGCAGCGGCGGCGGCCGCTGGTGCGGTACAAGACGGCGTAAGGGATAATTGCGGGAAAAAAGCGCCAGCCGGCCGCAGTGAGGAGGCGCGCCTGGCGCTTGGAAATGTCACGGAAAGAGAGGGATGCCATGCGGGGGTGGGGATGGATCATTGTGGCGCTCGGCCTGGTCATGGCCGCGCCCGGGACAGCGGCCGCCAAACGGCTGGAGGCGGTGCGGCTTCAAGGATTGGCTCTGGTGCGGGAGCCCGGCAACATGGGGGGCATGATCCGGGCGCTTCGGGCCGGGGAAACGGTTGCCGTGCTCGGCCGCGACGGCGACTGGGTGGAAGTGGTGGCTGGCGATGAAACCCATGGCTGGGTGCACGGCGGCTTTTTGACCGGGTTTGCCGACATCGCGCCCCTTACGGCCTATGCCGGCCGGATCGATCCTAACGTGGTCCGGCCGCCCCAGGAGGAAACCGCCAGTGGGGAGCGGGCCGCCGGCCCTGTTGCCGGCTCGCCCTGGCCGGGTCCTGCGGCTGCAACGCGGCCTGCCGCCATGCCCGTGACTGTTGCCAACGGCCTTGATCGCTCCATGGCCGGCCTGGTGCAACCGGCCGCCTTTTCTCCCGAGGAAAAAAATCTGCTCGACGATTTCAATGATCGCAAAAATCGATATTCCATCGTCGTCCACTTGTCCGAACGGAAGCTTTACTTGTATGAGAATTTGCCGAACGGTTCCCGCCACCTGGAGCGGACGTATGTGGTGGCCGTGCCGGGGCGGGACATGGAAGCGCCCCAGGGCTGGGGCGTGGTCACGGAGATCGAGTTCGACCCCTGGTGGCGTCCGACGCCGGCCATGAAGGAGCGGGCCAAAAAGAAAGGCAAGCCCCTGCCGGAATTCACCAAGCCCGGGGAGAAGGACAACCCCATGGGGCCGTTTAAGATCATCCTGTCCCATGGCTACGGCTATCGCATCCACGGCAACAACAATCCCGGCTCCATCGGCCGCCCGGTCACCAGCGGGTGCATCCGCATGCGCAATGACGAAGGCAAGGCCCTGGCCAAGAGGATAGACGTCGGTACGGAAGTGCTGTTTCTGGAGTAGCGACGACTTGCGGCATGTGTCGGAGCGTCTTGTCGGCCACGCAGCGTGTCCGGCGTCTTGGGAGGCTCCATGGACGAGGCGATCAAACCGGCCAAGCCGGGGAGGCTTGACGCGCACGGTGATGCCCCCGAAAACCTATCCGACCGGGGAGAGGCGCGGCCGGATGCAGGGCACTCCCGTCCCGGCGCCTTTGACCCCGAGGGAGCCAGGCGGCATTTGGGCGTTGACGAGGAGAATTTCGGGCGCATTTTCGAGTGCATCTGGCTCGAGGTGTCCCAGCGCCGTTCGCTTCTGGAGGAGGCTTTTGCGGCCGGGGATTTCGGGAAAGTGATCCTGCATGCCCACACCATCAAAAGCTCCTGCGCCACTATCGGGGCCGAGGCCCTAAGCCGCGCCGCCGCTGCCGTGGAACAGGCGGCCGCCGCGGGCTGCGCAACGGATCTGGCCAGGGCCTTGGGGGCCTTTCGGGCCGCCAAGGAAACCCTTTCCAAGCTGCTGGGAATGGGGTAGCTCCATGCACAAGCAAGACCGCGACACCAAGGAGGCGCGCCATGGGGCGTTGTGCCGTCGCGGCGGCCCTGCTGGCCCTTTGCCTGGCCGGTTGCGCCGCCAATAAGGATTTCGAAAGGGAAATTCTGGGGCATCCGGCTCCGGAATCCCCCACGGACACGGGTTGGAAACGGACTCCGTCCCAGCCGGCCAAGGCTCCACCCCCGCCTGCGCCCAAGGCGCAGGCCCCGGCCGCGCCCAAGGCCCCGCCGGCTCCGGCGGCCATCGCGCCGCCTTCGGCCGCGCCTCAGCCACCGGCCGCCGCATCGCCCACGCCAAAGCCCTTGACCCCGGCTCCGGCTCCGGCCGCCCAGCCGCCGGCCCCGCCGGCCGGCCAGGCCGCTGCTGTGGTCCCGGCTCCGGGCGCGGGAGAGCGCGGGACGCTCACCTTCCAGGTGGGGGCCTATGCCCATGCCGAAAACGCCAAGAGCCTCATGGCCACCCTGCAGTCCCGGGGCTTTGCCTCCCGCATGGAGCAGGGCCAGATCAACAATCGGCCGTACTTTCGCATCTATGCCACCAAGGCAGGCTCCCGGGCCGAGCTGGAAGCCGAATTGTTGTCCCTGGGCGTGACCGAACCGCGCCTGGTCGAAGAGCATGCCGGAGACCATGCCTCTCCGGCCCAGCCCGGCGCGGCCACGGTGGCGCCGGCGGCCGCGCCTGCACAGGGCGCGGGTCAAGCCGCAGGCAAGGGGACGGGTGGCGGAGCGGTCCGCTATGCCCCGCCCGTTGTGGAGCCGGCCCCGCCCCTGCCCGACGGGTACGTGCCGCCGCCTCCCAAGGGAAGCGGTTCTTAAGCGAATTCTTTCCAGAAAGGGAGGCTCGCCGGGCGGGCCTCCCTTTTGGTTTCGGCCTTCCGGCTGGCCAGACAGACAATAGCCGGCCAACCCGCCGGCGCACCCGCCGGTTCCCGCCCGCCCACGGCCTCGCCGCACAGCGCGGCCGCAAATCCCCGCGCGGCCATGGGTAAAACCACAGGATATACGCCACGCTCGTCACACCCAGGCCATGATGCGCCTTGGGTGACCAGGGCTCCGGATTTCATGATGCCCAGGGCATAGCCTCTGTCGGCGTCGGGAAAATGCCGGGTTTGGCAGGCGGCGTGCAGGGCCGTGCTCCTGCCGCAAAAGGGCGGCGGGCAAGTTGCGGCGGTGTCAGCGTTTTGGCGGGAGGATTCGGCCTCGGACAAACAAAACCCGCCGCCGCGCGTATCGCGGCGGCGGGTCGGGGAAGCGGGGCTATTGGGCGACGGCGTTTCGCCGGTACTGGATATAGGCATCCTTGACGGCGCTGTAGGGCTCGATGGCCGGCTTCACGATGGTGTCGTAGTTGTCCAGGGTTTCGGGCAGGCGGTTGAACATGTCGCTGGCCTTGATGATGTAGGACCAGTACCAGGGGTTATAGTCGCCGTAGACGGCCCAGGGGCCGAAGATCCAGGTAAGCGGGTTGGCTGCGGCGTCGCCGGCCAGGCCGAAGGTGTCGCGCAGGCTGGAGGGACCCAAGAACGGCCACACGATGTAAAAGCCTTCGCCCGCGCCGTAATAGCCCAGGGTCTGGCCGAAGTCCTCGTTGCCCGGCTGGAGGTTGGGATCGGATTTGGCCACGTCCACCAGGCCGCCGATGCCCAGGGTGGAGTTAAGCATGAAGCGGCCGAATTCCTTGGACGCCTTGGTGAAGTTGAGTTGCAGCAGGGCGTTGAGGAAGCGGATGGGAAAGATGAAGTTCTGGTAAGCATTGGCCAGGCCCGTGCGCGCCGGCTGGGGCATCACCAGGCAGTAGCCCTTGGCCAGGGGACGCATGAGGCCGCTGAAAAACAGATCGTTGAAGCCGAACCAGAACCGGTTCCAGCGGTACAAGGGGTCGGCCACGGGCTGCGCCGGGACCTCTACCGTGGGTTCGGACGCCTTGCCGAAGTCCTTGTCGGCCTGGCTTTGGGCGCGACAGTCGGAAGCGGCTAGGACAGCGAGCATGACAAGGATGAGGACGCAGTTACGCGGGGCGAATCGTGGCATGGCGACTCCAATGGAGCGAAGTCCGGTTGCGTGTCCCTAGGATTTTTTCGCGGAAATCTTGGCGATGAGTGTATCCGGGCTTTCGTTCATGAGGATTTGGCCAAACTGGCTGCGGTAATTCTGCACCAGGCTCACGCCCTCGATGATGACGTCATAAACCTTCCATCCCCCATGGTCCATGAGCCGGTAGGTGATGGGAATCTCCTTGCCTTTGCCGATGACCTTGGTGGCCACCTCGGCCTTGCCGTCCCCGAGGTCCTGTTCTTTCAAATACTGTACCTGTTCATCGGTATAGCTTTCGATTTTGTCAAGATAGGTGTTCTGCAGGAGCGTGCCGAAGGCCGCCACGAAGCGGGCCTGCTGGTCCGGGGTGAACTTGTTCCAGTCCGGACCAAGGGCCCGGCGGGACAGTTCCTTGGTGTCGAAAATACCTTCAATGGTCTTGATGAGCTTTTGCCGCATGTCCGGCCGGCTGGACGCGTTCTTGTAGGCCGGGCTGGAGAGCAGGGCGATGACTTGGTTGACCGAGGCGCTCAGCGTCTCGGTAGCCGGACCGGCCAGGGCCGGGGAAACCGTGGCGGCCACGAGCGCCAGGACAAGACTGAGGCGGATGGCAATGCTGCGCATAGATGGATTCCAGTATGGAGCCAGAGGGTGAGACAGGGGCGAAGCGGCGTGAGCCGCTTACTTCACCCCGCCGAAAACGTATTTGCCGATAAGGTCGCCCAGGTCGACCGAGGATTCCGTTTCCGTGATCATGCCGCCGGCCTTGAGGATATCTTCGGAGCCGCCCGGGGAAATCTTCACGAACTTGTCGCCGATCAGGCCGCTGGTCTTGATGGAGGCAATGGAGTCGTCGGTGAGCCGGACGCCGTTTTGGACCGCAATGGTCACTACGGCCGCGTTGCCGCCGGGGTCCAGGCTGATGGCGGACACGCGTCCGATGCGCACTCCGGCCATTTCCACGTAGGCTCCGTTTTTGAGTCCCGTGACATCCTTGAACCGGGCCTGGATCGGATAGGTGTCGCCGCCGAGGACTTCCAGCTTGCCGAGCTTGACGGTCAGGTAGGCCACGCACAAAAGACCCGCCAGGACAAAAATCCCGACCGTGGTTTCCAACGCGTATTTCTTCATGTCCCAGGCCTTTTACGGTGAACCCGCCGAAGATGCAACACGATTGGCCCGACTCGGGCTACAGCAGAAACGATGTCAGGACGTAATCGGCCACTAAGATGGTGACGCAGGAGACCACCACCGCCGATGTGGTGGCCAGGCTCACGCCCTTGGCTCCGAATCCGCCCCGGCGGGTATGGGTGAAATATCCTTCGTAACAGCAGATGACCGCCACGATCAGGGCGAAGGTCACGGCCTTGATAAAGCCGCCGGTCACGTCGGCCAGCTCCACCGTGGCGTCGATCCGGTCGAAATACACGCCCGGATTGATGCCCAGAAGCACCACGCCGGTGAGGTAGCCGCCCAGGATGCCGATGACGTCGAAAATGGCCGTCAGCAGCGGAAAGCAGATCAGGGAGGCGGCCAGGCGCGGGGCGATGAGAAAGCGCATGGGGTTTATGTCCATGGTCGACAGGGCGTCGATCTGCTCGGAGATGCGCATGATGCCGATTTCGGCGGCCATGGACGAACCGGCCCGGCCTGTGATCATAATGGCCGTCAGCACCGGCCCCAGCTCCCGGATGATGGACAGGGCCACGGCCGCGCCGAGGAGTCCCTCGGAGCCGAACTTGATCAGGGTGTAATAGCCCTGCAACCCCAGGACCATACCGGTGAAAAGGCCGATGAGCACGATGACGAAGATGGATTTGACGCCGATGAAATACGTCTGCTGGATGATCTTGGCCCATTGCAGCGGCGGCGTGACGATCTGCCACAGGCCCTTGGCCAGGAAAATGAAAAGCCCCCCCAGTTCGGCCACAACGGCCAGGGTGGTGCGTCCGATCAGGGTGAAAGGCGTCAGAAGCGCGACGAGGGTACCGGTCATGATCCTGCGGGCGGCGGCGTAAAACCCTTGGGCCGACCCGGCAGTGGCGATTACACTTCTTTCAGGAAAATGAAAAGCGGCCATGCTCCATCTTCTTCTTGACGGTCTGGACGAAATGGTTAAACCGAATGGTTAAACCAGGTGGTTGAAATGGAAGAAACACCAAGCGCCCTGGAGCGGATTCTGGATGCCGCGGCCGAGGAATTCGGCCGGATGGGGTTTTCCGGAGCCAAGGTGGAGGCCATTGCCCGCCGGGCCGGCGTGAACAAGTCCGGCCTGTATTACCATGTGGGCAACAAGGAAAAACTCTACGAGGCCGTGCTGTTGCGCCTTTTCGGCCAGGCCGCCCAGGCCCTGGAACAGGCCGTGGCCGCCGAGCCCGACCCGGCCCGCGGCATCTGGGCCCTGGTCGGGGCCGTGGCTGGCATGTTCGAGCGTGTGTCCGCCCTGCCGCGCATCATGGCCCTGGAAATGGCCTCCGGCGGGGGCACCCTGCCGGAATCCGTGATCCTGGAACTGCGCCGGGTGCTTGGCGTCACCCAGGGCGTGATCGCCCGGGGCGGCCGCGAGCTTGCGGCGCTTCTTGCCGCTGCTT
>CAZBER010000028.1:30982-35404 GCA_964490985.1 uncultured Desulfovibrionaceae bacterium | reverse complement strand
CGGGGCGCGGCGGCCGGGGCCATGCAGCCGGCCCAGCCAATCCTGGTCCATCTGGCCCTGGTCGGGCCGCTTATCGTTTTTGCCTTGTCCGAGCCCTTGCGCCGGCGGTTCGCTCCCATGGCCCGGGACATGGGGCTGCGTCTGGACGTTCCCCTGGCCGAGGCGGCCGCGTTCGTGGCCGATGTGATGGGGCGCGGCCTGTCCACGGCCTGCGCGGATGCCCTTAACAATCGGGAGCAGCCCCATGAAAAAGCCTAACCTCCCTGTCTGGCTGGTTCTGGCCGGCCTGCTGGCCCTGGCCGGGTGCGGCCGGGAGCAGCCGACCGCGTATCAGGGCTATGTGGAAGGGGAATTCGTGTACGTGGCCGGCAAGATCGGCGGCCGGCTGGACGAATTGCGCGTGGCCCGGGGCGATAGGGTTGCGGCCGGAGACATGCTGTTCGTCCTGGAGCACGAGTTCGAGGCACAGGCCGTGGCCCAGGCCTCGGCCGACCTGCGCCAGGCCCAGGACACCCTGCGCGACCGGGAAAAGGGGCTTCGGCCCGAGGAGATCGCCCAGATCGTGGCTGACCTCAAAAACGCCCGGGCGGCCAGCGCGCTCTCCGAACTCCAGGCCAGGCGACGCACCGAGCTGTATAAAAAAGACGTCATTGCCAAGGAAGACATGGACATCGCCCGCACCACCAGCGAGCGCGACCGACAGACGGTCCGGGACCAGGAAGCCCGCCTGGCCACGGGCTATCTGGCCAGCCGCATCGACCAGATCCGGGCGGCCCAGGCCGCGGTGGAGGCGGCCGCGGCCGTCCTGGGCCAGGCCCAGTGGAATCTGGACGAGAAGACCCAGCAGGCGGGCGTGGGCGGACTCGTCTTCGACACCCTGCACTACCAGGGCGAGTGGGTGGCGGCCGGCAGCCCGGTGGTGGCGCTGCTGCCGCCCGAAAACGTCAAGGCCCGCTTTTTCGTGCCCGAGGCCGTGGCCGGCTCCCTGGCCGTGGGCCAGGCCATCCGCGTTGCCTGCGACGGCTGCGGCCAGCCGGCCCAGGCGGTCATTTCCTTTATTTCTCCCCAGGTCGAATACACGCCGCCGGTCATTTTCAGCCAGGAGTTCCGGGAAAAATTGGTCATCATGGTGGAAGCCCGGTTCGCCCCGGACGTGGCCCGGCGCATGCACCCGGGCCAGCCCCTGGACGTGACCCTGGATACGGCAACGCCCGGAGGCGGCCGGTGAACGCGGGACGTCCGGAGAACCCGACCAATCCGGAAATTCCGGGAAGCAGCGCCGAGCCGGTCATTGACGTCAAAGGCCTGACCAAGATCTTTGGCAAAAAGACCGTGGTGGACCACATCGACATGCGGGTGTCGCGTGGCGAAATCTACGGCTTTCTCGGCCCCAACGGCTCGGGCAAGACCACGTTCATCCGCATGCTGTGCGGGCTTTTGCGGCCGGACGACGGCCAGGGCACCTGCCTGGGCTTTGACGTGCGCACCGAGGCGGAGCGCATCAAGCCCCACGTGGGCTACATGTCCCAGAAATTTTCCCTGTACGAGGACATGACCGTGCGGGAAAACCTGGATTTCATCGCCCGCATGTACGGCGTGGGCGACCGGGCCGGGGCCACCTCCCGCACCATCGACCGCATGGACCTGGGCCGCTTTCGGGACCAGTTGGCCGGCACCCTTTCGGGCGGCTGGAAACAGCGCCTGGCCCTGGCCGCCTGCATGATCCACGAGCCCAAGCTGCTTTTGCTCGACGAGCCTACGGCCGGCGTGGACCCCATGGCCCGCCGCGATTTCTGGGACGAGGTGCACAAGCTGGCCGGGGCCGGCATCACGGCCCTCATTTCCACCCATTACATGGACGAGGCCGAGCGCTGTCACCGCCTGGCCTACATTGCCTACGGCCATCTTCTGGCCACCGGGTCGGTCAAGGACATCGTGGATGCCGAAGGCCTGACCACCTATGAAATCAGCGGCCCGGGCCTCTACGGCCGCATCGACCAGCTCAAGGGACTGCCCGGCGTGGAACAGGTGGTGGCCTTTGGCGTGACCCTGCATGTCAGCGGCCGGGACGCGGCAGCCCTGGAGAAGAGCCTCAAGCCGTTTATGGTCGAACCGCTGGCATTTCGGAAAATCCCGGCCAACCTGGAAGAGGTCTTTATCAGCCTCATGCGCAAGGCGGTGACGTGATGGCCAGATTCCATGCCTTTTCGGTGCGCCGGTTCGCGGCCATGGTGTCCAAGGAATTCGTGCAGATGCGCCGGGACCGGGTGACCTTCGGCATGATGGTGGGCATTCCGCTGCTCCAGCTCATCCTTTTCGGCTATGCCATCAACTCCGATCCCAAGTACCTGCCCACGGCCATCCTGGACAACGACCGCTCGGTCTTTTCCCGGGACATGGTCATGGCCATGAAAAACAGCCTGTATTTCGATTTCACCGAAAACATCCGTACCGAAGCCCAGGCCGACGAACTCCTGCGCCTGGGCCGCATCCAGTTCGTGCTGACCATTCCGCAAAACTTCGGCCGCGACCTCATTCGCGGCCTGCGGCCCATGGCCCTGCTCGAAGCCGACGCCACCGACCCCGCCGCCACCTCCAACGCCATCTCGGCCATCCAGCAGGCGGCCAGCACGGCTTTCAACCGGGACCTGACCGGGCCGCTTTTGTCCCTGCGTTCGGTGTCAGGCCCGGTGGACCTGCGCCTGCACGCCCGCTACAACCCCGAGGCCATCACCCAATACAACATCGTGCCCGGCCTTATGGGCGTGGTCCTGACCATGACCCTGGTCGTCATCACCTCCCTGGCCATCACCCGGGAGCGGGAGCGGGGGACCATGGAAAACCTGCTGATTACCCCCGTGCGGCCGGTGGAAGTGCTGCTCGGCAAGATCCTGCCCTACATCGTGGTCGGCTACATTCAGATGGTGCTGATCATCATTGCGGCCCGGTTTTTGTTCCAGGTGCCCATCCTGGGCAGCCTGCCGCTTTTGTTCCTGGTGGCCCTGCCCTTTATCGCCGCCAACCTGGGCGTTGGCATCACCTTTTCCACCGTGGCCCAGAATCAGCTTCAGGCCGTGCAGATGTCCTTTTTCTTCTTCCTGCCTTCCATTCTGCTTTCGGGCTTCATGTTTCCCTTCCGAGGCATGCCGGTGTGGGCCCAATGGATCGGCTCGATCCTGCCGCTGACCCATTTCCTGCGCATGGTGCGGGGCATTGTGCTCAAGGGCAACGGCTTTTTCGACATCGCCCCGAGCCTGTGGCCGCTTTGCCTATTCCTGGTGATGTCGCTTGGCGTGGGCCTCCTGCGTTACCGCCAGACCCTGGACTAGGCGTTGCTCCCGGGCGTATGGGGGAAGGGCCGCCATCAGGAGAGAAACAGCCATGCCCTTTACCCCAGCGAATGCCACGCGATTCGATGGCCTGGCCGACGGCTATGACGTCAACCGCCCGGCCCCGCCGTTGGTCGTGGCCGATGTGCTGTGCCGCTACGCCGGCATGGAACGGCCCGATCTCGTTGCCGACATCGGCTGCGGCACGGGCCTGTCCACCCGGCTGTGGATCGGCCGGGCCAAGGCCGTTGTCGGCGTGGAACCCGGCGACGACATGCGCCGACGGGCCCAGGAAGCCACGGCTGTTGTCCCGGGCGGAGAGACGGTGCGGTTTGTTCCCGGCCATTCCACGGCCACGGGCCTGGCCGACGCAAGTGTGGACATCGCCACCTGCAGCCAATCCCTGCACTGGATGGAGCCCGAGCCCACCTTTGCCGAAATGGCCCGTATCCTGAGGCCGGGCGGCGTGTTCGCGGCCATTGACGCGGATATGGCCCCATCGTTTGGCGGGCCGGCCGAGGAGGCTTTCCTGGCCCTGCGCCGCCGACACCGGGTCCTGGAAGAGCGGTTGCGCCTGACGCCGGTGCGGCGCTGGGACAAGGCCGGACACCTGGAGCGCATGCGGGCGTCCAACCGGTTCCGCTTCACCCGGGAAGTCCTGGCCCATCACGTGGAGCCCGGCAGCGGGGAGCGCCTGGTCGGGCTGGCCTTGTCCATGGGCGGCGTGGCCACGCTTCTGGCCCACGGCGTGGCCGAGTCGGAATTCGGCCTGGATGTGCTGCGCCGCGAGGCCGCAGCCATGGGACCCGGCCCCGTGCCGTTTCACTGGAGCTACCGGGTGCGCCTCGGCGTGAAATAGCCATGGCCCCGGACGCTTCCCCAACGCCGCCCGTGTGGTGGGTGCTGGCCGTGGGCGGGCCGTACGACCCGGACGATTTCGAGCAGCGCGAGGCCGCCCGCACCCGGCTGCGCCAGGAACTGCTGCTGATGGCCATCGTGCCCGAGGAATACCTCTGGGTCTGGGACGAGACCAACCAGGCCCAGCTCGTGCTGCGCTCATTCCCGGACAAGACTTCGGCCGAAGACTACGCCG
>CAZBER010000028.1:0-30941 GCA_964490985.1 uncultured Desulfovibrionaceae bacterium | reverse complement strand
TAGGAGAGAAGAGGAGAGGAAAGATGCCTCCGGCGGCCGGGGGGGATCATCCCCCCCGGACCCCCTGAACGGTTTTTCGATAGATTTTGTGTGATAGTTGGTATGATGTTATAACCATTAAGAGTTTTTGAAAGGGGGTCTGGGGGGAAACTTTTTGCAAAAAGTTTCCCCCCAGTCTTATCTTTCTCCCATGCGCGCCCACTTCCATCCCCTTGTGGCCGACTGGTTCCGCGCCCATGTCGGCCAGCCCACGGACATCCAGGCCCAGGCCTGGTCGCGCATTGTGGCCGGCGAAAACGTCCTGGCCGTGGCCCCCACCGGTTCGGGCAAGACCTTGACCGCGTTTTTAAGCGCCATCGATGCCTTGGCCACGGGTAAATGGCCCATGGGCCGGACTTCGGTGGTCTATGTCTCGCCGCTGAAGGCCCTGGGCAATGACGTGCGCCGCAACCTGCTCGTGCCCCTGGCCGGCCTGCGCCGGGCTTTTGAGACGGCTGGGGAGAAATTTCCGCCTCTCCGGGCCGAAATCCGAAGCGGCGACACGCCGTCCGAGGAGCGCCGCCGCATGCTGCGCCAGCCTCCGGAAATCCTCATCACCACCCCGGAGAGCTTGAACCTGCTCTTGAGCTCCCGGGGCGGCCGGTCCATGCTGCCCGGCGTGCGTCTGGTCATCCTGGACGAAATCCATGCCGTGGCCGGGACCAAGCGGGGCGTGTTCCTGCTGTCCGCCGTGGAGCGGCTGGCGCTTTTGGCCGGGGAGTTCCAGCGCGTGGCCCTGTCGGCCACGGTGTCGCCCCTGGATACGGTGGCCGCCATGGTGGGCGGATTTGTCCGCGACGGCGACCCGTCCGACCCGGCGCTGCGGCCGCGTCCCGTGGCCGTGGTCCGAAGCGAGGCCGAAAAGCGCCTGGATGTGCGGGTGAACTACCCCCAGTGGCCGGACCGCAATGATCCCAAGGCCTCGCTGCTGTCCGTTTTGGCGGCGGATATCCGGGAGCGCATCCGGCGCAACCATTCCACTTTGGTCTTCGTCAACAGCCGCAAGCTGTGCGAAAAGCTGGCCCGGCTGATTAACGGCGGGGACGAGGCCAACGGCGAAATCCTGGCCTATGCCCACCACGGGTCGCTGTCCAAGGAACTGCGCGCGGCGGTGGAGGCCCGGCTCAAGGCCGGGGAACTGCGGGCCGTGGTGGCCACCCATTCCCTGGAGCTGGGCATCGACATCGGAGCCGTGGACGAGGTGCTGCTCGTCGAATGCCCGCCCACGGTCAGCTCGGCGGTGCAGCGCATCGGCCGGGCTGGGCACGGCGTGGGCCAGGTGAGCCGGGCCCAATTCCTGCCCACCTCGGAAAAGGACCTGCTGGAGGCTGCGGTCATGGCCCGGGCGGCCGTGGCTCGCCATATCGAGCCCCTGCGCCCGGTCCTGGCCCCCCTGGACGTCCTGGCCCAGACCATGGTGGCCATGCTCGGGGTCGAGGACTGGGACGTGGACGCGCTCTATGGGGCCGTGCGCATGGCCTGGCCGTATCGGGAGCTTTCCCGCACGGCCTTTGACCTGACCTTGGCCATGCTGGCCGGCCGCTATGCCGCCACCCGCATCCGGGAGCTGGCTCCGCTGGTGGCCGTGGACGCCCTGGCCGGTACGGCCAGCGCCCGCAAGGGCGCGCTCCTTCGCCTGTACGCCTCGGGCGGAGTCATTGCGGACCGAGGCTACTATGCGCTTCGCCGCCAGGATACCGGAGCCAAATTGGGCGAACTGGACGAGGTGTTCGTCTGGGAGGCCCGCATCGGCCAGGTGTTTGCCTTTGGCGCGCAGAACTGGCGCATCGAGCGCATCACCGACGCCGACGTCTATGCCTCCCCGGCCCCGGTGGGCGCCGTGCCGGCCCCGTTTTGGCTGGGCGAGGCCCGCTCCCGGGACCGGCATTTCTCCGGGCTCGTGGCCGCCTTCCTGGAGGAGGCCGACGCCCGGCTGGAAGACCCGGCTTTTCGCCGGGAACTGGAAAGCGACTATTTTCTTGCGCCCGAGGCGGCCGATACCCTGCTGGATTTCTTGCGCCGCCAAAAAGAGGCCACCGGCGCGAGTCTTCCCCATGCCCGGCATATGCTCCTGGAAGTCACGTCCACCGGCCCGGGCGGCGCGCCCGGCAATCAGGTCATCTTGCACGCGCCCCTAGGCCTGGCCGTGACCGCGCCCCTGGCCCTGGCCCTGGACGGGGCCTATGAGGCCAAGTTCGGCGAGCGCGCTCCGGTCTTTGCCGGCAACGACTGCGTGGCCGTGACCCTGCCCCGGGAGGTCGAGCCCGAGGCCCTGCTCGCTATCCTGCCGGCCAGGGATGTGGAAGCCTTGCTGCGAAGCCGCCTGGAGGGCTCGGGCTCCTTTGGCGCGGCCTTTCGCGAGGCCGCCGGCCGGGCCTTGCTGCTGCCCCGGGAAAGCTTCGGCAAGCGCCAGCCCTTGTGGATCACCCGGCTTCGGGCCCGAAAGCTTCTGGCTGCCGTGGCCGGCCAGGGCGATTTCCCCATGGTGCTGGAGGCCTGGCGCACCTGCCTGGCCGATGTTTTCGACCTGGCGGCCTTGCAAGACTTCCTGGCCGACGTGGCCTCCGGGGCGGTGCGCGTCTCCGTGGCCCATACCCGGGTCCAGAGCCCTTTTGCCGCGGACCTGGTCTGGCGACACGTCAACGAATACATGTACCTGACCGACGAGGGCACGGCTCCGGGCGCCACGGGCGTGCGGCCGGACCTGGTGGCCGAAGTGGCCCGGGGGCCGGGCCGGCCGGCCGTGCCCCTGGCCGTGGTCGAGGCCTTCACGCAAAAGCGCCAGCGCCTGCACCCGGGCTATGCCCCATCCTCTGCGGCCGAACTCCTGGAATACGTCAAGGAGCGGGTGGTCATCCCGGAAGCGGAATGGCGGGCCGTAACCGAGGCGGTTTTCCGGGATCATGGCTTGTCCCGGACAGACTTGGAAACTGCCCTGGCCGCGAAACTGGCCGTGCTGACCCCGCCTGGCCCGGGCGCGCCCCTGATGGCCGCCCTGGAGCGGGCCGGCCAGGCGGCTTTGGCGCTCTACGGCGATATTGGGATAGCCAGGCCCTTGGCGGCCACGGGCCATTTGCCGCGCCAGCCGGCCCTGGCCGCAGACGAGGTCGCGGCCCTGCGTGAGACCCTTTTGACCGAGTGGCTGTCCTTTTACGGTCCGCTGTCCCTGGAAGGCATGGCTGGGCTCCTGGGGCTTGATGCGGATGCATTGGCCCGGGTGGCCGAGGACCTGGAGGCAAACGGCAAATGGGTGTCCGGGGAGCTTGTGGCCGGCCGGGCGGAGCGGCTGTGGTGCGACACGGCCAATATCGAGACCCTGCTGCGCCTGGCCCGGGCCGCCCGCCGGCCGGCCCTGGCCGCCTTGCCGCCGGAAAAGATGCCGTATTTCCTGGCCATATGGCAGGGGCTGGCCCGGCCGGCCCAGGATGCCCCGGCCCTGGCCGACCGCCTGGAGCGCCTGGCCTACCTGCCGCTGCCTGCCGGGCTTTGGGAGCGCGACATCCTGCCGGCCCGCTGCCTGGCTTATGATCCGTCCTGGCTGGACGCCGCCCTGGCCGAGACCGGCCTGGCCTGGTACGGGGCCGGCCCCAAGCGCGTGCTGTTTGCCCGGCCCGAAGACCTGGACCTGGCCGGTTTTGTCCCCCGGGCCGGGGAGGGCGGGCTTTTTCCCGATTCCCGGGCCCGGTACGACTTTTCCGCCCTGCTGGAGATGACCGGTCTGTCCCCCCAGGCCCTGGCCGAAACCTTGTGGCGTCTGGCCTGGAAGGGCCAGGCCGCCTGCGATTCCCTGGCCGTGCTGCGCCGGGGCGTGGCCACGGATTTTACCCCCGAGCCGGCCTTTACCGAGCGGGCCTACCACGGCCGGCGGCTCATGCGCCGCACCGCGCCCGGCCGTTTCGCCGCCGCCCTGCCTGCCGGCGGGGCCTGGTATGCCCCCAAGGTTCCGCCGCCGCCCGATGATCCCCTGGACCTGGAGGAATTGGCCATGGACCGGGCCAGGCTGCTTCTGGCCCGCTACGGCGTGGTGCATCGCGACATCCTGGCCCGGGAGTCGCCGGCCTTTGCCTGGGCCGGCGTCTTTCGGGCCTTGCGGCGCATGGAGCTTTCGGGCGAGGTGGCGGCCGGAGAGTTTTTCGCCGGCCTGTCCGGACCGCAGTTCGCCTCTCCCGAGGCCCTGCGCCTGCTGGCCTCCGGGCTTTCCGGCCAGGACGCCTGGTGGTGCGCCGGCCTGGACCCGGTGGCGGCCTGGGGCTTTTATGCGCCAGGCCAGGGTGCGCCCTTGCCGCGCAAGACATCCGGGGCCTATGCCGCCTTTGTCGGCGACAGGCCGGTCCTGGCGGTTGCGGCCGGCGGCAAGCGGCTGGCCGTGGCCATTCCTCCGGACGATCCCGGCCTTGCCCAGGCCCTGTCCCCCTTGGTCCATATGCTGTCCCGCCGGGTCGCGCCCGAGTCGCGTCTGGTGGTGGAGTCGATCAATGATCGGCCGGCCGGGGAAAGCCCCTATCTGCCGGCTCTGCGGCTGGCCTTCGAGGTGGTGCGGGAGCGGCGGGGCGTGGCTCTGTTCAAGGGACGGGGCGAAACGCCCGCCGGCGCGGCCGGCGGGCGGGAAACAGCGGATTAGCGGGACGTCTGGCCGTCCATGCCGTGGTAGATCTTGGATTCGGTTTTTTCCGGGTTCTTCTCCAGCCGCCGGTAGCGATTGACGGCCGTGGCCGCGAACCGCTTGAGAATGGCCGGCAGGTCCGATTCCCGGGTCAGGGCGTCAAACGGCTCGTGGGCGCTTAGGCGCGGCGACAGGACATAGCCGCATTCGGCCTCCGGAGCCAGCTCCACGTCCTCGTAGACCAGGTCGAGACTTCCATCGAGCGCGCCATTTAAGAGCTCCAGGGCCGTGTACGCAAAAAACTTGCGCGCATCCGCCGTGGATTCGGCCATGGACATGCTTTCCCGGAACTTGGGCAACAGGTCGTTTTCGAGTTTGCTGAAGGAGGAAATCTTGGTCATGGGGCCTCCTTGGGTTTGAGCTTGGGCCCAGCATAGCGGAAAAGCCCGGACCAGGGTAGACCGGCTTGCGGTTTTTTCGGGCCGGAGTCATGGAGAATCTTTCCCGGCCCGACCGGATGCCCGACCGTCAGACCCAGGGAGCCGCTTATGCCCATGCCCGACAGGCCCGAAGGTAAAGTGTTTCTTGAAGCCGTCCAAAAGGAGCTTCGCCGCGAGGCGGACAATCTGGTCCCCTGGTTTTTGCGCAACATGCCGGAATATTATTTCCGAACCCATTCGCCAAACGAGCAGGCCCGCCATCTGCGGGCCGTCATCTCCGGCCAGGTGCTCTCGGGCGGCCAGTCCGCCACCTTGTGGAACCAGGACCGCACCCGCGTCACCCGCATCGCCCCGGACGGCGTGCAAGTCCTGGTGGAGCACCTGTCCGAATTCACCCAGGTCAATATCCGCACCTCGCGGCTCTACGCCAGTCTGGACGGCAAGCTGCGCCTGGACACCTTTTTGCTCGATCCGCAACCGCCCATCGGCGCCGGCAGCCGGGCCATGCGCCAGGCCTGGGCGGCCATGGAGGAGGGCGGGCACTTAAGCGAAAAGCACCGCCAGGACTTTATCGGCTTTTTGCGGGGCGCACCCCGGGATTACGTGGAAAAGTTCGATCCCGTGCGCGCCGCCCGCCATTTTACCCTGAGCCGGGAACTGGCCGGCAGCGACGAGGTCTGCGTGGAGCTGCACCTGCTGCCCTGCGGCGGCGAAAGCCGGGTCATGGTGGCCATGCGCGAGGCCCCGCCCACGGGCCTTTTACTGCGGATAGTCCGGATCATCCTCAATGAAGGCCTGGCCATTCCCCGAGGCTATTCCGACCGCTTTCATCTGCCGGGCGGCGATATTTCGGTCATCAGCCTGTACGTGTCCCGGCAGGGCCAGGCCCTGACCCCGGAGGACCCGACCTGGCCGCGCCTCGAGGCCCGGTTGCGCCGGGTCAAATGGACCGCTTCCCACGGCCTGGACGCCCTGGCCGGAGCGGACGGCCTGCCTCCGGAGCGGGTGGAGCTGCTCATGGCCGGCTGCGAATTCGCCCATCAGCTCCTTATCCGCCAGGACCTCCACGCCTTTACCTCGGACAACATCCTTCGGGCCGTCCTGCGTCACAGCCGGCAGGCCCGTGTCTGCCTGGATGTTTTCGCCGCCCGCTTCGATCCGGCCCAGGCCGACCGGCAGCAGGCCGTGGACGCGGCCCTGGCCGTTGCCCAGGCCGCCGTGGACGGCGTGGAGGACGACGTGGCCAAGGGCGTGCTCACCTGCCTTTTGGCCTTTATCCAGCACACCTTGCGCACCAATTACTACCGGAAGGAGCGCCTGGGCCTGGCCTTCCGCCTGGACCCGGCCGTCCTGGCCGCCGTGCCCGGAACCATTGCCGCGGACGAGGAAAAGCCCCATGCGCTTTTTTTCCTGCACGGCCCCCATGCCCAGGGATTTCACGTGCGCTACCGGGAGATGGCCCGGGGCGGGGTGCGCCTGGTGCGCACGCGCAGCCAGGAGCAGTTCGAAGTGGAGTCCAACCGGCTTTTCAGCGAAGCCAAGAACCTGGCTTTGTCCCAGCAGTACAAGAACAAGGACATTCCCGAGGGCGGAGCCAAGGCCGTGATTCTCCTTGGCCCCAAGGCCGAGCCCACCCTGGCCCTTAAATGCGTGGTGGACGGCCTGCTCGACTGCATCGTCACCGGACCGGACGGCCGGATGGGGGCCGACATGGTGGATTACCTGGGCCGGGAGGAACTCCTTTACCTCGGCCCGGACGAGGGCATCACCCCGGAGCATATCCGTTGGATCGTGGCCCGGGCCGGGCTTCGCGGCTATGCCTGGCCCGAGGCCTTCATGAGCTCCAAGCCGGAAACCGGCATCAACCACAAGCGCTACGGCGTCACCAGCCTGGGTGTAGTGGTCTTTGCCGAGGAACTGCTGCGGGCCGTGGGCATCGACCCGGACAGGCAGCCGTTTACGGTCAAGATCACCGGCGGGCCGGCCGGGGATGTGGCCGGAAACGCCATTCGGCTCTTGATACGGCGTTACGGTGAGGCCGTCCGCATCGTGGCCATAAGCGACGGCCATGGCGCGGCCTTTGATCCCTCGGGACTGGACCATAAGGAGCTCCTGCGCCTGGTGCGGACCCAGCGCAACATCGCCGCCTTTGACCCGTCCCGGCTTTCCGGGGCAGGGGCCTTTGTGGTCAGCGCCGCCACTGCCGAGGGGGCCAGGATTCGCGGCAGCCTGCACAATACCGCCCCGGCCGACCTCTTCATTCCGGCCGGGGGCCGGCCGGACACCATAAATGCCGGGAACTGGCGGGAATTTTGCGACGCCGCGGGCCAGCCCTCGGCCAAGGTGGTGGTGGAGGGGGCCAACCTGTTTCTGACCGCCGAGGCCCGGGAGCGCCTGGAAGGCCTGGGGGTGCTGGTGGTTCCGGGGCCTTCGGCCAACAAGGCCGGGGTCATTTGCTCCTCGTATGAAATCCTGGCCGGCATGGTGCTTTCGGATGCGGAATTTATGGCCGAGCGCAAGCGCTTTGTGGCCGAGGTGCTGGACATCTTGCGGCAAAAGGCCCTGGCCGAGGTGCGGCTTTTATTGCGCGAACGCCGGGCCGGCGGCGGCCGGGTGGGCCTGACGGCGCTCAGTCGCGCCGTATCCAAGGAAATCACGCAGTTCAAGGACGCCATTGACGCGGCCTTGACCGTGGCCGATTCCCGGGTGGCCGAAGACCCGCTATTGCGCCGGCTGGTGGCCGACCATTGCCCGCCGCTTCTGGTGGCGCGCTATTTCGACCGGCTTTTGGACGTGGCTCCCAAGCCGTACCTGACCGCGGTCATCGCGGCCCAGGCCGCCTCCACCATTGTCTATGCCGAGGGCTTGGGGTGGCTCACGCGCACGGCCGGGCTTCGCGACGTCATGGACGTGGTGCGGGCCTATTTCCGTCAGGCCGACGCCGTGGCCCGCTACGAGGAAGCCCTCAGCCGCAGCCGGCTGGCCGGCCGCCAGGACATGGCGCGCATCCTGGAATGGGCGGGACGGAAATTTTTAAGCGACGAGGCCTTGGGCCTGGATTGATGTTTTCAGGCCGAGGCCGGAGGGCATGGGGCGTCCCAGATGCGTTCCAGCAGACGTCTGGCCTCGGCCAGGTCGGGATTCAAGGCCAGGGCGTCGCGGGCCGCGGTTTCGGCCTCGGCCAGGCGTCCCTGTTCGTAATAGACCCGGGCGATGTTGAGGTGCAGATGGTCGTCGCCCGCAGACAGCTCCCTGGCCCGGAAATAGTATTTGAGGGCTTCCTCGAACAGGCCCTTTTTGCGCAGGCAGATGCCGAACTCGTTGAACAGGTGCTTGTGCTGGGGCTCGAACGCCTCTTCCAGGCGCACCAGCCGGTCGAAGATGTAGGCGGCCTTTTCCTTCTTGTCCAAGGACAGGTACACCAGCCCCAGGCCGAAATTGGCCCGGATGTTGTCTTCGTCGATGCGCTTGATCTTCAGGTATTCCTGCTCGGCCTTGGCCGGTTTGGCCGTGGCCCGGTAGTGGTCGCCCACGAGCAGGGGCTGGCTCAAGAGCCGGTAGCTCAGGTCCGGCTCCAGATGGTAGTCTTCGAAAAGCTTTTCCCGAGAAATTTCAAAGGGCTGTCCCTGGGGCTTGAAGTCTATGTCCAGGCTTTGGACCGAGAATACGCCCTGGGGTGTTTCCTTGACGAACCAGTAGGTTTCCGAAAGGGCCGTGTTTTTGGTGACGCCAAACCCTACCGTGATGGTCGTCTTGCAGGAAAAGATGCCGGAAATCCGGTTTTTTTGATCCATGCGCTTGGACGGCCCGCGATCAGAGGTCCATGGCCAGGGAGCCACCGCTGCCGGGACTGCTTTGGCCGGCGGTTGGGGTGGAAATCTGGTCGTATTGCCTGGCCCGCAGTTTGGCAAGCATGCGCTTGGCTTCCTCGAAATCCTGGCGAATGGCCACGGCCTGTTCCAGGTGCTCCATGGCCTTGTGGTAATCCTTGGCAAAGACGCAGGCCTTGGCGATGTTGTAGTGCAGGTTTTCGTCCTGGGGCGTCAGTTTCAGGGCCTGGGAATAGGCGTGCATGGCCCCCAGGTAATCCCCCCGACGGCGCAGGTCGATGCCCATGGTGTTGTAGGGGTTGATGGCTTCGGGATTGGCCTTGAGGATGTCCACGAACAGTTCCTTGAGTTCGTCCAGGCGGTCCTGCATGGCCAGGACTTCCGCCGACTTTTCCAGATAAGCCCGGTACTTTTCCTCGTCCCCCTTGCCTTTGTGGGCCAGGGCCAGGCCCTTGTAGGCCTCGGCGTACATGGAATTGAGGGCCACGGCCTTGTTGAAGGCCAAGATGGCCTTGCCGTATTTCTGGCGGTGCAGATACTCCATGCCCCGGTTGAAAAAGGTGATGGCCTCGCTCTCCTCTTCCACGATCTCCGTGTATTCCTCGATGGCTTCGTCAAATCGACCTTGCTGGACCAGGTCATTGGCGACATGCAACTGTTCGGTTTCGATTTCGTCTCCGCCCATGGTTTCAAAGGCCAATTGCAGGTGCCGCTCGAACGTGTTCATGGAATAGGGCCGGATGACATAGCCGTTGCATCCGGCGGCAATGGCGTCCAGAACGTGCTGCAGGCTGCTTTCCGAGGTGACCATGACCGCCGGCAGGGCCAGGGCCTGGTTGTGTCGGCGAATGGTCTTGAGGCAGGTTCGGCCGTCCATGTCCTTGACCGAGGCATCGATGAGCAGCAGGTGAAAGGTCTGTTCCCGCAACTGGTCCAGGACCTCATCCAACGCATCGAACACCATCACGTGTTTGACGTTGAGCTTGAGGCAGCTTTGCTTGTCGCGGGCCGCATGATGCTGGTTATGCGTCAAGATGGCGACAGACAGTTCTTGCATATCCATGATGGTGCTCGCAGTGCCGGGCTCTGTGCGCCTCGGAAAAAACGAACCGTCGGCGACAATCTTGATGCAAAACCTGGGCCTGTATCAGGACCTTGAGCCGGCCAGGCGGCCCTGTCCGCGTTGTCGCGACACGGCGCAACTGCGGCAGTATGCAGCCATGCCGCACAGCCATGGCGTCGTTCGCCGCAAGGGCGAAAACGCGGTCACAGAATTTTCCAAAGGTTTTGCGAGCGGCATACGTGCCGCGCTTTTCCTGTAGCATGGACCGGGAACGAAACCAAGGACATTCCGGGGGGAGACGGTTTGGAGACGGTATGGCTGCGGCGGAAATCACAAACATGACGGCATGTCGGCAAAATGTCGGGACATGGCCGGCACAACGGTGTCGCGTTATTACGGGTTTTTGATAATAGCATGAAATATATAATATAATTTTGAAGAGGGTGTTGGCATGGCCGCTGCATGGTCCAGGCGTCACGGTTCTCGCCACAGGGGAGCCCGGTGCCGCCGACGGGAGGGAACGCGAGCACATGGGCTGGAGGAGGATTCCGCCCGAGCCGGGAACCGGGACAGCCGCGCCATCGGGGGCAGGACGCGCCGGTGTTGCATCCCTGAAGGGCGTATCCGCAAGATCCGTAGGAACGGATTTTGCGGACGCCGCACCAGGTGCGTCGGCTGGCGACGGCTTCGAGGGGGGCGCCTGGCGTCCCCCTCTTTGTTGCCGGCCGGCCGTAAGAGTTGCGGCCGAAGTCGCGGCTGGCTATCCTTCCGGCTTGCCTGGCCGGAACATCCGGCTGGCGCGATGCGGAGGAAGCATGCCGTCACAGCCGCAGACCGTTGTCACCACCTGCACCCGGGATTGCCCCAGCGCCTGCGGGCTTTTGGCCCATGTGAAGGGCGGCCGGGTGGTCAAGCTGACCGGAAACCCGGCCCATCCCGTCAACAAGGGGACCGTGTGCCGCAAGGTCCCGGCCTATTTGCGCCGCCTGCAAAGCCCCCATCGGGTGCTTGAACCCCTGCGCAGGCAAAACGGGGCCTGGGTTCCCGTCTCCTGGAAGGAGGCCCTGGACGAGATGGCCGAGCGCCTGGGCGAGAGCGTGGCCGCATTCGGCCCGGAATCCATCCTGTATTACATGGGCTTTGGCGCGCGCACGGCGCTTAAGGTGCTCAACGCCCGCTTTTTCGCCCTTCTGGGCGGCGTGACCACCCTTCGGGGCACGCTTTGCGGCGGCACGGGCTACGCGGCCCAGAGCCTGGATTTCGGCCCCCGGGTCTCCCACGATCCCGAGGACCTGGCCCACAGCCGCACCATCGTGCTCTGGGGCCGAAACCCCGTGGCCACCCAAGCGGGCCTCATGCCCCACCTGCATGCGGCCAAGGCGCGCGAAGCCACCATCATTCTGGTCGATCCGCGCGGCAGCGAATCCGCCGGCCTGGCCGATTTCCACCTGCGGCCCCGGCCCGGGTCCGACGCCTGCCTGGCCCTGGCTGCGGCCAAGCGCATCATCGAATGGGGCCGCCAGGACCGGAAGTTCCTGGAAACGCGGACCCAAGGCTTAGCGGCCTATCTGGGCCTGCTTGACCGGCATTCCCTGGAAGAATGGGCGGCCGGGTGCGACGTGCCGCTGGCGGACATCGACCGCCTGGCCCGGGCCTATGTGGACGGCTGGCCCACGGCCACGCTCCTGGGCTGGGGCTTGCACCGCTTTACCCTTGGCCACGAGATGGTGCGGGCCGTGGACGCCCTGGGCGCGGTCTCGGGCAATATCGGCCGGTCCGGCGGGGGCGTATCCCAGGGCTTCGAGGAGTGGGGGCCGTACGAGCCCTCGCTTTGGGGCGAGGGGCTCCACCCGCCCCGGCGAAAGCTGCTCATGCCCCGAATCGGCCGGGAAATCCTGGAGGCGACCGACCCGCCCATAAAGATGGCAATCATTACCGCGGCCAACCCCGTGTGCATGGCACCCAATTCCGACCTCGTGGCCAAGGCCCTGGACGCGGTCCCGTTCGTGGTCCACATGAACCATTTCCTGGACGACACGGCCGACCACACCGACCTCTTTTTACCCTGCGCCTCGCTTTTGGAGGAGCGCGACCTGGTGGCCAGCTTCGGCCACAATTATGTCGGGCCGCTCAATCCGGCCGTGGCTCCGCCCGGGGCCTGCCGTTCCCAGTTCGACATCTTCATGGACCTGGCCTCGCGCTTCCCCTTTGCCGGAGCGTACGTCAAAAGCGAGGAAGCCTGGCTGCGGCTTCTCATCAAGCCCCTGCTGGATCAGGGCGTGGCCTGGGACGACCTGTGGCGCGGGCCGGTGCGCATCCCGAACGCGCCCATGGTTCCCTGGGCGGATGGGGTCTTTGCCACGCCATCCGGGAAATTCCAGTTCCTGACCGAGCTTGCGGGGGACCTGGATGCCCGCCCGGACGATCCCCGCTATCCGTTCCGCTTCCTGACCGTGGGCGGGGCCAAGTACTTGTGTTCCGAACGCGAACCCGGCGCGGACGCGGGACCGCCCGTGGTGGTCATGGCCGCCGGCGAGGCCGCCCGGCGCGGCATTGCCGACGGCGGCCGGGCCAAACTGGTCAGCCCTTTGGGAGAGCTGGCCGTGACCGTGCGCCACGATCCCAAGGCCCGGCCCGACGTGGTGGCCTGCGAGCGCGGCGGCTGGATCAAGGCCGGCCAGGGTGTCAACCGGATCATCGCCGACCTGGTCAGCCGAGTGGGGGAGGGCACGCCCTATTACGAGGCCCGGGTGGCCGTGGAGGCGCTTCGATGATTGCCAGAGAATGGAAATGCCTGTGCCCCAAGGCGCACCGCGACGGATTTCTCGAACACCTCTACGCCACGGGCGTATCCGAAACCTCGGGCCGGCCCGGCTGCCTGGGCTACCAGATTTTGACCCGGGAGGCCGAGGGCATGGTGGAATTCACGCTGACCACCTATTGGGAGACGCGCTCAAGCATCACGGCCTTTGCCGGCGAGGACATCGGCCGGGCCGTACTCTATCCCGGCGACGACGCCTATGCCATCGTGTCCGAGACCGTGGTGCGGCACTACGAAGTGGTGGGGGCGGAGTTTCCGGGCTAGGCGGCGCACCGGCCGCCAAAAAACAAGCCGCCCCGCTGGGTCCGTGACAGCGGGGCGGCGGTTTGGGGGAGTCCAAGCCAAGCGGTTGGCAAACCGTCACTTCAACTGAACAGGTGATCCTCGCAGGCTGCGCCGTTTTCCAGGGCGTCGAGAATCTCGTCCACCTTGTCTTCGCTGTCGATCTCCTTGTACCACCAGTTCTCGGGCATAACGACCACCACCGGCCCTTCCTCGCACTGCTTCATGCAGCCCGTGCTCACCACCCGGGCGTCGATGCCCCGGTCCAGGATGCCTTCCTCCATGTAGCCGAGCAGGTTGTGCGAACCCTTCTTGTGGCAGATGCCCTTGGGGTCGCCCTTGACCCGGAAGCTCGCGCACACAGTGATGAGGTATTGAGGCTTCTCCATTGTCCGTGTTCCTCCCTTTCGGCGTGGTGATGCCTACATCTGCAGTTCGAACGAGGTTTCGGGAGCGTCGCGGTCCTGGCGGTCCATAATGGCTCCGAGGATTTTTTCCAGAAGCCGGATGGCCCCGGCATAGCCCACGGACGGGAAGTACTGGTGGCCCACCCGGTCCAGGATCGGGAAGCCGTGGCGCACCAGCGGAATGTCCTCGTCGCGGGCAATGTACTTGAGGTAGGTGTTGCCGATGAGCAGGTCCACGGGCTCGTTTTTGATCCACTGGTGGAGCAGGTACATGTCGGCGTTGCTGCCGCCCTTGTACTTGCACGCGTAAGGCACGTCCTTGACCAGTTCGGCCATGCGCTCCTCGAACGGCTTGCCCGGGGTGCCGGTGACCGTATAGGCCGGGATCATGCCCACGGTGACCAGGAATTCCACCAGGGGCAGGACCTGGTCCGGATCGCCGGCCACGGCCACCTTCTTGCCGTAGAGGTACTGGCTGTAGTCGGAGATGAGGTCCACCACCTGGCCGCGCTCGAAGTTGACGGCCTCGGACACGGAAACGCCGGCCATCTTGCGCAGCTCGTTGACGAACCGGTCCGTGGCCTTGAGGCCCAGGGGCAGATCCAGGATCTTGCCCGGCACCTTGAACGCGGCGTCCAGGTAGTTGACGCCCTCGGTCACGGACCAGGAGCCCAGGCCGATGGTGCCCTTGCTGTCGCCCATGGCCGTGATTTCCTCGACCGTGGCCCCGCCCTGGGGGTACATTTCGTATTTGCCGGTCAGCGGGCCGTTGACCACGCCATTGGTGTCCGGGACCATGAGGATGGCGACGCCGAGCAGGCCGCACAGCCGCCGGATTTCGGCCATGTCCGAGGGTTCACAGAAGCCCGGGACGATGTTCACCTTGCCGTTGGGCGCGCCGGTCTTGGCGGCGAAGCCCTTGAGGATGCCCTTGACCATGTTGGCGTAGCCCGTGATGTGGGAGCCGACGTAGCTGGGCGTGCTGGCGTAGATGACGTGCTTGCCTTCGGGCACCTTGCCGTCGTCCCTGGCCTTCTGGGAAATCTGCATCAGGTCGTCGCCGATGGTCTCGGACAGGCAGGTGGTGTGCACGGCAATGATGTCGGGCTCGTAGATGGTGAACATGTTGTCCAGGGCCTGGATCAGGTTGGACTGGCCGCCGAAGACCGAGGAGCCTTCGGTGAACGAGGAGGTGCCGGCCATGATGGGCTCTTTGTAATGCCGGGTCAGGGTGGAGCGGTGATAGGCGCAGCAGCCCTGGGAACCGTGGCTGTGGGGCAGGCACCCGTGGACGCCCAGAGCGGCGTACATGGCGCCGATGGGCTGGCAGGTCTTGGCCGGATTGACGGTGAGCGCGGAGCGTTCCTTCACGTCGTCGGTGGTATGTCTGAGCAGGGCCATAATGCCTTCCTTTCTCGCGAAATGCGTTCGTTATTCGGCCACGTAGCTGGCTTCGAGCTCGGGACCGGCGGACTGCCAGGGGGCTTTCATGAGGTCCCAGACCTTGGTGTTCACCATGCGGTCGATCTCGTGATACCAGTTGATGGCTCCGACAAACCCGGCGTACGGACCGCCCATGTCGTAGTTGTGGAGCTGCTTGAGCGGCACGCCCATCTTCTGGATGACGTACTTTTCCTTGATGCCGGCGCAGAAGATGTCGGGCTTTAGGATCTCGATGAGGCGATCCGTCTCGTAGTGGTTGATGTCGTCGATGACCATGGACTTCTTGCCCATGCCCTCGATCATGCCTTCGTATTCCTTGAACACCACGCCCTTTTTCGCGAGCTCCGCCGCCTGTTCAGGCGTCTTGCGGGGACTAAAGCGCGTGGGGTCCTGCTCGACTTCCAGTTCCTCGATATTGCGGGAGTCGGCGTCGACCTTGATGCTGGGCAGCACCTGACGGCCTTCGTAGTCGTCGCGGTGGGCGAACTCGTAGCCGGCCCCGAGGATGGTCATGCCCAGTTCCTTGAACAGCTCCTGGTAATGGTGGGCCCGTGAGCCGCCGACGAAGATCATGGCCGTCTTGCCTTCGGTGCGGGGCCGCACCGCCTTGGCCACGGCGGCAACCGCCGCCATTTCCTCGGCAATGACCGCCTCGACCCGGTCGATGAGCTCCTGGTCCTCGAAGTAGGCGGCAATGCGGCGAAGCGACTTGGCCGTGGCTTCGGCGCCGATGAAGTTGACCTTGATCCAGGGGATGCCGAACTTCTTTTCCATCATTTCGGCCACGTAGTTGATGGAGCGGTGGCACATGATGGTGTTGAGGTCGGCCATGTGGGCCCGGCGGAAGTCGGCCACGGTGGAGTTGCCCGAGAAGGAGGAGTTGAGCGTGATGCCGCACTTTTGCAGGATGCGCTCGATCTCGAAGGCGTCGCCGCCGATGTTGTACTCGCCGAGCATGTTGATCTTGTACTTGCCCGCAACCGGGGTGTCGTCCGTGGCCACCACGTGGCGGAAGATCTGGTTGTTGGCGATGTGGTGGCCGGCGGACTGGGACACGCCCTTGTAGCCTTCGCAGGAGTTGGCGAAGATGGTGATGCCGAGCTCTTCCTGCATCTGGCGGGCCACGGCGTGGATGTCGTCGCCGATCAGCCCCACCGGGCAGGTGGAGAAGATGGAAATGGCCTTGGGGTGGAAGGCGTCGTAGGCTTCCTTGATGGCGGCCCGCAGCTTCTTTTCGCCGCCGAACACGATGTCGTGCTCGGTCATGTCCGTGGAGAAGCAGTAGGTCATGAAGTTTTCGCCATCCGGGCCGGCGTCGGTCTGGTTGCGGCGGGTGAGCCAGGAGTAGAAGCCGCAGCCGATGGGGCCATGGGTCAGGTTGACGATGTCGCGGGTGGGGCCGAGCACCACGCCCTTGCAGCCGGCGTAGGTGCAGCCGCGCTGGGTGATGATGCCCGGAATGGTGCGGACGTTGCACTGTATTTCAGGAACCGCCTCGCCGGTTTCGATGCCCGGGATCATGGCCTTGGCCCGCTTGCGCGCGACCTTGGTGGGCATCTTGGCGATCAGTTCCTTCTTGATCTCTTCGGTGTTCAGGGGCTTGGTGCTCATCTCGGTGTTCCCTCATTGCGCTGGAGTGGTCCGGGGGCGCTGGCGGCGCCCGCCTAGACGATGGCCGCGTCGCCGGCCTCGCCGGTGCGGACCCGGACGGAATCGGAGACGGGCATCACGAATATCTTGCCGTCGCCGGCCTGGCCGGTCTTGTTGACGGACACCAGGGCGTCCACCACGGCCTTGACCTGGGTATCCGGGACCACGATGGAGATGATCCGCTTGGGATACAGGCGGCCCTTGGAGCCGAGCAGGGCGATGGCGTCCTCGTTTCCGGCGGCCGCGCCTTCGAGCACGGCCTGGTTGACCAGGCCCCTGCCCCGGCCGTAGCCCTCGCGGGCCACGAAGGCCGGGATGCCGGCGTCGGCCAGGGCCTTTTTGGTCTGGTTCATCTTGTTCATGCGGATGACCGCCATGATCTCCTTCATGACGCCCTCCTAGGATTCCCTGACGCCAGAGGAAATGGTGTACATCTCCTCGACCGGGCTGACGAAGATCTTGCCGTCGCCGAAAGCGCCCTTGACGCCGGTGCGGGCGCTTTCCATGATGGTCTTGATCATGAATTCCTTGTCTTTTTCGTCCACCACGCAGATCAGCATGACCTTGGGAATCTCGTCGTACTGGATTTCGCCGATCTTGATGCCGCGCTGCTTGCCGCGGCCGGCCACGTTGAACTTGGTCACGGCCGGGAAGCCGGCATCCATGAGGGCGGCCAGGACGGCGTCGGTCTTCTCGGGACGAACAATGGCTCTCACCATGGTCTGCATATCACTTGCTCCTTGGGTGCGTGGGTGTGGTCGCGCCGCCGGTTTCCGGAATGCCTAGCGTCATGTCCTCGAAAAGCGGCTCTATAAATTTCAGCGCCGACTCACTTGAATGGTTATCTTTTTCTTAAAAAAGACTGACGCATTTTTTAAGGGACGCAACACTAGTTGGCGATGCCGAAGTCGATGAGCAGCTTTTCCAGGTCGTTGATGGACAGGGGCTTGGGAATCACGAACATGTCGTTGGCGTCGATCTTCTTGGCCAGGGCCCGGTATTCGTCGGCCTGGGGATGCTCGGGCGAGTAGTCGATGACGGTCTTGCGGTTGATCTCGGCCCGCTGCACCTGGTTTTCCCGGGGCATGAAGTGGATCATCTGGGTGCCGAGCCGCTTGCACAGCTCCTGGATCATCTGCTCTTCCTGGTCGACCTTGCGGCTGTTGCAGATGATGCCGCCCAGGCGCACGCCGCCGGTGTCGGCGTACTTGACGATGCCCTTGCAGATGTTGTTGGCCGCGTACATGGCCATCATCTCGCCGGAGCAGACGATGTAGATTTCCTCGGCCTTGCCGTCGCGGATGGGCATGGCGAAACCGCCGCACACCACGTCGCCCAGGACGTCGTAGAAGACGTAGTCCAGGCGCTTGTCTTCCTCGTAGGCGCCGAGCTGTTCGAGCAGGTTGATGGAGGTGATGATGCCGCGGCCGGCGCAGCCCACGCCGGGCTCGGGGCCGCCGGACTCGGTGCACATGGTGCCGCCGTAGCCTTCCTTGAGGATGTCGTCGAGATCGACGTCCTCGCCTTCTTCGCGCAGGGTGTCGAGAACGGTCTTCTGGGCCAGGCCGTGCAGGAGGAGACGGGTGGAATCGGCTTTGGGGTCGCAGCCGACCACCATGACCTTCTTGCCCATCTCAGCCAAACCGGCGACCGTGTTCTGGGTGGTGGTGGACTTGCCGATGCCGCCCTTCCCGTAGATAGCGATTTTGCGCATTTTGTAAGGCCTCCTCGTGCAGAGTGTGATTGAGGCCTCGCCAAGCAGGAGTCATGCCAATTGAGTAAAGGCGTGATACTTATGAAGTATTATATTGAAATTAAAGGATAAAAATTTTTATAGGAATTGCTGCAAGATGTTCCGGACCAAACGCGCGACAAAAGTGTCGCCTATGATGCAACAAAAATGTCTAGGATGTTTGGGCGGGAAGCAGGGAAAAAGGAACAGGCATGGCGGCCAGCCCCGGCGCGGCAAACAGCCCCGGCCAGGACGGCCGAAAGCTCAATACCGGCTGTCGGCGTCCAGGACCACGGCCCGGGCCGCGGCCACGACTGCGGCATCGTAGCGCACGCCCTTGTGCCGGGACAGCTCCTCCAGGGCCGCCTCCACCCCCAGGGCCGGGCGGTAGGGCCGATGGGAGGCCATGGCGTCCAGGACGTCGGCCACGGCCAGGATGCGGGTCTCGGGCATGATGTCGCCACCCGAAAGCCCCCGGGGATAGCCCGAGCCGTCCAGGCGCTCGTGGTGGGCCAGCACGATCTCGGCCACGGGCCAGGGGAAATCGATGTCCTTGAGGATTTCGTAGCCGGTTTGGGCGTGCTGCTTCATGAACTCCCATTCCAGGCCCACCAGCCGGCCGGGCTTGCACAGGTAGCGCACCGGCACGTTGATCTTGCCGATGTCGTGGAGCTGGCCGGCCACCCGGATGCCGACAACGGTCTGCTCGGGCAGGCCCAGGCGCCGGGCGATGGCCGCGGCCAGATCGGCCACGTTGTCCTGGTGCCCGGCCGTATAGGGGTCCCGGAAGCGCACGGTCTTGGACAGGGATTTTACACTTTGGTGAAAAAGGGACAGGGTGCGCTTGAGATTTAAGCGCACCTGCTCCTGGGAGCGCCGCCGTTCGGTGACGTCCTCCATGGAGCCCTCGTACAGCACGGCCGCGCCCTGGCCGTCCCGCACGGCCCGGGCATGGATCGAGACCCATATCCGGGACCCGTCCGGCCGGACAAGTTCCGCCTCCAGGCCCCGGACCACGCCGGAAGCGGCCAGGGAGGCATCCAGGAAGCCCTTGTCCTCGGGGCGCGCGAACAGGGAAACAGCCCCGTCGGGGCGCTGCGTCAGGGCCTTTGGCGTGGGGAAGCCGAGCATGCGGGCCAGGGCCGCGTTGACCGTGACGAAGCGCCCGGCCGGCGTCATCTGGAACAGTCCCTCCACGGCGTGCTCGAAGATGCCCCGGTATTTCTCCTCGGCTTCGGCCAAGGCCCAGCTGGTGCTCTTTTCGGCCGTGATGTCGCGCAAATACCCGTAATACAGGACGCCGCCGGACGCGGACCGGATGCAGCGGGCCGATTCCTCGACCCACAAGACAAAGCCGTCCCGGCACATGACCTGGTATTGCCGGCCGGACAGAGACCCGTCCCGGGCCAGATCGTTCAAAACCTGGTCCAGGGAGGCCTGGTCCAGGTGGAACTGCTCGGGCAGCCGGGCCATGGCCGCCAGGAACGTGGCCGGGTCTTCGTAGCCGAAAAGCGTGGCCATGGCCTGGTTGACGTCCAGGAGAAGGCCGTTTTCGGCCCGCAGGTACATGGCCAGGGGGGCGTCGTGGAACAGCACGGCGCCGGCCTGCAGGAGGGCGGCGCCCACGTCCGGAGGGGAGGTTATGGGATCAAGGCAGCTGTCCATGCCGGGACTAGCGCAGGAACCGGCGCACAATGGCCACCAGGTTTTGCGGTTCAAAGGGCTTGACGATCCAGCCCGTGGCCCCGGCCTTGATGGCCAGCTCCCGCTTGTCGCGTTGGGATTCGGTGGTCAGCACCAGCACGGGCATGAAACGGATGTCGTCGCGGGCCCGGATGCGCGCCAAAAGCTCCAGGCCGTCGATATTGGGCATGTTGACATCGGTGATGACCAGGTCGATGGTGTCGTTGATCTTGTCCAGGGCGTCGGCGCCGTCCACCGCCTCCACCACCTCGAATCCGGCGGCGCGCAGGGTTTTGGAAACCAGGGCGCGCACGCTTCCCGAATCATCCACCGTCAAAATGCGCTTGTCGGCCATTACCACTCCTTGCCGGCCATGCGTCGGACGATTATTATGAGAAACAATATGGGGCATCGAACGGCTTGGCAAGTCTTGCCGCTCACTTGCCGCGCATCCCGTCCCCGGGCCGGGGATTTGCCCCTGGCGTTGCGTGGACAGATGGGGGATACTGTGTTATGATTTATATCTTTAACAATACGCGGGCTTCGGCAGCCTCGCCCGTCCCCTGGAGGACTCCAGTTTGAACAGTTTCGCTAAAAATCTCATGCTCTGGGCGGCCATATCCCTGGTAATGGTCGTCCTTTTCAATTTGTTCAACCAGCCGCAGACCCCCAGTTCCAAGCTGTCCTACTCCGACTTCATGCAGAAAGTGAACGCCGGAGACGTGGTCTCCGTCAAAATCCAAGGCCACAAAATCACCGGCGTGACCACCGGGGGCGGCAAATTCCTGACCTATGCCCCGGAGGACCCGAGCCTGGTCGGCTCGCTCATGCAGAAAAAGGTCGAGGTCATGGCCGAGCCCGAGGAAGACTCCCCCTGGTACATGACCCTGCTCGTGTCCTGGTTCCCCATGCTGCTTTTGGTCGGCGTGTGGATCTTTTTCATGCGCCAGATGCAAAACGGCGGGGGCAGGGCCATGAATTTCGGCCGCTCCCGGGCCCGCATGATCACCCAGGAGCAGACCCGGGTGACGTTTGAGGACGTGGCCGGCGTAGACGAGGCCAAGGAAGAGCTGACCGAAGTGGTGCAGTTCCTGTCGGACCCCAAGAAATTCACCCGCCTGGGCGGCCGCATCCCCAAGGGAGTGCTCCTGGTGGGCTCGCCCGGCACGGGCAAGACCTTGCTGGCCCGGGCCGTGGCCGGCGAGGCCGGGGTGCCCTTTTTTTCCATCTCGGGCTCGGAATTCGTGGAAATGTTCGTGGGCGTGGGCGCGGCCCGGGTGCGGGAACTTTTCACCCAGGCCCGGGAAAAGGCCCCGTGCATCATCTTCATCGACGAGCTCGACGCCATCGGCAAGTCCCGGGCCGGGGCCATCATCGGCGGACATGACGAGCGGGAACAGACGCTCAACCAACTGCTGGTGGAAATGGACGGCTTCGACCCCCGGGTGGGGGTCATCATCATGGCCGCCACCAACCGGCCCGAAACCCTGGACCCGGCGTTGCTCCGGGCCGGGCGCTTCGACCGCCAGGTGCTGGTGGACAAGCCCGACGTGCGGGGCCGGGAGGAAATCCTCGAGGTCCACGCCCGCAAGGTCACCCTGGCCCCCGAGGTGGAGCTCAAGGTCATTGCCCGCAAGACTCCGGGCTTTTCCGGGGCCGACCTGGCCAACGTGATCAACGAGGCCGCGCTTCTGGCCGCGCGCAAGAACAAGGACGCGGTGGAGATGGCCGACCTGGAAGAGGCCGTGGACCGCATCATGGGCGGCCTGGAAAAGAAAAACCGGGTCATCAACCCGAAAGAGAAAAAGATCGTGGCCTACCACGAGACCGGCCACGCCCTGGTGGCCTCCTTCACGGCCGGGGCCGACGAGGTGCACAAGATCTCCATCGTGCCGCGCGGCATCGGCGCCCTGGGCTGGACCCAGCAATTGCCCACCGAGGACCGCTACCTCATGACCAAGACCGAGCTGCTGGGCAAAATCGACGTGCTGCTCGGCGGCCGGGGAGCCGAACGCCTCGTTTTCGGCGACGTGTCCACAGGCGCGCACAACGATTTGCAGCGGGCCACGGACATTGCCCGGGCCATGGTGGCCGAATACGGCATGGGCCAGACCCTGGGCCCGGCCACCTACCCGCGCCAGAGCCGGCCCGTGTTCCTCACCCCGGACCAGGCCCCCCTGGCGGGCAAGGAATATTCCGAGGCCACGGCGGCCAAGCTCGACGTGGAGGTCAAGGAAATCCTGGAGGCCAGCCAGGCCCGGGTAACCGAACTGTTGACCGGAAAGCAGCAGCTTCTGGAAAAAATCGCCACCCGGCTCCTGGAAAAGGAAGTGCTGGACGAGGCGGAATTCAAGGCGCTTCTGGCCGAGCCGGAAGCAGCCTAGCGGCGTCCGCAAAATCCGTTGAGACGAGGCTGTTGCAAAAAAATCGTTTCCGAGGCCTTCGGCGACCAAAGGGCTTTGCCCTTTGGAAACCCGCAAAGGAATTGCGCGAACCCGGCCCCTGGCCAAGGAAGGGAGGCGGCCCTTAGGGGAAGTGTTGCAGGACCAGGCGGGCGGCCGCGGCCAGCACGTCCCGGCGGGCAAGGGCGTCTTTTCGGGGCTGGGTGAAATAGACCGCCAGCACCAGGGGGCCGCCCCTTGGCGGCCACAGCACGGCCACGTCGTTGGTCGTGCCGAAGTCCCCGCTGCCGGTCTTGTCGCCAACCGCCCAGCCCGAGGGCACGCCGGCCCGGATGCTGGCGCTCCCCGTGGTATTGCCCTTGAGCCAGGCGACAAGCGCCTCCCGTTGCGGGGGAGCCAGCACGCTTCCCAGAACGACCGTTTCCACGCTGGCCGCCATGGCCGCCGGCGTGGTGGTGTCGCGCGGATCATTGGGCCGGGCCGTATTCAAATCCGGCTCCAGGCGGTCAAGCCGAAAGGCCCGGTCGCCGAGGCTCCGGGCGAACCGGTTGACGGCCTCCACTCCGCCGATTTCCTCAAGCAGCAGGTTGGCGGCGGTGTTGTCGCTGTATTGCAGGGCCGCCGCGCACAACCGGGCAATGCTCAGGCCCTGCCTTAGATGTTCCCGCGTGACCGGCGCATGGGACAGCAGGTCGCTTTCCCGGTAGTCCACATGCTTGTCCAAAAGTCCGGGCTCGGCCATGCTCTTTTTGAGGATCGCGGCCGCCAGCAGCAGCTTGAAGGTGCTGCAAAAGGGGAACCGCTCATCGCCCCGGTACTGGAAGCGGCGGCCGCTCCCGGCGTCGATGCAGGCCAGGCCGAGCCGGCCGTTCGCACTTTTTTCCAGTTGCGCCAGCTGCTCCCGCAAAGGCGGGCCGGGATCGGCCCCGGCCCGAGCCGGCAAAGTCCAAAGACCAAGCAGGACCGCCAGGCTCGCCGCCAGCAGGCGCGTGCGCGACACGGAATGCTTCATGGCGGGGCGGGCGTCCATCAGCAGGTCAGGTGAAAGACCCCGGCCACGTCGCGTCCGGCCGCCGCGTATTCGTTGAAAAGCTCCACAGCCCCGGCCGTGGGCGCTTCCTCCAGGCGCACGCCGCGCCCGGCCAGGGCCTCGGCCAAGCCGTCGGCCGGGACCATGTAGCCCGGGTCGCCCCGCCCCACCACCAGCACTTCCGGCCCGGCCTCCAACACGTCGGCCAGGTCGTCCAGGGACAGGACATGCCCTTCCCGGCGCCACCAGGAAGGCACCACCCGGCCCCGGATGATCTTGAGGTCGCGCTCATAGGCCGTTCCGTTGACCACCATGCGGCCAAACCGGTATTGCTCGATCATACTGCCTCCCCGGGCCTGTCCGCCCCTTTTCCCCTCAAACGCCCGCCGCCCGGGTTTGTCAAGTGCGTCCATCACTGCGGGGCAAGACGCCGCGACCACGGATTCGGTTACAACGAGAAGTTTTAAAAGAGAAGGAATGCGCGGCCTTGGCGTCCCGGGCCAGGACTGGCCCGGGACGGTCGGTGGTGGAGGGGTCGCCGCGCGTGGCTGCCGGCGAGCCAGCGGCTAAGCAGAGGGGGGTTCGATGGCAATGCCTTTGGCGGCGGGTTCCTGGATCTTGACGACCTCGTCGATCAGAAACATGTCCGTCAAAAGCGTGCGCACGTGGATGGAGGCATTGAGGTTGTCGATGAGCTGGGAGCTGATGCGCGGCTGGGCCAGCACCAGGCCGATGACGGCCAAGGCCCGAGCCGCATCCTGGCCGAGCACCTCCAGAAAATTCTCGTAAGGCTCCACGGGCTCGAGTTTGCGTTCATTGGCCAGCTCGGCGTAAGCCTCGGCCAGGCCCGTGGCCGCCTGAACGGCCCGGGCCAGCAGTTCCCGCAGTTGCGCGCCCGTGGGGCTGGCCCGGTCGTCGGCCAGACCCTGGGCCGCATAGGCCAGCATGAATTCGTAGCATTCCTCGATGGCGTCGCAGCGCGCCGCCATGTCTTCCAGCATGGTCGTCACAAAACCCCCCTTGTCTAGGCCGCGCCCTGGCTGTCACAGCCCCACTGCCGCGGATCGTGATGGGCCAGGACATAGTCGCGCTCCATGGTTCCGCCTATCATGGCCCGCATGACCGGCCGCTCCTCGGGCCGCAGGGCGAAGTAGATGTGGACCGCCACCAGCACGATGAGCGCCACGCCGGCAAATCCGTGCAGCAGATAGATGACGCCCCAGGTCATGTCGCCAAGGATGTATGGATTTCTCGTGAAAAACGGCGTGCGCACCCGAAAGAGCATGAAAAAGCCGGTTGCGGCCATGGTCAGGCCGCAGGCCACAATGGCCAGGTGGTAGAACTTGTTGAGCGGCGCGTATTTTCCCGGTTTACCGTCCATCCGGCCGGCACGCCCCAGGGCGCGCCAGTCGGCCCGGCCCGGCCAGATGGACCAGAAATCCATGAAAAAGACGGCATTGACGATGTGGTAGCAAATGGCCAGGAGCAAAACCACGCCAGCGGCAATGTGCAGGGTCAGCCATGGGAAGCGCAGGCCGGCCTTGGGCAAAAAGGCCGAGGCCAAAAGCGTCAGCATGGCCGCGGCCATGACCCAGTGGAACAGCCGGGCCGCCAGGGAATGCCGGAGCACGCGGGGCGGCACGCAGGCCGCCAGTTCGGGCGGGGTCGCTTCCACCGCCGCCCCGGGCCTGGCCCGAAAACGCATCCACAGGGCATGGACCACCAGAAAGACCAGGCCCGCCAGCAGCGCCGCCCCGGCCAGCCACCAGCCGATATGGATGGGGACCGATTGGCCCCAGGGGGTTGCGCCCCATTCGATTACGCCCATGGTTCCTCCTCGCCTGCTCATGTTGCGCCCTCGAAGGAGGGATATATAACTGTTGTAGGGCCTTAAATCCATTCCGGGTTTCCAAAGGGCAAAGCCCTTTGGTCGCCGAAGGCCTCAAAAACGACTCTTTTTGCAAAACCCTCTCAGGTTTTTTCAGGACGCGACAAGATGGCCCGTTTCACCAGGTTGCGCACCAGCGCCACCTTGTAGCCGTTGTGTTGCAGCGGCTGCGCGCCGGCCACGGCCAGGCTGCCGGCCAGGGCCGCGGTCTGTTCGTCCCGGGCCCGGCCCCGCACCAACTCCTCCACCCGGGCCAGGCGCACGGGATGCGCGGCCACGCCGTTGACGGCCAGGTGGGCCCGGTCGATGCGGCCGCCGGAAAGGACCATGGCCGCCGCGATGTTGACCAGCGGGAAATCCCACACCGGACGGTCCCGCACCTTTTCGAAATAAAATTGCGCTCCGGCCCAATCTCCTGGCAGGCGGACGGCGGTCAGCAGGTCGCCCAGCTCAAGCACATTCATGCGGGTGATGTCATAGGCCGGGCCAATGAAATAGTCCTGGGCCGGGACCTCCCGCGTACCCTTGGCATTTTGGATGACCAGGCGCGCGTTCAGGGCCACCAGGGCCGGGGCCGTGTCCGAAGGGTTCACGGCCACGCAGCGGCTGGCGTCGAAGATGGCATGTTCCCGGTTCATGCCGGTCGGCGTGTCGGCGTAGCAGGTGTTGCCGCCGGCCCGGTAGCAGGTCCAGCCGCCCCGGTAATACCAGCACCGGGCGTCCTGGGACACGTTGCCGCCCAGGGTGCCCTGGTTGCGGATCTGGGGCGAGGCAGCCTCCCCGGCCGCCTGGGACAGCAGGCCGTAGCGCGCCCGGACAGCCGAATGCCGGGCCACCTCGGCCAGGCTGGTCATGGCCCCGATTTCCAGGTCGCCGTTTGCCTCGCGCACGCCCCGCAACTCCGCGATCCGGCTCAGATCGACCACGGCCTTGGGCCGCTTGATGCGGTCCTTGAACCACTCCAGGCTGTCCATGCCGCCGGCCAGCACCCAGGCGTCGGCCCCGTGCCGGTCCAAAAGGCTCACGGCATCCGCCACCGAGGCGGGTTGAAAGAGTTCGAACGGCGGCATGACATCGCGAATCGTGGCCATAATGCTCTCCTGTCCTGGCTCAAGCGACCTCAGATATTGGCCGTCAGGACGCTTTGGACCGACCCGCCGGCTTCCAGGGAGGCCAGGACGATGTCGGCGGTCACGGGCGCATACCGGAAGAGATCATCCCCCAGGGCGTCGGCCAGAGCGTTCAGCACCGCCGCGCAGGCCCCGCCCACGGGCGGCTCGCCGATGCCGCGCGCACCCACCGGCGTCTCGGGGTCGGGAATGCCCAAAGCGTCCCAGCGCAGCCGATCCGGCACCTCCAGGATGGTGGGCGGCTTGGTATGGTAGAACCGCTTGGCCAGGGGCAGGCCGTAATGCCGGTCGTACACCCACTTCTGGCCCACGGCATGGCCGATGCCGAGCATGGAGCGGCCGGCCATCTGCCCGCCCAGGGCCCGGGGGTGGACCACCACGCCGCAATCGGCCACGGACAGGAAATCCAGTATCCGGTACATGCCGGTTTCCACATCCACTTCCACCTCGGCAAAGCTGGCCACATAGGAAAAGGTCTGGCCGTCGCGGGGGAAGGTGTCCTTGGCCACGGCCAAAAGCCCCTGCCCGGCCAGGGCCGCCACCGACGCCTTGGTGAACTTGTTGACGTTGTCCGGGCACTCGTGGCCGTCATAGACGCCGCCCAGGGCAATGGCCCGGCCGGCCGCCTCGCCGAAGCCCATGCCCGGGCCGCCGGTTTTGCGAAAGACCCGCTCGCCGCCGACGTCGTAGTCTTCGGGCGCGCCGCCAAAGGTTTTGGCCGCGATTTCCCGCAGCTTTTGCCTGGCGTCCAGGGCCGAAGCCAGGCCGGCCCGGGTCATGGCGTGAATGGTCTGGCTGCCGCCGGAAACGCAGGACCAGGGCAGGTGCCTGGCGGTATTGCCCCAGACGATCTCGCACCGCTCCCAGGGCACGCCCAGGGCCTCGGCCGTCACCCGGTGGACGTCGCTGACCGATTCCGTGCCCAGGTTGCCGATGCCGCTGTGGAACCGGACGTTGCCGTCGGGCTTGATGACAAGCAGCCCGTCGAATCCCACCGTGCCGGCCACAAAGCAGCTCGTGGCCACACCGAGGCCGCGCACGCTTGCGCCCTGGCGCTGCCGGCCCGCGGCTTGGCGCGCCTGCCAGTCGAAAAGCGCGGCCCCGCGATCCAAGGCTTCCTGGACAAAGGCGCTGGTGGCATGGGGGCGCGCGCCGTCCTTGCCCGGCGCGGCAAAGGAAGCCTTGCCCTTCGGGGCATTGATGCGCCGGATGGCCACCTGGTCCAGGTTAAGCTTTCGCGCCGCCTTGGCCAGGATCGGCTCCATCAGGGTCACGGCCTGCATGCCGCCGGGCGCGGTCTGGTACATGCGGGTCGGCGTGTTGGTCAGGACGGCGATGCCGCGCCAGCGCATGGCCGCCGGCTGATAGAGCAACGAGGCGATGCGGCCGGCCATGGCGGCGTCGTTGTTCAGCTCGTAGGGGCCGTTGTCCTGCAACACGAACATGTCCAGGGCCAGGATGCGGCCCTCCCGGGAAAAGCCGACCTTCAGGCGTCCATAGAGGCGGGGACGAGCCCGGCCGATAAAGTGCTCCTCCTCGCGGCTGACGCGCATCATGACCGGAGCCTGGGCCATGCGGGACAAGATGGCCGGAATGACCAGGCTGATGCCGGCCGTGCCCTTGCTGCCGTATCCGCCGCCGGTATATTCGCTGACAAACACGATCTTGTCGGCATCCACGCCGAGCCAGCGCGAAATGGCGGGAACGGTCTGCATGGTGCTTTGGGTGCCGGTATGGATGAAGACCTTGCCGTTTTGCCAATAGGCCAGGGTCGAGCGCGTCTCCAGGGTCTGATGGCTGGTGTTGGGCGTCACGAAGGTCTCGTCGAGCACCAGGACCGCGTCCCGAAACCCGGCCTCCATGTCGCCGTAGGACCACTCGTCCGCCACCTTGCCCATGGGCAGCCGGCCGTCCCCGGCCGCCTCGAAGTCGGCCCTGGTCCATTTGATCTCCCGCACCTCGGGGTCCGAAGGCGCGGCGGTCTCGCCCGGCTTGGCCGGCCCGGGCTCGGGCCGCAGCCAGACATTGCCGTCGGTCCGGGCATTGGGGCCGCCCGGCCGCAGGCTGTCCAGAGGATCGGTCACGAAGGACAGCGGCTCCAGATCGACCTTGATCTTTTCAATGGCTTCGGCGGCCGTGAGCTCGTCCACCGCGGCCACAGCCAAAATGGGCTCGCCCTGGTAGCACGGCTCCATGGTCAGAGCCCGCTCGCCCCATTTGCTGGCATGGATCACGGCCCCGGTATCGGTGACGGTATCGGCCGGCGGCGGAATGTCGTTGGCCGTGACAATGGCCTTGACCCCGGGCATGCGCATGGCCGCCGTGGCGTCGATGTTTCTCACCCGGGCATGGGGCATGGGGCTTAGAAGCAGCTTGCAGAAAAGCATGCCCTCGGCCCGAAAATCCTCGGCATACCGAGCCGCGCCCGTCACCTTGGCCCGCAGGTCCGGAGTGACGTAGTCCTGGCCCACCAGCCGTTGGCCGGAAAAATTCGCTTCATTGGCCATGTCACGCCTGCCTCATGTTTTGCGCCCCGCGCATCAGGCCATTGAGGATTTTTTCATAATCCTGGCAGCGGCACAGGTTTCCGGAGATGCCATGGGCCAGCTCCTGGCGCGTGGGTTCGGGGTTTTCCTTCAAATACCCCAGGGTGGCCATGATAAATCCGGGCGCGCAGTAGCCGCATTGAAATCCCTGCTCGTCCACCACGCCCTGCTGCAGGGGATGCAGCGCGCCGTCGGACCTGGCCAGGCCTTCAATGGTCACCACGGCCCGGCCGCGCACGCAGTGGGTCAGGATCGAGCAGGAATAGTGGGGAATATCGTCGATCAAGACGGTGCAGGCCCCGCACTCGCCCCGGTCGCAGCCGATCTTGGCCCCGGTCAACCCCAGCTTGCTGCGAAGCGTCATGGCCAGGGTCTCCTGGGGCATCACGTCCACCCGACGCTGCTGTCCGTTGACCGTCAGGGTGATCAGCCGCTCCACCGCCCCGGGAGTCGCCTTCTGCCCGGCCACGGCCGGGCCGCGAAACAAGGACCCGGCCCAGGACACCGCGCCGGCGGCGATAACGCCCTTGATAAAGGCCCGCCGCGTGATTCTCTTGGATGCGATTTCACTCTCTACTGCAGCCATGGCAAACACCTCGTCGGCATGGGCAAAAAAGCCCTTACGATCCGTACATCCCTCGCCGGCCCCAGGGGACGAAGAGTCACGTTTATTCCTTTTTACGGGCATTCCCGTCCCGGGGCGATACCTGATCCTCCGCGATAATTGCCTGATGCTCCCGATTTGCTCCAGGCCGGCCAGGCGGCAGGCGTCTCATTTGCCTTTGGCCACGCCTATACCATGGATACCGGGAAAAACCACCCCGATCTGCCACAAAGGCAGGCAACGCAAAATAGTGCCCGGATATCGGCAACAAATCCGTGACAGTGCCCGCTTGGGCAATCAGGAAAAACAGGCAGGAAGACGCGGGCCGAGCGACCCGATCAAGACAGAATGTGAGGCATCATCAAGCAGCGGGCCGGCGGCCCTCGACCACCCGGTCGCAGCCGGCCAGGTCGCGGCGCACGGCCACATCCGTAAATCCGGCCTCGGACAGGATGGCAGCGGCGGCCGCCCCCTGTTTCCAGCCGATTTCGACCAGGCACCAGCCCCCCGGGGCCAGGGCCGAAAAAGCCGTCCGGGCCATCACCGGCAGGGCCTCCAGGCCTGTCTCACCCGGCACCAGCGCGCTTTTGGGCTCGAAATCGCGCACTTCAACAGAGCATTCCCGGTACTCGGCCTCGCTCACATACGGCGGATTGGACACCACCAGCCCATACCCGCCTTCGCGCCCAGGCAGGGCCGCAAAATCGCCAAGCACGAACTCCAGCCGCTCCCCCACCCCATGGCGGGCCGCATTCCCCCTGGCCACCTCCAGGGCGGCCGGGCTGGCATCCAAGGCCAGGCCCACGGCCTGAGAGAATTTCACGGCCAAAGTCACGGCCAGACAGCCCGAACCCGTGCCCAGATCGGCAAACACGGCCAGTTCCCCCCCCGGAAACAATTCCAGCGCCCGGTCAATGATCAATTCCGTTTCCGGCCGGGGCACCAGCGTATCCCGGGTCACCGCAAACGCCAGCCCATAGAACTCCCGCTCGCCCAGGATCAAGGCCACGGGCTCCCCCCGGCCGCGCCTGGCGACAAGCGGCCGAAATACATCCAGCTCAGCCGGCGTCAGCGGCCGGTCCATGGCCAGAATCAGTCCCAGCCGGTCCAGCCCCAAGGCATGGGCCAACAGGAGCTGCGCCGACAGCCGGGGCGCGTCCACCCCCTTATCGGCCAGGTAGGTTTCAGTCTTGGCCAGGATGTCGCGGATGGTCGGAGCGTGGGGGGCACGGGGGGCGTGGTGGTGAGGCATTTAAGATGCCTCCGGCGGCCGGGGCGCTGCCCCGGACCCTGCCAGGGCTCTGCCCTGGACCCGCCGGGGGGAGTCACTCCCCCCGGACCCCCCGGC
>CAZBER010000027.1:0-52344 GCA_964490985.1 uncultured Desulfovibrionaceae bacterium | reverse complement strand
GTCGTTTTTGAAGCCTTCGGCGACCAAAGGGCTTGGCCCTTTGGAAACCCATAATGGATTCAGTTGGTTACATCATTGTTGTTTCACGTTTCGTTTGATTTTTGCAAAAACCTTATAGGAAAAACAGCACCGTTTGCTCTGCCGAGCCAAACGAAAGCGGCCCGGGAAAGACGGCTTTCCCGGGCCGCTTCCACAAGCGCCAGGCTAGGGCGCAAGCCCCAGGGCCGTACGCTTGGCTTTGATGCGGGCGTCGATCAAGTCCGCGGCCTTCCCGGGGTCAGCCTCCACGGCGAAGGTGGCCCCGAACACGTTCTCCAGGCCCGACACGGCCAGGTCGGTGACGGCCTTGGAGCCGAGTATGGGCGGAGCCACGCCCAGGACCGTGAAGATGCCGCTGGCCACGGCGTACAGCCCGATGGCGGCCGCCTTTTCCGAATACCATTCCATGGCCGCCGCGGCCACGGGCAGATCGGCAATGTCCACGCCGAGAGCCTCGGCCAGAAGAGCGCACAGATGCACGATGCGGGTGTTGTCCACGCAGCTGCCCACGTGCAAAACCGGCGGCACGCCCAGGGCCTTGCAGACCGCGGACAGGCCCGGCCCGGCCAGGTCGGCCGCCTCCAGGGTCTTTAAGCCCGACATGCCGTGGGCCGTGGCCGCGCAGCCCGTATCCAGGACCAGGATGTCGCGCGCAATCAGCTCCCTGGTCAGGCCCACATGGCCGGCGTCGTGGCGCACCCTGGGGTTGTTGCAGCCCACCACGCCCACGGCCCCCCGGATGGCCCCGGATTTGACCGCGTCGAGCAGGGGCGTGAGGCTGCCGCCCAGGGCTTGAAGTACGGCCTCGTTGGAAAAGCCGGTCAGAAGCGACACAGGCTTGCCCGGGATGTCCACCCGCTCGGGGTTGCGTTTCCCGAACGCCTCGATGGCCAGGGACACCACCTTCCGGGCCATCTCCCGGGCGTTTTGGGGGGTGAATTCCAGATGGGTGGCCCCGGCGAAATGGGCCTTGGGCGAGGTGGTCACCACCTTGGTGTGGTAGCAGGCGGCAGCCTGGACCATGCCGGGCATGATGCACTGGTAGTCCACCACCACCAATTCCACCGCGCCGGTGACAATGGCCAGCTCGGTCATGAGATGGTTGCCGGCCATGGGCACGCCCTGGCGCATGAGGATTTCGTTGCCCGTGCAGCACAGCCCGGCCAGGTTGAGGCCCGAGGCCCCGGCGGCCCGGGCCTTGGACACGAGCTCGGGGTCCTGGCAGGCCCAGGCGATCATTTCCGAGACAATGGGGTTGTGGCCGTGGACCAGGATGTTGACCGCATCTTCCTTGAGCACGCCCAGGTTGACGGTGGAAGCCCGGGGGGTGGGGGTGCCGAAGATGACGTCCGAGAGCTCGGTGGCGATCATGGACCCGCCCCAGCCGTCGGACAGGGCCACCCGGGCGGAGTGCAGCAGCAGGCTGACCGCCTCGTTGTCCACGCCCATGTGGGTGCGGTGCATCATCTCCACCACTTCCCGGTCGATGCCCCGGGGCACGACGCCGAGTTTCTCCCACAGTTCCCGGCGTTTTTTCGGAGCCCGGGCGGCAAAGGCCACAGACTCCTTGCGACAGCCGAAATCGTCCAGAAGCGCGCCGCCCACTTCCCGGGCCACGCCGGCCGCGTCCAGGCCGGCCTCGGCAAGGCCCAGCTCCCGGGCCAGGCGGCGCAGCTTGTCTTCGTCGCGAATGCCGTAGTCGACGGTTTCGCCCCGGCCGACGGCCAGCAGGGTTTCGGCCAGGTCCCGGCCGTGGTCCGAGTGGGAAGCCGCGCCGGCGGCCACCATGCGGCCGAAATTGCGGGCCACCATGACGTCGGCGTCGGCCCCGCACACGCCCTTGCTCGGCCCCTGGCCAAAGGGGTCGATGCGGCACGGCCCCATGACGCAGATATGGCAGGACAGGCCCAACTCGCAGAACCCGCAATGGGGCTCCTGCTCGCGCTTGCGGTCGAAAACCGTCTCCACCCCTTCGTCCCGGGCCTTTTCCAGCAGGCGCGCCACTTCCGGGCGGATGGTGGCATCCTTGAAACGTTCCTTGGTCATATCGCCCCCTTTCTTCCCGAGCGGTTGCCCTGGTTATGGATAGGCCACGCCCGAAGCGGCGTGGGCCACGGCATTGACCCCTTCCTTCAAATAGACGTTCACGTCGCCGAAGGTGAGCGCCCCGGTCTTGCAGGCCGAAACGCAGGCCGGAACAAGCCCCGCCTCCAGACGCCGCCAGCAGCCGTCGCACTTGACGGCCGCGGCCCGGCCGCCCGGGGCCTCGCGCTCGGGATGGTAGCGGATGGCAAAGTAGGGACAGGCCATGGCGCACATGCCGCAGTGGATGCACCGGGCCGGGTCCACGACCTTGAGGCCCGTATGGACGTCCGAGCGGATGGCTCCGGGCATGCAGGCCTCCTGGCAGGGCGCGGGCTCGCAGTGGCGGCACTTGTTGGGAAAGGGCCTGCCTTCCGGCCCGACGCCGAGGAATATCCGGGGCTTGGCCGGCACGGGCTCGCGGATGGCCGCGCCCAGCTCGCCGGATTCGGAATGGGCCTCGGCGCAGCGGATGGCGCATTGCATGCACCCCACGCACAGCGCGGGCCGGACAATGACGGTCTTGACGATCATGGGGCCTCCTTTTGCAGCGTAAGCTCACGCTGCGTTCCTGCACTCTGGCCACATCTCCATTTCCCCTCTCGAGGGGGTCCGGGGGGGATCATCCCCCCCGGCCGCCGGAGGCATCTTCATTCTCAATGTTTATACGCCAGACTCGAGGCGGCCAAGGGCGCGGCGCGGACCGGGTTTTTGAGCCAGGAGTCCGGGATGTCGGCCCGTTTCAGGCCCCGGCGCACGGCAAAGGCCAGTTCGCCGAGCCGGGGCGGGGCATCCAGGCCCACGGCGCCGATGAGCCGGTCCTCGCGGAAGACCAGGTTGAGATAGCTGCGCCGGTCGGGACGCACGGTCAGGAAGTCGCAGCCGGCGGTGTAGCGCGGATTGACCGTGCCCACGGAGATCATCATGGAGTCGAAGACCGGGATGGCGTTCTGGGACAGGGACCCGGGATAGGGCACGCGCCGGCCGGCCATGTTCCAGGCCGCATAGCGCCCCTGCTCTACGGCCATGGGCCAGATGGCGTTCAGGCGCGGCTCACGTGCGGACGCGTCCATGGCCAGGGCCGCGTCGCCGGCCACGAAGACGCCGGGGATGGCCGTCTCCAGATACGCGTTTGCGGCAATGCCGTCCGGGGTGGGCAGACCGGTGCCGGCCAGCCAGTCCGTGGCCGGGACCACGCCCTTGCCCGCGGCCACCAGGTCCACTTCGTGAACCGAGTCGTCGGACAGGGTCAGGCGGTAGCGGCGCTTGTGGCCGGGCTCCAGGCGGCGCACGGAAACATCGGTCAAAAGCTCCACGCCGGGACGCCCGGCCAGCATGCGCCCGACCATGGCCCCCACGGTGGCGTCGACATTGAGGGACAGGGGCCGGGGCGAGGCGACCATGAGCCGCACGGCCATGCCCCGGGCCAGCAGGCCGCAGGTGAGCTTGAACCCCACCAGGCCGCCGCCGAGGACCGCCGCCACCCCGCCCGGGCGCAGCGCGGCCAGGACCCGTTCCAGGTCGGACCGGCCCCGGAAATAGCGGATTTCCCCGGCCAACGGCCCATCCACCCCGGCCGGCCGGGGGATCGCGCCCGTGGCGATGAGCGCGGCGTCATAGGCGATGTCCCGGCCCGAGGCCAAAACGACGCGGCGCTTCTCCGGGTCCAGGCCCACGGCCCGCTCCGGGCACAGGGTCACGCCATGGCGGACGAAGAAGTCGGTTTCCTTGAGAAAGAGGAGCTCCGGCGCCACTTCATTGGCCAGGACATAGCTGATGAGCGGCCTGGCATAGGGGGGATCGGGCCTGGGGTCCACGCCCACGATGACGGCGTTCGGGTCCAGGCGTCGCAGCCAGGCGCAGGCGCTGCGACCGGCGGCGTGGAGTCCAATCACCACGAAACGCATGGCGCACCTCCAGGCAAACGGTTGTTACGGTCCGGCCGGCCGGGCCAGGGCGGCCAGCACCCGGGCCAGGGCCGCGTCGATGACGTCGCGCTCGGCCAGGCCCAGGACCGAGGCATCGGCCAGCTGCCGCGCGGCCAGGGAGGGAAACGGCGGCAACACGGCCGCCAGGGGCGGCAGGCCGGGCAGGTCGGGCAGATCGGGCCAATCCCGGCAGCGATTGAGGACCAGGACCTGGCGGTCAAGGCCCAGATCCCGGGCCATGGCCCCGATGGAGGCGGCGGCGGCCAGTCCCCGCAGGCTCGGCTCGGAGACCACGACAAGCCCGTCGGCGCTGGCCACGGTGCCCCGGCCCAGGTGCTCCACGCCGGCCTCCAGGTCCACCAGCACCCACTGGTTGGGGCCGAGGAACAAATGGGCGAGCAGGGCCTTGAGCACGGCATTGGCGGCGCAGGCGCAGCCCCCGCCGGCCCCGGCCACGGTGCCCATGACCAGAAGGCGCAGGCCCGAAACGTCCAGGGAAAGGCGCTCGGGCAGGTCGGCCACGTCCGGGGTCAGAGAAATGAAGCCGTCCGCGCCGGCGCGGGAGGCCACCAGGGCCGCGTCCTGGCACAGAGGCAGGGGCAGTCGGGAGAAGGGCAGGCCCAGGGCCGGCCCCAGGGACAGGGTCGTGTCGGCATCCACCAGCCAGGCCTGCTGGCCCTGGCGGCGCAGGTAGTCGCCGAGCCAGGCGGTGACGGACGTCTTGCCCACCCCGCCCTTGCCGGCCACCGCGAGCTTCATGGGCGCTCCGGACGCATGCGAAACCGGTTATCGTTCCAGAAAATCAAGTTTGCCCCTTCGGCCCGGGCGCGTCAATGCATCCCAGGGGCCCCCCGGAGACTCCGCAGCGCCCTGGCCCGGCCTCTCCGAAAGAGACGTCTGGAAAGCCGGTGTGTCGTTTCTCCCCCCTGGGACGGTTTGTCCCATCCGTTTTACAACATATTGATATTAATTATTATAAATTTTAAGTATAAACCAGGCAAGGGGACAGGACGCCCCACAGGCCGCCTCTGTAACCTTTTTACCCATTTCCGGCAGCAGCGTGGGACAACTTGTCCTTGTTGTGACAAGACCCGAAAACGCCACGCTTTTTGCGGCCAGGGACAGGGCGGCCCCTGGCCCGTGACCGTTTCGGAGACCTCCTGGCCGGCCATGCCGGCTCCCGTGCCAGGGAGCCTCGTAACATAACTACCTGAAATAACTGGATCGAAAAGTTGGTCCGGGAATTGCTTAGAGAGAAGAGCGTTTACGCAAGAGCCGCAAGGAAATCAGGTTTGGGGTCCGTTCGCAAAACCATAACCTTAACCCAAGTGAGGTTGGCACCATGGCTATTACGGGACAGAATTATGGTTTCTTCATCCCCAGCGTTACTCAGATCGGCGTCGGCGCGGTCAAAATCGTCGGTGAGAAGATCAAGGAACTCGGCGGCACCAAGCCCCTTATCGTGACCGACAAGGGCGTGGTGAAGGTCGGCATCCTGAAGATGGTCACCGACGTCCTCGACGCCGCCGGCATGAAGTACCACGTGTATGACGAGACCATTCCCAACCCCACCGACGAGAACGTGCACAAGGGCGTGGAAGTCTACAAGGCCAACGGCTGCGACAGCCTGATCACCCTGGGCGGCGGCTCCTCCCACGACTGCGGCAAGGGCGTCGGCCTTGTCGTGTCCAACGGCGGCAAGATCCATGACTTCGAGGGCGTCAACAAGTCCTCCAAGCCGTTTATGCCCTATGTGGCCGTCAACACCACGGCCGGCACCGCCTCGGAAATGACCCGTTTCTGCATCATCACCGACCTGTCCCGCCACGTGAAGATGGCCATCGTTGACTGGCGCGTCACCCCGCACATCGCCATCGACGACCCGGTCCTCATGGTCGGCATGCCCCCGGCGCTGACCGCCGCCACCGGCATGGACGCCCTGACCCACGCCGTCGAGGCCTTCGTGTCCACGATCGCCACCCCGATCACCGACTGCTGCGCCGAAATGGCCATCCGGCTCATCTTCAAGTACCTGCGCAAGGCCGTGGCCAACGGTCAGGACATGGAAGCCCGCGACATGATGTGCTACGCCGAGTACCTGGCCGGCATGGCCTTCAACAACGCCTCCCTGGGTCACGTGCACGCCATGGCTCACCAGCTGGGCGGCTTCTATGACCTGCCCCACGGCGAGTGCAACGCCATCCTGCTGCCCCACGTCGAGAAGTTCAACCTGATCGCCAAGGTTGAGCAGCTGGCCTACCTGGCCAAGCTGATCGGCGAGCCCGTTGACGGCCTGTCCCCGCGCGCCGCTGCCGACGCGTTCCTGGATGCCATCCGCCTGCTGTCCGCCGACATCGGCATCCCGACCGGCCTGGTCGAGCTTGGCAAGCGCTATGGCAAGGATGTCAAGGCCTCCGACATCCCGACCATGACCGCCAACGCCCAGAAGGACGCTTGCGGCCTGACCAACCCGCGCTGCCCGACCGACAAGGACGTGGCCGCCATCTACACGGCCGCCCTGTAACGGAGCGACCCTCTCGGAAAGGGGCCTTCGGGCCCCTTTCCGATCATGCGGGCCGGGGTGACCGGCCCCTGAATTTTCGCGCGACGCACCGCGCTTCCGCGTTCTTTCTCATCGTGGCCACGGCGCCAACCCCGGTCGGAATTTTCAAGGGAAAGTGCGCCACGCCTTTCCCGCGAACGCCGTCTGCAACGGACGGCCTTCGCCCCCTTCCCCGCCTTTCCGACCGGCGGTCATCGCCTCGGACCGCCTTCCCGCGTCCGGGTCTCGACAAACGGATTTCGTCGCTTATGTTACTTCAGGCACAAGCGGTGACGGCAAGAGAAACCGGCCCCGTCCGACCCAGCGGGATCGTCCGACAGATTTCCTCCAGGCATGACGCCCGGGCCGGGGTGGCAAAGCAGAGACCGCCATGCTATGCCCCCCCGGTCCGTGGCCGTCGCGCTCGGCGGAAAGCCGCAGTGCCTTGGCGCGCCGCTTTGCTTTTACCCTTTTTTCTTTCACGTCAACCGGATAGGGTTGTATGAACATCATCAATCTCACCAACGACTACGACGCGGATTTCGTTCACAGGGTGGAGGAAGAGTCCGAGCAGAAGGTCAGCTTGTGCTATCAGTGCGGGAATTGCACGGCTGGTTGCCCGTACACCTTTGTCTACGACATCCCTGTCAGTCAGGTCATGCGACTGGTGCAGGCCGGCCAGAAAAAGACCTTGCTGTCGTGCAAGTCCATCTGGCTGTGCGCCACCTGCGAGTCCTGCACCACGCGCTGCCCCAACAACATCGACGTGGCCCGCGTCATGGACGTGCTGCGCCACATGGCCCGGCGCGAAGGCCTGGCCGCCGTGCCCCACGTCAAGACCTTCTGGGACACCTTCCTGGATTCCGTGCGCGCCCACGGCCGCGTCTTCGAACTGGGGCTCATGGCCGGCTACGTGACCAAGACCGGCCGGTTCTGGACCGACATGGACCTGGGGCCGAAAATCCTGCCCAAGGGCAAGCTTTCCATGAAGCCCCACGACATCCAGGGCAAGGACCACATCGCCCGGATTTATGAGCGCTTCGAGAGGGAGTTCAATTCATGAGCGACGCCATTGCCTACTATCCCGGCTGTTCGGGGCTGGGAACCTCCAAGGAATACGACACCTCCACCCGGGCCGTGTGCGCCGCCGTCGGCCTGTCCCTGGTCGACATCCCGGACTGGAGCTGCTGCGGCTCGAGCCCGGCCCACACCAAGGACCATTATTTTTCCGCCGCCCTGGCCGCCAGAAACCTCCAGCTCGTGGCCGGCATGGGCCTGGGCACGGCCGTCACCCCCTGCCCGAGCTGCCTGACCAACCTGCGCACCGCCAACCACCGCATGGAAGCGGCGGCGTTCAAGGAAAAGGTCGACCGGCTTTTGGACGAGCCCTACGCCGGCCACGTGGACGCCCAGTCCGTGCTCCAGGCCCTGGTCGAGATCGTGGGCGCGGACGCCATCGCCGCCCTGGTCAAGACGCCGCTGAAAGGCCTCAAGGTGGCCCCCTACTACGGCTGCATCATGAACCGCCCGCCCGAGGTCATGGCCTTTGACGACTGCGAGAACCCCATGGCCATGGACAACATCCTGACCGCCCTGGGCGCCGAGGTGGTGCCCTTTCCGCTCAAGGTGGAGTGCTGCGGCGCCTCCTACGGCATGCCCCGCCCCGACGTCGTGGCCAACCTGTCCGGCAAGCTCCTGGAATGCGCCAAACTCGCCGGCGCCGACCTGATCGCCGTGGCCTGCCCCATGTGCCAGATGAACCTTGACCTGCGCCAGGGCCAGGTCAACCGGTACAAGCACACCAACTACCGTATGCCGGTGGCCTACTTCACCCAGCTTATGGGCGTGGCCCTGAATCTGCCGGAAGAGGAGCTCGGGTTCGACAAGCTGTGCGTCGATCCCCGGCCCGTCCTGAACAAGGCGCTGGCGGGCGCGGTCTAACAGGCGAGGGAGCATCGACAATGCGAATCGGCGTTTTCGTCTGCCATTGCGGCAGCAACATCGAAGGTACGGTGGACACCGCGACCGTGGCCAAGGCCTCCCTGGACTTTCCCGAGGTCGTCTACGCCACGGACACCATGTACGCCTGCTCGGAACCCGGCCAGGAAGGCATCATCCAGGCCATCAAGGAAAAAAACCTCACCGGCGTGGTGGTGGCCTCCTGCACCCCGCGCATGCACGAGCCCACCTTCCGTCGGGCCGTGGAGCGGGCCGGGCTTAACCGCTATATGTTCGAGATGGCCAACATCCGGGAGCACGTGTCCTGGATCGGCAAGGACCGCGAGGCCAACACCAACAAGGCCGTGGACCTGGTGCGCATCGCCGCGGAAAAACTGCGCCGCGACGCCCCCCTGGCCCCGAGCAAGTTCTCCATCAACAAGCGCGTGATGATCATCGGCGGCGGCGTGGCCGGCATTCAGGCCGCCCTGGACTGCGCCGACGGGGGCCTGGAGGTCGTGCTGGTGGAACGCGAATCCACCATCGGCGGCAAGATGGCCAAGCTCGACAAGACCTTCCCCACGGTCGACTGCTCGAGCTGCATCCTGGGCCCCAAGATGGTCGACGTGGCCCAGCACCCCAACATCACCCTGCACGCCTACTCCGAGGTGGATTCCATCGGCGGCTACGTGGGCAACTTCCAGGTCCAGGTGAAGAAAAAGGCCACCTACGTGGACTGGGAGCTGTGCACCGGCTGCGGGGCCTGCACGGAAAAGTGCCCGAGCAAGAAGAACCCGGACCGCTTCAACGAGAAGATCGGGCCCACCACCTCGATCAATATCCCCTTCCCCCAGGCCATCCCGAAGAAAGCGGTCATCGACCCCACCACCTGCCGCCAGTTCGTCAAGGGCAAGTGCGGCGTGTGCGCCAAGGTCTGCCCCACCGGGGCCATCAAATACGACATGCAAGACGAGATCGTGACCGAGGACGTGGGCGCCATCGTGGCCGCCACCGGTTATGACCTCTTCGACATCTCCAAGGTGGCCGAGTACGGCGGCGGCCGTTACCCCGACGTCATCACCTCGCTGCAGTACGAGCGTCTGCTGTCGGCCTCGGGCCCCACCGGCGGCCACATCAAGCGCCCGTCCGACGGCAAGGAGCCCAAAAACATCGTCTTCATCCAATGCGTGGGCTCGCGCGACAAGTCCCTGGACCGGCCCTACTGCTCGGGTTTCTGCTGCATGTACACGGCCAAGCAGGCGATTTTGACCAAGGACCACATCCCGGATTCCCAGTCCTACGTCTTTTACATGGACATCCGCTCGCCGGGCAAAATGTACGACGAGTTCACCCGCCGGGCCATGGAGGAGTACGGGGCGCGCTACATCCGCGGCCGCGTGGCCATGGTCTACCCCAAGGACGGCAAGATGATCGTGCGCGGGGCCGACACCCTGGCCGGCACCCAGGTCGAGGTCGAAGCCGACCTGGTGGTCCTGGCCGCGGGCGCGGAATCGGCCAAGGGCGCGCCCCAGTTGGCCGAGAAGCTGCGCATCTCCTACGACAAGTACGGCTTTTTCATGGAAAGCCATCCCAAGCTCAAGCCCGTGGAGACCAACACCGCCGGCGTCTACCTGGCCGGCTCCTGCCAGGGCCCCAAGGACATTCCCCAGTCCGTGGGCCAGGGCAGCGCGGCCGCGGCCAAGGTGCTGGCCCTTTTCTCCAAGGACATGCTGGAAAGCGATCCGCAGATATCCCGCGTGGACATCAAGCGGTGCGTGGGCTGCGGCAAGTGCATCCTGACCTGCCCCTTCAAGGCCATCAAGGAAGTCGAATTCCGGGGCCAGAAGAAGGCCGAGGTCATCGAGACGGTCTGCCAGGGCTGCGGCCTTTGCACCTCGACCTGTCCCCAGGGAGCCATCCAGCTCTCCCACTTCACGGACAACCAAATCCTCGCGGAGGTCAACGCCTTATGCCAGTCCTGACCGGCAAGGAACTGCGAATCGTGGGATTTTTGTGCAACTGGTGCTCCTACGGCGGCGCGGACACGGCCGGCGTCGGGCGGTTCAATCAGCCGACCGACCTGCGCATCATCCGCGTCCCCTGCTCCGGACGCATCGATCCGCTCTTTATCGCCAAGACGCTGATTTCCGGCGCCGACGGCGTGCTCGTCTCCGGCTGCCACCCGCGCGACTGCCACTACGCCGAGGGCAACTTCTACGCCCGCCGGCGACTGGAGGTCCTCAAGCGCTTCCTGCCCATCCTCGGCATCGACCCGGGCCGGTTCGACTACACCTGGGTTTCGGCCTCGGAAGGCCAGCGCTGGCAGAAGGTGGTGACCGTTTTCACCGAACAGATTCACGCCCTGGGACCGGCGCCGCGCTACGACGCCGTGTCGCCGGAAATGCTCGCCAAGATGGCCGGGGCGCTTGGCCAAGGAGGCAACCGTGTCGCGGCTTGAGGATCTCAAAGCGCGCATCAAGGCGGCCCTGCCCGGCCTTGAATGCGTCATTGGCTGGCAAAAAGGCTACGACCCCCTGCACAACACGCCGCTTTTCATGCGGTCCGAGGCGGATGTGGACAAGCTCGAATGGGGAGCGCTCAACGTCCACAACCCGGCCGTGTACCTGCCGCTTTTCCGCGGCAAGAAGGTCGGCATCGTGGTCAAGGGCTGCGATTCCCGCTCGGTGGTGGAGCTGCTCCAGGAAAACCTCATCGACCGCGCCGACGTAGTCATCTTCGGCATGCCCTGCGAGGGCGTGATCGACCTGTCCAAGGTCAAGGCCAAGCTGGCCGAGGCCGGCGCCGCGGCCGGCGCGGCCGAGGCCGTGACCACCGACGGCAAGACCGTTTCGGTCGCCGCCGGCGGCCAGACCGTGGCCATGGCCCTGGCCGACGTGCGGGCCGACAAGTGCGGCCGCTGCCAGTTCCCCAACGCGGTGCTGTCCGACGCCTACGTGGGCGACCCCATCGCCCCGACCACGCCGGCCACGTCCGTGGACGCCGACCTGGCCGCCCTGGACGCCATGACCGTGTCCGAGCGCATGGCCTTTTGGCGCTACCACATGGAGCGCTGCATCCGCTGCTACGCCTGCCGCAACGCCTGCCCCATGTGCGTGTGCCGCGACCACTGCATCGCCCAGAGCCGCGAGCCCCACTGGCTGACCCAGGAAGACACGGCCACGGAAAAGCTGATGTTCCAGGTGGTGCACGCCATGCACCTGGCCGGGCGCTGCACGGAGTGCGGCGAGTGCCAGCGGGCCTGTCCCATGGACATCCCGGTGCTGGCCCTCAAAAAGCATCTCAACCGCACCATCCGCGACCTGTTCGACTACCAGGCCGGCGTCGATCCCCAGGCGATCCCGCCGCTTTTGCAGTTCAAGGTCGAGGAAGCCAACATCAAGGAGCGAAGCTGGTAATGGCCGCTGTCAAATATATCGCGAGCGACAAGCTCCCCGCGTGGCTCACGTCCCTGGCCGAGAAAAGCCGGGTCCTCGTCCCGGTCGAGGAAGGCGGCGGCGTGGTGTTCCGGCCCTATGGTCCGGAATCGAAGCCCGTCTTCGGCTCCGACGCCACGGCCCCGCCCAAGGGCGCGGTCTTTCCGGCCTGCCAGGAGCTGTTCCGCTTCGAGCAGGGCAAGGACGCCGAGGACCCGGGCAAGCCGACCCTGCAACTGATCCCCAACCTCGAAGCCCAGCCCACGGTGGTGTTCGGCTCCAAGCCCTGCGGCGCGCGCGGCTTTCTCATCTTCGACCGCGTCTACCAGGGCCAGAAGTTCCCGGACCCCTACTACCAGGCCGCCCGGGAAGCCACGACCTTCGTCACCCTGGCCTGCGACCGGGTGGAAAACACCTGCTTCTGCCACTGGGTGGGCTCGGGTCCGGCCGACACGGCCGGCTCGGACGTGCTGCTCACCCCGGTGTCCGGCGGCTACACGGTGGAGGCAGTCACCGACAAGGGCCAGGCCCTCATGGACAGCCCGCTTCTGACCGACGGCTCGGCCAAGGCCGACGAGGCCGCGGGCGTCAAGGAACGCACCCGCGAGGCCCTGGGCGAGGCCCCGGACATCGCCGACTCCCCGGACGCGCTTCTGGCCGCGTTTAACGACATGGAGTTCTGGCGCGACATGTCGGACAAGTGCATCAGCTGCGGGGCCTGCACGTATCTTTGCCCCACCTGCTACTGCTTCACCATCACTGACGAGCCCACAGGCATGAAGGGACGGCGCATGCGCTCCTGGGACGCCTGCATGCACTTCCAGTTCACCCTGGAAGCGTCCGGCCACAACCCCCGGCCCACCAAGGCCCATCGCCTGCGCAACCGGGTCGGCCACAAGTTCAGCTACTACCCGAAACTGCACGAGGGGCTGATTGCCTGCTGCGGCTGCGGCCGGTGCGTGAAAAGCTGCCCGGTTTCCGTGGACATCCGCGAGATCGTGCAAAAAGCCGTTGCCCGGGCCAAGGCCTAGAGGTGTCCAGATGACCAATCCGAAAAATCCCTATCTGCCGGAAGTGGCCACCATCCTGGAAACCGTCCAGGAGACCCACAACATCAAGACCTTCCGGGTCCGGTTCGACGACGAAGCCAAGATGGCCGCTTTCAAGTTCGAACCCGGCCAGGTGGGCCAGCTGTCCGCCTTTGGCATCGGCGAATCCACCTTTGTCATCAACTCCCCGCCCACCCGCATGGACTACCTCCAGTTCTCGGTCATGCGGGCCGGCGAGGTGACCACGAGGCTCCACGGCCTCGCGGCCGGGGACAAGGTGGGCGTGCGCGCGCCCCTTGGCAACCACTTCCCGTACGAGTCCATGAAAGGGAAAAACATCGTGTTCGTGGGCGGCGGCATCGGCATGGCCCCGCTGCGCACCCTGTTCCTGTTCATGCTGGACAACCGGGCCGACTACGGCGACATCACGCTGCTCTACGGCGCCCGCTCCCCGGCGGACATGGCCTTTTCGGCCGAGCTGCCCGAGTGGACCTCCCGCGCCGACGTGAACGCCACCCTGACCATCGACCGCGAGGCCGAGGGTTGGGAGCACCGGGTGGGGCTTATTCCCAACGTGCTCCTGGAGCTGGCTCCCAAGCCCGAAAACGCCGTGGCCATCACCTGCGGCCCGCCGATCATGATCAAGTTCACCCTGGAAGCGCTCAAAAAGCTCGGCTTCGAGGACGACCAGATCGTCACCACCCTGGAAAAACGCATGAAGTGCGGCATCGGCATCTGCGGCCGGTGCAACATCGGCACCAGCTACGTGTGCGTGGACGGCCCGGTGTACACCTACGCCCAGCTCAAGGCCCTGCCCAACGAGCTGTAGGCCGCAACGCGCAAAAGGAGACGGCAATGGCACAGTTTTTCAGCGGGAGCGACATTGTGGGCACGGCCATCGAGATCGAGCGCCGGGGCCGCAACGTCTACTCCAAGGCCGCGGCCGCCGCGACCAACCCCGACGTGAAACGGTTCCTGGAGTTCTTTGCCGGCGAGGAAGCCCGCCATCAGGCCCTCTTCGAGGCCATGGCCGGCCGCGTGGGCAAGGCCGAGATTCCGGCCGGCAGCAATGAAGAGGAATACATGGAGTATGTCCAGGCCCTGCTGGACTCCCATGCCCTCTTTTGCGGCGGGGCTCCGGAAAAGGACCTGGCCGACGCCGGCAACGCCATCGCGGCCATCGAGCTGGCCTCGCGGTTCGAAAAAGACACCATCCTCTACTTCCGGGAGATGATGGACCTCTTGCCGCCCAACGAGGCGGGCGTGGTCAAGCAGTGCCTGGACGAGGAACGCGGCCATCTGCGGCAGTTGCGCTCCATGCTGGCCAAGCTGCGCCAGGCCGGCTGATCGACGACAGCGACGACATTCGGGGCGGGCCGCCTGGCGCGGCCCGCCGTTTCCCAGGGCGGCCCGGTCCCCGGCGCATCGGGCCACAGGCAAGAAGGGGGAAGACCGTGTACCACGACGATTTCGGCTTTGACGCCATGACCCTGGACAGCCCCTTGGACCGCGACGGACAGGCCTTTTCCGCCGACGCCCTGGAGCAGGGCTTTGGCGCGGGACTGCTCGGCCTGCTTTTGACCTCGGACCTTTTTTCCGCCCGCAATCCCGGCCCCAGGCGTCTGCTCACGGACGTCACCCTGGCCACCTCCTGGCCCGGGGCCGTGGTCCGCTTTTCCGGCGAGCGCCTGGACCAGGACGACCTGGACACGTTTTTGGGCTGCGTGCTTCTGGCCTTTCGCAATCCCGGCCGGGGTCTGGGCTCGACCCGCTTTCTTCTGCGGGAGATGAGCCGCCTCCTGCGGCCGGGCGGCCGCCGCTTCGCCCCCCGCCACCTGGAACGCTCCCTGTGGCGCCTGGCCGCCGCCCGCATCGAGATCGAAGCCAAGGAAGGCCATTGCCACATCCAGGCCAGGCTGCTGCACACGCTTTTGTGCGACCGCGCCGCCGGGCTTTGCGCCGTGGACGTCAATCCCCGCATCATGGAGGCCTTTCGCACGGCCACGGCCGTGGAACGCCTGATGGCCACCCGCGCCCCCCTGGGCACGGCGCCGTTTCGGCGCTGGCTGGCCGGCGTGCTGGCCAATTCCACCGGCTGTCTGCGCCTGGACATCGCCGGGCTGCGCCGCCTGTCCGGCCTTGCCCACCAGCCCCTGCCGGCCTTCCGGATCCGGGCCATCGCCGCCCTGCAGTCCTTCCTTGACATGGGCTATATCGTATCTATTGAACCTCATGGACCCGACAGGCTGGTGATTTTGCACCAGGTCGCCCGCGGAGAAGAGCCGGCGTGCCTCTTGTTGTCCTGATAATCGCGTCCCATGGACGGCACCATGTCCGACCCGGCTTCACGAGAAAATTCCCTTCCCACGGTTGACGGCGAGACCGTTTCGGCCCAATCGGTCGTGGCCCGGCTGGCCATGAGTTCCCCCCGGACCATGCCGCTTCGCCGGTTGACCCTGGATGTGGCCCGGGAGGGCCGTGAATCGTTCATGACCCCTTCCCGCTTGCGACGGCCCGAGCCGCGCCCGAACGGGACGCTTCTCCATGGCGAGACCATGCCCCAGGCGCCCACCCTCGAAGACCTGATCGGCATCGAGCACAGCAAGCTCGGCTTTTACCAGGAGTTGCGCCAAAAGGTGCAGGAACTCCAGGAGGCCCATCAGGAATCCGAGCTGCGGCGCCAGGAGATCGCCGCCATCCTCGACGGCATCACCGACATCATGATGGTGCTGTCCAAGGACCTGCGCATCATCTCGGTCAACCACGTCTTCCACGAGCTTTTTGCCGTGCCCCGGCCCGAGGGCCAGCACTGCTACCGGCTGTTTCGGCAAAGCGACCAGCCCTGCCCCGAATGCCCGGCCCACCGCTCCTTTCAGACCAATTCCGTGTGCCGCTGCATGGGCGTGTTCAAGATCGGGGGGCAAAACCGCCAGTTCGAAATGGTGGCCTCGCCCATCTTCAACCCGGACAGCCCGGAGTCGCGCATCCTCATCTTCAAGCGCGACGTGACCCTGGAGAAGGAATACCAGGCCAAGTACTACCAGGCCGAGAAGATGGCCACCATCGGCATGCTGGCCGCGGGCGTGGCCCACGAGATCAACAATCCCCTGACCGCGGTCTTCGGCCTGGCCGAGGGCATCAAGCGCCGGCTGCCGGCCATCCGCCGGGCCGTGGACCCGGCCCTGTACGCGGACGTCGAGGAATACATCGAGACCATCCTCATGGAATGCCGGCGCTGCCGGGACATCGTGCGCACCATGCTCTCCTTTTCCCGGCCCCACACCCTGGCCTTCTCGCCGGTGTGCCTAAACGAGGTGGTCACCGACACCCTCAATATCTTGCGCCGCCACCTGGAAGAGCGGGGCCGCCAGGGACTGACGCTCACCGTCAATCTCTACGAACCCCTGCCCACGCTGCCCGGCGACGAGGCCCAGCTCAAGCAGGTGCTGCTGAACCTCCTGGTCAATTCCATGGACGCCATCCCCGGGGATGGCGAGATCACCATCACCACCCACCCGGAAAACGACAATACCGTGAACCTCTCCGTGGAGGACACCGGTTGCGGCATTCCGCCGGAATATATGGACAAGCTTTTCGACCCGTTTTTTACCACCAAGCCCGTGGGCAAAGGCATCGGCATCGGCCTGGCCACCTGCTACAGCATTGTGCGCGAGCACCACGGCGTCATCGAAGTGGCCAGCGAAGTGGGCCTTGGCACGCATTTCACCGTCAAACTCCCCCTGGAAAGCGGGCGCTCCCGTGAATAATCCCTATTGCGTCCTGGTGGTGGACGACGAGCCCTCCATCGGCAAACTGTTGCTCAAGGAATTCACCACCCCGGCCCGGACCATCCATGTGGCCGCCTCGGCCAAGGAAGCCCGGGAGCTTCTGGCCAAGAACGAATACGAGGTGGCGGTCCTGGACATCCGCCTGCCCGACGCCAACGGCATCGAGCTCATGGTGGAGCTGCGCAAGCGCCAGGAGGACCTGGAAACCATCCTCGTCACCGGCCACGGCGCCATTGACAGCGCCGTGGAGGCCATGAAGCTCGGGGCGTTCGACTACGTCACCAAGCCGTTCAACCTGGCCGAGCTGGAACTTTTGATCGAACGCGCCTACCAGCGCACCTTTCTGCGCCGGGAAAACCGGCGGCTGCGGCACTTCCAGGGCCAGAACCCGCCGGTCAAGCTGGTGGGCAATTCCCCGGCCATAAAGCAGGTCCGCTACCTCATCGAAAAGGTGGCCCCCACCGAAGTGCCGGTGCTCATTACCGGCGAATCCGGGGCCGGCAAGGAAGTGGCCGCCCACCTCATCCAGTCCCTGTCCAAGCGGGCGGACAAGCCGTTTTTCATCAAGAACTGCGCCACCCTGCAAAAAGAGCTGGCCCGAAGCGAACTGTTCGGCCATTTGCGCGGCTCGTTTACCGGGGCTGTGGAGAACAGCGAAGGCTTCATGGCCTTTGCCAACAAGGGGACGCTGTTTCTGGACGAGATCGGGGAGCTGCCCATCGAGGTCCAGGCCGCGCTCCTGCGCGTCCTGGAAAACAAGACCTACCGCCGGGTGGGCGAGAAGGAAGAGCGCCGAGTGGACATCCGCCTGCTTTTCGCCACCAACCGGGACCTGATCAAGGAAGTGGCCGAGGGGCGGTTCCACGAGGCGCTGTTTCACCGCATAAACGTCTTCAACATCGAGATGCCGCCCCTGCGCGACCGCCGGGAGGACATCCCGCTTCTGGTGGAATTTTTCCTGTCGCGCCTGACCGCCGGCCAGGCCCCGTACCGCATCTCGGACCGGGCCATGAAATGCCTGACCAGCTACGACTGGCCGGGCAACGTGCGGGAACTGCGAAACGTCATGGAACGCAGCATCATCCTGTCGGAAAATAACCTCATCACCGAGCACGCCCTGCCCCGGGAATTCCTGGAGCCGGCCCGGGCCGAGGAGGAAATCCTGACCCTGGAGGCCAAGGAGCGGGAGCACATCGCCAAGGTGCTCAATTTCTACGACAACAACCGGTCCCTGGCGGCCGAAGCCTTGGGCATCTGCCGCAAGACGCTCTACCGCAAGATCCGCCAGTATAACCTGTTCTAGGCCCGGCCCAACCGGCTGTCGTTTGTGAAGCCTTCGGCGACCAAAGGGCTTTGCCCTTTGGAAACCCTAAAGGTTGAGGGCGTTACGACATCATGTCCATTGTTGTCTCGCGTTACGTTTGATTTCTGCAAAAACCGCTTCGGCCGGCCGGGAGTGCCACCCGGTTGCCGGCCTGTGGGGCCTGATGCGCAGCCCGACGGACAAAAAGCGCCACCCCAGGCGGCCGGCTGCCTGTTTGGCGGCTTTTATATGTTAAAAATAATCTATTAGTTATTATGTTTATATAAACATATTTAAAATCCTCTTGTCGAACTATGTTTACATTAGTATAACTCATATTGTGTTTCAATAAGCACATATATATGGCGACTTTTGACCCACTTTCCGCCCAAAAGTGGATCAAAATGACTTTTTCTAAAAATTCTCCATAAAATCCATATGATAGCGTAGAACCCCACCCATCCGGTGTTCTCCGGCCAGAGTCAGCGTGTCACACTGGCTGCCAAATATGCGTGACACTCCCTTCCCGGCTACCTATTTCCCCAGAAATTCCGCCTTCTTTTTCGTGGCCTGCTTCTTGCTTCTTTAGGGGCATATGCTTCGCCATCCAACCTGCCGCACTGCCCCGCCTGCATATGGTCAGGCCATGCAATACCGAAGACGCCCTGCGGGCGTTGGTCGTTTCACACCTATGTTTGTCATAACATATAGAGGCGCCGGCCCGCTGCAGCCCCGGCTGCACCAGAAAGACACCCGCCACCCCATGTCCGTGACAGTGCCTGGGCACGGATCCCTGCCCGGCCTGCAACGTGACTGCGGGCCGCGCGCCATTACGCTTCTGTAAAACGCTTTGCCGCGAGGGAACCCATGCGCAGCATCCCCGTTGAACAGGCCCAGGGAATGGTTCTTTGCCACGACATCACCCGCATCGTGCCGGGCGAGTCCAAGGGCCCGGCCTTCCGCAAGGGCCATGTCATCCAGGAATGCGACATTCCCACACTGCTGCGCCTGGGCAAGGAACACATTTACGTCTGGGACCTGGCCGAGGGGCTTATCCACGAAGACGATGCGGCCGGCCGCATCGCCCGGGCCGTGGCCGGCCCGGGCGTGACCCTGACCCAGCCCTGCGAGGGCCGCATCAACCTCCTGGCCGACTGCCGGGGCCTTTTGACCATCGACGTGGACATCCTGCGCCGGCTCAATTCCATCGAGGAAGTCACCGTGGCCACCATCCACGGCAACGTGGCCGTGTCCCCGGGCCAGATGCTGGCCGGAACCCGGGTCGTTCCCCTGGTGGTGGACAAGGAAAAGATCGAGGCCGTTGAGGCCATATGCGCCGAATGCGGCCCGGTGGTGCGCGTGGATCCCTTCCGGCCGCTTCGCGTGGGCGTGGTCACCACCGGCGGCGAGGTCTACCACGGCCGCATCAAGGACAAGTTCGGGCCGGTGTTGCGCCGCAAGTTCGACGAGCTGGGCTGCACGGTCATGCGGCAGGTCATTGTCCCCGACGACCGGGACATGACCGTGCGGGCCATCCGCCAGCTTCTGGCCGACGGCGCGGAAATGATCGCCGTCACCGGCGGCATGTCCGTGGACCCCGACGACCTCTCCCCCTCCTCCATCCGGGCCGCCGGCGGCGAGGTCGTCACCTACGGTTCGCCCACCTTTCCCGGAGCCATGTTCATGCTGGCCTACATCGGCACGGTTCCGGTGGTCGGACTGCCCGGCTGCGTCATGTACCACAAGGCCAGCATTTTCGACCTGACCGTGCCGCGCCTGGTGGCCGGGCAGCGCCTGTCCCGGGCGGACATCGTGGAACTCGGGCACGGCGGCCTGTGCGCCATGTGCCCGGATTGCCGCTATCCTCTGTGCGGATTCGGCAAGAGCTGACCAGGCAAAGGCAGGGAAGGCCCCGACATCTGAGGGAATACTCGCACGACCGCGGCATCAGGCCAGGACAGCACACGGCCATCGGCGCGCGGGGTGCGCATCGGCGGAAACGATAATCCTCTAACCCGTAAATGGAGCAAAAACATGCAGGAAAAAATCCTCATCGTTAACGGCATCGAGCGCAAGCTTATTGTCGATCCGGATGCGTTCCTGTCCGAAGTGCTGCGCGAACAGATGCACCTGGTCGGCACCAAGGTGGGCTGCGCCCAGGGTCAGTGCGGCGCCTGCTCGGTCATCGTGGACGGCAAGGTGGTGCGCGCCTGCATCACCAAGATCCGCCGCGTGGACAACTATGCCAACGTGACCACCATCGAAGGTCTCGGCAACCAGGCCAACCTGCATCCGCTCCAGACCGCCTGGGTGGCCCACGGCGCGGCCCAATGCGGCTTTTGCACCCCGGGTTTCATCATGTCCGCCAAGGGGCTTCTGGACGAGAATCCCAAGCCCACCCGCGAGCAGGTGCGCGATTGGTTCCAGAAGCACAAGAACGTGTGCCGTTGCACCGGCTACATCCCCCTGGTCGACGCCGTCATGGACGCCGCCAAGGTGCTTCGCGGCGAAATGACCATGGACATCAACCACAACATGCCCGCCGACGGCAACATCTTCGGCTCCCGGGCCCCGCGTCCCTCCGGCGTGGCCAAGGTCATGGGCCAATGGGCCTTCGGCGACGACCAGAAGTATCAGCTTCCGGCCAACACCCTGCACCTGGCCATTGTCGAGGCCAAGGTGTCCCACGCCAACATCAAGGGCATCGACGCTTCCGAAGCCCTCAAGATGCCGGGCGTGCACAGCGTGATCACCGCCAAGGACGTCAAGGGCAAAAACCGCATCACCGGCCTCATCACCTTCCCCACCAACAAGGGTGACGGCTGGGATCGTCCGATCCTGTGCGACAACAAGGTGTTCCAGTACGGCGACGCCATCGCCCTGGTGGCCGCGGACTCCGAGAAGAACGCCCGCGCCGCCGCCGAGAAGGTGAAGGTCGACCTGGAAGTCCTGCCGGCCTACATGAGCGCCCCGGCGGCCATGGCCGAGGACGCCATCGAGATCCACCCCGGCACCCCCAACGTCTACTACGAGCAGAACCACGCCAAGGGCGGCGAAGTGGCCTCCTACTTCAAGGATTCCAAGTACGAAGTCATGGGCGGCGACTACTACACCCAGCGCCAGCCGCACCTGCCCATCGAGCCGGACGTCGGCTTTGCCTATCAGAACGAGGAAGGCAAGCTGGTCATCCACTCCAAGTCCATCGGCCTGTATCTGCACCTGTACATGATCGCCCCGGGCCTGGGCGTTGAGCCCGAGAACCTGGTGCTCGTCCAGCTCCCCACCGGCGGCACCTTCGGCTACAAGTTCAGCCCGACCATGGAAGCCCTGGTCGGCGCGGCGGCCATGGCCACCGGCCGTCCGGTCCACCTGCACTACAACTACGCCCAGCAGCAGTACTACACCGGCAAGCGCTCCCCGTTCTGGACCAAGGGCAAGATCGCGGTCGACAAGGAGACCAAGAAGATCGTGGCCTCCGAAATGGAATGGATCGTGGACCACGGCCCCTACTCCGAGTTCGGCGACCTGCTGACGCTTCGCGGCTCCCAGTATTGGATGGCCGGCTACGGCATCCCCAACATGCGCGCCAAGGGCTACTGCGTGGCCACCAACCACGGTTGGGGTTCGGCCTTCCGCGGCTACGGCTCGCCCGAGATCATGTTCGCCTCCGAGTCCCTCATGGACGAAATGGCCGAGAAGCTCGGCATGGATCCCCTGGAATTCCGGTATGTCAACGTGTACCGCAAGGGTGACACCACCCCCACGGACCAGGTGCCTGATTCCTGGACCCTGCCCGAGATGATCGACATCCTGCGGCCCAAGTACAAGGAAGCCCTGGCCAACGCCAAGAAGAACTCCACCGCCACCCACAAGAAGGGCGTTGGCGTGGCCATCGGCATCTACGGTTCCGGCCTGGACGGCCCGGACAGCGCCGGCGCCGACGCCGAGCTCAACGCCGACGGCACCGTGACCATCTACAACACCTGGCAGGATCACGGCCAGGGCTCCGATGCCGGCACCCTGGGCTTCGCCCACGAGGCCCTCAAGCCCCTGGGCATCTGCGCCTCCAAGATCAAGCTGGTGCTCAACGACACGAGCAAGTGCCCGAACTCCGGTCCGGCCGGCGGCTCCCGCTCCAACGTCATGGTCGGCCAGGCCATCAAGAACGGCTGCGAGCAGCTCGTGGCGGCCATGAAGAAGTCCGACGGCACCTTCCGCACCTACGACGAAATGGTCAAGGAAGGCCTCAAGACCCGTTACAACGGCACCTGGACCGCTCCGGCCAAGGACTGCGACGCCAACGGCCTGGGCTCCCCGTTCTGCTGCTACATGTACGGCCTGTTCCTGGCCGAGGTCACCGTCGAGCTGGCCACCGGCAAGACCCAGGTCGACAAGATGACCCTGGTCGAGGACATCGGCACCATCAACAACCGCCAGACCGTGGACGGCCAGAACTGGGGCGGCATCGCCCAGGGCGTCGGCCTGGCCCTGACCGAGGACTTCGAGGACATCAAGAAGCACTCCTCCCTGGCCGGCGCCGGCGTGCCCTACATCAAGGACATCCCGGACGTCATGGACCTGATCTATGTCGAGTCGCCGCGCGAGCACGGCCCCTTCGGCAACTCGGGCGTCGGTGAAGTGCCGCTGTGCGGCCCGCACCCGGCCATCATCAACGCCATCTACAACGCCTGCGGCGTGCGCATCCGCCACCTGCCGGCTTACCCCGAGAAGGTGCTGGCCGGCCTGAAGGCCCTTGGCAAGTAGCCTTTCGGGCCTTATCCTTATAACATCGCGACGGGGCGGGCATGAAACAAGGCCCGTCCCGTCGTTCCTATAAGGAAGCCGGATCATGGAACAACAGGATTTACGCGATTACGAATACCACTGCATCCAGGAAGAACAGCCCGAGTGCCAGGCCGCCTGCCCGATTCACGTGGACGTGCGGGCGTTTATGGCCCGCATGAAGGCCGGCGACGCCGCCGGGGCGCGCAAGGTCCTGGATCGCACCATGCCCTTGCCTGGGGTGCTCGGCCGCATCTGCGATCATCCCTGCGAAGTGGCCTGCATCCGCAAAAACGTCGGCGATCCCCTGGCCATCGGCGATCTGGAGCGCGCCTGCGTCACGGCTTCCGCCGGAAGCGGCAAGCCCCTGACCATGCCGGCCAAGGCCAAGCGCGCGGCGGTTTTGGGCGGCGATTTCAGCGCCCTGACCGTGGCCTGGGACCTGGCCAAAAAGGGCTATCCCGTCACCGTGTTCGTGGCCGGGGAGGCCCCGGGCGGCCATCTCCTGGACCTGCCGGAAACGGTCCTGCCCCGCGCGGCCCTAAGCGAGGCCATGGACATCCTGGCCCGCATGAACGTGACCGTCAAAACCGGCCAGTCCCTGGACGCGGCGCTTTTATCCGAGGTCCGGGCCGATTTCGACGCCGTGTACGTAGGCTGTGCCGGAGCTAATCCCCTGGACGCTTCCCGGGCCGACGCCGATCCCGTGACCCTGGAATGCGGTCCCGAGGGCGTGTTCTGCGGCGGCTGGCCCCTGGAGGACGGCCGGGCCTCGATCATCAGCATGGCCGCCGACGGCCGTCGCGCCGCGGTGTCCATGGACCGGCTGCTCACCGGCTCCACCCTGACCGCGGTGCGCGACAAGGAAGGCGTGTGCCCGACCCGGCTTTTCACCAGCCTGGCCGGCGTCACCCCGGCCCCGCGCCAGGCCCCGGCCGACGCCGCTGCCGGGTATTCTTTCGAGGAAGCCTCGGCCGAGGCCGAGCGCTGCCTCAACTGCCAGTGCCTGGAGTGCGTCAAGGTCTGCGCCTACCTGGAGCACTACAAGTCCTATCCCCGGGTCTATGCCCGCCAGATTTACAACAACCTGTCCATAGTGCAGGGCGCCCGGTCATACACCAAGATGATCGATTCCTGCATGATGTGCGGGCTTTGCACCGAAGTCTGCCCCGAGGACTTCTCCATGGCCGACCTGTGCCTGTCGGCCCGGCGCGACCTGTTTTCGCGCGGCAAGCTCGGCCCCTCGGCCCACGAATTCGCCCTGGAGGACATGGAGTTTGCCAATGGTCCGGAATTCGCCCTCATGCGGGCCGAGCCCGGGCAGGAAACCTGCGCCCACCTCTTTTTCCCGGGCTGCCAGCTCGGCGGCGAGCCCGACGGCAAAATTCCCGAAACCTATGCCTTCCTGCGCGGCCATCTTTCCGGCGGTGTGGGCCTGGCCCTGGGCTGCTGCGGCATGCCGGCCAACTGGTCGGCCCGCGAGGAGCTTTTCCAGGAGACCATGGACGCCTTCCGGGCCAAGTGGGAGGCCCTGGGCCGGCCGCGCCTGATCACGGCCTGCGCCTCCTGCCAGAGCGCCTTTGCCAAGGGCGCACCGGACATTCCGGTGGTCTCCCTGTGGCGGGTGCTGGCCGAGGAAACCGGCCTGCCGAAGACCCCGGGGGCTCTTTCGGCCTCTCCGGTAGCCGTGCACGACCCCTGCACCTCGCGCCATGATCCGGCCTCCCAGGCCGCGGTGCGCGACATCCTGTCCCGGCTGGGCACTCCGGTCGAGGAACTGGCCCTGTCCGGCAACCTGACCGAGTGCTGCGGCTTCGGCGGCCTGCAGGCCAATGCCCACACCGAACTGGCCGCCACGGTCACGGCCCGCCGGGCCGCCCGCAGTCCCCTGGACTACGTGGCCACCTGCGCCATGTGCCGGGACCGCCTGGCCCGCACCGGCAAGCGGACCTACCATCTGCTGGACATGCTCTTTCCCGGCGCCATCGAGGACCCGGCAACGCGCCCGGACCCGGGCTTTTCCGGCCGCCACGAGCAGCGCAGCCGCCTGCTGCGCCAGCTCCTGGACACGATCTGGAACGAGCGCCAGGAGCCCAGGGTCCTGCCCGGCCCGGAACTGGTCATTTCGCCGGAAATGCTGGAACGCATGGAGGTCCGGCGCATCCTTGTCGAGGACGTGGCCCAGGTGGTGGCGCTGGCCGAGGCTGGCGGCCAGAAGTTCAAGGACCGCTCGACCGGCCGTTTTCTGGCCAGCTTCCGGCCCCGCCGCGTCACCTACTGGGTGGAATACGCCATCGAGGACGGCAAGGCTGTCATCCATAACGCGTACAGCCATCGCATGATGGTTTTCGGCACATCGAGCGAGGCCCGGCAATGAGCAGTGAATCCACGGTCTATCTGCCCGAGTCCGGCGACTGGGCGTGTTCGTGCGGCGGCGAGCTCAAACCGGCTGTGATCAACGTCACGTATCTCCACGGCGGGTTTTCCATCACCTTACTCACCTGCGAAAAATGCGGCACGCCCCTGGTGCCGGAATATCTGGTCGTGGGCCGGATGTACGAAGTGGAGCAGTTGCTGGAGGACAAGTAGGCCGGATTCCTGAAAAACAGGCCTGTTTTTTCGGAAAACGACTGCTTGTTCCCTTGCCGCCTTGCCGAGACCGGGATGCATGCCGTGGACGCCAGAGGTGCGAAATCCGGCCTTGCGCCGTACGAGCGCGAGGACGTGCGCCGGGCCACGGGCGAGACCCTGCGCCCCGGCGGCATGGTTCTGACCGAGCGCGCCCTGGACCTGTGCCGGTTTCCGGCCGGGTCCAGGGTGCTGGATCTGGGCTGCGGCACCGGAGCCACCCTGGCCAGGCTTCGCCAGTGCGGCCTGGCCGCCCTGGGCCTGGACGTCTCCGCCCCCCTGCTTGAACTGGCCAAGGCGCGCCGCGCGCCCCTGGTGTCCGGCCAGGCGGCTGCCCTGCCTCTGGCCGGGGACTCCCTGGACGGGGTCTTTTGCGAATGCGTGCTCTCGGCCGCAGGCCAGCCCGAGGCCACCCTGGCCGAAGTCCACCGGGTGCTGCGCCCGGGCGGCCTTTTTGTCCTGACCGACCTCTACCTGCGTCCTGGTCCCACGGCCCTGCCCACCTCCCGGGGTTGCGCCGGCGGAGCCGTGCACCGCGACATCCTGCTGGACCGCCTGGTCCGGCAGGGGCTGACGCCCCTGCGCTTCGAGGACCATACCCGGCTTCTGTCCGAGCTGACCTGCCGTCTGGTGTTCGAGCTCGGCTCGGCCAGAAGCGTCATTGCCATGATCACCGGTCGCGACCCGGCCTGCGACGGCGGGGGGGCCCGGCCCCGCTTCGGCTATTGCCTGGTCCTGGCCGCCAAGGAGGCCGTATGAGCAACCTGATGGACATCATGCCTCTGGCCGCCAGGGGATACTGCTGCAGCCAGATCATCGTGCAGTTGGCCCTGCAGGCCCAGGGCCTGGAGAATCCGGGCCTGGTGCGGGCGGCCGGAGGCCTGTGCTGGGGCATGGGCGGCACCGGCGGCTGCTGCGGCATCCTGACCGGCGCCTGTCTGGTCCTGGGGTTGTACGCCGGCAAGGGCGCGGACCAGGAGCAGGCCTACGAGCGCTTCGACCTCCTGGTGTCCGAATTCGTGGAATGGTTCCAAGAGCGGGCCATGAACCAGTTCGGCGGCATCGAGTGCCGGCTCATCCTCAAGGAAGGCAAGCCCGACGCCAGCCGGTGCGGCGGGCTGGTGTCCGACTCCTGGGACCGCATCCTGGAGCTGCTCGTGGAGCACGGCATCGACCCGTCCGAGCCCCGGGAGTGACATGACCCGATCCGCGTCCGTCCCGACCCAAAGCCTGTGCCCGGTGTGCCTGCGCCGCCTGCCGGCCCGGCGCGAAACGCGCGGCCAGGACGGGTATCTGGTCAAGGAATGCCCGGAGCACGGCCGGTTCGAGGCCCGCTTCTGGCACGGCCCGCCCGGGCTGGCCGGCTGGAGTCGGCCCAAGGTCCCGGGCGCGCCGCCGCCCCGCCAGACCGCGCCCGACCGGGGCTGCCCCTTTGACTGCGGCCTGTGCCCGGAGCATGGCCAGCACACCTGCACGGCCGTGTTCGAGGTCACGGGCCGCTGCAACCTGGGCTGTCCGGTCTGCTTTGCCGCCTCGGGCGCGCAGGCCGGTCCGGACCCGAGCCTGGACGCGCTGGCCGAACGGTTCAAACGCGCTTTCACAGCCACGGGACCGGCCAATGTCCAGCTCTCGGGCGGCGAGCCCACCGTGCGTCCGGACCTGCCCGACATCGCTGTCCTGGCCCGCCGGGCCGGCTACGGCTTTGTCCAGGTCAACACCAACGGCCTGGCCCTGGCCCAGGACCCGGACCTGGCCAAGCGCCTGGCCGATGCCGGCGTGGACTCGGTCTTTTTGCAATGCGACGGCGTCACCGACGCCGTGTACCGGACCTTGCGCGGCCGCGACCTGGTCCGGGAAAAGCTTGCGGCCATGGACCGCTGCGCCGCCGCCGGCATGGGCGTGGTCCTGGTCCCCACCATCGCTCCCGGCGTCAATGAGGCCCAGGTCGGGGACCTGGTGCGCCTGGCCGTGTCCCGGGCTCCGGCCGTGCGCGGCATCCATTTCCAGCCGGCCGGCTCGTTTGGCCGCTATCCCTGGGCCGGCGGCGACGCGGCTCGCTTCACCCTGCCCGAGCTCATGACCGCCCTGGAAACCCAGACCAGCGGCATGATCCGGGTGGAGGACCTGCATCCGCCGTGCTGCGAGCATTCCCTGTGTTCGTTTAGCGCCACCTTTGTCCTGGATGGTCAGGGCGGGCTTGGGCCGGTGTGGACCGGCAGCGCCTCGTGCTGCGCGCCGCCTGCCGATTTTCCCGATCCCGCCGCTTCCATTGCCGCCGACGAGGGGGCGCGGCAGGCCAAGTCCTTCGTGGCCCGGCAATGGGGGCCGGCCCCTGCGCCCGACCCCGCGCCGCAGGTTTCCGGCCCGGCCGACGATTTCGAGCGCTTCCTGGCCCAGGCCAGCGCGGCCAAGCGCTTTTCCGTCTCGGCCATGGCCTTTCAGGACGCCTGGACCCTGGACCTGGAACGGGCCAAAGGCTGCTGCATCCACGTGGTCGTTCCGGACGGCCGGCTCATTCCCTTTTGCCTCTACAACCTGACGGCAGCCGACGGCCGCGCCCTGTATCGAGCCCCGTACGAGGGATGACGAACATGCAGCTCTCGCCTTTCGATCCCTGGATCAATGCCGCCATCGGCGGGACCGGGCCGCACCCGGACCCCGACGCCCTGGCCGTCTGGCAACTGGCCGCCCTGCGCCGCGCCATCGCCTACGCCGCGGCCAAAAGCCCGTTTTACCGGGAGCGCCTGGCCGGGCTGCCGCCGGATTTCCCGCGCACCCTGGACGAGGCGGCCGCCATTCCCACCACCGGCCCGGACGACCTGGCCGCCGGGCATCTGCCCTTTTTGTGCGTGTCCCAGGACGAGATCGTGCGCATGGTCACGGTCAACACCTCGGGCACCACCGGCCCGCCCAAGCGCCTGGCTTTTGACGCCGCGGACATTGCCGCCACCCTGGACTGCTTCCGGGTGACCATGACCACCCTGTCCCGGGCCGGCGACACGGTGCTGGTCCTGTTCCCGACCCAGGTGCCGGACAGCGTGGGGCATCTCATCATGCGCTGCCTGCCCCTGTACGGCGCCCAAGGCGTGGCCGGCGATCCCCGGGGCGATCCCGCCCGGCTGGCCGAGGATCTGCGGCTGCACCGGCCCCAGTGCATGATCGCCGCCCCCTCCCAACTGGCCCGGGCCAAGGACGATCCCAGTGTGGCCAAGGCGGCCCGCGGCACCCTGCGCTCCCTGGTCTTTGCCTCCGAGCTTTTGCCCTCGGCCGTCAAGCGCCAGGTGGCCGAGCGCTTCGGCTGCGCGGTCTTCGACTATTACAGCGCCACGGAAATGGGCTACGGCGGCGGCATGGAGTGCGAGGCCGACAGCGGCTACCATCTGCGCGAAGCGGATCATTATTTCGAGGTGCTGGACATGGCCACGGGCCAACCCCTGCCGCCCGGCGAGATCGGCGAGGTGGTCTTCACCACGCTTACCCGCAAGGCCATGCCCCTGGTGCGCTACCGCACCGGCGACGCCGCCCGCATGCTTCCCGGCCCCTGCCCCTGCGGCAGTCGGCTGCGCCGCCTGGGCCCCATTCTCGGCCGCATCGAGCGCCAAAACGGGGTGGCGCGCCTTGTCCAACCCCCAAAAGGAATGGCCAACCGCTCATGAACGACCTCATTGTCCGGTTAAACGAAGTTTTGGCCCAGGGCCGCCCGGTCGTGGCCGCCACCATTGTCACCAACGAAGGCTCCACGCCCCGCACCGCCGGTTCCAAGATGCTCATCTTCGACGACGGCGCCATTGCCGGCACCGTGGGCGGCGGATTGTCCGAAGGCCTGGTCATGGCCGCCGCGCCCGAGATTTTCTCCACCGGCCAGGCCAGGCTCATGGATTTCGACATGACCGGCCAGGCGCAAAAGGGCGCTGATCTTATCTGCGGCGGCAAGATGCGCGTCTTTCTGGAACGCGTGGACCCGGACCCGGCCACCAGGGCCCTGTTCGCCACTTTGGCCGAGCGCCTGGAGGCCGGGGAGCGCTGTCTGCTCGTCACCCCCCTGTCCGAATCCACCGGCGTAGCCTCCCTCTCCGGCCGCTGCCTGCTTTTCCCGGGCGGCCGCATGGGGCACCATCCGGGCGATACGGCCCTGGAAGAGGCCAAGCGCCAGGGCCGGGGCATCATGGCTCCCATCCTCATCAAAAGTAACGGCCAGACCTATTTCCTGGAGCCGGCCCTGACCCAGGACCCGCTTTTCCTCTGCGGTGGCGGCCACGTGTCCCGGCCCACGGCCCAGATCGCGGCCATGGTGGGCTTCCGGGTCACGGTCCTGGACGACCGGCAGGAATTCGCCAATCCCGAACGCTTCCCCTTTGCCGCCGAAACCGCGGCCATCTCCCCGGAAACGGGCTGGCTGGCCGGCCGGACCATCGGCGAGGACGCCTCCATCGTCATCGTGACCCGCGGCCATGCCCACGACAAGGCCGCCCTGGCCGAAGCCCTGCGCACCCCGGCCGCCTACATCGGCATGATCGGCAGCCTGCCCAAGCGCGATTCGGTTTATAAGCGCCTGCTGGCCGAGGGATTTACCCAAGCCGACCTGGACCGGGTCAAGAGCCCCATCGGCCTTGACATCGCCGCCGAGACGCCCGAGGAAATCGCGGTGAGCATCGTCGCCGAGCTGATCGACTGCCGGGCCAGACGCCGGCCATGAGCCGTTCCGGTCGAAACGCCGCCGTCATTCTGGCCGGGGGCCTGTCCTCGCGCATGCAGGGCGGTTTCAAGCCGCTTTTGCCCCTGGCCGGGCGCACGCCCCTGGCGCACCTGGCGGCCGCCTTTCGCCAGGCCGGCCTGGACGACATCCTGGCGGTCACCGGCCACCGGGCCGACGAAGTGGCTGCCGAGGCCGAACGCCTGGGCATCCGCACCGTTCACAACCCGCTTTACGAAACCGGCATGTTCTCCTCGGCCCGGGCCGGCATCGCCGCCCTGCCGCCGGACACAGGCCGGTTTTTCGTCACTCCGGTGGATGTGCCGCTGTTTCGGGCCGCCACCGTGGCCCGGCTCCTGGCCCGGGCCACCGAACCCGATGCGCCGCCCCTGCTCTACCCCGTGTTTGACGGGCAGCGCGGCCATCCGCCTCTCATTGCCGCCGGCGTGATCCCGGCCGTGCTGGACCATGCCGGCAACGACGGCCTGCGCGGCGCGCTGGCCCCCTTTGCCTTCGAGGAAATCCCGGTCCCGGACGCCAACATCCTGGCCGACATGGACACCCCGGCCGACCATGCCGCGCTGTGCGTTCTGGCCGCCCGCCAGGATATCCCCACCCCGGCCGAGGCCGAGGCGGTCTTGGCCATCCGAAACGTCTCGCCCCAGGGCTTGGCCCATGGCCGGGGCGTGGCCGCCGTGGCCCTGGCTTTGGGCGCGGCCTGCAACGCCGCTGGCGCGTCTTTGGACCTGGCCCTGATCGAGGCCGCCGCCCTGCTCCATGACGTGGCCAAGGGCGGTCCCCGGCACGAGGCGGCCGGCGGCCGGCTCCTCGATGCCCTGGGCTTTGGCCGGGCCGCGGCCATTGTGGCCGCCCACCGCGATTGTTGCCTGCCGATGGATGCGCCGCTGACCGAACGCGAGATCGTCTACCTGGCCGACAAGTTCGTTTTCGGCCGCTGGCTGGTCCCTGTGGCCGACCGGTTCCGGCAAAAGCTCGATCTCTTTGCCCAGGACCCCGAAGCCTCGGCCGCCATCCGCCGCCGCCGGGACAATGCCCTGGCTGTCCTGGCCCGGGTCGAGGCCGCCATGGGCCAGCCGGCCGAAGCCGCGATCCACGCCGCCGGCTTCCGCCCCGGCCCGCCGCCTCCCGAGGCCCTGGCAGCCGCCAGAAAGGCGCATGCGGCCAGGGGCGCTGCCCCTGGACCGAGCCGAGAGAAATAATTTCTCTCGAATTTCCTTTGGTTATAACTTACTGAATCCATTATGGGTTTCCAAAGGGCAAAGCCCTTTGGTCGCCGAAGGCTTCCAAAACGACCATCTTCCTAACAGCCTACAATGACGACAGTCTATTTACTCCGACACGGCGCCATTGCCCAGGTCAGCCCTCGCCGGTTCGTGGGCCAGGCCGACCATCCCCTGACCGAGGCCGGCCGGGCCCAGGCCAGGCTGTGGCGCGAGGCCCTGGCCGACCTGACTTTGGACGCGGCCGTGACCTCGGATTTGTGCCGCTGCACCGAGACCGCCTCCATTGTCCTGGCCGGCCGCGACATTCCCGTGCGCCGCGAGCCGCGCCTGCGCGAGATCGACCTGGGCGCCTGGGAAGGCCTGACCGCAGACGAGGTCAGGGAGCGCTTCCCGGGCCAGTATGAACGGCGCGGCCTGGACCTGACCCTGCACCGGCCCCGAGACGGCGAGAGCTTCGCCGACCTCCAGAACCGGGCCGTGTCCGCCCTGGCCGAGATTGCGCAGCAGCCTTTGGGCAACGTGCTGGCCGTGGCCCACGGCGGCGTCATCCGGGTGGTGCTCTGCCACGCCCTGGGCCTGCCCCTGGCCCATCTCTTTCGCATCAATCTCGACTACTGCCGTCTGTGCATCCTGACCATGGACGCCGAGGCCTGGCGCGTGGACGCCGTGAACCTGGCCCCGGTTCCGCCCTGGCGTTTTCCCGGCCCCTGAGCCGTATTCCCTATTGCGTCAATCTGGAATCGAGATTCCAGACTGCAATACCGGAGATTTCCGCGGATTTTCCACTGTTGACAAGAGCTCTGTGGCGTGAAAATGCATGGAACCATGCGCATACGCCATTGGATCATGCTTGTCGCGTTGGCCCTTTCGGCGGCCTGTTCGGATCAAAAACCCGCCGTCACCCCGGCTCCACGGACCATCGAAGCCCCGGTGCGCCAGGCAGCGCTTCGGGAGGTGGTGGAGTGCCGCTCGTTTCCGGCCCAGGTGGAGTCGCGAAACAGCGTCACCCTGGCCAGCAAGGTGTCGGGCACGGTGGTGGAGACGTATGTCCGGGAAGGGGCCGCCCTGCGGACCGGCCAGCCTATCCTTCGCATCGACGACAAGGACCTGGCCAGCCAGGAGCAGGGCCTGGCCGCCAGCCGGGAGCAGGTGGCCCGGGAGCGGGCCGCCCTGTCCGCCCGGGCCGGGCTGGCCAAGACCACCCTGGAGCGCATGGGAAGGCTTTTGTCCCAGCGGGTGGTGAGCCAGGAGGACTATGACAAGGCCAAGGCCGAATACGAGACCCTGACCCGCCAGGTGGAGGCCAGCGCCGCCCAGGAAGGGAGCGTGGTCTCCAAGCTGGCGGAACTGGCCGCGCTTCGGGCCTATACCCGCATAAACGCCCCGTTTGACGGCATCCTGGCCCGCCGCTACGTGGATCAGGGGGCCTTTGTCACGGCCGGGGCTCCCCTGGCCCTGGTGGATGACGCCAGCGGCGGCTACGAACTGACCGCCGCCGTGGACGAGGCCTTTCTCCAGGGGCTGCGGGTGGGCGAGACGCTTTTGGCCGTAATCCCGTCGCTTTTCGCCGAGCCCTTTGCGGCCAGGATTTCCGCCATTGTCGGCCGGGTGGACCCGGCCAGCCGCACGTTTAAGCTCAAGGCCGACGTGCCCGGCAGCCTCAACGGGACCAGTGTGTCTCCCCGGGCCGGCATGTTCGGCCGGGTGTTCGTGCCGGCCCGGACCACCCGAAAGCTCATGCTGCCCGAGGCCTGCATCGGCCGGCGGGGCGACCTGCCCACGGTTTTGGCCGTCACCGAGGCCGGCGCGGTGGATTTCCGGGTGGTCAAGACCGGCGGCGCCTTCCTGGCCGTGGATTTCGACGGCCGCACCTATCTCACCGATTCCGAGGCCTTTGGCGAAACCGGCCGGGAGCGCTTCGTGGACATCCTAAGCGGCCTGTCCGACGGCGAGCGCCTGGCCTGCGGCAAGCTCGAAACCCTGCGCCAGGGCGACCACGTTACCGCCATCGGGGCCAGCGGGGCCGGGGCCGGACAATGAGCGACGCGCCCCATCACGGCCACCACGGCCACCAGTCCGACTGGCTGGCCCGCCTCACTGCCGCGTTCGTGGATTCCAAGCTGGTGCCGCTGGCCATCCTGGCCGCCCTGTTGACCGGCATCCTGGCCGTATGGGCCACCCCCAGCGAAGAAGAGCCGCAAATCCTGGTGCCCATGATCGACATCCATGTGACCATGCCCGGAGCCGCGCCCAAGGAGGTGGAAAACCGGGTCATCGGCCCCATGGAAAAGATTTTGTGGGAAATCCCGGGCGTGGAATACGTCTATTCCACGGCCGGCGACGGCGAGGCCCTGACCGTGGTGCGCTTCAAGGTGGGCGAGAACGCCGAGAAAAGCCTGCTCAACACCTATGCCAAGCTCTACATGCACCTGGACTGGATTCCCCCGGGCTGCTCCAAGCCGCTTTTAAAGCCCCATTCCATCGACGACGTGCCCGTGCTGGTGGCCACATTCTGGGGCGGCCCCTACGACTCCCGGCAACTGCGCGCCATTGCCGGGCAGGTCAACGAGGAGGTGCGGCGCATTCCGGGCGTGGCCGAAACGAGCCTCACCGGCGGGCGCAAGCGGGCCGTCATGGTGGAGCTCGATCCGGACCGGCTGCGCGCCCAGGGCCTGGACGCCGCGGATGTCCTGGACGCCCTGGACGTCCAGAACCAGGGCCAGACCATTGGCGAGACCTTCCAGTCCGGCCGGGCCGTGTCCATCCGCCTGGACAACTTCTTTCGCACCGAGCGCGAGCTGTCCCGGGCCGTGCTGGCCGTGCGTGACGGCCGGCCGGTCTATCTGGCCGACGTGGCGGCCATCCGCGACGCCTTTGACGAACCCTCGGATTACGTCTTTTTCGTGCCGGGCTCCGCCCTGCCGGCCACGGACGCCGCCGTGGGCCAGGCCTACCCGGCCGTGTCCCTGTCCGTGGCCAAGCGGCCCGGGGTCAACGCCACCAGGCTTTGCCGCGAGGCCCTTGCCCGCATCGAGGGCCTGCGCGGCTACCTGATCCCCGACGATCTCCAACTGACCATAACCCGGGACTACGGCGAAACGGCCAAGGCCAAGGTGGACGAACTGCTCAAGCACCTCATTTTGGCCGCAGTCACCGTGGGCGGGGTGGTGGCCCTGTTTCTGGGCCTTCGGGCCAGCCTGGTGGTCATGGTGGCCGTGCCCGTGACCCTGGCCGTCACCCTGGCCACCTATTGGCTCCTGGGCTATACGCTCAACCGCGTCACCCTTTTCGCCCTGATCTTTTGCATCGGCATCCTGGTCGACGACCCCATCGTGGACGTGGAAAACATCGTGCGCCACCTGGGCCTGCCGTCATCCAAGGGAAAGCCGCTGACCCGAATCATTGTCGAGGCCGTGGGCGAGGTGCGCGCGCCCCTGGTTCTGGCCACCTTCACGGTCATCGCGGCCATTGCGCCCATGGCCTTTGTGGGCGGGCTCATGGGCCCCTACATGCGGCCCATGCCTATAGGCGCGTCCATGGCCATGCTGCTGTCCATGGCCGTGGCCTTTCTCATCACGCCCTGGACCGCCAAGCGAACGCTTCGGCCCGACGCCAAAGTCCACGGCGAGATGCCGGACGACTGGGGCACCCGGCTCTACCGCCGGCTCATGGACAGGTTCCTGCGCCGGCCGGCCTGGCGCTGGGGTTTCCTTTCCCTGGTGGCGCTGCTGCTCCTTGGCGCGTGCGCCCTGTTCCCGGCCAAGGCCGTGCTGGTCAAGATGCTGCCCTTTGACAACAAAAGCGAATTCGCCGTGGTCATCGACATGCCGCGCGGGGCCACCCTGGAGGAAACCGCCCGGGCAGCCCGGGAGCTGACCGGCAAGGTTCTGGAACGCGCCGAAGTCACGGATGCCGTGATCTACGCCGGCACGGCCGCGCCCGTGACCTTCAATGGGCTCATCCGCCATTATTACCTGCGGCGCGGCCAAAACGAGGCCGAGATCGCGGTCAACCTCGCGCCCAAGGAAGCCCGGACCCTGCAAAGCCACGCCATTGCCAAGGCCGTGCGCGCCTCCCTGCTGCCCATTGCCGACCGCTACGGGGCCAAGATCAAGATCGTGGAGGCCCCGCCCGGCCCGCCCGTGCTCCAGACCCTGGTGGCCGAGGTCTACGGTCCGGACGACGCCGGCCGGCGGGCCGTGGCCAGGCAGATCAGGGACATCATGCGGGCCACCCCGGACGTGGTGGACGTGGACTGGTACGTGGACGATCCCCAGCCTCAGCGCCTCATCCGCGTGGAGCGGGACAAGGCGCTGGCCGGCGGCGTGGACCCGGACCGGGCCCTTCGCGACGTCACCGCCAGCCTCAGCGGCACGGTGGCCGGACTCATGCACGACGACGCGGCCCGGGAGGACGCGCCCGTGGTGGTGCGCCTGCCCCTGCCCCGCCGGGCCGACGCCCGGGACCTGGAGGCCATCACGGTTCGCGGCCAGGCCGGCCAGATGGTTTCCCTGTCCCAGATCGCGGCCATCGAAGAGCGCGAGGCGCCAACGGCCCTGTACCACAAGAACCTTTTGCCCGTGGTCTACGTCACCGGCGATGTGGCCGGAAAAGAGGAAAGCCCGGTCTATGCCATGGCCAAGATCAACGAGACCCTGGAAAAGCTGGCCGCCTCGGGCCAGGGGGCCTGGCAGGCGGCCGGCCTGGAAACCCTGCCCGTGCTGTGGACCGAGCCCCCGGCCGCCACGGACCGCTACAGCGTCAAATGGGACGGCGAGTGGCAGATCACCTTCGAGGTCTTCCGGGACATGGGCCTGGCCTTTGCCGTGGTCATGGTGCTCATCTTCATCCTGGTGGTGGGCTGGTTTGGCTCCTACACCACGCCGTTGGCCATCATGGCCCCCATTCCCCTGTCGCTGATCGGCATCATCCCGGCCCATGCCCTGGCCGGGGCCTTTTTCACGGCCACGTCCATGATCGGATTTATCGCCGGGGCCGGCATCGTGGTGCGCAACTCCATTATCCTGGTGGATTTCATCGAGATGCGCCGGGGCCAGGGAACAAGCCTCGAAGACGCCGTGGAAGAGGCCGGGGCCGTGCGCTTCCGGCCCATGCTCCTGACCGCCATCAGCGTGGTGGCCGGAGCATTCGTCATTTTGTTCGACCCCATCTTCCAGGGCCTGGCCATTTCGCTCATGGCCGGGGAGGTGGCGGCCACCCTGTTCTCGCGCCTGGTGGTGCCGGTGCTGTACTACGTAAACGCCCGGCGCGGCCTCGCCTGAGGCAGCGAAACGGTGGTTGCGCCCGCCGCGACCTTTTGCTAGGGGGGAGCATCCCATCCTGGGTCAAGAGGGCGGTCTATGGCTGTGACGGAAATGGAATTCGAGGATGCGGTGGTGCTGACGGTCCAGGACACGCACCTTGACGCGCAAAACGCCGAAGCCTTCAAACACGACATGCTGTCCCGGGTGGCCGGCGAACGCCGCCTGGTGGTGCTGGACCTGTCCCGGCTGGAAAACGTGGACTCCCGGGGCCTGGGGGTCCTGGCCATCCTGTTCAAGGCCCTGGCCGGCAACGGCGGATTTCTGCTGTGCGGCGGCAAGGAAGTCTGCGGCCTGCTGCACCTGACCAAGCTCGACAAGTACCTGCCGCTGTACGCCTCGGCCGACGAAGCCCTGGCCGCCGCGCGCAACGGGTCGATGCCGTCCTGAGCCCCGCCCCAAAAGACATCCACTTAAATATATTGCCTGAAAATTCAATGGCCGTTACGTTGTAACGTCCTCAATCCCTTACGGGTTTCCAAAGGGCCAAGCCCTTTGGTCGCCCAAGGCTTCAAAACGGACCATGCCCCCCAAACGCCCGTCAAGCCCTGGCGGCCGTGGTGGCGAAGCGCACCAGCCGGGCCACGTCCAGGATCAGCGAAATGCCGCCGTCGCCGTTGACGGCCGTGCCCGAGACAAAGTCCACGTCCCGGTAGACGTCGCTTAAGCGCTTGATCACGGCCTGCTGCTGCCCCACCACCACGTCCACGGCCAGGCCGATTTCCTCTTCCTCCACCTTGACCATGATGACGCGCTCGAACCGGGGGCGCGGCCCGTCAACGCCGAGCACGGCCCGAAGGCTCAGGCACGGCGTCAGCCGTCCGCTCCAGGCAATGGCGTCCACGGCCTGGGCCTGCCCCTGGGCCACGCGCTCCTGGCAGGCCAGCACCGTGGACAGCGGAATGATGTAGTGCTCCCGGCCCACCCGGACCTGCATGCCGTCGATGATGGCCAGGGTCAGCGGCAGGCGCATGGCCAGGCGCGTGCCCGCGCCAGGGGTCGAATCCAGGTGCACCCGGCCCCGCAGGGCCTCGATGCTTTCCTTGACCACATCCATGCCCACGCCCCGGCCCGACACGTTGCTCACCTGCCCGGCCGTGGAAAAGCCCGGGGCGAACAGGCACTCCAGCACGCGCCGCTCGTCGGCCTCCTCGCCCGGGGCGAGCAGGCCCTTTTCCAGGGCCTTGCGCCGCACCCGCTCCAGGTTCACGCCGGCCCCGTCATCCTGGATTTCGATGAGCACCTCGCCGCTGTCATGGGCGGCCCGCAGCCGCACCGTGCCCTGGGCCGGCTTGCCCGCGGCGCATCGCGCCTCGGGCGGCTCGATGCCATGGTCCACGCAGTTGCGCAGGATGTGCACCAGGGGGTCTTTGAGGCGGTCGATGACGTTTTTATCCAGCTCGGTCTCGCCGCCCTCGGCCGCGAACACGGCCTGCTTGCCGAGTTCCCCGGCCAGATCGCGCACCAGCCGTCGAAGGCCCCCGAAGATGCCGCCAATGGGCACCATGCGGATGCGCAGGGTCTCGTCCCGAAGCCGGGCCGTCACCCGCTCCAGCTCCTCGGCAATGGCCCGGGCCGTGGGATCGTCCCGGGTCAGGGCCGTCTGCTGGAGCCGGGACTGGATGATGACCAGCTCGCCCACCAGGTCCACCAGGCGGTCCAGCCGCCCGGCCTCCACCCGGATGCTGGCCACGCCCGGCGCGCCTTCGGCCTGGCGCTCCGGAGCCGAAGCCTGGCCAGCCCCCTGCCTGGCCAGACGGCGGGCCAGGCGCTGCCTGGTGCACTCGGTCAGCGTGCGGCCAAGCTCCTGGGTCTCCGCAAAGGCCGAGGCCGCCAGCAGGGCCTGGTACTCCTCCATATCCGTCTGCCGCAGCGCCACCTCGGCCAGTCGGGTGCAAAACACGTCATGGTCGCCTTCCACGAACACGAAGACGTCGCGCAAGGCATCCTCGGCCGCTGCGGTCAAAAGCAGCACGTCCCACCACACGGTCACGGTTTCAGGGTCGCCGTCGGCCAGGGCCGGCACGATTGCGACATGGGCGATGGGCAGGCTCTGGCCCAGGGCGTCGAGATCATGGAGCAGCATCAGGGGATTGGTGCCGGTCAGATAGGAATCCGGGTGGGGCCGGTAGCGTATCCACCAGGTAGCGACCAATCCCGCCGGCCGGGGCGTCGCGGCCGGGCATTGCGCGCCGGCGGGCGTGGCCTGGCCTGGTTCGGGCAGTCCGGCGGCCTTTCGCAGCCGCGCGATCAGCGCGTCCGAGGCCGCGGTGATGCCGCTGTCGCTGCTGGGGCTGGACAGCAGGGCCAGGATGTGGTCCCGGGACAGCAGGAAGAGGCTCAAGAGTTCGCTGCCCAGGGTCAGCTTCCCGGCCCGGGCCAGATCCAGGATGGTCTCCACCTCATGGGTGAACCGGGCCACCTCGTCGAAGCCGAACATGGCTCCGGAGCCCTTGATGGTGTGCATGGCCCGAAAGAGCCTGGCCACCTGCCTGGCGTCGTTGGCGTCTTCTTCCAAGGCCAGGAGGATTTCCTCGGCCTCGGTCAACAGTTCCAACGCCTCTTCCCTGAAGACCAGGGCCGCCTGATCCTGATGCATAGGCCGCCTCCGGACCCGCTCAGGCCGCGGCCGAAGCGTCGGCCTGGGCTGCCTGCCCGGTCAGCAGGCTGCTCATGTCGTAGAGTGCGTCGGTGGCGAATATCCGGTCCACATCCAACAGCAGGATGAACCGGTCGTCCTGCCGGCCGATGCCGCGCAGGCAGGACGCATCCGCATCCGACGCCATGCGGGGCGGCGGGACAATGGCCTCGGACGCCAGCTCCAGGACTTCCTTGACCGAATCGGCCAGGGCGCCCATGACCGCTGTCTCGCCGTCCCGGGCGACCTCCATGATGACGATGCGGGTATGGATGGTGTGCCCCACTTCGCCAAGGCCCAGCTTCTGGCCCAGGTCCACCACGGGCACGGCATTGCCCCGGACGTTGACCACCCCGCGCATGAAGGCCGGGGCCTGGGGAATGCGCGTGATTTCGGTATAATCCAGGATTTCCCTGACCGCGTCTATGCCGATGGCGAACGTCTCGCCGGCCAGGGTCAGGGTCAGGTAACGCTGGGACGCGTGCTTGGTCTCGGTTTCCTGCATGGCCAGGTCTCCTTAGAACCGCTCGAAGGCGCGGTCGTCGCTGTCTTTTTCCGTTATATCCAGGTGCAGGCCGGCCGGCCGGGACACGGGCCTGGGCTTGGCCGCCTGGCGCACCCCGGCCGGGATGCCGCGGGCCGGCAGGGCCGCCCGATGCGGCTTGGCCGCGCCGTTTACGCGGAAAAAGCCGATGGTGGCCTGGAGCTGCTCGGCCTGGGTGGACAGTTCCTCGGCCGTGGAGGCCAGCTCTTCCGAGGCCGAGGCGTTTTGCTGCACCACCTGGTCGAGCTGCTGCAGGGCCCGGTTGACCTGGGAGGCGCCTGCGTTTTGCTCCATGGACGAGGCCGCGATCTCCTGGACCAGCTCGGACGTCTTGAGGATGTCGGGCACGAGCTTTTCCAGCAGTTGGCCGGCCCCCTCGGCCACGGACAGGCTGGAGGCCGAAAGCGTGTTGATCTCGGCCGCCGCCGCCTGGCTGCGCTCGGCCAGCTTTCGCACCTCCGAGGCCACCACCGCGAATCCCCGGCCCTGCTCCCCGGCCCGGGCCGCCTCGATGGCGGCATTGAGGGCCAAGAGGTCGGTCTGGCGGGCGATTTCCTCGATGATGGAAATCTTGGAGGCAATGTCGCGCATGGCCGTCACGGTGCGGGCCATGGCCACCCCGGACGCCTTGGCGTCCTCGGCCGCCTGGCGGGCCAGGGATTCGGTCTGGCGGGCGCCCTGGGCATTTTGTTCAATGGCCGAGCTCATCTCCTCCATGGACGAGGAGCTCTCCTCCACGGCCGAGGCCTGCTCGGACGCGCCCTGAGACAGGCTCTCCGACGAAGCGCTCATTTCCTGGGCTCCGGAGGCCACGTTCTCGGCCCCGGACTGGACTTCCTGGACAATGGCGGTGAGCCGGCCGATCATTTCCTTAAGCGCCAGCATGAGCCCGTCGACTTCGGAACGCTCCTTGACCGTCACCCGCAGGTCGCCCTCGGCCAGTTTGCCGGCCACTTCGGCCACATTGCGGTCCGCCGCCAAAAGCCCGTCCAGGGAACGAAGCAGCAGGTCGGCCTCGGAGCGCGGCGCAATCGTGACCTCCAGATCGCCCAGGGCCATGCGGGACACCGTGGCGGCCACGTCGGATTCGGCCTTGGCCACGGTGCGCAGCGCCTGGCACAGCATGCCCACTTCGTCCTTGCGGTGGATATCCAGGGCTTGGCCCGTGTCGCCCTTGGCCAGGGCCTCGGCAAAGGCCACACCCTTGGCCAGGGGCTTGCTGATGGCCCGGGCGATGAAGATGCCCAGAGCCAGTCCCAGCAGCACGCTGACCGCGATGATGCCCAGCAGAAGCGTTCGGCTGCTGTCGTAAATCTTGGTGGTGACGTCGGAGAAGTCCTTGGCGTTGGTTTCCTTGACCTGGGACAGGTCCGTGAGGACATCGTCGATGATGTCGATCTTTTCCCGGCCCTGGCTCATGGACAGGTCTACGGATTCCCGATGGGCCGCCAGATCTTCGCTTTTGGCAACCTCAAGAATCCTGTTCAGGATGGGCTGGTAGTCTTCCCAGGTCCGGCTGAGCTTGGCCAGCAGTTCCTTGCCCTTTTCCGTGTAGAAAAGCGGCCGGGCCTTGTCCAGCTGCTCCTGATACATCTGTTTGTATTTGTTGATCCTTTCCAGAAACTTGGCCCGATCGGCCTGGGACGAGGCCAAAAGCGTGTTCTTGGTGGCCCGGTCGATGTAGAGGAGATTGATGTTGGCTTCCTTGATATACGAAACGCCCAGAAGCTCCTTGGCGTACATGTCGTCGGCCATGGCGCTGATGCGGCCCATGTTGTCGATGCCCATCCAGCCCACGACAGCCACAATGGCGGCCATCAGGATGAAAGACACGATGAGTTTCGTCCCGACCCGCATGTCGTAGAACCACTGCATCCTCTTGCTCCTTGTGTTTTGACGACCGTTGCCAACCCCCGCGGCAAACAGCCCGCCGGCAGCTACGAACCAACCATTTTATGGTATTGAAACAAAAAATATAGGCTCATGCACTATAAATTTACGCGACATCGATATCTTCTCTTCCCTTTCGCCCGGGCCGCAACCGGGCTTCCAGAAAGGCCAGGACTTCGTCGGCCGGGTCGGCCAGTTCCGGGTCCAGGGCCATGAGCCGGGCCGCCCCGTCCAGCATGGCCCGCAGCACGGTAAAGCTTGCCTCCCCTGGCGGCGAGGCAAAGGCCCCGGCAGCGCTCCCCTCCCGCAGGACTCCGGCCAGGAGGTCCATGGCCCGGACCTCCAGCAGGGCCAGGTCGGCCGTGGGAAACTGGCCCACATCCAGCCGCTGGCAGGGGGCATCCCGGTAAAAAACCCGGAAGCTCGAACGGTTGTCCCGGACAAAGGCGAAATAGGCCCGCACCATGGCGGCCAGGGCCGGCCAGGGGCCGGCCGCGGCGTCGAACTCCCGCCGCAGCACGGCGTAGAGGCGGGAAAACGTCTGCCGGGACACCATGAACAGCAGGTTTTCCTTGGTCTTGAAGTGGTACATGACCGTGCCGGCGGCCACGCCGGCCCGATCGGCAATGTCCTGGACCGAAGTGGCGTCAAAGCCGTTTGCGGCAAAAAGCTCTTGGGCCGCTTCAAGGATGCCGTCGATCTTGGGCTCGCTCATAGGCATTTCTTTTGAATGGTCATTCAATTGGCTATACGATATCCGACCGCCCCGCGCAATCCTTTTCCCGCGTCCCGGCCTGCTCCCGGCAGACGGCCTAATAGCGTTCGAAGAGCTTGTCGTCTCCGCCGGCCTCGTCGAGGTCGAGAAACGGCGCGGCAGGATGCGGCTGGGCCTTGGGCGCGGGGACGGCCCGGACCCGGGACTTGCGTTCCGTCTTGACGGCGGACAAGGCCTTTCGCGAGCCGGCCGCCTCTTCCACCTGGAAATACCCCATGGTCGACTGGAGCTGTTCGGCCTGGCTGGACAGTTCCTCGGCCGTGGAGGCCAGCTCTTCCGAAGACGAGGCGTTTTGCTGCACCACCTGGTCGAGCTGCTGCAGGGCCCGGTTGACCTGGGAGGCGCCTGCGTTTTGCTCCATGGACGAGGCCGCGATCTCCTGGACCAGCTCGGACGTCTTGAGGATGTCGGGCACGAGCTTTTCCAGCAGTTGGCCGGCCCCCTCGGCCACGGACAGGCTGGAGGCCGAAAGCGTGTTGATCTCGGCCGCCGCCGCCTGGCTGCGCTCGGCCAGCTTTCGCACCTCCGAGGCCACCACCGCGAATCCCCGGCCCTGCTCCCCGGCCCGGGCCGCCTCGATGGCGGCATTGAGGGCCAAGAGGTCGGTCTGGCGGGCGATTTCCTCGATAATGGAAATCTTGGCCGCAATGTCGCGCATGGCCGTCACGGTGCGGGCCATGGCCGTGCCGGACGCTTTGGCGTCCTCGGCCGCCTGACGGGCCAGGGCCTCGGTCTGGCGGGCGCCATCGGCATTCTGGTTGATGGCCGCGCTCATCTCTTCCATGGACGAGGAGCTCTCCTCCACGGCCGAGGCCTGCTCGGACGCGCCCTGGGACAGGTTCTCCGCCGAAGAGCTCAGCTCCTCGGCCCCGGCGGCCATGTTCTCGGCCCCGGCCTGGACCTCCTGGACAATGGCGGTGAGCCGGCTCACCATGTTCCGGAAGGACTGCATGAGTCCGTCGTTTTCCGAACGCGGCCGCACGTCCAGGCGCAGGTCTCCGTCAGCCATCTTTTCGGCCAGGGAAGCCACGTTCCTGTCCGCCGCCAGCAGGGCGGACAAGGACTGCATCAGGGCGTCGCGGTCCGAGCGGGCCTTGATTTCCACGTTCAGGTCGCCCTGGGCCATGCGTTTGGCCGCCGTGGCCACGGCCTTGTCCGCGGCAAGCAGCCCGCCCAGGGAGCGCAGGAGCGTATCGGCCTCGGAGCGCGGCGTTATGGTTACCTCCAGGTCGCCCAGGGCCATGCGGGACACTGTGGCGGCCACGTCGGATTCGGCCTTGGCCACGGTTTGCAGGGCGTCGCACAGCAGGCCCACTTCATCCTTGCGGCGGACATCCAGGGTCTGGCCCGTGTCGCCCACGGCCAGGGCCTTGGCGAAGCCCAGGCCCTGGCGCAGGGGTCGGCTGATGGCCCGGGCAATGACCAGGCCCAGGGCCAGGCCCAGAAACACGCTGCCGAGCACCAGGCAGACGAGGTACAGCCGGTTCGTTTCGTAGACCTCGGTGGTTTCCGCGGCAAAGGCCTTGGCGTTGCTGGCCTTGCGTTCGCTTAAGGCATCCAGGGCTTCGTCCACGGCCCGCAGCTTTTCCTTGCCCGTCCCCATCATCAGGCTGACGGATTCCCGCTTGGCTTCCAGCTCCTCCTTGGCCGCGGCCTCCATGATCTTGTCGAACACGGCCCGAAGCTCCTCCCAGGACCGGTCCAGGTTCTGCAGGAGCTGCTTGCCCTGCTCGGTGACGAACAGCGGCCTGGCTTGGCTCACGCTTTCCAGAAAGGCCTTCTTGTAAAAGTTCACCCGCTCCAGGAATTCCTTCCGTTCCTCGGTCGTGCTGGCCAGAATGATGTTTTTGATGTTCCGGTCGACATAGATGAGGTTGACGTTGGCTTCCTTGACCGCGGCAAGCCCCAGGGTTTCCCGCTTGTACATGGAGTCGGCCATGCCATTGATGATGCCCATGTTGCGGATGCCCATAAGTCCCACCCCAGCGGTAAACATCGCCATCAGGATGAAGGCCAGGATGAGTTTGGTGCCGACGCGCATGTCATGAAACCACTGCATATCACTCCCCTTTTCCACTGTCGTTTCTGCAAGCCGTGACAAGCAACAGACCGGGATCGCAGCCCGCCCACCCAATACCCTCCGGCCAACGCCCTTTGGCCCGGCCCCACCCCTGTTCCCGGCTCCCGGGCGGCGGCCTTGGCCTGCCTGTCGGCATTCGGGAATGGCTGGATATCTAATTGAATGAGCATTCAGTTTGTTAAGTGCTTTTTCAAGTTCCTGCAACGCTTTTCCTCTGTCGGCTTTTCCCAACACAAGCGACAAACTAACAAATCCTCGTCCGGCAGGCCTGGATTCGATCCCCCAAAAGCGGCGTCCCGATGCAGGCCCTGGTCCGCGTCCGGGCAGACGCAAGCGGCCGGCCAAACCCGGCTTGACCTTTCCTGTTGCCGCATTATGATCTTGTCGTTCATGTTCGCGAAAACCGCTTGATCTCCTAAACGATTGCCGGGTACCCCCTGCTGTCGGGATGGGGCTTTGTGTGTGCATGTTTCGGCCCCGGCCCGCAGGATACTGTTGCGGCCAAACGCGCCATGCCGCGGCGTCGCCGGCTGCCATCCAGCCGCGGCCCAGGCGGCCCGCTTGCCAAGGAGCGCCATGCGAATCAGCAAATTCGCCATTCCCGAGATCATTTTCGGACGGGGGAGCATCGTCCACCTGGCTTCCTGCGCCAAGCGCCTGGGCGGCCGCCGCGTGTTCCTGGTCAGCGACCAAGGCCTGGTGGAGGCCGGCTGGGTGGACCGGATCATGGAAATCCTGCGGGACAACGGCCTGGAATGGGTGTATTTCGACTCGGTCAATTCCAACCCCCGCGATTATCAGGTCCACGAAGGGGCGGAAACCTACGTGCGGGAACGCGCCGACGTCATCATTGCCGTGGGCGGCGGCAGCCCCATGGACGCGGGCAAGGGCATTGCCACCATCATCGGCAACGGCGGGCGCATCAACGACTACGAAGGGGCCAACCGCATCATGCGCCCCCTGCCGCCCATGATCTTTCTGCCCACCACGGCCGGCTCGGGCTCGGACATCTCCCAGTTTTGCATCATCACCGACGTGGAGCGCCAGATCAAGATCTCGATCATCAGCCGGTCCCTGGTGCCCAACGTCTCCATCATCGACCCCCTGGTGCTTTTGACCAAAAGCGAAGAGCTCATCATTGCCTCGGCCATCGACGCCTTTGCCCATGCCGTGGAATCCTACCTGTCCCTGCTCTCCTCCCCCTTTACCGAGCATCAGGCCCTCAAAGCCATCCGCCTGATCGTGCACAACCTGCGCCCGGCCATCGAGGACCGCTCCATCGAGGCCATGGAAAACCTGAGCATCGCCTCCACCTCGGCCGGCATGTCCTTTTCCAACGCGGGCCTGGGCGTGGGCCATTCCCTGGCCCATTCCCTGGGCGGCATGTTCGACGTGCTCCACGGCCTGGTCCACCCCATCCTGCTGCCCGCGGTCATGCGGTTCAACCTCAAGTCCAGCGTGGACAAGCTGGCCACCATCGGCCGCATCGTGTGCGGGCCGCGCATGTGCTCGGCCGAGTACATCGCCAGGGCCGGCATTGCCTGGCTGGAACGGTTCTGCGCCGACCTCAACGTGCCGGTGCGCCTGCGCGACATCCTGCCCGACAGCAGCTGTCTGGAAACCATTGCCAAGGCTGCGGTCAACGACGCCTGCACCCTGACCAACCCCAGGCCCGCCAGTTGGGAAGCCCTGCTCGGCGTGTGCCAGGAGGCCTGGTAATGCCCCATCGGGCCCCGTCCCTGGAAGACCTCATCGGCATCGAGCACAGCAAGCTCGGTTTTTTTCAGGAACTGCGACAGACCATCGAGGCCCTCAAAGAGGCCAACACCCAGTCCGAACAGCGCCGCCGGGAGATCGCCGCCATTCTCGACGGCATCACGGACATCATGATGGTGCTCTCCCCGGATCTGCGCATTCTTTCGGTCAACCACGTGTTCCGCCAGACGTTTCCCGACCCGGCGCCGGAAGGGAAATTCTGCTACCAGATCTTTCGCGGCGAGGACAAACCCTGCCCCCAGTGCCCGGCCAGCCGGTCCTTTGCCACGGACGCCATCTGCCGGGAGACGGCCATCTTCAAGATCGGCGGCAAGAACATCCAGTTCGAGATGGTGGCCTCGCCCCTGCACCACCCGGACAATCCCGAGTGCCACATCCTGGTGTTCAAGCGCGACGTGACCCGGGAAAAGGAATACCAGGCCAAGTTCTACCAGGCCGAGAAGATGGCCACCATCGGCATGCTGGCCACGGGCGTGGCCCATGAGGTCAATAATCCGCTGACCGCCATCTTCGGCTTTGCCGAGGGCATCCGCCGCCGCCTGCCGGCCATGCGCCAGACCGTGGACCCGGACGTCATGGCCGATGTGGAGGACTATGTGTCCACCATCCTCATGGAATGCCGCCGCTGCCAGGACATCGTGACCACGCTGCTGACGTTTAGCCGCCACAAGACCGTAAGCTTCTCTCCGGTCAGCCTCAACGCCGTGGTGGGCGACACCCTGAAGCTCCTGCGCAGCCACCTCAAACAGCGCAACCAGGCCAAGATCTCGGTCCACGTGGACCTGTGCAAGGGCCTGCCCAAGGTCAGCGGCGACGAGCACCAGATCAAGCAGGTGATGTTAAACCTCCTGGTCAACGCCATGGACGCCATCAGCGGCCCGGGCCGCATCACCATCACCACCTTCCAGTCCGAGGCGGGCTCGGTCTGCCTGTCCGTGGAGGACTCGGGCTGCGGCATTCCGGCCGAAAACATGGACAAGCTCTTTGAGCCGTTTTTCACCACCAAGCGGTCGGGCAAGGGCATCGGCATCGGGCTTTCCACCTGCATGTCCATTGTCCAAAAACACCGCGGCGACATCCTGGTGCGAAGCACGCCCGGCCAGGGAGCCACCTTTACCGTGAAACTGCCTGTCAACCCGGATAAGCAATAGTGAACAGCGCCTACAGCGTCCTGGTGGTCGATGACGAACCGTCCATCGGCAAGCTGCTGAAAAAAGAGTTGTCCTCCCCGGCCCGCACCGTCCAGACGGCCGAGACCGCCCATCAGGCCCGGGAGATGCTGCGCCGCAACACCTATGAGGTGGCGGTGCTGGACCTGCGTTTGCCCGATGCCGACGGGTTGGACCTGCTGGTGGAAATCCGCCAGTACCTGCCCGACGTGGAGGTCCTCATCATTACCGGCCACGGCAACATCGACAGCGCCGTGGAAGCCATGAAGCTCGGGGCCTACGACTACATCACCAAGCCATTCAACCTGGAAGAGCTGGAACTGATCGTGGAGCGGGCCTACCAGCGGGCCTGCCTGCGCTTCGAGAACCGCCAGCTCAAGCACGCCCAGAACCGGGACCAGCCCCAGCAGATCGTGGGCAATTCCGCGGCGGTCAAGCAGATTCGCTTTTTGATCGACAAGGTGGCGCCCACGGACGTGCCGGTGCTCATTACCGGCGAGTCCGGCTCGGGCAAGGAAGTGGCGGCCACGGCCATCCAGGCCCGCTCCAGGCGGGCGGACAAGCCCTTTGTCATCAAAAACTGCGCCACGCTCCAAAAGGAGCTGGCCCGAAGCGAACTGTTCGGCTACGTCAAGGGGTCGTTTACCGGGGCCACGGAGAACCGCGAGGGGCTTATGACCTTCGCCAACAAGGGCACCATGTTTCTGGACGAGATCGGCGAGCTGCCCCTGGAAGTCCAGTCCGCCCTGTTGCGCACCCTGGAAAACAAGACCTACCGCCGGGTGGGGGACAAGGACGAGCGGACCACCGACATCCGGCTCATTTTCGCCACCAACCGCAACCTGGCCAGGGAAGTGGAGGCCGGGCGGTTCCACGAGGCCCTGTACCACCGCATCAACGTCTTCAACATCGAGCTGCCGCCCCTTCGCGACCGCAAGGAAGACATCCCGCTTCTGGTGGACTATTTCCTGGGCCGCATCCAGGGCGGCGGGTCCTACCGCGTCTCGGACCGGGCCATGGCCTGCCTGATCAACTACCAGTGGCCCGGCAACATCCGGGAGCTGCGAAACGTCATCGAGCGCGGGGTGATCCTGTCCGAGGCCGGGGTCATCACGGAAAACGCCCTGCCCCGGGAACTGTCCATGAAGGCCGAGGGCGAAAGCGATTTCCTGTCCCTGGAGGCCGTGGAGCGCGAACACATCGCCAAGGTGCTGGCCGCGTTCGGCAACAACCGCACCCTGGCCGCCACGGCCCTGGGCATCAGCCGCAAGACGCTGTACCGCAAGATTCGCGAATACAACATCATGTAACCGCATCCTTTCTCGGTCATGCGGCAGGGCCGAAAATCCAGAATCCGGCCGTTCCCGTGGTCACCGCCATGGCGTATCTTTTCCTTGACAATGGTTAAATTTGACCTAAACCTTGGCCATACCGCGAGCTGTACGCGGCGGGGCAACGCCAGGGAGACGTTTTATGGTAAGGGTCAACCAAAAGGAGAGAATTGTCATCTGGCTCGGGGACAGTCTTAAAAACCAACGGGCATTTCCTGAGGATGTACAAGACGTACTTGGACATGACTTGGATGCAGTGCAGACGGGAAGTATGCCGGATTCGGTCACGCCACTTCCTGAATACGGATCGAAGGTCTATGAAATCGGAGAAGATTATAATACGGATACCTTTCGACTGATTTTTATGCTCGGCCTTAAAAAAAGAGTTTATGTCTTACATACATTTAAGAAAAAATCCAAGTCTGGAAAATCGCATCCAAAGCATGACAAGGAAATCATAATAAAAAGAATAAAAGGTGCTCGCGATGAAGACGCTTCCTGAAGGCAATTATTTACTTTATAAGTAATATTTAATTGAAATTAATGAATATCCAAATTTTAAGTGTCAATATGTTTAATTGGCAACAGGATGGTGGGTATCATGTCTGAACAACGTGAAGTATTCTATGGCAGTGGCAACGTTTTTTCGGATATGGGGCATCCTGATGCAGAAATCAAATTGCAAAAATCCAGACTCATTTCCGCGTTGAACCAATTAATAAAAGAACGCGGGTTGACGCAAAAGCAAGCGGCGGAAATATTTGGTGAGGATCAATCCAATCTTTCCAAGATCCTCCGTGGACATCTGCGCCTCGTGACTTCTGATCGCCTCATGAACTGGATCAATAGGCTTGGGGCTGATGTGGAAATTAAAATAAAGCCTTGCCCCAAAGAACAACATCCGGGTGTTTTTGTGGAAATCTGCCCTTGCGCCTGAGGCGAATGGGTCCGAAATCGTTTGGTTTCGGCCCCATCTCACGGTCACAGCCATCTTGTCTGTGGCGGCTCTGAAGACATTACGCATGGTTGAGAAAAATATTCTCTTTTCCGGCGCCTGCGGTTCCCTGCGCCTTCATGTTCGTTTCACCGGCACAGTGGGAATGGCATAAGGCGCCCCGGGACAAAAGGTCACAGCCTCGTGTCCCGGCGGCGACACGCCCGTGCCGTCCCTCGTACCATAGCGCCTCGCCTCCAGGCCGTCCGGCCTGTATCCCGTCTTTTGCTTCTCAAAAATTTTTCTGTAAAATCGACTCCTTAAAGATGCCCTGTCGCGCCTGACCGGCTGCCCTTGGCCCAAGCGGCCGGGCCGCCCGGACGCGGCAACGCCCGCCCCGGGTTTGGGTACGCATTTTGCTTTTATTATCACGAATGCATCGCCGTTGCGTGTCGGCCCGGCCAGGCGGCCGCGGCCCGCGCCAGCAGTCGTGACGGCAGTCATTGCCGCCAAGGAGGACGGATATGGGATGGCGTCGACACTTGAGTGCGGCCGTTGTCGGCCTCTTTTTCCTGTGCCCGGTCCCGGCCCGAAGCGCCCCGCCCGAGACGGCCCGCTATGTGGGCAGCCAGGTCTGCGCCGGCTGCCATCAGGCCCAGTACCAATCCTACATGCAAAATTCCAAAAAGGCCCATTCCTCCAAAAGCCTGCGGCTCATGGCCAAAGGCCTGACCCAGGAGGAACAGGCCACCTGCTTCGCCTGCCACACCACGGGCTATGGCCGGCCCGGCGGCTTTACCGGGTTTGAGGCCACGCCGCACCTGGCCGACGCCGGCTGCGAGGTCTGCCACGGTCCGGGCTCGATCCATGCCGACAGCGGCGATCCGGCCTCCATCAAGGGCAAGCTCAGCCTGGCCGACTGCCAAGGCTGCCACAATGCCTCGCGGGTGCGGGCGTTTAATTTCAAGCCCCTGCTTTTCGGCGGCGCGCATTAGGCCGACGCACGGTTTCAAGGCCAACGTAACCAAACATCTTGCGGCGACCACGCGCGGGAGGCGACGATGTCCAAGCGCAACAGTTCCCTCGGCACCAAGGTCCTGGTCCTGGTTTCCCTGGTCACCGGACTGACCCTGGCCGGTCTTTTCGCGGCCAATGCCTTGTGGCAACGCGACATGTCCCTGACCAGCATGCGCCAGTCGGCCATGCGCTCGGCCGACCTGATCGAGCTTTTGGTCAACGAACCCATGGTGGTGGGCGACAATGCCGCAACCGCCGCCCAGTTCGCCAAAATCGCCGACAATCACGACCAGTCCCGGGTTTTTCTCACGGATTTCGCCGGCAACGTCACCTACGCCACGCAAGCGGACATCCTGCGCCAGCCCCTGGCCAAGGCCGTTTCCGGCCCGCAGGTGGACGCCTTGCTCGGCCAGGCCCTGGATGCGGCCAAAGACGCCGACACCCTGACCGAAATCGGCGGCAAGCCCGCCTTCCTGACCGTCCGCAGCGTCAAAAACGGCCCCGAGTGCCACCATTGCCACGGCGCGAGCCGCACGGTCCTGGGCGCCCTGGTGACCGTGCAGGACGTCAGCCCCCAATTAAGCGCCCTGGCCTCCGCCCAGATCAAGGCCGCCCTGCTGTCCCTGGCCGGCCTGGCCGTCCTGGTCTCGGCCCTGTGGCTGTTCATGAAGCGCGGCATCATAAACCGCCTGGCCTTTTTGTCCTCCCGCAGCGAGAGCATTGCCAGCGGGGACATGGACGCCTGCCTGGACATCCATTCCCGGGTGGACAACCGCATCGTGGGCGGACACATCGACGAGATCACGCTTCTGGCCGACGCCCTGTGCACCCTGGTGGACAACCTCAAGCAGAAGGTCCTGGAGGCCGACCAGAAAAGCCGGGAAGCCCAAAACGAGACCGAACGGGCCAACCTCTGCCTGGTCGAGTCCGAAGCGGCCAAGGAAGCCGCGGTCACGGCCAAGCGGGACGGGGCCATCCAGGCCGCCCGGACCCTGGAAGGCGTGCTGGCCAACCTGGGCGCGGCCACCGAGGCCTTGACCGAGCAGGTGGGCCTGGCCAGCCACGGGGCCGGCGCCCAGAAGGACGCGGTGTCGGAAACCGCGGCCGCCATGGGCCAGATGAATGCCGCCGTGCTGGAGGTGTCCCGCAACGCCACCCTGGCCGCCACCACGGCCCAGGATGCCCGGACCAAGGCCCAGGAAGGCTCGGAAACGGTGCTGGGGCTGGTGGCCTGCATCGGCCGGGTGCGGGAAAAGGCCGAATCCCTGCGCGAGGACATGACCGCGCTGGGGCAGGAGGCCCAGGGCATCGGGGCCATTATCAGCGTCATTTCCGACATCGCCGACCAGACCAACCTGCTGGCGCTCAATGCCGCCATCGAGGCGGCCCGGGCCGGCGAGGCCGGGCGCGGCTTTGCCG
>CAZBER010000026.1:29896-53895 GCA_964490985.1 uncultured Desulfovibrionaceae bacterium | reverse complement strand
AAAAGACCAAAAAGATAGAATTCAGAGACCTCAAGGAATTGTGCAGCGGTCTCAGCCCGGAATTTTACAGCCTAGAAGGTGATGCGGATGCCGGCGTGGCCGCCCCAGGCGTCCAGGCCGTGATTGTCAAAGCCGATGCGCTGATAGCGGCCGACCAGTTCAAAGGCCACGTTCTGGGACATGTTGACCGCAAAGCCCACATCCACGGGCAGGGTCGGGTTGGAATAGTTGCCCCGGCCGCCGTTTTCCCAGAACGGGATGCGGTCGCTCGAGAACAGGCCGCCGATGCCGGTGCCCACAAAGAAGGCCGCCCGGTCGGTGCGGATCGGGTAGTAGCGGATCAGACCGTTGAAGCCGAAGGCCCAGGGATTCTGCTCGTATCCCTCGTGACGGGCCACGGTGTAGAGGGCGTTGCCCGCGGCGGTGTTCCGGTCGATCTTCTTCTGGTCGAACGAATAGGCCAGGGCCTCGACGCCCAGGGACAGGCCGTCGATGACGAAATAATTGGCGCTGCCGCCAAAGGTGATGATGGAATTCACGGCCTTTTGGCCAGTGCCGTACACGCCGAACTCCGGCTGGACATAAAACGTCCCGGCTTCGCCGATGGCCCAGGATCGCACCGGGGCCGCGGCCAGGCCAATGACCACCGCCAGGGCCAGCAAAACAATCTTCTTCGCAAAAGCGTTCATGGCCTTCCTCCTTGCGTTCAGTCGTTACCTTTTCCACTCCGTTGGCGAAGACGCCCGGCCCGGCTCGCCTGCCATGACTGCGGCCGCGTTTATCGAACGTCCGGGCTCATATATAAGACCGCCTCCGGGCCTTGACCAGGGGTGGGGCCAGCCTCCCCCGGGCTGTTTTCCCCCACCGGAACCTTGTACGGTATGCGTTCTATCAAAAGCCGTTGCCCCCGGCAACTGGCAAGGTTTCCTGAAATGTGTCATGATAACCAAATGCGTCCAGGACCGGATCGGCCTTGCGGCCAGGGGCGATTGCCCGTATTGTCGCCACGTTCCGAAAGCTGCGACGGGTGCCTGGAAGCGCGCCAAGGGGGGACCGCATGGACGACAAGGAACGTTTCGGCAGTTCCATGGAGGAACAACTCGCCCAGTGGAAATCCAAAATCGAAGAGGCGAAACAGGCGGCCCGGAAAAAAGGCCCGGATTTTTTCGAACGCTACGCCGAGGAGCTGGAGCGGCTCCTGGAAAAATACGACGCCGCCCGCTACAAATTGACCCTTTTCCGCAAAGGCAGCAGCGGCGCCCTGTCCGAACTCAAGGATGGCTTTGACAAGGCCCTGGTCGAACTCAAGTCGGCCGTGAACAAGGCCAAGGAAAAATTTTAAGACCTCGGGCTTTTGCAAAGAGAGCTGTTTTTGAAGCCTTCGGCGACCAAAGGGCTGCGCCCTTTGGAATCCCGTAACGGATTCGCGGTATTGCAATACAAGTCCGCTGTGGCCAAAAGCCGCGTTTGCTTTTACAACAGCCCCGCCCTCTTCAAGGAACCTTTTTTCAAATAATTTTCCCGCCTGGCATTCCTCGGCATCCCAGAGAAGCCCGCGCATCGCAGCCCCCTTGAACGCCAAAGGGCGGCTCCCCCTCCGAAGCCGCCCTTTTTGCGCCATATCCGGCTTGCGCCGATGGACGCCAGTGTCGTGTCCTCGAAAGGAGGGTATGGAAATTCCAGAGCCAACTCACTGGAATGGTTATTTTTTTCTTAAAAAATACTGACGCATGAGGCTTTTGCAAAAATAAACGCAATGCAAAACAGTAATGCATGTTACGTTGTAACGGCCTGAATCCATAGGGGTTTCCAAAGGGCCCAGCCCTTTGGTCGCCGAAGGCTTCAACAACGACTCTTTTTGCAAAAGCCTCGTATTTTTTAAGGGACGCAACCCTAGGCCTGCACGGACAGCCCCCCGCCCTGCTGCCCCGCTCCGGACGATGCCGCGGCATCGGACCAGGCGGCGTACTGGCTTAAGCCATACTGCGAAATATACTTGCCGAGCGTGCCCTGGGCCGTGCCCTGGTCGGTTACGGCCGAGCCCCAGGCCTGCCCCCGGTTCTGGTCCGGTCCGAAGGGGATTTCCTTGGTGGTCTGGCTGACCACCTTGCCGTCGGCATCCGTGACCGTGGTGGTCTCCTCGATGCCGCTGCTGGTAAACGTCATGGTCACGGTCGTGGTGGTGTCGCTGCCGGACGAAGACGAGGACGAACCAGAGGACGCGGTCGAACTGGAAGACGCGGACGAGCCGGAAGACGAGGACGCGGCGTCCGTGGAACCGCTCGTGGCGGCATCCGCTGAGGCCAGGCTGATGCTCACCTGGCGCTGGCCGTTTTCGTCCCGGCCCATGGTAACGGTCTCGGTTTCGGTCTGCCCGTCGGCGGTCAGCCGGGTGGTGGTGCGCTCGATAGCGCCGTCGCCCTTGTCCAGCTCGGTTTCCTTGTACAGCACGTTTCCGTCGCCGTCGGCCACGGACACCTCGCGCTGCCAGCCGGAGTCGGTCTTGGCCAGGGAGATGCTGCGGGTGATGCTCTGCCCGTCCGGACCGGTGGTGATGATGGTGCGCGACAGGCTGCCATCGTCTTTTTCCAGGCTCGTCTCCTTGTCCATGACATTGCCCTGGCCATCGGTGACGGTGATGGTGCGCTGGAAACCATCGTCCGTGTTCTTGCCCTCGACCGTGCGGGTCACGGTCTGGCCGTCCGGGCCGGTGGAAGTCATGGTCGCGGTAAAGGAGCCGTCGGCGTTTTGCGTGGTGTTTTCCGTGCCCACCACCTGGCCGTCGGCATCGGTCAGGGTGACTTTGCGGCTGGTGCCGCCGTCCGCGTTTTGGGTCTCGGCGACCGAGCGCGAAAGCTGCGGCCCTGCCCCGCCGCCCGGTCCGGCCGTAGTCAGGGTGCCGGTGGCCTGGTCATAGGACAGGGCGCCGTTTCCGGCCAAAAGGGCGGCCAGGATGTCGTTGAAACTGCCGACCGAAGCGCCGCTGGAAGAGGATCCGGAAGAAGCTGCCGTGCTCGAGCCGGAGGCGTCGCTGCCCAGGGACAGGAGGCTCGTGGCCTGCTTGGAGTCCACCTGCTGCGCGTAATTGGCCAGCAGGGCCTGCAACCAGTCGTTGCCGCTCGATTGTCCAATGCCTTGCACGCTCATGCCATTCCTCCCGGGAGCGGGAAAATTTTGCCGGGCGAAACGCTCCCCATCCGGGGAAAGGCAAGAGCCGTGCCGGGGAAAAAAGGACCGCCCGGCCAGGGGGTGCCTGGCCGGGCGGGAAAAGGGCGGACAGCGCGGCGTTTACTGGCCAATATAAAACTAGATTTCCAGCAAATCGTCTTCCGCCTGCCGCAGGAATTGCAGCTTAGGCAAGTAACGCCTCAATCATTTTCAGGAGCGGCATTGAAGCGTTTTTGCGCTTCCTCGATGATCCCGTCCATATCCGCGAACCGTCCCGGGCCACTTTCGATGCCTTCGGCCCAAAGGCGGCGGACCTCTTCGATCTGCTGCTCAGCATGGCTTATTTCCATTGACTTCATCCCATCCTTTCCTATATTTTTCTTGTGGCTGGGAACTGCGTAGCGGGTCCTGGCCTTTTTTATTTCGGCAGGACAACCAGCCCTGCTCCCTCCCAATTTCCTTTGTGCCGGTACAACTTGCTCTCGATGATCTCCCAGTCCGTGTGCATCCGCTTTCCCAAGGCAAACCTGCCCATGGGCGAGACCAAGAGGTCCGCGATCTGAAGCCCTGTGATATTTTTGGACTTCTCCCGGATATGGAGTTCCATGCCCAGAGCTCGCAGGGACGCAGGAGAAATGAACTTGGTGCCCTGCACTTTCAGGTTCAAGAATCCGATCTCAAGAAGTTGGTCAAGATAGGCGTTACGGCTCTCGGCAACAATATGCAGGAGTCTATTGCGCTCCAGGGCAAAGAAGGCTCGTTCGACAATGATGTGCAATGATAGCTGATAGGGGTCCATTGCTTCCAACCCGTATCGCTTAAGATGTGCGTCTTTATGGATTACACATCCCAAAGCCATGTATGGCATGGTAATCATAAGATCATTTAATGTGTTATAAACTTTTTTTCTGAAGTCTTCTTCCTTCATAAGCTCAAATCCATTTCTATTTCGGCTCATATCGGCAGTATGGGTGATGATGCCCGGGTTTCCAAAAAGTTCCTGTTTCATTTCCTTCCATTGCCGATCGATCAATTCATAATCGTCAGTAGCAATCAAGGCTCCGCCCAGGACAAAGACAGGATATTGCGCATCGATCTTATCCAGGGAATGATCCCCTGATTCATCCAGAAATAAAAAATACTTCTGTGAAGACATCCTCCATTTCCCTCCCCTCTCGCGTCTATGCCTTTAGAAGGGCGCTGGTCAACGCGCGTCCACGGCCAGGTTGCCTGGCGGTAAGGCCCTTGGCTGTGCATGCCTCACCTCTGTCCGGTTGGACAGAGGACGTTACTGCAATGCCGACACGCCGCCCGGTGAAATGAAAACGCCCGACCAAGCGGAAGCCTGGCCGGGCGGGAAAAACGATGTCCCGGTCGGGATCAGCCGCCCAGATAGGCCTTTTTGACTTCCGGGTCTGTCTTGAGTTCCTCGGCCGTGCCCGAGGTCTTGATCTCGCCAGTGTCCAGCACATAGCCCCGGTGGGCGAAATTAAGCGCCACCCGGGCGTTTTGCTCAATCAGCAGGATGGTCAGGCCCAGTTCGTTGAGCTTTTTGAGCGTGCGAAACATCTCGTACATGAGCAGCGGAGCCAATCCCATAGACGGCTCGTCGAGCAGGATGAAGTCGCAGCCGGTCATGATGGCCCGGCCCACGGCCAGCATCTGCTGCTCGCCGCCGGAAAGCGACTCGCTGCGCTGGCGCTGGCGCTCGGCCAGGCGCGGGAAAAGCGACAGCACCCGGTCCAGGTCCCGGGCAATGGCCTGCTCGCCGTCCTTGCGGGCATAGGTGGCCAGGGTCAGGTTCTCCATGACCGTGAGGTTGCCGAAAATGCGGCGGCCTTCGGGCGAGAGATCCATGTGGAGCTTACGCACCACATCGTGGGGCTCCATGGACAGGATGGAGGCGCCCTCGTATTTGATGTCCCCTTCCACCACCTTGGGCGCCTCGGGCGGGGGCAGGCGCATGATGGACAGCAGCGTGGTGGTCTTGCCCGCGCCGTTGGCCCCGATCAGGGCCACGATCTCCCCCCGGTTCACGTGGAAGGAGATGCCGTGCAGGGCCTCGATATTGCCGTATTTGACCCGGAGGTTTTCGACGGAGAGCAGCATCAGATTGTCTCGTCTCCCAGATAGGCTTTGATGACGTCGGGGTTGTTCTGGATCTCCGTGGGCGTGCCCTCGGCGATGGTGGCCCCGAAATCGATGACCTTGATCCACGAACAAAGCGACATGACCACGTCCATCTGGTGCTCGATCATCCAGATGGACAGGTCGAAATCCTTGTGGATGGCGGCAATGAGTTTAATGAGCCCGTCCACGTCGGCGGAATTGAGGCCCGCGGCGGGCTCGTCGAGCATGAGCAGAGCCGGCTTGATGGACAGGGCCCGGGCGATCTCCACCAGCCGCTGCACGCCATAGGGCAGGTTCCTGGGCTGCTCCCGGGCCACGTCGGCCAGGCCCAGGGTGTCCAGAACGCGCATGGCATGGTCCTCGATGTCGCGTTCGCGCTTCATGTAGCGCGGGGTGCGCAAAAAGCAGTCCAAAAGGCCGTAGCCCAGGTGATGATGCTGGGCGATGCGGATATTGTCCAGCACGCTCATCTCGAACCACAGCCGGATGTTCTGGAAGGTGCGGGCAATGCCCTTGCCCGTCACCTCATGGGGCTTGAGCCCCTTGATGGACTCGCCCTTAAAAAGGATTTCCCCCCGGGTGGGCTTGTAAAAGCCGCTGACGAGGTTGAAGACCGTGGTCTTGCCCGCGCCGTTGGGGCCGATAAGGGCCACCAGTTGCCCCTGGTCCAGGGATACGGAGAATTCCGATACGGCGCACAGCCCGCCGAAATACTGCGTCATGTCACGCACTTCCAAAAGCGCCACGGCCTACCCCTTGAACTTGTAGAATTTGCGAAGGCCCGGGAACACATCGGCCAGCTCGCGCTGCCCCATGATGCCCTCGGGTCGGAACTGCATGAGCAGGACGAGCAGAAGCGGGATCAGGACCCATTTCCAGACCTGCGTGACCTCGTAGGAATCGGGGATGACGGAGACGTAGTGCAGGAAGGTGTTGATGTAGCCGAAGGCATCCCGAAGGTATTCGATGAGCAGCGTCATGACCACGGCGGCGATGATGGAACCGGACAGGGAGCCCATGCCGCCGAGGTAGACCATGACCATGATCTCCGTGGACTTGAGGATCGTAAACGTGCCCGGATTGACGTAGCCCAGGATGTGGGCAAAAAGCCCGCCGGCCAGCCCGGCCAGGCCGCAGGAGACCATGAAGGCCAGGAGCTTTACGCGGTCGGTGTTCACGCTCATGATCTCGGCCGCGATCTCGTCCTGGCAGATGGCGTTCACGCCCTTGCCCAGGGTGGAGAAGATGAAGCGGCGGATGAGCCAGATGGAAAAAACCGTGCCGATAAAAACCCAGATCATGATCCAGGGCAGGTTGGCGGTTGCGGTCATGGCGTCCATGACCCCGCCCATGCCCATGAACCCCCTGGCCCCGCCGATGACGCCGATGTTCTCGATGGTGGACTTGACGATGTAGCTGGCGGCAATGGTGATGATGGCCAGGTAGTCGCCCCGGGTCTTGAACGAGGGAATGGCCACGAGCAGGCCCACCACGGCGGCGGCCGCCCCGCCGACCAGAAGGATCGCCGGGAAAAGCCACACCGCCAGGGACGGCGACAGCAGCGGATCGCCGAACACCGCGCTTTTGGTGAAAAGGGCCACGGACAAAAGCGAGGACACGTAGGCCCCCACGGCCATGAACCCGGCATGGCCGCAGGAAAACTCGCCCATGTTGCCGTTTATGATGTTGAGGCTCGAGGACAAAATGATGTTGACGCCCATGAACATGATCACGGACTGCCAATAGATGTTCATGGCTCCGGTCATGCTGGCCCAGACCAGAACCCCGAGCAGCAGGGCCAGCAGGGCGGGAACGGTAATGCGCTTCATCGGTATCCCCCTGGCTGGCCTAAATTTTGGTCCGCCGGGCCACGCCGAAAAGCCCGGTCGGCCGGATGGACAGGATAAGAAGCAGGATGGTGAAGGCGATGAGGTCCCGGAAGGTGGACGGGAAAAAGGCCACCACCATGATCTCCACGAACCCCAGGAGAAAGCCGCCGGCAAAGGCCCCGGCAATGGAGCCGATGCCGCCGACCACGGCCGCGATAAACGCCTTCCAGCCGATCAGCGCCCCCATGTAGGGGTCGATGACCGGATAGGTCATGGCGAAAAAGAGTCCGGCCACGCCGGCAAAGGCCGATCCCAGGATAAAGGTGAAGACAATGACCGTGTCGGCCGGGATGCCCATCAAGGGCACGGCAAAGCGGTCATAGGAGATGGCCCGCATGGCCATGCCGATCTTGGTCCTGGTGACGATGAAATGGAGCAGCAAAAAGCCCAGAACGGCCACGCCGATGACCATGAGCTTGATGTTGGTGAAGGTGACGCCAAAGACCGTGAACACCTGGGTGGGCAGCAGCGTGGGAAAGCTTTTGCGGCTGGCCCCGAGCAGGGCCAGGTTGCCGTTTTCCAGGATAAGCCCGCACATGAGCGCGGTGATGACCACGTAGAGGCGGTTGACGCCCTTGCGGCGAAGGGGCCGGTAGGCCACCCGCTCCAAAGTCACGCCGACCACGGCCGTCAGCATCATGGTCAGCGGCACGGCCAGGGTCAGGACCAGCCAGCCCGGCATGCCCGGGATGACGCCGTATTTGCCCAGAAAAAACGTGCACACGAAAAAGGCGATGTAGGCTCCCACCATGAAGATGTCGCCATGGGCGAAATTGATCAGCAGGAGCACGCCGTAGACCAGGCAGTAGCCCAGGGCGATGAGGGAATAAAAGCTCCCCCACTGCAGGGCGTTGAGGATATTTTGCATGAAGCTCTGAAGCAACGGACATCCCCCCTTGGCGCGGCGTTATTCCATTTCTAAATCATAACGTCCGTTATGATTCAGAAAAAATTCTCTTTCCCGGTATCTGCGACGCCCCGTGCCTTCATGGTCATTCCCCCAATGCCCTGGAAATGGTGTCGGACGGCCGGCCCGGGGCAACCCCCGGGCCGGCCGCGGGCGGCAGCGTGGGCCTCTAGGGGCACACGGACTTGTAGAAGCTGAACTTGCCGGCGTCGTCGATTTTCACCACCACGGCGCACTTGATGGGGTCGTGGTCCCCGGTGGCCGGATAGGACATGTCGCCGGTGATGCCCTCGAACTTCTTGATGCCGGCCATGGCCTTCATGAGGGCCTCGCGGTCCTTGGCCAGATCGCCGGTGATGGTCCCCATGGTCTGGACGGCGGACAGCATCAGGTTGGCGCCGTCCCAGGTCAGGGCGGCCACGTCGTCCGGGGTCTTCTTGTAGAGCTTGGTGTACTCGTCGATAAATTCCTTGGTCTTGCCCTTGGCGCCGGCGGCGGCGTAGTGGGTGACGAAGAAGTAGCCCTTGCAGTCGTCGCCGCAAAGGCCCATGAGGTCGCCCGAGCCCCAGGAGTCGCTGCCGAGCATGGGCTTGTTGAAACCCATGGACTTGGCCTGCTTCACGATCAGGGGCACCTCGTTGTAGTACTGGGGCACGAAAAGCACGTCCGCGCCGGACTTGGCGATATTGGTCAGCTGGGCCGAGAAGTCCACGTCCTTGGTGGTGAAGGTCTCGAAGGCCACCACCGAGCCCGGGCCGTTGATCTTCTCGAAGGCGGCCTTGAAGTCCTCGGCCAGGCCCTTGGGGTAGTCGGAAGCGATGTCGTAGAGGACGGCGGCCTTTTTCGCCTTGAACTCCTCGGCGGCGAACTTGGCGGCCACGGGCCCCTGGAAGGTGTCCAGGAAGCAGCCGCGGAAGACGTAGGGCCGGTTCTTGGTGGTGTTGGGGTTGGTGGACCAGGGGGCCATCATCGGGGTCTTGAGGTCATTGGCGGCTTCGCCGGCGGGCACGGCCTGCTTGCTGGACTGGGGGCCGACCATGCCCAGGACGCCGTCCTGGGTGATGAGCTTGCGGGCGGCGGACAGGGCCGATTCGGCCTTGGACTCGTTGTCCTCGTAGACGAACTCCACTTTGTACTTCTTGCCGCCCACTTCCAAGCCGCCGGCGTCATTGATCTTTTTCTTCAACATTTCAGCGGCGTTTTTCGAGGATTCGCCCACGTCCGGGATGTCGCCGGTCAACGGGATGTTAAATCCCAGTTTGATGGTGTCCGCCGCATGGGCCGGCACAGCCAGTCCAAAAACGAGAAAAAGAGCCAGTAGCCAGGACCTTTTCATGCACGCCTCCTGTTTGCAGTCAATTTCAGGCACTTACACAAGAGCTTCGGGTCACAAGCTGATACCCCAAGTTTCCCCTAAAGGGAATCCCCGGAAGGTGGAAAAACAATTTTGTGAAACAGCGGCGGCCCTGGGGACTGGCAGGACAGGGCCGCCGACATTATTGGCCTTTTTTTAGGCCAGGGCCTGGGTGGCGGGCGTGGCGGACAGGCCAAAAGCATCGGCCACGCCGGCAAATGTCAGCTTGCCCGCGAAGGTGTTGAGCCCCAGGGCCAGGGCGGCGTCCTCGCGCAGGGCGTCGAGACCCTTGGCCGCCAGCTTGATGGCATAGGGCAGGGTCTGGTTGCACAGGGCAAAGGTGGAGGTGCGGGGCACGGCGCCGGGCATGTTGGCTACGCCGTAATGGACCACGCCGTCAATGACGTAGGTGGGATCGGCATGGGTGGTGGCCTTGCTCGTCTCCACGCAACCGCCCTGGTCCACGGCCACGTCCACGATGACCGCGCCTTCCTTCATGGTGGGCAGCATGTCCCGGGTGACCAGGTGCGGGGCCTTGGCGCCGGGGATGAGCACCGCGCCGATGAGCAGGTCGGCGTAGGTCACGGCCTTGCGGATGTTGGCCTCGTTGCTGGCCATGGTCACGATGCGGCCCTGGTAGATGTCGTCGAGGTACTGCAGCCTGGCGTGGTTGATGTCCAGGACCGTGACCTGGGCGCCCATGCCCACGGCGATCTTGGCCGCGTTGGAGCCGACCACGCCCGCGCCCACGATGACCACCGAGGCCTGGGGCACGCCCGGCACGCCGCCCAAGAGCACGCCCCGGCCGCCCTGGGATTTTTCCAGGGCATGGGCTCCCACCTGGGGGGCCATGCGGCCGGCCACTTCGCTCATGGGCACCAGAAGCGGCAGGGTGCCGTTGGCCAGCTGCACGGTCTCGTAGGCAATGCCCACGGTGCCGGACGCCAGCAGGGCGTCGGTGAGCGCCCGGTCCGCGGCCAGGTGCAGGTAGGTGAAAAGCAAAAGCCCCTTGCGCAGGTACTGATACTCCGAGGCAATGGGCTCCTTGACCTTGATGACCAGGTCGGCGCCCCAGGCTTCGGCCGCGGACACGAGCCTGGCTCCGGCGGCGGCGTACTGTTCGTCGGCCAGGCCCGAGCCCTGGCCGGCCCCGGCTTCCACCAGCACAGTATGGCCGCGACGGACCAGGGTTTCCACCGCACCAGGAGTCATGGCCACGCGATTTTCCAAGGTTTTTATTTCCCTGGGAATGCCAATGAGCATATGCGCACCTCTTTTCGGCCTTTGGTCAGTGTTAGAAGGTTCGGCTTCCCTTCGGCTGGGGCGCGCTCGAAGCCGGGGCGCGCTCGGAAAGGTGAGGGCCTTGTAAACAAATCTGCGAAAAATGACAATATTTGTCGAATAATCTTTGGCGCTGCCAGCCTAGCTTTGGAAACCGTTCTGGGCTATAGCCCTTTCTCCGGCGAACCCACGTCCGCACATTCACAAAAAGGGAACTTTCGGCATGACCGCAACCGCCAGACTGCGCATCACCTGCCCGGACCGGCCCGGCATCGTCTCGGCCGTGACCACGTTTTTGTATGCCCACGGGGCCAACATCATCGACCTGGACCAGCACTCCACGGACCCCGAGGGCGGCACGTTCTTCATGCGCCTGGAATTTTACACGCCCTATCTGGACCTGTCCCGGGAGGCCCTGGAAACGGCCTTCGGCGAGGTGGTGGGATCGCGCTTCGCCATGGACTGGCGGCTGTCCTATTCCGACGTGAAGAAGCGGGCGGCCATCCTGGTGTCGCGCCACGACCATTGCCTGATGGAGCTCCTGTGGCGGTTCGCCCGGGGGGAGCTCCCCTGCCAGGTGACCATGGTCATCAGCAACCACGACGATCTGCGCGGCAGCGTGGAAGCCTTGGGCGTGCCCTTTTTCCACGTGCCCGTGGGCGACGGGGGCATGGCCGAGGCCGAGGCGGGCATAGCCGAACGGCTGGGCGGGGACACGGACCTGCTGGTGCTGGCCCGGTACATGCGGGTGCTGTCCGCGGATTTTCTGGCGCCGTACGCCAACCGGGCCATCAACATCCACCATTCGTTCCTGCCGGCCTTCGTGGGGGCCGATCCCTACCGCCAGGCCCACGAGCGGGGGGTCAAGCTGATCGGGGCCACGGCCCATTACGTGACGGCCGAGCTCGACGCCGGCCCCATCATCGAGCAGGGCACGGCCCGGGTGACGCACCGGTTTTCCGTGGCGGACCTCAAAAACACGGGCAGCGACCTGGAGCGCACGGTCCTGGCCCGGGCCGTCACCTGGCACCTGGAGGACCGGGTGATCGTGTACGGGAACAAGACCGTGGTCTTTCGCTAGGCTTGAGCGTTTGCAAAAAGGGTCGTTTTTGAAGCCTTCGGCGACCAAAGGACTGCGCCCTTTGGAAACCCGTAATGGACTGAGGGCGTCATCCGTAACGTGCATTGCTGTTTCACGTTACATTCGGTTGCAAGAGCCTCGGATCGCATCCTTAAAGCGATACCCGTGCCTTGAAACGGACTAGTGTTGCGTCCCTTAAAAAATACGCCAGTATTTTTTAAGAAAAAATAACTATTCACGTGAGTTGGCTCTGGTATTTCCATACCCTCTTTTCGAGGACGCGACACTAGGCCGGCGGCTGCGGTTCGGTCCAGGCGCGTTTGTCCGCGGCGTCACCGGCCGGGGCCGCGCCGTCCCCGGCCGGATTGGCGGCCAGGGCCTTGGCCGCCGCTTTTTTGAGCTTGGCGGCGATCAGAAATTCGGGATTAAGGGCCAGGCATTTTTCCGCCGCAGCCGCGGCCTCCGAAAAATCGCCCATCTCGAAGTGGATGCGGCCGAGGTTGAAAAGCAGGTTTTCGTCGTTCTCGGACGCGGCCAGGGCCTTCCCGTAATAGGCCAGGGCCATGTCCAGCAGTCCGGTCTTTCGCATGCGGATGCCGAACTCGTTGAACAGGTGCTTGTTTTCCGGGCCAAAGGCCAGATCCAGGGACATGATCTTGTCAAACACGTCCCGGGCCTCCTCGACCTTGCCGGCGCTCAAATACGTGTTGCCCAGGCCGAAGATGGCCCGGAGATTGTCCGCGTCATATTCCAGGGCCTTTTGAAAAGACGCCTCGGCCTTCTCCAGGCGGCCGGCCTCCAGATGCTTCTCGCCCTTGTCCAGATGGCCCAGCATGGCTTCCAGGCGCGGCTTGACCGTGTTGTAATAGATCAGCGGCTCGGGCTTGAACTTCTGGAAGAACTCCTCCTCGTCCACCGGGGTCTGCTCGCCGCTGGGCACGCTGTTGGCATTTAGGGCCTGGATGTGGATGCCTGTTTCCGGGGTCTTCTCGGCAAAATAGTACAGGACCCGTTCGCCTTCGTGGGTGGTGCCGCCAAAGCCGGTCTTGTAGGACTCCCGCAACGAGACGGCCACCTGGAAACGCGCGGCGGCAAACCGGTCGGACATCCACTCCCTCCATTGAAACGGCCCTGGCGCAGACAACGTGCGACGCACCTAGCACATTCCAAATCCGGCCGCATCCCATGATTTGGGCCACAGGGGAACGAAGCGGCGGGCGTTGGCCGGGCGACGGTTCAGGCGCGGGCAAACCTCCCGCTTTCAGTGTCAGGGCCAACGCAACGTTTTTTGGGGTCGCCAACTGGCGTGGCGGAATTCCCTGGCCTGCAAGACGCGGAATTCACATTAATTTTACTTGCCAGTGATTTCGGGTTTGGGTAGGGTTGATCACGTTCGCCCAAAGCCGTGGCAATTTCCCGTGTATGGCGCAGGATTTTTTCCCGGCCTTTGCGCGAAATGACTCGCTTGTGGAGTCCAAAAGAGTGCGCGCCGACCGTTTTCCACCTTTGTGTTGCAGAAACCGACGGATGCACTCCAACTATCGGGCCATTCCGGTCGTGGGACCGATGGAATAGTCCTGGGGAGGAGCGTAGCCGGCGGTTTTCGGACCTCTGTACACGCTTCGCGTTCGTTTTGACGTTAACCGTTTGGGAGTCCCTGCCTCATGTCCAAGAACATCTATGTTGGCAACCTACCCTTCCGCACCACAGAGGAAAACGTCCGCGACCTGTTCGCCCGCTACGGCGAAGTCCAATCCGTCAAACTGATCTCCGACCGCGAGACCGGCAAACCGCGCGGCTTCGGGTTCGTGGAGATGGATGACGACGCCGCCGCCGACGAGGCCATCAGGGCTCTGGACGGGGCTGAGTTCGAAGGCCGCAGCCTCAAGGTCAACGAGGCCAAGCCCCGCGCTCCCCGCCCCCCCCGCCGTCCGGCCTGGTAAGCCGGCCCGCGCAACTTTCACTCTCCCGGGACCGGCTGCGGTCCCGGGAGATTTTTTGTGTCCTGCCCGCTGGGGCGTTACCTGAAGCCCTTGCGGTTGTTCCTTTCGTCACCCCGGCTTTCGCCGGGGTCCAGTCTGAAAAAGCTGGAATCACCTTCCGGCTTGCGCCAAAATGACGGCTTCCCCGTCAACGCGCTTCTTGAAGCGCTGGCAGCCCTTGTCCCAAACCAGACCGAATCGGTCCGAAGCAATCCTTTTTTGCCGCTTTGGCCGGCCCTGTTCTTGCATTCCCCACTCCCCAAACCCCGGGGGCATGCATGCACGTCAAATTTCTGATCCTCGGCGCCGGCCCGACGGGGCTCGGCGCGGCCTGGCGGCTGGCCGAGCTTGGCCAAAACGACTTCCTGGTCCTGGAACGCGACAACCATGTGGGCGGCCTTTCCGCCAGCTTCACCGACCGGGCTGGGTTCACCTGGGACGTGGGCGGGCACGTGGTCTTTTCCCATTACGACTATTTCGACCGCCTCCTGGCCGACCTTCTGGGCAACGACGTCCTGCGCCACCAGCGCGAATCCTGGGTTCGCGCCGCAGCCACCTGGGTGCCCTATCCCTTTCAGAACAACATCCGCCGCCTGCCCCCGGAGTTGGCCTGGGAATGCGTGGAAGGGCTCTTGGCCGCCTCGGCCGCCTCGGCCCGAGGCGAAGAGGCGGAGCCGGCCCATTTCCGGGATTGGATCGACCGCGTGTTCGGCCCGGGCATTGCCCGGCTGTTCATGGTGCCCTACAACTTCAAGGTCTGGGCCCACCCGGCCGAAACCATGTCCCATGCCTGGATCGGGGAGCGGGTGTGCGTGGTGGACGCGGCCCGGGTGATCAAAAACATCGTGCTGGGCCGCGACGACGTGGCCTGGGGCCCCAACAACACCTTTGCCTTTCCCCTGTACGGCGGCACCGGGGAAATCTACCGCCGCCTGGCCGGCCGGTTCGCCGACCGGGTGGCCCTGAACCAGGCCGCGGTCCGGGTCGACCCGGCCACCCGGACCGCGCGCACGGCCACGGGCGTGGTCATTGCCTACGAACACCTCCTGACCACCATGCCCCTGGACCGCTTCGTGACCGACGTCCTGGCCCAAGCCAACGAGACCCTGCTCGCGGCGGCCGCAAGCCTCAAGCACAACGGCGCGGTCATCCACGGCCTGGGCTTTGCGGGCGCGCCGGCCGACCCGCGCTGCTGGATGTATTTTCCCGAGGCCGACTGCCCCTTTTACCGGGTGACCAATTTCCACAACTATTCGCCCTTCAATACCCCGGACCCGGACGGCATGCGGCTGCGCAGCCGGGCCATCATGACCGAGACCTCGTTCTCCGGCCACAAGCCCGAGGATGCCGCCAGCCTGGCCGAGCGCACCCTGGCCGGACTGGTCAACACCACGCTCATCGAAGCTTCCGACCGGGACCGGCTGACCTCGGTGTGGGAGCAGCGGGTGGACTATGCCTATCCCATTCCCTGCCTGGAACGCGACGCCGCCCTGGCCGTGATCCAGCCGGCGCTCGAAGCCCTGGACATTTTTTCCCGGGGCCGGTTCGGCGGCTGGAAATACGAAGCGGGCAACATGGACCATTCGCTCATGCAAGGCGTGCAGTGGGCCGAACGGGTGGTCTGCGGCCAGAACGAAACCGTCTATGCCCTGCCCGAACCCAGGCCCCTGCGGTTGACGTCCGGCCTCCGATCTGAAACACAATCCGGCCAGGGAAGGACGTACCTCCCCCACACCACGCCACAGGAGCGGCCGGACATCGTGACGCCAGGAAGTGATCGGGACGTGTTTGCGGCCAGGCGGGAACGCCTGCGGGAGCGGCTTCGGGAAACGGGACACGAATCCCTGCTCGTTTTCCATGCCGCCAATCGGTACTATTTAAGCGGCTTCGAGTTGCACGACCCCCAGTGCAACGAATCGGCCGGGCTTTTGTGCGTCAGCGTCTCGGGCCGGGACGCGCTTTTCACCGACGCCCGCTACAAGGACGCGGCCCTGCGCCTGTGGCCCGAAGAGGACCTGTGCATCTACGGGGCGGGCCGCTTCGCTGCCATTGCCGCATTCCTCAAAAGCCGGGGCATCGGCCACGCCGCCTTCGAGGCCGCCGCCATCTCCTTCGAGACCCATGCCCGGCTGGCCGAACATCTCCCCCTGACCCCGGTCACCTGGGCCGTGGAACCGCTGCGCCTGATCAAGGACGCGGACGAAATCGCGCGCATGCGCCGCAGCGCCGCGGTCAACCACGCGGTCATGGAGCGCCTGCCCCAGGTGCTGCTTCCCGGGCGCACCGAGGCCCAGGCGGCCTGGGAAATCGAGAAGCTGTTCCGGGAGTTCGGGGCCACGGAGCTGGCCTTTTCGCCCATTGTGGCCGTGGGGCCAAACGCGGCCCTGCCCCACGCCATTCCGGGCGACACAATGATCACCGACAACTGCCCGGTGTTGGTGGATGTGGGCGGCCGGCGGGACGACTATTGCTCGGACCAGACCCGCACCGTGTGGGTGGGAAACAACCCGCCCGAGCACTTCCAAAAGACCCTGGACCAGGTCCAGCGGGCCCAGGCCGCGGCCCTGGCCGGACTGCGGCCGGGCCTGTCCTTCCGGGAAGCCCATAACCTGGCCCGGGACGTGTTCGAGCGGGAAGGCGTGGCCGCGTATTTCACCCATTCCCTGGGCCACGGCATCGGCCTGGAAACCCACGAGGGACCCAGCCTCAACCCGGCCGCCGAAGGGGTTTTGGCCGAAGGCATGGTGGTGACCGTGGAGCCCGGGCTCTACTATCCCGACTGGGGCGGCGCGCGCTGGGAGCACATGGCCCTTATCACCGCCGACGGCTGCGAAACCCTGTGAGAAAACGGCGGGAAAAGCCCTGGACTCCGCCCCGGGCGTCCAGGCGTCTGTATGTGCGCCTGGACGCCTGCCACGTGGCCCTGCTCAAGTTTTTGCTGGAAGCCGAGGACAACCTGGCCCTGCCCACGGTGGTGGACCGCTTTGCCGCCGTGGTGCGCCTCATGTATTGCCCGGACGCGGCCGCCCGGGTGGAGGCTTTCGTCCAGGAGCTCGCGGCCGCCTGCCCCGAGGCCAGGGTCTGCTTCCGGCCCGAGGCCGGCTTTTAACTTGCAATATTCCCCAGGCGTGGCATGAAGGCAACGCCTGCTGCGGCGCGCCTGTTTTTCGCAGCGCAAGCCCACACCATGCCCCCCCATCCCGACACCACGCAACACCGGCCCCGCATCCTGCTGGTGGACGACAACAGCGACAATCTGTCGCTGGTGCGGCTTTTTCTGGAAAACGCCCCCTACCAACTGGAAACGGCCGCCAATGGCCGGGAAGCCGTGGACCGGTTCGCCGCCGAAGGCTTTGACGCCATATTCATGGATCTGGAAATGCCGGTCCTGGACGGCCGCGACGCCACCCAGGCCATTCGGGACCTGGAACGCCAGCGGGGAAGCGCGCCCGTGCCCATCCTGATTCTGACCGCCCACAGCCTGGACGAGCACCGCCGGCGCTGCCGCGAGGCGGGATGCACGGATTTTCTGGTCAAGCCGGTGCGCAAGGCCGCCCTCATGGCCGCCTTGTCCCGGTACCTGCCCGTGGACGCGGCTCCCCGGCCCGAGGCCGGAAGGCCCCTGGACCAGGAGCGCCTGCGCCCGCTGCTGCCGCTTTTTTTCCAGTCCGCCGGCCAGGCCGTGACGGCCGCCGCCGCAGCCCTGGCGGCCGGGAATTTCGAGGCCGCGTGCCGCCAGGGGCACACCCTCAAGGGATCGGCCCGCACCTACGGCTTCGAGGAACTCGGCCAGGCCGGCGAGGCCCTGGAACGGGCCAGCCAGGCGCGCGATGCGGCCCAGGCCCGGGCCGCCCTCACCCAGGCCGAGGAACGACTGGCCCGTGCCGCACTGGCCGCCGCGAAACAGGCGTAAGCCGAGTGGAAGTGGAACGCTTAAAGATAGAAAAATGTATTTTTTCGTGAGGCGTCCTGGGAGACAGACAGGAGGGGCGCTTGCGGGAGCCGTTTTTGAAGCCTTCGGCGACCAAAGGGCTTTGCCCTTTGGAAACCCGCCAGGGGCTTAGGGCGTTCCAACGGAACCGCTATTGAGGCTCCACGTTACGTTCGATTTTTTGCAAACGCCGCTAGACCGTCTCGGGCGAACCGATCAGATCGCGTACTTTTTGGATGAGGGTCGCCTCGCCAAAGGGCTTTTCCAGCACGGCGTCGGCCCCGAAGATGGTGGCATGGCCGAGCAGGTCCATGCCGATCTTGGGCGATCCGCCGGATATGGCCATGACCTTGCAGGACTGGCAGTGTTCCCGCAGTTCCTGGAGCATTTCCAGGCCGTCCATCTCGGGCATGAAGATGTCCAGAATGATCAGGTCCACGGGCGCCCCGCCCAGGGCCTGCATGCCCCGACGCCCATCGGAAGCCTCCACCACGGCATAGCCCGACCCTTCCAGATAGAGCCGGATAAGCGCGCGAATGCTCGGATCGTCGTCGACGACCAGAATGGTTTTCACGGCTGTCGGACCTCCATCTTCAGGTTTGCCGCCAGTGCACAGGAGAAATAATAGGTTTCTATATAAAAGATCGGAGGGATTCCGTCAAGCCCGCCAACGCAAGGCCCGAAGCATCCGGAAAAACCGCCCGCCAGGCGGCCCGGGTCTAGGCGAAATCGTACATATCCAGGAGCTTGCCGTCCGGGCCGATGAGAATAGGATCGAGCATATTCTTGCCCCGGCTCTCGCCCGTTTCCATGGACATGGTCCGGCCGTCGTAGGTCAGGCCGGTGATGACGGCCTCTTCGCTGTAGAGGTCGGTCAGGCGGTCCACGGCAATGGAGAGCTTGTCCGGATCAAAGGTTCCCTCGAAGTCGGGGAGGCTGAAGACCATCTCCCCCTTGTCCACGGAGCCCAGGAGGGCCACCACCTCGTCCTCGGCCAGCCGGCCCAGGAAATCGGCCAGGCGTGGGCGCGACTCGACCACGGCCAGGCCCACGGCGGAAATCGTGGTCGATTCCCCGCCGCCGGCCACGGTCAGGGTGAGTCCATGCTCATGGCAGGCCCCGGCCTTGTGGTAGAACGTGTCCGCCAAAAGCCAGCTGCGCCAGGTGAGCCCCAGGTCCTCGGCATACTTGCGGGCCAGGCGTTCGTCGAAATACACCACACCCTTGAAGCAGTTGTTGGCGAAATACGGAGTGTTGTTCTTGCCCCAGCAATGCCGGAAAATCTTTTGCACAAAGGCGCAGGGCAACGAGGTGACCACAATCTGGTCGATATCGCCGTGGGTGGTGATTTCAAGAGCCATGGCAGTGCTTCTCCCCGGTTGTTTCGGTAGGGCGTGGTTGTCCGGCAAACATACGCTGCGGCTCTGGTTTCGGCAAGCCAGGCGAACCGCGCCGGGGCCGTGCGCAGGCAAAGACGGTTATCCGAAAAAAGGCCCGCGTGACCGAATGGCAAAGGCGGACGTCACAGCCCGAAAAAGGCCTTGGCGTTCTCCCCGGTGGTCCGCCACACCTCGGCCACGTCCAGGCCCTTGATGGCGGCCACCCGGGCCGCCGTGAAGACCAGAAACGCCGGTTCGTTGCGCTTGCCCCGCCAGGGCTCGGGAGCCAGGTACGGAGCGTCGGTTTCCAGGAGCAGGCGGGACAGGTCCAGCTCGGCCACGGCCGCGGCCAGGGCCGTGTTCTTGGGATAGGTCACGGGTCCGGGCACGGAAACCAGAAAGCCCCGGGACGCCACTTCCCGGGCCAGGTCCGGGCCGCCGCCAAAGCAGTGCCACACCAGGGGATGATCCCGAAAGCCCAGGTCATCGAGAATGGCCAGGGTGGCGGCCTCGGCGTCCCGGCTGTGGATGACCACGGGCCGGCCAAGCTCCCGGGCCAGAATCAACTGCTCCCGGAAGGCGCGTTCCTGGACTTCGGGCGGCGCGTCGTCCCAATGGAAATCCAGGCCGATCTCGCCCAGGGCCCGAAGTCGGGGCTCGTTTCGAAAGGCCGCTTCCATGGCCGCCAGATCACCCGGCTCCATTTTTCCGCTGTCGCACGGATGCACGCCCAGGATGAAAAAGACCTCGGGCCTGGCCTCGAACAGTTCCTTGTGCGCGGCAAAGGCCCCTGGCCCCAGAAACACGTTGCCCACGCGCTCGACCCCGGCGGCAGCGGCCCGGTCGAGCAGCTCCGGAAGCTCGTGCGGCAAAAACTCGCCCATATCCAGGTGGGCATGGCTCTCCACCCCCACCCGGGCCAGCCCCAGGCTGGCCGGATCCGGCCGCTCCTGTTTCTTTTTTTTGGACACGTTCCCAAACTCCTTGAACATTTTTGGCCGCGTTGACGCCGGCCCGCCGGCCACGTAGGACAGGCACACTTTCAAACAGGCTGACAAAGGAGTCCTGGCTTGGCCGCCGAACCATCCTCCCTTGCCGCGACCCTGGCCGACTTCGGCCCCACGGCCATCCTCGCGGGCACGCACCTGGCCGCAGCCCTGACGGTCTTCCTGATCGCGGCCGCCCTGCTGCGGTCCCTTCGGGACAAGCGGGTCATTAGCCGCTCCCTGGCCGGCCTCGTCAAGTGGCTGGTGGCCCTGGGACTGCTCTTTGGCCTGGAGCGCAGCCTGCCCGCGGACCTGAGGGGCAAGCTGGCCATTCCCTTCACCGTCACCTACCTGGCCGCCGCCTGGATGATGGCCCGACACGGCGTGGATTTCCTCTATGCCCAACTCTTTATCGCCCGGGGCAAGGGACAGCCGGGCAGGCACATCCTCAAGGACCTGATCAAGTTCCTGGCCCTGGTCGTGCTGGCCGGGGCAGGCCTCAAACAGCTCCTGGACATCCAGCTCAGCTCCCTGCTCACCTCCTCGGCCATTCTCACGGCCGTCATCGGCCTGTCCATGCAGGACACCATCGGCAGCCTCATTTCCGGCCTTTTGCTGCAAACCGAAAAACCCTTCCAGGAGGGCGACTGGATCAAGGTCGGCGACGTGGAAGGCCGGGTGACGGAAGTGACCTGGCGTTACACCAAGGTGGTGACCCTTGGGGCCAACGAGGTGCTTTTGCCCAACAATGCCGTGGCCAAGGAGCGGCTGGTCAACTACAACCGGCCGGCGGCCCCCATCTGGCGCACGGCCTACATCCCCGCCCCGCCCGAGATGCCGCCGGTGGAAGTCAAGTCCGCCATCCTGACGGCCCTGTCCCGGGCCGAGGGCGTGGCCCGGACCCCCCCGCCCTCGGTGCGCCTGGCGGAAATCCATCCGGACCGGCTCGTCTATGCCGCCGTATACGCCATCACGAGCTTCAACGCCGGCATGGCCGCCGCGGATGCCGTGCTTTCGGCCGTGTGGTACCAGTTCCTGGAACGCGGCATCGACCTCCCGCCGCCCACCCGGCGGGTGTTCCTGGAAGAGCGCACCGACCGGGTGGCCCCCCCGGAACGCTCGGCCGCCCTGGCCGAGGTGGAGCTTTTGGCCGGCATGACCGAGGAGGACCGCGACATGCTGGCCCGGGCTTCGGTGAAGCGGCGTTTCTCGGCCGGACAGACGATTTTCGCCAAGGGCGAAACCGGCACCACCATGTGCATCATCCTGTCCGGCCAGGTGGCCATCATCGCGGACGGCCGCGAACTGGCCCGGCTGGGGCCGGGCCAGATCTTCGGCGAGATGGCGCTCCTTACGGGCGAGCCCCGCCAGGCCGACGTGCGGGCCGTGGAACCCACCCAATGTCTGGAAGTGGACCGTGAGGGCTTTCGCATGGTCCTGGCCCGGCACCCCGAGATCGTCGACCGCGTGCGCCAGGTCTTCCGGGACCGGGCCGGCGCCAAACCCGATGCCTCGTCCACGGATGATTCGGCCGAGGCCGGCACCTTGTTTGCGAGGTTCAAAAAGCTTTTCCTATGACAGATGTGTTCGTCCATGCCCGGCATCCGGGCCGGCCACTGCCGGCGGCCGCTGCCGCCGGCTTTGCGGCCATGGCCTTTCTGGTCCTTTTTTTGCGCGAAATCCTGGCTCTTTTTTTCGGGAACGAAATCCTGGCCGGCTTAGCCCTGGCCGTGGGGCTGGCCGGCGCGGCCCTGGGCGCGTTTTTCTTTCCCCGCCTGGCCCTTGGCCGCCGGCCGGCCGAACTCCTGGCCCCGGCCCTGGGACTGACGGCCGTGCTCATGCCGGCCGCCATCCTGGCCATCCGGCTGATGCGGCCCTGGCTCGGCATCCATCCGGGACAGACCCCGTCCCTGGCCGCCGTGCTGGCGGCGTCGGCCCTGTGCTGCGGCCCGGTCTGCCTGGTTCTGGGCTTTGCCGCCTCGGCCTGTCTGGCCACGGCCGGGAGCCATCCCAAATGGTCCGCCCGGCCCCTGGCCGCTGTCGTGGCCGCGGCCTTGGGCGCGGCCGCGGGCGGGCTTTTCGTCCAGTTCGTGGCCATCCCCCGGCTCTCTCCGGTCAACGCCTGCCTGGACATGGCCCTGGGCCTGGCGGCAGTGGGCCTTTTTTGCGCCGCCGGCACCTCGGAAAGCCGGCGCATGGAAACGTGGCTGTCGCTCCTGGGACTTTTGTGCGTGCTGGCCCTGCCCATAAGCGGCCTGCTCGACGCCAAAAGCCGGGCCTGGGAATGGGGGCCGGATCTGGCCGCGGACCGCGACACGCCGCGAAACGAACTGGCCGTGCTGGCCAGCGGCGGCCACACCGCCTTTTTCGCGGACAACAACTGGCTTTTTGCCGTGCCCGACCCGCTGGCGGCCGAACTCGTCGCCCATCCGCCCCTGCTCATGCACCCCGCGCCCAGGCGCGTGCTGTGCATCGGCGGCGGCATATCCGGGGTATTGGCCCAAATCCTCAAACAACCCGACGTTGCGGCCGTGGACAGCCTGGAGATCGATGCCGGGCTTTTGGAACTGGCCCGGCAAAAGACCCCGGACGCGGCCAAGGCCCTGGATGATGCGCGCGTCAACGCCTTGTCCGAAGACCCGGCCGCCTTTGTCCGCAACTCCCCGGCCGGGGTCTACGACGTGATCCTCGTGGCCCTGGGCGCGCCGCCAAACCTTCAGGCCAACCGGCTGGCCACTTTGGAATTTTTCCAGGCCTGCCGCCGCGCCCTGGCTCCGGGAGGGCTGGTGGCCTGCGCCGGGCCAGGGGTGGGGGCCGCGCCCGGGCCGGACCGGCTTTTAGCCCTGCAAAGCCTTCGCGCCAGCCTCAGTGCGGCCTTTCCCGCCATCCTGGCCCTGCCCGGCGACCCCACCCTGGTTCTGGCCCGCCAGGACGGCCCGTTCCCGCCGCCCCAGGCGACCATGGAGCAAGCCCTGGCGGACCGGGGACTCGATGCCCTGGATAACCTGCGCGACGCGGGCCTGCCCGACATGACCGCGCCCAAGCGCCTGGCCTTTCTGGAAACCCTGCTGGCCGCGCCATCAAGGCCCGTGGCCCCGAACCAGGACCGCAGCCCGGCCTGCTTCGCCTTTGGCCTGGGCGAGACCTACGCCAGGCTTTCGCGCACGCCGTTTAGCGTGGCCCTGGCCCTGGCCTTTGCCCTGGCCGCCCTGCCGGCCCTGGCGGCCAGGACCGGCCGGTTGGGCGCGTTCGGCGCGGCCGGCCGCATCCGGGCCGGCGTGCTGACGGCCGGCCTGGCCCAAGCGGCCGGCAGTGCGGCCATTCTCCTTGGCTACCAGATCCTGACCGGCCGGCTTTACGGCCACCTGGCCGGCCTGGCCTCGGCCCAGGCGGCCGGCCTGGCCCTGGGCGCGGCCCTTTTTTGGCGCCGGGCCAATCTGTCCAAGCGCCCGGGCCGTGGCCTGGCCCTGCTTCAGGCCGCGGCCTGCCTGTGCCTGCCGGCCCTGGCCGTTGCGTTGCCCCCACTATTCCAACAACCGGCCTTCCTGGCCCAGGCCGGCCTGTCCCTGGCGGCCTTTGGCGGGCTGGCCCTGATCCTGGGCCTTGTGGGCGGGGCGCACTTCGCCGCAGCCGTGGCCGCAAGCAACGCGCAAGTCCCGCGCGACGTCGCGGTCCGGGATTTTTTCATTATGGGCGCGGCCGGAGCGGCCCTGGGCGCGCTGGCCTTTGGCCTGGCCGCCTTCCCGTTTTACGGGCTGGCCGGCGGTCTGTCCCTGATGCTGGTTCTGGGATTGGGCGGACTGGCGGCGCTTACCCTTTAAGGGGATAAGACATCAAGAAAAGATGCCTCCGGCGGCCGGGGGGGATCATCCCCCCCGGACCCCCTGGATGGAGGAAAAAGGTTGGCTGAT